>NZ_JBMOUF010000001.1:0-745896 GCF_049319705.1 Janthinobacterium sp. Mn2066 | reverse complement strand
ACGGTGTCACGCTATCGATTTCGGCCAGGAAGCGGTCGCGCCGCGTCAGTTTTTTCTTGGCGGCGTATTCGAGGTCGAGAAGCTCTTTTGCATGATGGGGCGCGGACGGTGAACGTAGCGTGATTGTCTCAGGTCGCGGCACCGACGGGAACGGGGCGGCTGAATTAATCAGCGCTTCCTTAAGTCATACGAAAAACTGAGCGACAAAAAACTCACTAAAACCACTTTCCATCAAAGCAAGGGACTGGAGACTGACTTTGTTATTCTTGTTAGTGCGCCAAAGTTCTTCGGTTCGAATAATCTTAAGAACAATCTTTACCGACTCGCCCGACTCCCACAAACATTTGATCAGGCCCAGCAAAATGAGGCATTCCGCGTGGCTTACGTAGCGGCAACCCGCGCCAAAAAGTTGTGCATCTGGTTTGCGGAACCGGGAAACGGCAGTGTGATGAGCAAGGTGATAGCGGATGGAAAGTACCGTCAATCGATGGAAGCGCAGGCTGTGGTGCATTATATTAAAGAGTGCTTTAATAAGCCGCGGGCTGACAATCTGATTGAAAGCTAAGCATTGTCACCTTGCCTGACATTCCTACCGATGCCGCAAGCCTACTACAGCGCCATACGCATCGGCACGAACGCAATCCCATCCATCTCCACCTTCGGCCCTGTGGCGATAAAGCCCAGGCTTTGATACAGCGGCAAGGCATACACCGATGAGTTCACGGTAAAGCCGGTTGTATTGCCACCAGCCAGCGAGGTATCGCGGGCGGCTTGCCACAAACGGCGCGCCATGCCGCGCCGGTGCAGCGCGCGCGGCACGAACAGATGGAACAGATGCGTGTTGTCGCGCAGGGCCACCACGCCCGCCAGCTCGCCATCGATATGGGCCAGTTGGTAATCATATCTGGCTTGCGACAGATAATTTTCAATCGCCGCCAGCTTGCAGTTCTCGATAAACTTTTCCGCCCCCTCCCCGTTCGGGTGCAGGGTCAGGAAAGGCATCAAATCATCGATCAGGGCGGCGATGGCGGGGGCGTCGGCGATGGTGGCGGGACGGATAAGGCAAGAGGAAATAAGCTGGTTCATCTGGCAAGTTTGCCATAGCAGCGGCCAGGTAGAGAGCATTTAAAGTTGCGAGATTTCGGATATTTTTGGGTGAGGAAGATGTTACGCTCCATGATCACCAGCCGAGTTCGGCCAATGGCGTACGTTGGATAGTCCAGCCGACTTATAGCGCTCCAATACTCTAATGCCGTTCAGTTAGCGTCATTTTTACCCCAAAAGCAAACCCTGGGGTCGGACCCTGCAGGGTCCGACCCCGGCACTTTCGACGTTGGGGTAAGTAAAAAGTGTGCAGGACTAGCTAACTGAACAGCATTACTCCAATGCTGCCCGGTTGTCATTTCCAACAACAGAGACCAGGCTTGCTGCGCCTGCGGCTTGGCGGCCGGAGCGACAGTCAAGTTACCAGCACAATTTTTCGCCACATCTTCCACATTGCTGAAATCGGGTGCGGCCCCCAGCCAAGCACGCGCTGATAATTATCCATCATCAATGCCTCAGCAAAAATCGCGGCTACTGGTCCGTAAGCGTCCCAGCAAATGCGACATGTCGACCAGGCGCTTGGCGATCAGGTTGCGCACGATGCCTTCCCGTTGCCATACGCCGTACACGCCCAGCAAGGGCGCGCTCAATACTTCGCGGCGCTGTTCTTCCACCAGATTGGGCCAGACGATCACGTTGACGGTGCCCGTTTCGTCTTCCAGTGTCATGAAGATGACGCCCTTGGCCGTGCCCGGACGCTGGCGCACGGTGACGATGCCGCAGGCGCGCGCCAGTTGGCCATCCGTATAGGTCATCAAGGTAGCGGCCGGCATAAAGCGCTGATCCAGCAATTTCGCGCGCAGCAGCGCCAGCGGATGGCGGCCCAAGGTCAGGCCTTGCGCGCGGTAATCGCCGACGATGGTTTCGCCTTCGGTGGGCGCGGCCAGCACGGGCAAGTCTTCCTGCACGCTGGTGGGGCGCAGCAAATCGCGCTCCGGCACGGCGCCCACCGCCTGCCACATCGCGTCCCTGCGATTGCCGGCCAGCGCCTGCAAGGTATTTCCTGCCGCCAGGATCTGCAAGTCGTGGCGGTCCAGGCTGGCGCGTCGCGCCAGGTCGGCCACATCAAGAAAGGGAGACATGGCGCGCGCGTCTTCGATACGCAAAGCCGCTTCCATCCGCATGCCATATAACATGCTTAACCCCAGGCGCACCATGGGCGCAGCCATATCGCCTTCCAGGCTTGATTCCCAACCGCTAAGCATCACATTGACCGGCAACACCTGCACGCCATGGCGGCGCGCATCTTGCACCAATTGCGAGGGGCTATAAAAGCCCATGGGCTGGCTATTGAGCAAGGCACATAAAAAGGCGGCCGGCTCGTGACATTTCAGCCAAGAACTGGCGTAAGTGAGCAGCGCGAAACTGGCCGCATGCGATTCCGGGAATCCGTATTCGCCAAAGCCTTCGATCTGGCTGAAGATATCTTCCGCAAACTGCCGCTCATAACCATTGTTGACCATCTGCTCGACGATACGTTCATGGTAATTATTCAGCCCACCTTTGCGTTTCCAGGCGGCCATGGCGCGCCGCAATTCGTCCGCCTCGCCGGCGCTGAAACCGGCCGCGATCATGGCCACCTGCATCACTTGCTCCTGAAAAATCGGGATGCCCAGGGTGCGGCCCAGCGCCTTTTCCAGCCCTTTCGGGTACACCACCGCCTCCTTTTTCTGGCGCCGCTGCAAATACGGGTGGACCATGCCGCCCTGGATGGGGCCGGGGCGCACCAGCGCCACTTCGATCACCAGATCGTAAAACTCGCGGGGCCGCAAACGCGGCAGCATGCTCATCTGCGCGCGCGATTCGATCTGGAACACGCCGATGGTATCGGCCAAACACATCATGTCGTAAGTAGCAGGGTCTTCAGATGGAATATCCTGCAAACGGACGACCTCACCACGCCGCAGGCTAACCAGCTCCAAAGCGCGGCGCAAGGCCGACAACATGCCCAGCGCCAGCACATCGACCTTCATCAAGCCCAGTTCTTCCAGGTCATCCTTGTCCCACTCGATCACGCTGCGCCCTGCCATGGTGGCGTTTTCGATAGGCACCAGGCGCGACAGCTTGCCTTGCGCAATCACAAAGCCTCCCGGATGCTGGGACAGATGACGGGGGAAACCCAGCAACTGCTGCGCCAGGCTGGCCCATTGCTGCGACAGCGCCGCTTCCGGGTCCAGACCGCATTCAGCCAGGCGGTTCAACAAATCGCGCTTGCCATCGAACCAGTGATGCGCCTTGGCCACTTTTTCCACGATGGCCAGGTCGATCCCCAGCGCCCGGCCGCTATCGCGCAAGGCGCTTTTCGGCCGGTAGCTGATCACCACGGCCGCCAGCGCGGCACGCCCTCGGCCATATTTGGTATAAATATATTGAATCACTTCCTCGCGCCGCTGGTGTTCGAAATCGACGTCGATATCGGGCGGCTCATTGCGCTCGCGCGACATGAAACGCCCGACCAGGGAATTGCCGCGCGCCGGATCCACTTCCGTGATGTGCAGGCAATAACAGACGGCCGAGTTGGCGGCCGATCCCCGCCCCTGGCACAAGATGTCTTGCGAGCGGGCAAAGCGCACGATGTCGTACACCGTCAAAAAATACGCTTCGTAGCCAAGGTCGGCGATCAGTTCCAGTTCCTGCTCGATCTGCTCCTGCACCAGCGCTGGTATGCCCAAGGGAAAGCGGCCGCGCGCACCCGCATACGTTTCTTGACGCAAATAACTGGCTGGCGTGTGGCCGGCAGGCACCAGTTCATCGGGATATTCATACTTCAGGCTATCGAGCGAAAAGCTACATAGCCTGGCGATGCGCAAGGTTTCCGCCAGCGCCTGCGGCGGGTAGAGATTGGCCAGGCGCACGCGCGCACGCAAATGCTGCTCGGCATTTTGCGCCAGCGCATAACCGCACTCGCCCACCGGCTTGCCCACCCGGATCGCGCACAAGGTGTCGAGCAAAGGCTTGCGCGAGCGCACATGCATGCATACATGGCCGACAGCGACCACCGGCAAACCCAGCGCCTGACCAGCATCGAGCACGCTCATGCGGTGCGCATCGTCCTGTGCCCGCTGCAACAGATTCAAGCCTATCCAGCAACGCCCTGGGCCAAAGGTGGCAGCCATCCACGCTGCCTGTGCAGACACGGTTTCCGGCTGTGCCGGATAGCTGGGCAGCAAGATCATCAAACAGCCAGGCAAACCTTGCAAATGAGAAAACCCGGGCGACGGCGCGGCAAAATCGTCAGCCGTCAGCAGATAACGTCCCTTGGCCGCGCGCGTGCGCGCCATGGTGATCAGCTCGGATAAATTGCCATAGCCCTCGCGGTCTTGCACCAGCGCCAGCAAGGACAGACCCGGGCTGCCGTCAGCCTGCGTCAAATGAAAGTGCGCACCGATAATCAAAGGCAAGCCGGCCCGCTTGGCCGTTGCATGGGCCCGTACCACGCCGGCCAAGGAGCATTCGTCTGTAATGGCCAGCGCCTGGTAGCCCAGTTGCACGGCACGCGCCACCAGCTCATGCGCATGCGAAGCCCCATGCAGGAAGCTGAAATTGGTCAAGCAGAATAACTCAGCATAATCCGGTAAGCCTGCGCCCGACATGATGCACCTCAATACTGTATATAAACACAGTATATTATACGCATCCGAAAAGCGACTTTTCGTTTATGCTGAGACCCTACCCCTTAACGCCACCGACCATCATCCACCATGACTGTCCATCTCCTGAAATGTTTCGGCGCCGAAGCTGGCGGCGGCAATCCTGCGCTGGTGGTTGAAAACGACCACAGCAATGAAACGGCGCGCCAGGCCTATGCACTCGAACGCAATGTCAGCGCCTGCGTCTACATCGACCGCCAGCCCGACGGCGCCATCGTGCTCGATTATTTTTATCCGCACACGCGCAGCCCCTTGTGCCTGCATGCGACCCTGGCGGCCACGCATATCTTGCTGGGTGCAGCGGACGCGCCAGAGACCATGACGGTGACGACGGCCATGCGCGGCCAGGCGCTGCGGCTGGTACGCAGCGCCGACGGCTATCTGATCGGCCTGGCGCCGCAGCAGTCGCCCACCGTGAATCTGGAGCGGCATATCCCGTCGGAACTGATGGGCCAGCATATGCACCTGGTGTCGCCGCCCGCCATCGTCTCGGTGGGCAGTCCCAAGCTGCTGCTGGAAGTGGCCGACCGCACCACCCTGCGCGCACTGCGGCCGAACCTGGAATTGATTGCCGACTGGGGAGGCTTAAACAAGGTCAGCGGCTGCTATGTGTAT
Organism: Janthinobacterium sp. Mn2066; assembly: GCF_049319705.1. Lineage (NCBI taxonomy): Bacteria > Pseudomonadati > Pseudomonadota > Betaproteobacteria > Burkholderiales > Oxalobacteraceae > Janthinobacterium > Janthinobacterium sp. Mn2066. The sequence goes on along the minus strand of NZ_JBMOUF010000001.1, from coordinate 740,527 downwards.
TGCCATATTGGCGATAATCAATACGAAGGGCGCAACTTCAACCATCTCGATCCCGCGCTGGAAGACAGCGCTACCGGCGTGGCGGCGGGCGCACTGGCACTGCATCTGCAACAGTCGCTGAGCCTGTCGCAAGGCCATGTGACGCAGCAACCCTGTTTGATCCAGGCACAATACAAGCCCGGCGAAATCTGGGTAGGCGGCATGGTGCAAACAAGCACTTAAATAGTGATTAAGTCGCAATAACGCACCACGCTGATGCAGATAAAAAAACGGGGCAACAAAGAAACAACAGTCGCACTTAATTTGTGACAACAAAACAAATTATTGCTGGTGAGACATGAAATATTGGCACTAGAATCAAGTGGCCTATACCACTTGGAGATACTGCGTGCCGACTCTCACCACCTTGCGTAAAGCCGTCCTTATCAGCCTGTATGGCAGCGCCGCCCTGGCCCTGTCCAGTCCCGCCGCGCAGGCACAGAACCAGGGCGGCGAAGCCGCCGCCACGCAAAGCGAGCTGCAAACGGTCAGCGTGGTCGGTTCGCGCCGCGTGGCCAGCTCCGCCACCGATACCATGGTGCCGGTCGATATCATTCCCATCTCCAAGGTGTCTGAACAAGGCGGCCAGTTTGACCTGGCGCAAACGCTGCAATACATCTCGCCCTCCTTCAATTCCACGCGCCAGACGGGCGCGGATGGGGCCGACCTGATCGACTCGGCAGCCCTGCGCGGACTCGGTTCCGACCAGACTTTGGTGCTGGTGAATGGCAAGCGGCGCCACACGACGGCGCTGGTCAATCTGTTCGGCGCGCGCAACCGCGGCAACACGGGCACCGACATGAATGCGATTCCCTTGCTGGCGATTAAAAACGTGCAAGTGCTGCGCGACGGCGCCGCCGCCCAGTATGGTTCGGATGCGATTGCCGGCGTGATCGATATCGAACTGAAAAAAAGCCTGGGTTGCGAAGCGGTGGCCGGCTACAGCCAGTATGGCGTGGGCGACGGCAAGAATTACCTGACCTCCGCCTATTGCGGCATCGCATTGGGCGACAAAGGCACGCTCGCCATCACGGGCGAATACCTGGACCGTGGCCGCTCGAACCGGGCCGACGCAGACAGCCTGCGCATCATCGGCGATACTAAAACGCAAAACCAGACGCTGTACCTGAATGGCGATTACGCCACCAGCGGCACGGGCAAGCTGTACTTCACGGCCGGCGCCCAGACGCGCGATGCATCGAGCGCCGCCTTTGGCCGGGGCGGCATCGGCAGCGACGACATTCCATCACGCAACTCGGCCGCCATGTACCCCGATGGTTTCGTGCCTTTTATTAACGGCAAGATCGACGACCGCTACGCCATCCTGGGTCACCGTAGCCAGATCGGCGACTGGCATGCCGATTTTTCGCAAACCTATGGCTACAACCGGATGCGCTACGACATCAGCCATACCCTGAATGCCTCGATTGCCAACCTCGACCTGTTAAAAGGCGGCAAGGGAGTCAGCGCCAGCAACTTCGACGCGGGCGGCTTTTCGTTCCAGCAACTGACCAGCAATGCCGATTTCAGCCGTTATTACGACGACATCCTCAAAGGCTTGAACCTCGCTTTCGGCGCCGAATACCGCAGCGAGGAATACCGCATCATGGCCGGCGAACCCAATTCCTACATCGATGCCGACGGCGTGGGCGTGGGCGGCAATGCGGGCAGCCAGGGCTTTCCCGGCTTCCAGCCCAGCGACGCCACCAAGGCCAAACGCCACAGCATCGCCGCTTATGTTGATGTGGAACTGGATCTGACGGAGCGCCTGAAAACGCAGGCAGCCGTGCGCTATGAAAAGTTCAGCGATTTCGGCTCGACCGTGACAGGCAAGCTGGCCGGCAGCTACAAGCTCACACCCGACGTGCTGCTGCGCGGCTCGGCCAGCACGGGTTTCCGCGCGCCATCGTTGCAGCAAGTGTATTTCTCCTCGACCTTTACCGACTTTATCGGCGGCGTCCCCACCGACGTGGTGCTGGCGCCCAACGGCGGCGCCGTCGCCAACGCGGCCGGCATCCCGAAACTGAAAGAAGAAAAATCCACCAGCTTTACCCTGGGTGCCACCTGGACACCCACGCAAGCGATTTCCGTGACGGCCGACCTGTACAACATCAAGATCAAGGACCGCATCGTATTGTCGGGCCGCTTCAATGCGGACAATTACCCGGACCTGGCGGCGCGCCTGGCCTTGCTGGGCGTGGGCGAAGCACAATTCTTCGTCAACTCGATCGACACGCGCACGCGCGGGCTGGACCTGACAGCCTCGCACAAGGGCGAATTCATCGGCAACAAACTGACCACCTTCCTGGCCCTGAACCTGAGCCAGACGGAAGTGACGAAAGTCAAGACCCCGCCGTCGCTGGCAGGCTACGCCGACGTGCTGCTATCCGAACGCGAACGCCTGTTCATCGAACAGGGCGGCCCGCGCGCCAAGTCCACGCTGGGCTTCGACTACGTCACCGGCAAGCTGGAGTCCGACCTGCGCCTGATTTATTTCGGCCCGCAAACCCTGGGCACCTTCAGCGGCACGGCCGCCGGCGTGCCCAACGCCCACTATTCGGCCAAGGCCTCGGCCGACCTCAGCTTCACCTACAGCATCAACACAAACACCAAGCTGACCTTTGGCGGCAACAACATCTTCAACGTCAAGCCCAGCACGCAAAATCCGGACGAAACCGATAACGGCTTCAAATCCGACAGCGTGCAATTCGGCCTGAACGGCGCCTCGTATTTTGGACGGTTGTGGGTGAAGTTCTGAGCCTGCAGTGCATATGACAACAGCGGCTGCGCCGGCATGGGCAGCCGCTGTTGTTCAAGGCGGGATCAACAGGATTGGATCGCCAGCTCAGGCGTCTATCTCGGCTGCAAGCGACTCAAGCCCACTGCATCATATTCATCAATCGAACCAATTGATCGCACGAAGTCAGACTCGCGCCAATTTCTGTGGTTTTGCAGCCAGCACCAAAGGAATGGCAAATGGCCCCAGCAATACGGCCGACATGGTCCTGAGCGTGGTATTTTTTACGCCACGGCGCTTGGCAATCATGAGGCAAGCCATGTGGGAAAGCAGCCAAATAAACGCTGGCATATAAGCAGACATCATTACCTCCGGGTACTGTTTATGGCAGAAAAATCATGGTGACACGGAAAAGTTGCCCGCGCAATATCAAAGTATCCATACCCCGCACAGCCCGCTGCAGGCGCCAGGCATCCAACGCGTGACACTTCAATCATTGGCCGCAGGACCGGCTGCTTCTGCCGGCTTGGCGCCGTTGCACTTCGATTCTATTTCATCTTTTGTCGGCCGCAGCACATAGGCCAGCGCACCCACGGCGCACCCCGTCAACAAGCCTCCGAGCGTGATTCTCATCGGCGCGCTATCGAAAAAGATCAGGAACCCGACCAGACCTCCGACGGCGCACGCGCTCCATAAGCGCAGAACATTAAATCTCAACAACAAAAAATACATGGGAAAGCCAACAATGGCGATGCCGAAAAATGCAGCGGGAACGCCCATCAGCAGACCAAATAAAAGCCCCATGAAAACGTCACTGAGCATGCCTGCGTCCGAGGTCCCCAGTCCGGAGAGTGTCATGACAGGGATGCTCACAAAGGGTGCAAGCAGCAAGGAGCGCCATGGCATTGCATATCTTTTAAAGCTCCTGAGCATCCATTATCTCCTGTCTCGCAGCGTCCGCGTTTAGCGGCACGCGGCTCCACGCACAGGATACTATATTGCCTAAATGAAAAGCGCAGAGATTTGCATAGCAAGCAAGTTGCAGCGCAGCAGTGCCGATGCTGCAGTTATGCCTGGGCCGGCGCAAAATAACCGCGCATGTAATCGATATACGCCTCCTCGCTCAAGGTACGCCGCGCCTTGACGAAGCCGCGCGCATCGTCGCCGATCAGGTAGCGCAGCCGGTCGCTGCCATCGGTCAGCGCCGAGTGGATCAACTGGGCCACATCCTGCGCCGACATGGAACTGGCGGCGGCCATCTTCGCGTACGCCGCTTGCGTATCGGCGATAAACGCATCGTAGCTTGCCAGTTCCGGCGTGGGCAGCGCCGTGGCCTGCGCCGAGGTGGCGTTAAAGGCGGTGCCCGTCACGCCGCCATGGGGCGTCACCAGCTTGACGACGATATGCTGCGACGCCAGTTCATACGACAACGCCTCCGTAAAACCTTCCAGCGCGAACTTGCTGGCGCAATACAGGGAAGCGAGCGGCAAGGTAAACATGCCCGCACCCGAACTGACGTTGAGCACGGCGCCGCCACCCTGCGCGCGGAAATGCGGCAGGATGGCGCGGATGGTATCCATCACGCCAAACACGTTCACGTCGAACTGGCGCTGCACGGTGTCGGCGGGCACCGGCTCGAACAGGCCGATCTGGCCATAACCGGCATTATTGACCAGCGCGTCGATGCGGCCGAAACGCGCGATACCGGCCTCGATGGCAGCGGCGATGCTGGCCTTGTCTTCCACGTCGAGGCGCGTTACCAGCACGCCGGGCAAGGCAGCCAGCGCCTGGCCTGCGGCACTGCCGGGTGTGCGCATGGTGGCCACCACATTCCAGCCTTGGGCGGCAAAAAGTTGAGCAGTTGCCTGGCCGATGCCTTGCGAAGCGCCCGTGATCAAGATGGTCTTGTGCATGATGTTCTTTCAATGAAGGGGGAAGTGTGTGGAACACAGACAAGATAGCCCTCTTGCATTGAACTAACAATCCGCATAATCTTGCATGAGTTGCTGCATAAAACAGGATAATCAGAAGGTCTCAAAATGAAGCGGACAGGTTTGATCGAACTCAATGCCGTCGTCGCGGTGGCAAGCCAGCGCAGCTTCCGCAAGGCGGCGGCAGAACTGGGCATGTCATCCTCGGCGCTGAGCCACGCGATTGCCAGCCTGGAAGCGCGGCTGGGCGTGCGCCTGTTTCACCGCACCACGCGCAGCGTGGCCCTGTCCGAGGCGGGCCAGCAATTCCTGGCCCGCGTGCAGCCGGCGCTGGGGCAGATCGCCGAAGCCATGGATGGCGTGAATGCCTTTCGCGACACGCCGTCCGGCACCTTGCGCATCAATACCTCGGAAGGCGCTGCGAAGATGATCCTGGCGCCGCTGGTGCTGGCCTTTCTGGCGCGCTATCCCGACATGCAGGTCGATATCGTCACCGAAGGCCGGCTGGTCGATATCGTTGCCGAAGGCTTCGACGCCGGCATCCGCGCGATGGAAAACGTGCCACTCGATATGATCGCCGTCCCCTGCACGCCACCGCTGCGTTTTGCCGTGGTGGGCTCGCCCGCCTATTTTGCGCGCCACGCGCCACCGCTTGCGCCCGACGACCTGCGCCAGCACCGCTGCGTGCGCAGCCGCCTGCCGGGTGGCGCACTGTACAAGTGGGAATTCGAACGGGGCGGCGAACGCTTCGAAATCGATCCGCAAGGCCCATTGACCCTGGACAACCATCACCTGATGATTGCTGCCGCGCTGCATGGCGAAGACTTGATCTGGACCAATGAATGGGCCGTGGCCAGCCTGCTGGAAGAAGGCCGGCTGGTGCGCGTACTGGAAGACTGGTCGCCACCGCTGCCGGGTCTGCGCCTGTATTATCCAGGTCATCGGCACGTATCGGCCGGCATGAAGGCTTTCCTGTCCATGCTGCGCGAGACCTGGACTGAATCTGCCTGACTTTACAGAAAGAAGCACACGTGAATACGACAAGCACACTCGAATTCTGGTTTGATTTCGGCAGCAACTACAGCTACCTGAGCGCCATGCGCATCGAAGCGCTGGCGCGTGAAAAGAAGGTCGAAATCGTCTGGAAACCCTTCCTGCTCGGCGTGGTCTTCCAGTCGCTGGGCTGGCCAACTTCACCGTTCGTGCTGCAAAAGCTCAAGGGTGACTATGCCTGGCGCGACATGGCCCGCCTGTGCGAAAAGTATGGCTTACCATGGCAGCAGCCGACCAGCTTTCCCCGCACCGCCCTGCTGCCGATGCGCGTGGCGCTGATCGCTGCCGACCAGGGCTGGATCGCAGCATTTGTCCGCCGCATGATGACCATGAATTTTGCCGAAGACCGCGATATTGACAATGTGGCAGCGGTCACAGAGGCACTGACGGAATTGGGCCTCGATGCGCCGGCCATCCTGGCGCTGGCCTTGAGCGACGAGAACAAACTGCGCCTGCGCCGCCAGACGGAACAGGCGCAAACACGGGGCCTGTTCGGCGCACCCAATTTCATCAGTGGCGAAGAACTATTTTGGGGGAATGATCGGCTGGAAGATGCGCTGGCGTGGGCTGCAGATTCCAGCCACTAAGCTAAAACTGGGGTCAGACCCGCCGGGTCTGACCCCGGCTCTTTGCCGCTGGGCTTAATCAATCTGCCTACATTCATCAGTCGCCAAAAACGAAATTTACGCTCCCGACAAACCAGCTATCTCGCGCTGCATATTCTCCACCGCCCGCTGGTTGTACTGCCCCGAGAAATAGTCATCGCCAAACAGCTGGCCCGCCTGTGCCTTGGCGCACAGGTGCTGCAAGGCCAGGCTGCGCTGCTCCTTGAAGCGTGCGGGGTCCACGTGGCCGTATTCGCGCGCGATGGCGGCCGTGTAGGCATCGTAGACATCGTCGTCCTGGCCCAGGATGGTGAGATCGGCGCCCAGGATGGCGTCTTTCAGCGGATGTTGAATCGCCGGTCCCTGGAAGTGGTCGGTGGCCCGTATCAGCTGCGCCACATCCAGATTGTCACCCGCATCGAGGCCGCTGCCCAGCCACAGCTGGGCACTGGCCTCTTCGCTGGAAAACAGCGCGTCGTCATCGTGGCCGTAGACGGCATCGTGGAACCAGAAGGCTTTCCTGGCAATCGCGCTGTCGCGTTTCGAGGCGCCCGTATTGTCGGCCCACACGCGCAGCTCGGACAAGCCGTGCACCAGGTGGTCGAGGTTGTGATAATGGCGCCCGGCGCCGCCGTACGCCTGCGGCCCCGTCAGGCGGGTGAACCAGTCTGCGGCCAGCGCCAGTTCGGCTTCGCCGGAGCCGGTCCACAGGGTGTCCCACTCCTTGTGCAGCCAGTCGAGTATCCAGGCCTGGTAGGCGGCGGCAGGCACGAATTTCTTCATGGTCCAGTTCCAGCCGACCGGGCCTTCCAGCGCTTTCACGAAGCTGGAACTGACGGAACCGAGGTCGCGCGGCGGCATCACGAAGATGGTTTTTGCCCCCGCAAGCACGTCCACATTGGTTTGCTGGATCAGGTTTTCATAGTCGAAATCGGCGGTGGTGCGGATGCCGCGTATCAGGTAGTCGCAACCGTATTTTTTCGCTGCGCGGGCCGTGTAGTCGCCCTTGACGATCACCACCTGCACATTGTCCCAGCCGCAGGCGCGCGCGCTTTGCTCGATGATGCGCTTGCGGTCTTCGGCGGGAAACTGCGGTTTCTTGGCCGGGTTCTGCGACAGGAAAACGATCACCTCGTCGGCCAGCGAACGCGCCTCGCCGATCACCCACATATGGCCGTTGGTGATGGGGTCCAGGGTTCCTGAAAATCCGATCTTCTTCATGCTGCTTGCTCCCTACACTGGCTGCTCTTATTGCGCAGACAATATAGGGATGGCGTTGCCGCGTCAATGCGCGCAGGCAAAGATCACGCAAGATCAGCCCGTTTCAACCCAAAAACGCCTTATTTCTTGGGCGGCGCAGGAAACTCCAGCCGTACGCACAAGCCGCCCAGGCGTTCGGATTTGTCCAGCACCAGGCGCGCGCCGTGGCGCTCGGCGATGGCCTTGATGATGGCCAGGCCCAGGCCGCTGCCATTCGCATCCGTGCCGGGCACGCGGTAAAAGCGGCTGAAGACGCGCTCGCGCTCTTCGGGCGGGATGCCGGGGCCGCTGTCTTCCACCGACAAGGTCACGCCAGCCGGCGTGGAACGCAGGTCGATGTCGACCGTGCCGCCCTGCGGCGTGTACTTGATGGCGTTGTCGACCAGGTTGCGCAGCAGGATATTCAAGGCATCGGCCTGGCCGGCAGCCGTGGCCGGATCCATATGGTGCAGGCCCAGGTCGATCTTGCGCGCCTGCGCCACGCCGGCCATGTCGCCCAGCGCGCGCTTGACGACATCGTTCAGGTCCACCTGCTGCAGCTGGTCGCCGCTGGCCGCGCTGGCTTCCTGGCGGGCCAGCACCAGCAACTGCTCGACCAGGCGCGTGGCCCGCTCGATGCCGCCGCTGACCCGCGAAATGGCCAGGCTGCGTTTTTCTTCGGATTCGGCGCGCTCCAGGCTCAATACCTGCAGCTTCAGGGCCGCCAGCGGCGTGCGCAATTCATGCGCGGCATCGGCCACGAAATGCTGCTGCGCGTCGAACGCCGTTTTCACGCGCCCGAACAGCAGGTTCAATTCATGCACCAGCGGGCGCACTTCGTCAGGCAAGCCCGCTTCCGAGACGGGCGACAAGTCATCTGCCTGGCGCGCCGCCACCTGCTTGCGCACGCGCGACACGGGCGCCAGCGAACCGCTGACCACCCACCACACCACCAGCATCAGGATCGGCGCCATCAGCGCAATCGGTCCCACCGTGCGCAGCGCCAGGCTGCCCGCCATGCGCTTGCGCACGGCCATGTCCTGCGCAATCTGCACGGTCTGGGAACTGGTTTGCACGGAAAAGATGCGGTAGGTCGTGCCGTTGGCCTTCACATTGGAAAAGCCCAGCACGGCGCGCTGCGGCAGTTCGGCGCGCGTGATCGAACGGAACACCTGCACGCCGTCCGGCGTCCACACCTGCACCACCATGTCGTTGTTGACAGGGTCGGCCGGCAAGGCTTCGGCGTGATTGGCCAGCGGCGCGCCGGAGCGCAGCGACAGCGCCATCTGCTGCATGTGGTAGTCGAAAATCTGGTCGGCGTCGTACAGCGCGCTGCGGTAGGCGATCGAGGCTTGCGCCAGGGCCGCCATGATGATGGCCGCCAGCAGGAACCACAGCAGGCGGCCGCGCAGCGAGTGGGTGACCTTCACCGTAACCTTCACGCCTTCGGTACCATATAGCCGAGGCCGCGCACGTTCTGTATCAATTCGCTGCCCAGTTTCTTGCGCAAGCCGTGGATATACACTTCGACCGCGTTGCTGTTGACTTCATCCTTCCAGCTGTACAGCTTTTCTTCCAGCTGGGCGCGCGACAGCACGATGCCCGGGCGCGCAATCAAGGCTTCCAGCACCGCCCATTCGCGGGCCGACAGGTTGACCGGATGGCCGTCGGCGATCACTTCGCGCGTCAAGGGATTGATGGAGACGCCCTGATGTTCGAATACGGGCTCCGGACGGCCGGAGGCGCGCCGCAGCAGCGCGCGGATGCGCGCCAGCAGCTCGTCGAGATCATACGGCTTGAGCACATAATCGTCGGCGCCCGCGTCCAGCCCGGCGATGCGCTGTTCGACGGCGTCGCGCGCCGTGGCGACCAGCACTGGCGTATCGAGCTTGCGCAAGCGCATCGAGCGCAGCACGTCGAGGCCATCCTTGCGCGGCAAGCCCAGGTCCAGCAGCACCAGGTCATAGGTCTGCGTCTGCAGGGCCGTATCGGCCATGTCGCCATCCTTGACCCAGTCCACCGCGTAGTGCTCGGCCCGCAGCAGATCGAGCACCACCTCGCCGATCATCGTGTCATCTTCTACCAGCAATAAGCGCATGTGTGCCTCTCGTGTTGTTATTTACTTTTTCTGCATTCACCTCAAAGGCGAAAGGCTGGAGTCAGACGGGGACGCCGAGTCCCGACGGGTCTGACCCCGGTATCAACCCAGCCGTACCGGAATAAATATCTTATCCGGGCCGCGCTGTATCAGCAAGGCCACCGACTTGGCGGACTTGTCGACGACGTCGCGCACCTGCTCGACCGTATTGACAGGGTGACCATTGACCGACAGTAACACGTCGCCTGGCTGCACCCCCGCATTTGCCGCCGCGCCGCCGGCGTCTTCCACCAGCAAGCCGGCGCTGATACCCGCCTCGCGCTTTTCATCCGCCTGCAGGGGCCGCAGGGCCAGGCCCAGGCGTACCTTGCCGGCAATGCCATTGTTTTGCGCCACGTCGGCCACCTTGTCGGCGGCATTGCCCAAGGTCGCGGACAAGGTGACGATCTTGCCGTCGCGCCAGACATCGAGGTTGATTTTATCGCCAGGCAGGGCGACACCCACCATGGCCGGCAAGTCGCCCGAGGCGATGATGCGCTGGCCATTCATCTTGCGGATCACGTCGCCCGATTTCAAGCCGGCCTTGTCGGCCGGGCTGCCCCGCTCCACATTGGCCACCAGCGCGCCTTCCGGCGTGGCCAGCTTGAACGAGTCGGCAAAGCCCTGGTTCACTTCCTGCACCGTCACGCCCAGTTTCGCGTGGCTGGCCTTGCCGGTAGCGACGATCTGGTCCTTGATGCGGCCGGCCAGGTCGATCGGGATGGCAAACGAGAGCCCCTGGAAGCCGCCCGTCTGGCTGTAGATTTGCGAATTGATGCCGACCACCTCGCCACGCGTATTGAACAGCGGGCCGCCCGAGTTGCCGGGATTGACGGCCACATCGGTCTGGATGAAGGGCACGTTACTATCATCTGGCAAGGAACGGCCCTTGGCGCTGACCACGCCAGCCGTCACCGTGCTGTCGAAGCCGTAGGGCGAGCCGATGGCCAGCACCCATTCACCCACTTTCAAGTCGTTCGAGTGGCCCAGCGGCACCACGGGCAAGTTGCTGGCGTCGATTTTCAGCACGGCAATATCGGTTTTCAAGTCAGTACCGAGCACCTTGGCACGGAATTCGCGGCGGTCGTTCAGCTTGACGGTCACTTCACGCGCATCGCGCACCACGTGGGCGTTGGTCATGATGACGCCGTCCGGGCTGACGATAAAGCCGGAACCGAGGCCATGCGTCGGCACGTCGCGGCTGCGCTGTCCGCCTTGCGGCCCCTGGAAGCGGCGGAAAAATTCAAAGAAAGGATCGGTACCATAATCGTCGGTGCCGGCCTGGCTGTTGTCGGCGCTGACCTTGGTGCTGCCCGTGACGCTGATATTGACCACCGCAGGGCTGTTGCGGGCGGCAATTTCGCTAAAATCGGGCAGGGTCATTTGCGGCGCTGCGGTAGCCGGGACCGGGGCGACGGCAGCAGGAATGACCGGCGCACTGTTGGCGCCAGCGTAATTTTGATGCACGATCATCGCGCCTCCTGCGCCCAGCACACCCATCGCGACCAGCGCGGCTGCAGTGCGTTTGATGCTGAGAGATGGCGTCGTTGACTGATTGTCCATGAATTGCTCCTCATTTAATGAGACTTTGATGTGTGCAATATTGGGCCAGCAGACTTAGACCGTGCTTAACATTTTGTGTGCGCTTTTGTGTGCGCATCACGGCGGCTTTTGCCTTTAAGCATGGTCTAATATTGCCAACATCAGAGATAAAATGTGGGGCCGAATGTAAAACTGGCCGGATAAACCGGCCAGTATTCTACTGCACGCCCATGTCGCGTTGATGACAGGGCCTAGCTGCTACAGGGAATGATTACGCTGCCTGGCGCTGTTCCAGCACGCTGACATGGGCGTCGGCGCCGTCGGCGATCTCGATCTTGCGCGGTTTCAGCGCTTCCGGCACTTCGCGCACCAGGTCGATGGTCAGCATGCCGTTTTCAAACGTGGCGCCCGTGACCTTCACGTGGTTGGCCAGCTGGAAGCGTTGTTCGAAATCGCGGGCAGCGATGCCACGGTGCAAGAAAGTGCGTTCCACGCCATCTTTCTGCTTGCGGCCCGTGACGTGCAGGGAATCGCGTTCGGTGATGATATCGATCTCCGCGCGGCTGAAACCTGCCAGCGCCATCACGATACGGTATTTATCTTCCGACACCAGTTCGATGTTGTATGGTGGGTAGCTCGGTTGCGCATCGGCGCGTTGTTCGTTGAGCAGTTGTGCCAGGCGATCAAAGCCGATGGCGGAACGATACAGGGGAGCAAGGTCAAAAGTACGCATGGTCAATATCCTTTAAAAAGTAAGCGATAAGTATCGCGGACCTCACCGTGAGCATCCGCGTGTTACCAATCTAAGGACGATGGCCATGCGTTCAAGGCCTTGAAAAATGCGATTTTTGCCCCAGTGGCGAAAATATTTAGGCTATGTCACCGTCAGATGTGGGAATTCTCCCAAGGTTGCTTTCAATAATGTTTCAGCCGACAGGATGCGCCTGGCATCGAGTATCCAGCGCCAGCCCAGGTAGTTGGACAGATAGCGTGTCGCCACGCCGTGAAAGATGCTGAGCCATCCGCGCAAGCGGCTGTGATATGCGTTGACGTTCTGCACGTGGACTGCGCCGCGTACGCGGATGCCGGCACGCAAGTTGACGGCTTGATGGCTGATGCCCGTTTCCCGGGCAAACGCGGCATACGCCGCATGACCATCGGTCACCAGCAAAATATCCTTGTCGATCACGGGCGGCAAGCAATGCAGGAGTTGCTGCTTCGTGATGGGCCCCTTGCCAGTGACGAAGTCGATGGTTTGCCCGGTGCGGTCGCGCGCTACCAGGATGCAGACCTGTTCGCTGGAAATCCCGCGTTGGCGGGCATGGCCACCACGCCGGCGTGCCGGACGCCGCAAATGCCGCGCCCCTTTTTCCGATTCCAGCAGATACAGCGCATCGGCCTCGGTGATGCCATGCAGGCAGCGCGGGCGGTCGGTTTTTGCCAATGCTAAAAAACGGTGGCGCCAGCGAAAGCTGGTATTGCGGTGAATGCCCAGTTGCTGCGCAGCCTTGCGCACAGAATCCGAGTTCAACAGGCAATCGGCATACTGCAGCCACAAGGCTTTGTGACGCAGATGCGCCAGGGGCGTGCCCGTCAGCGCATTGAATGTTTTGCCGCAAGGCACACAACGATAACGCTGCAGATCGTTGGCGCGGCCGTGCCGGTGCAGATGCCGCGAGTGGCACGCCGGGCAACATAGCCGCGCCTGGGCCGTGCGTTCGATCAGCGCGACAGCCGCTCGCTCGGGCGGCGTGCCGCTCAGCATTTCTACGCTGCCCAGGCGCTGGCGCCGAGACAATGCCACGAACTGCGCGATGAATGCCTGCCACTGCGCTTGCAACATGATGGCCTCCCTGTTTGGCTGGTCTGATCAGTCAGACCTCAGCTTTGCAGGCAGGTTCCCCTATTTAATGAGGACAGAGCCAATATTTTTTGCCTCCTCCGCCAGACCCATCCGGCAGGGGCTGCCATGCTTACTGGCTGGCCAGGACATTGCCCTTTTTATCCACCAGCTCGACCTTGACGATTTCGGCGCGCACCAGGTTCTGGCTGATATCGGCATCTTGCGCAAACGCATACACCACCAGCTGCAAAGCCTGGTATTTGCTGCGCAAGCCTTCGATGGTCCGCGCCGTCTCTTCGGCCGGCACGTTCAGGTAGCGGAAACCATCGCCATTGCTGAAGCTGAGCTTGTAGGTGGAATTATCAAAGAAGTAGCGCGTCGCGCCCGATTCCCACAGCGAACTATCGAGCGGAAAGCCTTTCTGCTCGAAGTCATATTTATTGACCGGGTTATCGATCTTCAGGCGCACATAGCGCTGCGCGCCGGCCTGCGCCACGGCAGCGTCGATCTTCGGCTGCAGCGCCTTCAACAGATCGTTCTTGTGGAATTCATCGCTGGAGCGCGCATAGTCGGACGACACCACCCCGGCGATTCTGGCATAGTCGATGGGCATGGCTGCCAGCGACAGGTAGGAATACATCAGTTGGTTGCCGCTGGTCAACTCCTGGTAGCTGGCGGCGGGGGTGGACTTGTCCGCCTTCGGCAAGGCGGCGCGCACCACTTCCTGCTTGATGGCGGCGACGGTTTTCGGCGCCGTCGCATCGGCCAGGGTCGGCGCTGGCGTAGCGGCCTTGTCGCCGCAGGCGGCCAGGCTGGCCATCAGCAAGGCCAGCAATAATGGTTTCTTGTATGCGTTCAACATGATTTCTTTCAATAAAAGTGAAGATCAAACGGCCTTGGCGGCCAGGAATGTGATGCAGCCCCGGGCTGCAAGGTAGAGGCTGACGGCCAGCGACAGGTAGGCGCCCGGGCCGATGCTGATGGCGCGCAGTGCTTCGCGCGCCATGCTCGAACTCATCTCGGCCATCATGCGCGCCGCCTCGGCGCCACCGAACTGGCTGGCCGCGCCTTGCGCTTCGCTGATGCCGTTGCTGATGCCGCTATACATCAAGCCGGCGACCAGCAGCATGAACAGCAGCGGCAACAGGCCGCCCAGGTGTGCGCGCTTATCCTTCCAGGCATGGGGCAGCAAGGGTCCGGCCAGGCACACGATGGCCAGGAAACCATATATGCCGCTGCTGCCCGAGGTATTGCCGAACGATTGCAGCAAGCCCGACGGCGCATTGAGCAAGGCCAGCAGTTTCCAGAAACTCAGGCCCGGATTGAAATTGGAAGACACCCGTACCGAGATGGTATTGAGGAAAAACCAGGCGATCACCAGCAGGCCCAGCGACACCAGCATGGGCACGCCCAGGCGCGCCACCACACCGCTGGCCACTTCCGCGCCCTTGGCCCTGGCGGCGGACATGGCCAGTTCAGCTTGCTCCTTGGCCAGCTGGGTGTCGGCCACCGGGTAAATCGCGCTGACCGCCTGCGATGCATCCAGTTCCACTTCGACCACCATATTCACCCTGGGCGCCGTGTCCGATTTCCACATGCCTTCCAGCTGAAATGGGTATTGCTCCAGGCCAATGGCAAGCAGGCCGGGGCCGATGCTGGTATCGCGTAAAATCTTGCCGCGCTGTTTCATCTGAACATCCTTTCTTGTGAGGGAAGATGAGCCGCTGGCATGCGGCCCTTTGCCCTCTTATTCGCAAGAAAGTTCAATCCGGTTCAATCTTTTATGAAGAAAAGTTAATGCCCCTGATGACGGCTGCAACTATTTCCACAATGCTATAATCGGCGCTTTCCGCGACCCGCCACCCACCCGCAAGATGAGCGCATTGCCTGTCAATCCTGCCGAACTGCTGGCTGCCATGGCATCGGGCGACCAGCGCGCACTCGATGCCCTGTACCGGACGTGGTCGCCGCGTGTGCGCGTCTTCGCGCGGCTCCAGCTCAGCGGTTGCGGGCTTGACACACACGCCATTGCCGACGAAGTGACGATCGACGTCTTCCACGATATATGGCGCGCGCCCATGCGCTACGATGGCCGCGTGGCCTTCGGCACCTGGCTGCTGACCCTGGCACGCAACAAGGCCATCGACCAGATCCGCCGCCATGGCAAACGCGTGGCGCGCGAGGAATCGATCGACAGCGATGGCTACGACCAGTCCCGGCTGGAACTGGCGGAACACGATCCGGGGCCGCAAGCGGCAAGGGAAAGCCTGCAGCGGCGCCACGCCGTACTCGATTGCCTGCGGCGCCTGCGCAATCCCCTGCAGCGCGAAAGCCTGACCTTGTGGGCCATCGATGATTTGTCGGTGGCCGATATCGCCCACATCCAGCAGGCGCCGGAAGGCACTGTCAAGACGCGTTTGTTTCATGGCCGTCTCAACCTACGCCAGTGCATCGAGCGCTGGTTTGTCCAGGAGGGCGGCCGCCATGACTGATCCCGTCGATACAGAGAAAAAGCTGCATGAAGCGTTGCCCGACTATCTGAACGGCCACGCCTCTG
The DNA here is from genome assembly GCF_049319705.1 of Janthinobacterium sp. Mn2066. Taxonomy (NCBI): domain Bacteria; kingdom Pseudomonadati; phylum Pseudomonadota; class Betaproteobacteria; order Burkholderiales; family Oxalobacteraceae; genus Janthinobacterium; species Janthinobacterium sp. Mn2066. The sequence goes on along the minus strand of NZ_JBMOUF010000001.1, from coordinate 724,844 downwards.
CCGATGAGGCCAGCCGCATTGCCGCCAGGCTGGAACACGATCCCGATTGGGTAGCCGACGCGGCCTGGCTGCGCGAGATTCGCGCCGCCATCGAACAGGAAGCGGCCAGCCTGGACGCCAGCGCCGGCCTGGCGGAACTGCACCACAGGCTGGCACAGGAAAAGCCTGCCCGGTGGCGCCGCCTGCTGGCGCGCTTTCCCCTGCCATCGCTACCACGCATGGCGCCTATTGCGATCACGGCGCTGGCCAGCATCTGCATCATCCAGGCCTGGCTGCTGTGGCAAGTGCAAGGCACGGCTAACGAACAAGTGCAATGGCGCAGCGTGCCTGGCACGGAAGCGCCGGTGGCGAACCTGCGCGTGCAATTCAAGCCTGATGCATCGATCAGCCAGATGGAAACTGCGCTGGAACAGGCGCATGCGGGCATCGTCACCGGTCCCCTGCCCGGCCACATTTATCTGCTCGATGGACTCGATGCAGCTGCTGCGCTGCAAAGCCTGAAAAACAGCAGCGTGGTCGATGAAGCGGCCCTCATCGAGGCGCCAGAGGCGCAATGACCTTGCGGTGGCTGCGCGGCTGGTGGCTGGCGTGCCTGCTCGGCGGCACGGCGCTGGCGGGCGAGCGCCACGCGCTGCTGGTCGGCGTGGCGGAATTGCCCGCCATGCCGCGCAGTACCTGGCTGGCCGGCCCCACCAGCGACGTGGCCGCGATGCGCGCGGCCCTGCTGCGCCACGGTTTTGCGGCGGACCATATCGACAGTTTTTCCGATGCTGGCGGCGCTGTCCCTACGCGCGCGGCCATCCTGGCCCGCCTGGCCCAACTGGAAAACACACTGGGCAAGGACGACGTGCTGCTGTTGTACTGGTCCGGCCACAGCGTGCTGCTGCCTACCCATCCTGGACTAGCGCCTGCGCCTGCCGGACGGCACACCATGCTGCTGACACGCGACAGCAAGGTCCAGGGCCGGCGGCTGGATGGCGGCATCGGCAGCAGCGAACTGGGGCGCGCAATCGACGCCCTCTCCGCACGCCAGGCGCGCGTGGTCGCCATCTTCGACACCTGCCATGCAGCGGCCGGCACGCGTGGCGGCGACGGCCTGGTGTGGCGCGGCTTGTCAACGACCGACATCGGCTGGCGCGCGCCGGCCAGCGCAGCAGATGCTGGCCCGCGCGCGCGTCCCCACTTCATCGGCTTCTTTGCCGCCGAAGCGCAGCAGCGGACCCCGGAATCGGCTGTGCAGGCCACCGGCCAGGCAGCCGGCCTGTTTACCCGCGCCGTGATCAGCGGCCTTGATGCACAGCCGCGCACCTATGCCATCTGGGCCGACAACGCCACGCAGCAATACAGGGCGGCGCTGGACAGTTACCACCTGCCCCGTTCCGCCTGGCCCTCGCCCGTTTATACCGGCACGCTCGACACCCCGCTGTGGGCAGGCGGCAGCGCAAGCGCGTCGCCACGGTGGCCGGTACGGCGCGATGGTCAGGGCTGGTATCTGCCGTTCGGGCTGCTCGATGGCCTGCGCGATGGCGACGTATTCCAGAACGATGGCGCCCGCTGGCGCGCCGTCGCTACCGGCTGGGGCGAGAGCCGGCTGTCGCTGATCGCCGGCAGCGACGCCACCACGCCGGGCTGGGCCAGCCGCACGGCGCAATCACCAGCGCGCCTGGCGCAATTGCTGGCCCTGCCCGCCACGCCCGGCACGCCGCTGCTCGATGCGCGCATCGAACTGAGCCTGCCGGGCCAGCCGCCGCGCCAGCTACCCTTCGCCGATGCCGACCTGGGCCTGCTGCCGGCCGGCACGCGCATCCGCTTGAGCGTGGAAAACCGCAGCACCGCTTCCGTCGACCTGGCGCTGGCGCATTTACCGCTGGATGGCCCCGCCATGCGCATCTATCCGGCGCTGGAAGGCGACAGCAACCGCATGCCACCCGCCATCGGCAATGGCATCAGCCGCTTCGAACGCAGCTTTGTCGTCAGCGGCCCCCGCTTTGGCAAGGAATGGCTGGCCCTGATAGCGGCGCCGGCCGGCAATGGCACGCTGCCGCGCCGTTTCTTTTTGCTCGATACGCCAGCGCCGGCCACGCGCGGCGCACGGACTGACCTGGACGACGCACACAATCCCGACCAGGCGCAGGTCGCCCGTCTTTCCTGGACCTCAACGAAATGAAACGCCTTGCACTCTGCTTTGCGCGTTTTTTACTGCTGGCAGGACCCGCCTTGCTGAACACGGCGGCGGCCGCCACCTGCCTGCCCGCCGTCACGCCCTGGCTCGATGAAGCCAACGACGCCATCAAGGATGAGCAGCCGGCGCGCGCCCTGCCCCTGTTCGAGCGCAGCGTGCAGGCCTGCCGTGCAGCGAACGACCCGGCCGGCATCGCCAGCGGCTTGCTGGGCCTGGGCCAGAGCCTGCAGCTGCTGGACCGCTACCCGGAAAGCGAACAGGCCTTGCTGGAAGGCTGGGCCATCCGCCAGGCCTTGCACGATGGCGACCCTGGCCGCGAAAACATGTACTACCCGGCCGAGTTGATGTATCTGTACCGCCAGTGGAGCCGCTTCGAACTGGCGTGGCACTGGGGCGATATTGCGCTGGCAGCGAAGGCAAACATCGTCGGCAAGGATACGGTCTCGTATGGCACCAGCCTGTCGAACCTGTCCGGCGTGGCGCTGCAAACCAAGGAATACGCACGCGGCCTGCCGTATGCGCGGTTGGCGATGGAGACCTGGGCCCGCACCTCGGGCGAAAACAGCACCGACCACGCCTGGGGCATGCGCGACGTGGGCGTGCTGCTGCTGCGCATGGGGCGCATGGAAGAAGCCTACGGCTACCTGGAACACGCCTACCGCATCCGCCTGGCGGCCTTCGGCGAAAACCGCACCGAGACGCAAACGAGCATCGCGGACATGGCTACCTGGTACACCCTGAGCGGCAACGACCGGCAGGCGCTGTCGTTTGCGCAGCGTTTATTGGCGATGGCCGTGCAGCGCTCGGGCGCCGATTCGATGCAGGCCAGCATAGCCCTGAACCGCCTGAGCGGCATCCATGCGCGCCTGGGCGAAAGCGGCAAGGCCTGGCAGGAAGCCGAACAGGGCTTGCGCATCCGCCAGACCCTGTTCGGCGACCAGCACGCCAATACGGTGAGCGCCTGGCAAGACGTGGCGCTCACCGCGCTGGCCGACAATCAGCTGGGCCGCGCAGAAGAGGCGGCCGGCGCCGCGCTGCGCCACTGCCGCGAGGTGTATGGCGATACGTCCCCCGCCTGCTCCACCCACCAATACGCGCATGGCAGCACCTTGATGGCGCTGGGGCAGTACCAGCAAGCGCTGGACGCTGCCCAGGCGGCGGCGCAACTGGCCGTCTCCGGCGGCCAGCCGTTACCGGACGATGAAATCAACGCGCTGCTGCTGGCGGCCCAGGCGCAGGCGGCGCTGGGCCAGCAGGCGCAGGCAGAGACGGCCCTGGCCAGCCTGGTGGCGCGCCTGGAACACATGGCTTCTGCACCGGCCGGCTTGCTCGACACCGTGCGCCAGGCCCGCTTGCAGGTGCGGGCGGGGCGGCCCGGCATTACAGATGCCGATCTGCGCGCACTGGCGCAGGAAGCGGCCACGCTGGCGCAGCAACTGGCGGCCGCGCGCGGCGTATCGCACCCCGCCTACGGCCTGGCCTTGCTGAATGCCGCCGAACTGCAGGCACGCACCGGCGACACCATCCGCGCACGCACGCAGGCGGCGCGCGCGCTGGCCATTGCGATGGCCAATCAACAGGCCTTGCTCGAAGCGCGGGCGGCGGCGCAACTGGGTGCGCTGGAACCTGACGCAACCGCCATCTTCCTGGGCAAGCAGGCGGTCAATGCGCTGCAGGCGACGCGCGCCGGCACGGCCAGCTTGCCCGTGCCGCTGCGGCAAGGTTTTATTCGCCAGAAGCGCGCCGCCTATGGCCAGCTGGCGGACCGCTTGCTCGACCAGCGCCGCATCCAGGAGGCGGAAACCGTGCTGGCCATGGTGCGCGAAGACGACTTTCATGACCTGGTGCGCAGCGGCCCCGATCCGCGCACCACGCGCCTGGTCTACACGGGAGCGGAAAGTGCCTGGCAGCGGCAGTTCGATACGCGCGCGTCGGCACTGCGCGCCGGCGCCCAGGCCTTGGCCCTGGCGCGCGAACACCAGGCGCAAGGTGCGGCACAGGCCGAGGCAGAATGGCAGCGCGCAAATGCCGCCATGACGGCGCTCGTCGATGAGACCACCGTGGCGCTGGTCACGCTGCCGGCAAGCCCCGTCGCCCAACCATCGCCAGCCATCAGCAGGGCCACGCCGCTCAAGCCAGGCGTGCTGCACCTGACGTATCTGGTGACGGACAAGCGCCTGCGCATCGTCGCACAAACCGGCGGAAAACCCGGCAGCAGCATCCATGACGTGGCCATCGATGAACGCACGCTGGCGCAGCGCATCGCCAGCCTGCGCCGCAGCGCGCAAGATCCGGGCATGGATGCGCGCGCCGATGCGCAAGCGCTGTATGCGCTATTGATCGCGCCCGTCAGCACGCAGCTCAAGGGCGCCAGGTCGCTATCGCTGTCGCTCGATGGCGTCTTGCGCTACCTGCCCTTCGCCATGCTGCATGACGGCCGCCATTGGCTGGTCGAACGGCTGCCGATTGCGCTCGATGCGCGTGGCGCCGAGGGCAAGACCGCAGACCCGGCACGCGCGCCGTCGATGGCCTTGCTGGGGCAGACCAGTGCCAGCGGCGAGCTGCCGGCGCTACCCTTCGTGCAGTCGGAATTGCGCGCCGTCGCCAACATCGAACAGGCGGCGCATGTGCCCAGCCAGGTGTATCTCGATGCCGACTTCACGGCAGCCGCGCTGCAGCAGGCACTGCCCGCCAACCGCAGCGTGCATATCGCCAGCCACTTCGTGCTGCGTTCGGGCATGGGCAAGGATTCCTATCTGCTGCTGGGCGATGGACAAAAACTCAGCCTGGCCGAACTGGCGCAAGAACGCTACCGCTTTGCCGGCCTGGACTTGCTGACACTATCGGCTTGCGAAACGGCCGTGCCGGCCGGCACCGACGATACGGGCCGCGAACTGGAAGGCCTGGCCTGGCTGGCCCGCCAGCGCGGTGCGCGCAATGTGCTGGCCAGCCTGTGGCGCGTCTCGGATCAATCGACCGCCACCCTGATGAGCGATTTTTACAATGCGCTGGCCCACGGCAAGAGCAAGCCGCAAGCCTTGCGCCAGGCGCAATTGCAGCAAATCCGCGCCGGCCGCACGGGCAGCAGCAAGGTCGCGGCCACGCGCGGCCTGACCATGCTGGACGCCGCCAGCACCGGCAACCCGCACAGCCACCCGTTTTTCTGGGCCGGCTTTATCCTGCTCGGCTCCTGAGGATGTCCATGGCTGTGCTACAGTTACCGTTGCTGCCAGACCATAGTTGCCGACAATACCACTTTCCACCCATCAATCTTTTCATTCATGTCCCTTAAAACATTTTCACGCCCGCTGCTCGCCGTCCTGTTGAGCGCAGCCTTCGGCGCGCACGCCGCCGCTCCTGTTACTTCTACTGCTGCTGAAACAGCATCCGCGCCCATCGTGCTGCATGTGGACGCCAGCAATGTGGCCCAGCAGATTTTCAATATCCGCGAGATTATCCCCGCCACGCCGGGCAAGATGACCTTGCTGTATCCGCAATGGGTGCCTGGCAACCACGGCCCCAGCGGCCCCTTGAACCAGCTGGCCGGCCTGCGCCTGTTTGCCAATGGCAAGCCGCTGGAATGGCAGCGCGATCCCGTCAACATGTTCGCCTTCCATATCGAGGTGCCGGCTGGCGCAACGGCGGTGGAAGCGCAATACCAGTTCCTCTCGCCCGTCGAAGGCAACCAGGGACGCATCACCATGACGGCCGACATTCTCGGCGTGCAATGGCATGCCATGACCTTGTACCCGGAAGGCCGTCCTGCACGCGAGATCCAGGTGCAGCCCAGCCTGACCCTGCCGGCCGGCTGGCAGTTCGGCAGCGCGCTGGAAGTGCGCGCCGAATCGTCCACGCCGGCCGGCAAGCAGGTGGACTTCCAGACCATCGATCTCGATAACCTGGTCGATTCGCCCCTGTTCGCGGGCCGCTATTTCAAGCGCTTCGACCTCGATCCGGGCGCCAAGGTGCCGGTGCACCTGAACGTGGTGGCCGACAGCCCGGACAGCCTGGAAGCGACGCCGGAACAAATCGAAAAACACCGCGTGCTGATGCAGCAAGTCTATAAACTGTTCGGCTCGCGCCATTTCAAGCACTATGATTTCCTGCTGGCCCTGAGCGATGATTTTGGCGGCATCGGCCGCGAGCACATGCAGTCGAGCGAGAACGGCGTCAAGCCCGGCTACTTCAGCGAATGGGACAAGACCGAAGCGGGCCGCGCGCTGCTGCCGCATGAATTGACGCACTCGTGGAATGGCAAGTTCCGCCGCCCGGCCGGCCAGGCCACGCCCGACTTCAACACGCCGCTGCAAAACAGCCTGCTGTGGGTCTACGAAGGCCAGACCCAATACTGGGGCAATGTGCTGGCCTCGCGTTCCGGCCTGATCACGCCAGCGAACATGCGCGACCTGTTCGCTTCCACGGCTGCCTATTACGATGCGGTACCGGGCCGCAGCTGGCGCGCCATGCAGGATACGACCAACGACCCGATCATCAATGGCCGCCGCCCGATCGGCTGGAGCAGCTGGCAGCGTAGCGAAGATTATTATTCGGAAGGCTCGCTGATCTGGCTCGATGTCGACACCACCATCCGCGAACTGTCCGGTGAGCGCCGCTCGCTCGACGACTTTGCGCGCGCCTTCTTTGGCGTGCAGGATGGCAGCACCACGCCGCTGCCCTACACCTTCGAGGATGTGGTGGCGGGCCTGAACGCCGTGCAACCATACAACTGGGCCACCTTCCTGCGCAGCCGCCTCGATGGCCACGGCCCGGGCGCGCCGCTGGACGGCCTGGCCCGCGCCGGCTGGAAACTGGTCTACCGCGACAAGCAGACGCCGTTCATGCAGGCAACGGAAGAGCGCAGCAAGAGCACCGACCTCAGTTACTCGCTGGGCTTGACCGTCGACAAGGACGGCAAGCTGGGCAAGCTGCTGTGGGACGGTCCCGCCTTCAAGGCTGGCTTGTCGGGCAACACGACCTTGCTGGCCGTGAATGGCATGGCGTACACGCCCAAGCTGCTGAAAAAAGCCATCCAGGCAGCCAAGGACAGCACGCAGCCGATCAACTTGCTGGTGAAAAAAGGCAAGCAGTACCAGACCGTGGCGCTGGATTACCACGGCGGCCTGAAGTATCCGCAACTGGAACGCATCGCCGGCACGCGCGACCGCCTGACAACCATCCTGCAAGCGCTGAAATAAGCAAGTGCAGGGGCTGCTGAATCGGGGCGGCCCCTCTCTCCCCAGCCACGTTTTGGTGTATGCTGACAATATGAACAATGACACCGACATCCAGCTCAGCGGCCCATTCAAGGCCACCGACGGCTCCGGCCGTGCCCACGACATCAAGGCGATCCGTATCTTCGACGAAGGTTACGGCATCATCGACGTGTATGTGGATTTTTCCGCCCCGCTCGAAAGCGGCCTGTACAAAGATAAAACCCTGGTCGGCCAGATTCTCACGCGCTTGCGCAGCCTCGGCTACGTAGGCCCCGACTTCGGCCATGGCGACCTCGGTTTGCAAGACAAAAAACTGATCGTGCTGGAAGCGCCGGAAGAATTCTCGGTTTTTGCCGCCAGCAAGGGCTGGAAGGATTTGTCGGCCGAGTTTGACTGATCCCAGGCTGCCTCCGACGACGCCGTACCCGCTCATGCCGGTACGGCTTTTTTTATGGCTATCGTTCAAGTATTCAGATAGCGCGCGCTCCAGGCAGCAATCACATTGGCCACATACGCCGCATCGTCGCGGCCCGTCAATAAATGATCGGCGTCGTCGAGCGAGACGAAACTTTTCGGGTGCTTGGCGGTCGTCAGGATTTCCATCGCGTTCGACACATCGACCGTGGTGTCGTTAGGCGCATGCATCACCAGCAGGGCGCGGCGCAGGCCGGCGATCTGCTCCTTCAGGCTGGGGCGGCTGGCGACATCATCGACAAATTGCTGGCGGATACGGAATGGCCGCCCTTCCAGCTGCACCAGCGCTTCGCCTTCGCTGGCGATCTGTGCCAGGTGGTCGCTGAACATGCGCGTCACGTAGGCGGGCGAACTGGGCGCGGCCAGGGTCACCACGGCGGTGGCTTCCGGCACTTGTCCGGCGGCGGCCAGCACGGCCGCGCCGCCCAGGCTATGGCCGATCAGCAATTGCGGCGCAGCATGTTTGGCGCGCAGGAAATCGGCGGCGGCGATCAGGTCGGCCACGTTCGATGAAAAATTGGTGGCGGCAAACTCGCCCTCGCTGGCGCCCAGGCCCGTAAAATCGAAACGCAATACAGCGATCCCATGTTCCGTCAAGCCTTGCGCGATGCGCCGTGCCGCCAGCACATCCTTGCCGCAGGTAAAACAATGGGCGAACAGCGCATAGGCGCGGATAGCGCCATCGGGCGCATCGAGACGGGCCGCCAGCACGTGGCCGTGGGCGCCGGGAAAGTCTTGCCGGGTTGATTTCATACGATGGACAGTCAAGCTGCCGCGCAGCGCGGCCGAGGGCGCATTGTAGCGCCGCGCGGCCATCGCTGCAGGCAGTTGCGTTATTGCGTTATTAATTACGTTTGGGGATGTCTACGCCTTTGACGACGGCGGGACGCGCTTCGAACGCTTTCAATGCGCGCGCGACATTGGGGAAGTTGTCAAAACCAACCAGCTCGCTGGCGCCATAGAAGCCGACCAGGCAGCGTACCCATGGGAAAATGGCAATATCAGCAATCGTATAGTGCTCGCCCATGATCCAGTCACGGCCTTGCAGGCGCTGTTCCAGCACGCCCAGCAAACGCTTGGTTTCGCCCACATAACGTTCGAGCGGACGCTTGTCTTCGAATTCCTTGCCAGCAAACTTATGGAAAAAGCCCAGCTGGCCAAACATGGGACCCACGCCGCCCATCTGGAACATTACCCACTGGATGGTTTCATAGCGCAGGGCCGCATCCTGCGGGATGAACTTGCCGGTTTTCTCGGCCAGGTAAATCAGGATGGCGCCCGATTCAAACAGCGCCAGCGGTTTGCCGCCCGGGCCATGCGGATCGAGGATGGCGGGAATCTTGTTGTTCGGATTGAGGGACAGGAATTCCGGCGCCATCTGGTCGTTGCGCTCGAAGCTGACCAGATGCGGCTCGTACTCCAGGCCGATTTCTTCCAGCAAGATCGACACCTTGATGCCGTTCGGCGTCGGCAGCGAATACAACTGCAGGCGCTCAGGATGCTGGGCAGGCCATTTCTGGGTGATGGGGAAGTTCGATAGCTGAGACATGGGTATCCTTTAGAGATAGTTCAAGGCGTGAAGCGACACAGGCAGCATGGATATAAGGCCATGCCGGCTGACAGGTGGACCAGTATAGCCAAGCCTTGAAATTTCAGCAGAGCAGCGCCCGATTTGGCCCTGGCCAGTCAGCCTTCAGGCAAACAGCCCATGCAAAAACCAGCGCGGCGCGGCCTCTTCGCCGCTGCCGGCGATGCGTTCGCGGTAGACCCAGTAATGGGCGTGGTCGCGTCCTTCGGCAATAAAATAATCGCGCGCCTGCGACTGGCCCCACCAGCCCGCCTCGATGCGCTCGGCCACCGACACCATTTTCAGGGGCGAGCCATAAAACGGCCGGTGCTCGCGCATCAGCAAGGCGATAGGTTGCGCCAGCAGCCAGCCGGGACGGGGCATGCCTGGCAGGCCGGGCGGCAAAGCGGCCGCGCCGCCCCTGGCCGCCAATGTGTCACTCACCGGCAGCCAGCGGTTCGCCGCTTCGGGCCGGTAATCGGCCAGGGGCGCCGCCTGCAAGACATTGCTGCTGCCCAGCCGCGCCACCAGCAATTCCATCAGGCGCTGGCGGTCTGCGGGGCTGCCGCCCGGCTCGGGAAACAGGGTCTCGCTGGGCGGCGCCATCGGCAAGACCTGCAGCGCTTCCAGGTGCAAGCCGATCACGGGCGCTTCCAGCACCAGCTGCGCCAGCCGTTCCTTTAATAAACGCAGCAAGTGTTCGTCGCGCCACACGGCTTCGCCCAGGGCCAGTTCCACCACCGTGGGGGCACGCGCCTGCCGGCCCCGCTCATGCGTGAGCAGCAAGGCGATGCGTTCGACCGCCAGTTGCCGCGCGCACAGCCAGCCCGTCATTTGCTGCAGCAAACGGCGCGCGCCAAACAGCAGCGCCTCGGCGTTTTCCACCCGGTCGAACAATTCCAGGCTGGCGCGAAACGTGGGCGGCGCGACGATCCATACATGCAGTTCCGTGCCATGGCCACAAGCATCGTCCAGCATGGCCAGCAAGGCCGCGCCACAGCGGCGCTGCAGGCCGGGCCGGGGCAAACGGCGCAGTTGCCCCAGGGTACGGCAACCGATGCCCTCGAACCAGTCCAGGTACGGCCGCGCAGGCGGCAGCAAGCCGACCGGCAGCCGGTCGAGCCGGCGCGCCAGGCTCGCCATGCCCAGCACCCGGCCAGCGTCCGCGTTCGCCAGTAGCCAGGCGCCCCTTGCCGTCGGCGCGCACGACAGCGTCGCCGTGTAGCCCAACGCGTGCAGGCTGGCCGCGATCTGCCGGCACAAGGCGCGCACGCCGCCGAACAGACGCAGGCTGGCCCCCGCATCGACCAATAAGGTGGCCTCTTCGCCGTGTGCCACCAGCGGCGAAAACTGCAGCAGCGCCAGCGCCACTTCCTGCAAGGCCTGCGCCTCCAGCGCGGGCGAACGCTCGAACAAACGTGCCTGCGGCGCCAGCATCAGCACGCCGCCGCGCCGCATGCCAGGCTTGATCCCCGCCTGGCGGGCCTGCGGCGACAGGGCCATGACTTGCTCCTGCTCCAACACCACGCCGAGCGTGTCAGCCGACCAGTTCGGGCAAAAGACTTCGAGCGGGAGCCGGGGCAGGCAAAGGCCGATCCAGAGACGCATGGCGCTGCAGTAAAGAAGGAGGTTGCAAAGGCAGGAACAGCGGCGCATCGCGCTGCGGTCCCCGGCGTTTGATAAAGCCAATCTCGATGCCGCCGGCTGCCGGGCGCAGCGACAGGCGCAGCGGCGCCGGCGAGGCATCCTGGGCGCCATGCAGTGGGCGCAACATGCAGAACAGGGTATTGCCGCCCTGCGCCGCCAGGTGCAAGCGGCGCAAGCTGTCGCTGCGCACATGTTGCTGCCAGAACAGCAAAGCGCCACAACTGCCGCTGCGCAAGATATTTTCCGCCGCCCACAAGGCATCCTTGCTGCCGCTACTGCGCAGCCACAGCAGTTGCGATGGCGCCAGCCCCAGCGCCGCCAGGGCCAGCGCCTGCGGCGGATGGGGTGGCTGCAACAGTACAATCGGCAAACCATGCAGCTGGGCCAGCGCCGGCGCCAGCAGGCGCAGCTCGCCACACCCCGCTTGCTGCAGCAGCAAGTCGATCAGGCAGCCACCGGGCCAGCCGCCGCCAGGCAGTTGCGCGGACAGCGCGGCAAAGCCCGTGTCCAGGCAGCGCGTGGCCGCGTGGCCCAGTTGCGAGGCACGCCACAGCGATGGGTGCAAGGCTTCCGGCGCGGCCATCAAGGCGGAATGTTGCATAAAAGAATCCAAACAAAATACTGTATGCATATACAGTACTATCCAGTTCCGCTTTTGGCAAGGCTTATCTGCAATCGTACTCGCGCCAGCCCACCCCATAGCGCCGAAAAACGCCGTTTTATGTGGCGTTTGCTGTAACATGGGTGTTCTCCTTACCGCCTGGAAATGCACCGGACGGCTCCCATTTTTCCATAAGGAAAACGCATTTGACTACCATACAATTGATCAGCGCCATCATCTTCGGCCTGGCCCTGCTGCACACCTTCGCCGCCAAATCGTTTGAAGTGCTGGCCCACCGCCACCCCCGCCATGCGGGCTTGCTGCATTTGCTGGGCGAGGTGGAAGTGGTGTTCGGCTTCTGGGCGTTTATCCTGATCATCGTGATGGCCTTCGTGTCGGGCGGCGCGGCCGCCGTCGACTATGCCGAATCGCGCCACTACACGGAACCGCTGTTCGTCTTCGTGGTGATGGTGGTGGCGGCCTCGCGCCCCGTGCTGGACGCCGTGCAGCGCTTGCTCAAGGGCGTGGCGCGCGTGATGCCGCTGCGCACGGAACTGGCCCTGGTCTGGCTGGGCCTGGCGCTGGTGCCGCTGACCGGTTCCCTGATCACGGAACCAGCCGCCATGACCCTGGCAGCGCTGATGCTGGCGCCGCAAATCTTTCGCCCCGGCATCCCTGAATGGCTGAAATACGGCGCCTTGGGCGTGCTGTTCGTCAACGTGTCCATCGGCGGCACGCTCACCTCCTATGCCGCGCCGCCCGTGCTGATGGTGGCCACCACCTGGAACTGGGACAGCGCCTACATGGCGGCCCACTTCGGCTGGAAGGCGGCCGTCGCCGTGCTGGTCAACGCGACCGGCGTGAGCTTGTTGCTGCGCAAATATCTGCACAGCAATACCTCCGACATCAAGCCGAAGGCGGGCGATGTCGAACTGCCGAAAGTGCCGCTGATCATCAGCGTCGTGCACCTGGCCGTGCTGGCTGCCGTGGTGGCGCTGGCCCACCACCCGGTGCTGTTCATCGGCCTGTTCCTGTTCTTCCTCGGCTTCGTGCAAGCGTATGAACGCTATCAAAGCCCGCTGATCCTCAAGGAAGGCTTGCTGGTCGGCTTTTTCCTGGGCGGCCTGGTGGTGCTGGGCGGCATGCAGCAATGGTGGTTGCAACCGATCGTGTCCAGTCTGAAACCGCTGGCCCTGTTTTTCGGCGCGCTGGGCTTGACGGCGATTACCGACAATGCCGCCCTGACCTATCTCGGTTCCCTGATCGCCGGCATGACGGACGAGTCCAAATACATGCTGGTGGCAGGCGCCGTGGCCGGTGGTGGCTTGACCGTGATCGCCAATGCGCCCAATCCGGCTGGCGTGGCGCTGCTGCGCCGCGGCTTCAAGGATGAATCGATCGGCGCCATCGGCTTGCTGGCGGGAGCACTGCTGCCGACTGCCGTGGCGGCTGCCGCCTTCCTGGCGCTGTAGCCATGCCAGGGAAGCTGCTGGCCCTGCTGCTATTAGCCTTGCCTGGCGCGGCTGGCGCCGTGACTCCGCTGGCGCCGACCAGCTTGTATGTCGATCCGCAATCGACGGCAGCCATCTGGGTCAACCAGCACCCTGACGATCCTCGGGTCGATCTCATCCGCAGCAAGCTGGCCGAACAGGCGCAAGCCAGGTGGTTCGGCAACTGGAGCGGCGAGATAGGCAAAGCCGTCGGTGACTATGTCGATGCGGCAGCTGCACTCAAGCAGACGCCGATCCTGGTGGCCTACAATATTCCCGGCCGCGATTGCGGCCAGTACAGCGCGGGCGGCGCCAATTCCCTCTCTGGCTACCAGCAGTGGATTGCCAGCTTTGCCGCAGCCGTTGGCCAGCACAAGGCGGTGGTCATCCTGGAACCCGATGCGCTAGGGCAATTGACCTGTTTATCCGCCGCCGGCCAGCAAGGCCGGCTCGAAACCTTGCGTTATGCGGTGGCCCAATTCCACCAGGCGGCGCCGCAAGCCTATGTCTATCTCGATGCGGGCAATAGCGCCTGGATGCCGGCCGAAGTGGCCGCCAGCCGGCTGGTCCAGGCCGGCATCGCCGATGCGCGCGGCTTTGCGCTGAATGTGTCCAATTACAAGACGGATGCATCGAGCAAGGCGTATGGCGACGCCGTCAACGCGGCGCTGCAAAAACAGCAGGGCTATACCCGCGCCTACGTGGTCGATACCAGCCGCAATGGCAACGGTCCGCTGGGAGCAGCATGGTGCGACCCGCCGGGGCGCAAGACCGGCGTGCCGTCGGTGGTCCACCTGGGCGGCGTACAGCCCGAAATGCAGTTGTGGATCAAGGCGCCCGGCAATGCCGATGGCTGCCGCGGCAAGGCCGGCATCTTTATACCGGAACTGGCCACGCAGCTGATCGAGGGCAAATAAGCTAGCGCCGCTGGCCCGCAAAAAAGTCCAGCAGCAGCTTGCTGGCGTCGGGCCTGGCCTTGTCATTGAAAGGCAGGCTGGGGTCGCCGCCGCTCCAGGCATGGCCCAGATGTTCGATCTGCGCCACCCGCAACAATAACGCTTTGCCTACCTGATAATCCTGCACGGCATACGCATGCGCCGGCGTACGGCTGCCCGCTGCGCTGGCCGGCACGCCTTGCACCGTGACCCGCGTGTCAGCTGGCATGCGGTTCAGACGCAAGGCCTGACGCACCAGCTGGTCCTGGTTCACGGGCCGCACCACCTGGTCCGCCTGGCCTTGCAGCAGCATCATGGGCAGGCGGGGAAAGCCAGGCTGGCGGCCCAGCACTTCATCGATGGCCGCATCGGCCCTGGTGGCCGCGCCGTGCTGCATCACATTAAGCGCGCCGATCAGGTTATGGCCGCCGCCAAACATGGGACCAGAATGCAGGCCCACGGCGGCAAACAGCTGCGGATGGTTCAGGGCCACGATATGCGCCATGCCGGCACCGGCGGAAATGCCGCAGATATAAATGCGCGCGCGGTCGATCGCATAGCGCGCCGCCACCTGTTCGATGGCGCCGATAATCAGGCGCACGTCGCCGCCGCCTTCCTGCGTCAGCTTGTCGTACCATTTCCAGCAGCGCCGCGCCTGCGCCCGCAGCGACTGCTGCGGGTACAGCACCGCATAACCCTTGCGCTCGGCCAGCTTGTTCATGCGCGTGCCCTCGGCGAACTGCGTGGCGCTTTGTTCGCAGCCATGCAGCATCACCAGCAGCGGACGCCCCCGGGCCAGCATGGCGGCGCTTGGCTCCCGCTGGGGGATATACAGAAAATACGGCAGGCGCCGGCCCGGCAAGGTCCCCAGTTCCGGCAAGGGCATATAGTGGGACGCGAGCCACTTGCCCGGCGCGGGTGGTGCTTTCCTGCGTGCGCGTGGCGCGGACGTGCTGCGCGACTTGAGTGTGGATTGGGTGGCTGTGGTCGATGCTGGCTTGCGCTTGGTCTTGGGCTGGGCTGGCACGGGTGCAAACAGCACCTTGGCCAGTTTCCTGGCCGTGCGCTGCTGCGCCTTGCCAGCGCGCAACAAGCCGCGCAACCAGGTGGTAGCGGGCTTCACCATGGCCCCTCCATCAAACTGCATCCTTGCGTCATCAGCGACAGTATCAGCATAAGCAGCGGCCTCCTGTTGGAAACCATAGAGTACCGCATTGCCCGTGCGCACCATAGGTTTGCACGCCAGAAAAGTGCCCCGGACACAATTGAGACACATCAAGCCTACGAATATGCCAGTGCTTATCTTGAACATTCACGACAGACCACCAACGGAGGAGACACCATGAGCTATCTGGACCGCGACATCCTGGGCATGTACCGCAATAACGACACGGGCCCTGGGCCAGCATTGATGGGGGCCGACACCTTGCTGGGCGACGATGTCTACAACCACAGCGACGAGCAGCTGGGCGACATCAAGGAAATCATGCTCGACATGCGCAGCGGCCAGATCGCCTATGCGGTGCTGTCCTTTGGCGGCATGCTGGGCATGGGTGAAAAACTGTTCGCCGTCCCCTGGGAACGCCTGAGCCTGGACACCATCAACAAGCGCTTCGTGCTCGACGTCGACAAGGAGCAACTAAAAAATGCGCCCGGCTTCGACAAGAACAACTGGCCCGACATGGCCAGCGACGCCTGGAACCAGCAGCTGGAAGACTTTTATGGCAACGGCGCACGCTACGGCAGCGGTGCAGGGGCGCGGCGCATGCAGCAAGGCGGCGACCTGCGCAGCGGCGGCAGCCTGCAATCGGGCAGCGGCGGCAGTCGCTCGGGTAGTGAGTCAGCCACCTCGATGAGCGGCAGCCGGGCAGGTACGAGCACAGGCGCGGGCAACTTGCAGGGGCATTCATCGCTCAGCGATGAGGATGACCTGGATAAGCGCAGTTGATGAGGCATGCAACCCCACGGCAAAACACTGGGGTCGGACCTGAAGGTCCGACCCCAGTCTTCGCTTGGGGTAGCGATGACGAAAATACTACCTTAACATCGACTCCCAGACCTTCTGAAGTCGCTTCGCCGACACCGGCATCGGCGTGCGCAATTCCTGCGCAAACAGCGATACGCGCAGCTCTTCCAGCATCCAGCGGAAATCGACCAGTTTCGGGTCGGTATTCTTGCCCGCCTGGCGATCTTTCGCCTGGCGCTGGTAAGGGGCGGCGGCCGATTGCCACTCGGCCATCAACCTGGTGTCGCGGGCTGGATCGGCGCGCAGTTTTTCCAGCCGCACATTGATCGCCTTTAAATAACGGGGGAAATGCGACAGTTGCGTGTACTCGTTTTCCGTCAGGAAGCGTTTATGCACGAGACCCTGCAACTGCGCCTGGATATCGCTGGACGCAGCTGCCGGGATGTTTTGCAGGCGCTTGGGCAAGCCGTGGAATTCCGTCAGCACTTGCGACAGCAGCCGGGCGATTTCATTGACCAGCAAGACCAGCCTCGACTTGCCTTCCGCCTGGCGCTTGGCGAACGAGGCCGCGTCCAGCGGCAGCGGATCTTGCAGGCAAGCGATGTCGATCGCCTTGTTGATGATTTGCTCGCGCAACTCCTCCTGCGATCCCAGCGCCATGAATTGCATGCCCATCTGCTGCAAACCGGGGATGCTTTTCTCGACGTACTTGATCTGCTCCTTCATTTGCAGCGCAAACAGACGGCGCAAGCCCACCTTGTGCGTACGGGCCGCTACCGTCGGATCATCGAACACTTCCAGGTCGCAGTGCGTGCCCTTGTCGACCAGGGCCGGGAAACCGATCAAGGTCAGCTTGCCCTGCACGATTTCCAGCAATTCCGGCAGCTCGCCGAAGGTCCAGTTGGTCAGTCCCATATGCTGGGAGACGGTATTGTTCGAGGCCGGAGCCGCTGCCTTGGCGGGTGCCGCACCTTTGACATTCGAGGCGGCACTGTGCGCCTGCAGCCGCGAGGCCACTTGCGCACCAGCCACCTTGGCACCTGGCGTGCCGGTGCCGGACACGCCCGACACTTCGGCCAGTTTCTGGAAACTCTGGCGCGCCTGGCCGCCGAATTCCGCCTGCAGGGTGGCCAGGTTGCGGCCCATGTCGAGCTGGCGGCCATGCTCGTCGATCACCTTGAAATTCATGAAGTGATGGGCAGGCAGGGTTTCCGGCTTGAAGTCCGTGGTCAGCACATTGATGGTGATTTGCGTGCGGATGTCCGCAATGATGGCGTCGACCAGATCGCCGCGGCCAAACATGCCGGCCGCGTGCACGCGCTCGCAGAATTTGGCCGCGTAGTCAGGCAGCGGCACGCAGTGGCGGCGCAGCTTTTGCGGCAGGGATTTGAGCAGCAGATGGACTTTTTCCTTCAGCATGCCCGGCACCAGCCATTCGCAGCGCTCGCGCGGCAACTGGTTCAGCGCATACAAGGGCACGGCCAGGGTCACGCCATCGCGCACGCTGCCCGGCTCGAAGTGATAGGTCAGCGCCATTTCCAGGCCCGTCACCGACATGGTTTTCGGGAACAGGTCGGTCGTCACGCCGGCCGCTTCATGGCGCATCAATTCATCGCGGTTCAGGTACAGCAGCTTGCTGTTGTCGCGCGTGGCTTCCTTGTGCCATTTTTCGAAACCGGCGCCATTGCAGACATCGGCCGGCAGCAGCTTGTCATAAAACGCGGCGATCAGTTCATCGTCCACCAGCACATCCAGGCGGCGTGACTTGTGTTCCAGGTTTTCGATTTCCCTGATCAGCTTATGGTTGTGCGCAAAGAAGGGCGCGCGCGTATCGAACTCGCCGCCCACCAGCGCATCGCGGATGAAAATCTCGCGCGCTTCCGGCAAATTGAAATTGCCGTAGTTGATGCGGCGCTGGCTGTACACCACCAGGCCATACAAAGTCGCCCGCTCGGAGGCCGTCACCTGCGCCGAGCGTTTTTCCCAGCGCGGCTCGCCCCACGATTTTTTCAGCAAATGGCCGCCGACTTTTTCCAGCCACTCGGGCTGGATCTGCGCCACGCAGCGCGCATACAAACGCGTGGTGTCGACCAGTTCGGCCGCCATGATCCATTTGCCCGGCTTTTTCAGCAGCGAGGAACCGGGCCAGATATGGAACTTGATGCCGCGCGCGCCCAGGTAGCCCGCGCCCGGCTCGTCTTCGCCCTTGAAGCCGATATTGCCCAGCAAGCCAGTCAGCAAAGCCATATGCAGGTTGTCGTAGGTGGCTGGTGCTTCATTCAAACGCCAGCCCTGTTCCTTGACGATGGTCAGCAGCTGCGAATGCACGTCGCGCCATTCGCGCAGGCGCATCTGCGACAGGAAGTTGGTGCGGCAATTGTCCTGCAGCTGGCGGTTGGTTTTCTTGTGCTCGATGGCGGACTCGAACCAGCGCCAGATTTTCAGGTAGCTGATAAATTCCGACTTTTCATCGGCAAATTTCTTGTGCGCCTCGTCGGCTGCCTGCTGGTGCTCCATCGGCCGGTCGCGCGGGTCTTGCACCGACAGGGCGGCGGCCACGATCAGCACTTCCGTCAAACTGGCGTTATCCAGCGCGGCCAGGATCATGCGGCCCACGCGCGGGTCTAGCGGCAGCTTGGCCAGCTTGTTGCCGAGCGGCGTGAGCTTGTTGAATTCATCGACGGCGCCCAGTTCCTGCAGCAGCTGGTAGCCGTCCGCGATCGCGCGCGCCAGCGGCGGCTCGATAAACGGAAAGGTTTCCACGTCCGTCAGGTGCAGGGACTTCATGCGCAGGATGACGGCCGCCAGTGACGAGCGCAGGATTTCCGGCTCCGTGAATTTCGGACGCAGCAAATAATCCTGCTCTTCGTACAGGCGGATACACACGCCATCGGCCACGCGGCCGCAACGGCCCGCGCGCTGATTGGCCGCCGACTGCGCAATCGGCTCGACCTGCAGCTGCTCCACTTTATTGCGGTAGCTATAGCGCTTGACACGCGCCAGGCCCGCATCGACCACGTAGCGGATGCCGGGCACCGTCAGCGAAGTTTCCGCCACGTTGGTGGCCAGCACGATGCGGCGCGCATTGCTGGTTTTAAAAACGCGTTCCTGCTCTTCGGCCGACAGGCGGGCGAACAGGGGCAATATCTCGACATGCGGCGGATGGTGCTTGCGCAGCGCCTCGGCGCAATCGCGGATTTCGCGTTCGCCCGGCAAAAATACCAGCACGTCGCCCGAACCGATGCGGCACAGCTCTTCCACGCCGTCGACCACGGCGTCCATCAGGTCGCGCTTTTCACGGGCGGCGGCCGTGCGCTGGCCCGGTTTGTCTGCGCCGTTGCTACCTGTGCCGGCGCCCGGCATGGCGACCTGCTCGCGCTCCACGGGGCGGTAGCGCACTTCCACCTGGTACAAACGGCCCGATACTTCGATCACGGGCGCCGGTTTTTCCGGCGTGCCGAAATGGCGCGCAAAGCGCTCGGCATCGATGGTGGCCGAAGTGATAATGATTTTCAGATCCGGCCGGCGCGGCAGCAGCTGTTTCAGATAGCCGAGCAGGAAATCGATATTCAGGCTGCGTTCGTGCGCTTCATCGATGATGATGGTGTCGTAGTTTTTCAGCAACGGATCGGTCTGCGTTTCGGCCAGCAAAATCCCGTCCGTCATCAGCTTGACCGAAGCGCCCTTCGTCAAGGTGTCGGCAAAGCGGACTTTAAAACCCACCGTCTCGCCCAGTGGCGTGCCCAGTTCCTGCGCAATGCGCTTGGCCGTCGACGAGGCTGCGATACGGCGCGGCTGCGTGTGGCCGATCAGGCCCTTCTGTCCCCGTCCCAGTTCCAGACAGATCTTCGGCAACTGGGTGGTCTTGCCGGAGCCGGTCTCGCCCGAGACGATGATGACCTGGTTTTCCGTCAAGGCCCTGGCGATTTCCTCGCGGCGGCCCGAGACGGGCAAGTCTTCCGGATAGCTAATCGGCGGCAGCGGATTGCGGAAGGCCTTTTCGGCTTCGCGCGCGGCACGGGCAGCATCGCGTGATTCACGGGCTGCACGCGCTTCGGGGCTCTCCTGCCCTGCCCGTGGTTTCGGTGATTCAGGGCGCGAACGGTCGCCGCGTTTAGGCACATTCGCAACGTTAGACGGGGAAGAAGACTTATTACTGGCTGAAGACATTATTTTTTACAGGTATTTTAAGCGCGCACATCGCGCAGCGAATTATAATGCGCTTAATGGAAAACCCTACCCAATTCGTCCAATGGCTGCGCTCAGTCGCGCCTTATATACACGCCTTTCGCGGCAAGACCTTCGTGGTCGCCTTTCCCGGTGAGCTGGTCAGCGCCGGTGCACTGCAAGTGCTGGCCCACGATCTGTCGCTGCTGCATGCGCTCGATATCAATGTCACCGTGGTCTATGGCTCACGACCGCAGGTGGCCGAACAACTGGCCTTGCGTAACGTCGAAGGCCGCTTCCACAATGGCGTGCGCATCACCGACATCGCCGCCATGGAATGCGCCAAGGAAGCTGCCGGTGAATTGCGTCTCGATATCGAGGCTGCCTTCAGCCAGGGCTTGCCGAACACGCCGATGTCGCATGCGGCGATCCGTATCATTTCTGGCAACTTCATCACGGCGCGCCCGCTGGGCGTGATCGATGGCGTGGACCTGGAACTGACGGGCATTACGCGCAAGGTCGACGCCGAAACCATCCATTCCATCCTCGGTTCGGACGGCCTGGTGCTGCTGTCGCCGCTGGGCTTTTCGCCGACCGGCGAAGCGTTCAACCTGACCATGGAAGACGTGGCCTGCAGCGCCGCCATCGCCCTGCATGCCGATAAATTGATCTTCATTACGGAAACGCCGATGATGGTTGACGCCACCGGCGTGGAAATCCGCGAACTGTCGTCGCACCAGGCCGAAGCCGTGCTGATGGCCGGCTTCCTGCCGGACGCCACCTCGTTCTACCTGCGCCACTGCATCAAGGCTTGCCACAATGGCGTGGACCGTTCGCACATCGTGCCATTCTCGATGGATGGCTCTGCCCTGCTGGAATTGTTTACCCACGATGGCGTGGGCACCATGATCAGCCACGAAAACCTGGAAAGCCTGCGCCAGGCCACCATCGAAGACGTGGGCGGCATCATCAAGCTGATCGAGCCGCTGGAAGCGGACGGCACCCTGGTCAAGCGGGGCCGCGAGCTGATCGAACGCGAAATCGATTATTTCTCTGTCATCGAGCATGACGGCGTGATCTTCGGCTGCGCCGCCTTGTACCCGTTCCCGGCGCAAAAAATGGCCGAAATGGCATGCTTGACCGTCAACCCGGAAGCGCAAGCCCAAGGCGATGGCGAACGCATCCTGAAACACATGGAAAACCGCGCCCGCGCCGCCGGCCTGCACAAGCTGTTCGTGCTGACCACCCGCACCTCGCACTGGTTCAAGAAACGCGGCTTCGTGCCGGCCACGGTGGATGACCTGCCGAAAGACCGCCAGCATATGTACAACTGGCAGCGTAAATCGCAGGTACTCATTAAAACCCTGTAACACTGAAAAAGCCCGGCATGCCGGGCTTTTTTTTCGTAAAGATAATTATTTGATATTCAATGGCGCAAACGACTTGACCAGGTCATCGAGCGCCTTCAGCTGCGTCAGGAACGGCTCCAGCTGGTCCAAAGGCAAGGCGCTCGGGCCGTCGCAGCGGGCGTTGTCCGGGTCAGGGTGGGCTTCCAGGAACAGGCCGGCGATGCCGACGGCCAGGCCGGCGCGGGCCAGGTCGGCCACTTGCTGGCGACGGCCGCCCGAAGCGGCGCCGCCCGGGTCGCGCTGCTGCAGGGCGTGCGTGACGTCGAAAATGATCGGCAAGTTGTCGCAGGTTTGCTTCATCACGCCAAAGCCCAGCATGTCGACCACCAGGTTGTCGTAACCGAGGCAAGTGCCGCGGTCGCACAGGATCAGCTGGTCATTGCCCGCCTCCTTGAACTTTTCGACAATATTGGCCATCTGGCCAGGGCTGAGGAATTGCGGCTTCTTGATATTGATCACTTTACCGGTCTTGGCCAGGGCCACTACCAGGTCCGTCTGGCGCGCCAGAAAGGCCGGCAGTTGTAGTACGTCAACAACTTCCGCCACCTGGGCTGCCTGCCACGGCTCATGCACGTCGGTGATGATGGGCACGCCGAAGGCTGCCTTCACATCCTGGAAGATCCGCAAGCCTTCTTCCAGGCCAGGGCCACGGTAGGAATGGATGGAGGAGCGGTTGGCCTTGTCGAAACTGGCCTTGAAGACATACGGAATGCCCAGTTTTTGCGTCACGCGCACATATTCTTCGCAGCTGCGCAGGGCGAGATCGCGCGATTCAAGCACGTTGATGCCGCCAAACAGCGCAAAACTGCCTTCATTGCTGACATTGATGCCATTGACTTTGACTGAGGCCATAGGGGATTCCATATTGGTTAATTACGACGGTTGACTGTGCAGAGAGGGAGGAAGCTGCCTGCGTGATAAGGCATCTTACTAGCTAGCACAGCGCAGATCAAATTTGATCCTGCGCAAGAGCTTACTCGAAGGCCGCCGGCCATCTGCTGCCGCCCCCGCAGGTCGACACGCAAAGTGCCTTATAATCACGTTTTATCTCTACACCGATTCAGGAGCACAGATGGCCCGCACGATCCATTGCATCAAACTCAACAAGGAAGCCGAAGGACTGGACTTCCCGCCGTACCCAGGCGAACTGGGCAAGAAAATCTATGAATCGGTGTCGAAAGAAGCCTGGGCGGCCTGGCTCAAGCACCAAACCATGCTGGTCAATGAAAACCGTTTGAACCTGGCCGATGCGCGCGCCCGCAAATACCTGGCCACGCAAATGGAAAAACATTTCTTCGGCGATGGCGCCGACGCCGCCATGGGCTATGTGCCACCGACGGAATAAGTTTTTTGCTTTCCCGCCCGTGGCCGCCGCGTCACGGGTGATTTTCTCCTAGCTTCCTCCCCGTTTCACGCCGCCCTTCGCTGTTTCACGGCACCGCTTCCCCGTTTCGTCGCAGCCGGCTCGCACCGATAGCCGCTTGCAGGCACAGTACGTCCATCGACAACCACATCACACGGCGGACACCATGTTGCAGCAAATCTTCAGCCACACTCCCCTCTACGTCTGGGCCATCCTGGGCTTTCTTGTCTACCGTGGCGTGCTGGCCAGCCGCACGCGCGAAGTCACCTTGCGCAAGCTGTCCATCGTTCCGCTGGTGATGCTGGCCCTGTCCCTGAGCGGCGTGATCGGCAGTTTCGGCTTGAACGGCGCCGCACCGGTCGCCTGGCTGGTGGGCGCCGTCGCTGGCGGCTCACTGGCCTGGTCGCTGACCGATACCCGCAAGCTGATCGCCTGCACTGAACGGAGCAGCGTGCAGCGTCCCGGCAGCTGGCTGCCCTTGATCTTGATGATGGCGATTTTTTGCATGAAATACGCGGTGGCCGTCAGCCTGGCCATCGTTCCTGCCTACACCCATGCGAGCAGCTTCGTGCTGCCCGTCTGCGCCGCATACGGCCTGTTCAGCGGCATCTTCATCGGCGGCCTGCTGCGCACCGTGGCCTTTTATCGCCAGGCGCAGGGGCAAGGCATGCTGCAAGCCAATCCAATAAAAGTATCGAACACCTGACAAAAGCGTCGCCAGCGGCAGTGATTTGTGGCCAAGAAGCACGGCAGGTTCTGTCAGGTGTGGCGCTGCAAAATGTGTTCAAACGCCTGCTGCGCCTGCGCCGCGCTGCCGCTGCGCTCCAGCAGGCGCGTGTCGTGCTGCACCGCCAGTAGTAAAGCGTAGATTTCAAATACCATCTGTTCCGTATTCGCGCTGGCCGCCAGCTGACCCAGTTCCACCGCCTGCCGCACGCTTTGCTCGAACAGCGCGCGCCAGGCCAGCACGCCGCTGGTCAGCTCATGGCGCAGTGGACCGGGCCTGTCGTCGTATTCGGCGGCGCAGCTGAAATAAAAGCAGCCCGCCAGTTGCGGCGAACCGATATGCTCCAGGCTGGACGCAAACAAGGCCCGCAAGCGGGGCAGCCCCTGGCGCGCGGCCAGCGCCGGCTGCAGCACGCGCCGCTGGAACTGGCCATGGTAGGTTTTCAGCACCGCCATCTGCAGGGTGCTGCGCGAACCGAAACGCGTGAAGACGCCGCTTTTGCTCATCTTCATGGCGTCGGCCAGCGGCCCCAGCGACAACGCTTCCAGCCCCTCCTGGCTGGCCAACGCCAGCGCCCGTTCGACGATGGCGGCGCGCGTAGTGTCCGATTTTCTTTCCATATCAGGCCGTCAAACGCATCGCCCAGGCTTGCTGCGCGCGGTGCAGGGTAAATTGGCCGGTGGCGTCCAGCGCCGCCCGCGCATCGATCACATGCGGTTCGACCGTGTTGAAGTCGAACATGCCATAGTGATGCGCCACCATCACGGGCACCTGCGCTTCGCGGCACAGGGCGATGGCTTCGTCCAGCGTGAAATTGCCGGGCACGCCATTGCCGCTGCGGCCGATATCGCGCCCGTTCACCGGCAGCAGCGCCACCTGCGGCGCCACGCCAGCCAGGGTGCCCGCCAGCTCCGGATACGGAATACAGTCGCCCGAGTGGTACAGGCGCACGCCCGCAAACTCGATCACATATCCCAGCCACTCATGCTGGTCCAGCGCATTGATGGTCAGGGTTTCATGCGCCGATGGCAGCGGCCGCACCCGCAAACCGGGCAAGGGCTCGACACCGTCGCCCGCGTTGACGGGGATCAATCGCCAGTCCGGCACGCCGCAGCGCTTGCGCGCCTCGTCGATCGAAGCGGCCGGCACCACGAAGGGGATGCGCGGAAAACGCACCGCCAGCGCCTGCAGGGTGTCCGGATCCATATGGTCCGTGTGCCGATGCGTGCACATGACCAGATCGAGCCGCAGCAACTGCTCGGGCAGCACGGGCGCGGCCATCATGCGCCGGTGCGGGAACGCCGTGCCCGCGTACTTGCGCGCCAGCGAATCGGACAAATACGGGTCGAGCAGCACCCGGTAGCCGGGCAGGTCGATGATGAAACCGGCCTGTCCCAGCCAGTACAGCACCACTTCGCCCGGCCTGGGCGCCGCCGCCGGGTTTTCCAGCCGCTCGGCCAGCGGTTCGCTATAGCGCTCGATCTCAATATGCGGTCGACGTGTCATGGCCGCTCCTTAGCCGCTGTGATAGCCGCCGTCGACGGGCAAGGTCACGCCCGTGATGAAGGCCGCCGCCGGCGAGCACAGGAAAATCACGGCGCCGACGATATCGTCCGTCGTGCCCCAGCGCTTGAGCGCCGAGCGCTCGGCGATGCGCGCCTCGGCCACCGGATCTTCCCACAATTCGCGCGTCATGTCGGTGCGGTGGTAGCCGGGCGCCACCGCGTTGATGCGCACGCCCGAGGCGCCATAGCGGTGCGCCAGCGCGCGCGTCAGGCCGACGATGCCCGTCTTGCTGGCCGTGTACGACGGCACGGCGGCATCGGCCAGATAGCTCAGCATCGACGCCACGTTGACCACGGCGCCCTGCGCCGCCACCAGTTGCGGCATGGCGGCCATGGCCAGGCGGAACGGGCTGTTCAGGTTCACATCCATCACGTCGAGGAAAGTCTCTTCTTCCCATTCGGCGCCGGGACGGGCCACGCCCTGCGCGTTGACCAGCACGTCGATGGCGGGCAGCGCCGCCATGAAGGCCTTGCCAGCCTCGTTGTCGCGGCTGTCCAATAGCGCGAAGCGGATGCCCGCATTGGCCGGATCGTCCTGCGCCGCCGCGTTCTTGGCGGCCGACGTGCCGGTGCCGATCACGTTGGCGCCCAGTTGCGCAAAGCCACGCGCCATCGCCATGCCCAGGCCGCCGGACGCGCCGACGACGATCACGGTCTTGCCTGCGAACAGGTGCTTGTCGAAACTGGTGTTGATTTCCTTGATCATGGTTTTTCCTTTTCAGACAGGGAGCGCGCGCAGGGCGTCGACCAGCATGGCGCTGGTGACCGCGAGCGGTTCGTTATGGGTGATTTCGCCGGGACGGCAGGCGCGTTCGGCAACGATGCGCAGTTTTTCCGGCGTCACCTCGGTGATGCCGATATCGGCCAGGCGCGTCGGCAGGCGCACCGACTGGCAAAAGGCCAGCACGCGCTGGAATTCGTCTTCCTTGCCGCGCAGCTTCAGGCCGGCCAGCACGCCGATCGCCACTTTTTCACCATGCAGGTGATGGTGCACGTCGGGCAGTTCGCACAGGCCGTGATGGATGCCGTGGGCCGAAGCCACGCCGCCCGATTCAAAGCCGATGCCGGACAACAGGATATTGGCTTCGACCACGCGTTCGAGCGCGGGGCCGGCCGTCTTTGCATCGCATTCGGCCACGGCGGCCGCACCGAATGCAAAGATCGTGTCGCGGCAGGCGCGGGCAATCGCGTGCGCCACTTCCAGGCCCGGCATGCCCAGGCAGTTGAAGGCGCCGCTGTCGCGGCAGGAATCTGCTTCGTAATAGGTGGCCAGCGCATCGCCGATGCCGGCGATCAGGAAGCGCGATGGCGCCTGGCTGATGATCGCGGTGTCGACCAGCACCAGGTCCGGGTTACGGGGCAGGAATTTGTCGTAGGCGACGCCGCCATCTTCGTTGTAGACCACCGCCAGCGCGCTGCAGGGTGCATCGGACGACGCGATGGTGGGCACGATGATGGCGGGCACGCCCAGGCCGTGGGCTGCCGCCTTGGCCGTGTCGAGCGCCTTGCCGCCGCCGATGCCGACGATGGCGCCGGCGCCGGCAGCGCGGCCCAGTCCGACGATGCGGGCGATTTCAGCGTCCGAGCATTCGCCGCCATGGCGCACCAGTTCCGCCTTCACCTTGCCATCGAGCGCAGCGGCGATCGCGCCCTGCAAAATAGCGAATACGCCGCCGTCCAGCACTACCACGGCGCGCGCCGCAAAGGCGGCCACTTCGGTCCCCAGTCGTGCCATCACGCCCTGGCCCTGGATATAACGGCCAGGGAAGCGTGCGCCGCGTACAGAAATTGTTTTTTCATTCATGATGGTTCCTTGGATATGAGCAGACTTACCAGCATGCGTAGCCGCCATCGGCCAGCACGATGGACCCCGTCATCAGGCTGGCCGCTTCGCTGGCCAGGAACAGGATCACGGACGCGACTTCATCGACCTTGCCCATGCGGTTCATCGGCGTGCCGCCCACCCAGTGGCGGTACATTTCCGCATCGTCGTAGACGTAGGCATTCATTTCAGTCTCGATATAGGTCGGCGCCACGGCATTGACGCGCACCCCGCGCGCGCCCCATTCGGCCGCCAGCGAGCGGGTCAGGTGGTGCACGGCCGCTTTCGAGGCGTTGTAGTTGGCCTGCTCCTGCGGGCGGTTGACGATGAAGCCCGACATCGAGCCCACGTTGACGATGGCGCCAGCGCCGCGCTCCAGCATGCCCTTGCCGAACGTGCGGCAGCACCAGAACAGGCCATTCAGGTTGACGTCGATGACCTTGTTCCACACCTCGTCGACCATGGTTTCGGCCGGGTGGTTGGAAATGGCGATGCCGGCGTTATTGACCAGCACGTCGACCCGGCCATGGCGTTCGACGATGGCGTCGTGCACGCGCTGCACGGCCTTCGCATCGGTCACGTCGAGCAGTTCGCCTTCGACCCGGTAGCCTTTCGCCGTCATCGCACCCACGGCGCCGCGCAGCAGGTCGGCGTTCATGTCGGTGATGACGACGATGGCGGCGCCCGCTTCGGCCAGCGCTTCGACGGTGGCCAGGCCGATGCCGCGCGCGGCGCCCGTGACGACGGCGACCTTGCCCGTCAGTTTGAATTTATCCAGGTACATCTGTGTCTCCAAAGGTTTATTTATGAATGATGATGCCGGACCAGCTGCCGCAGGAAACCGGCCAGCTCGGCCGTCTCCAGGCGCTGTACGCCAGCGGGAAAAACAAGATCGTGGCGGTGCGGCTCGGGCCAGCCGACCACCGCCATGCCGGCAGCCAGGCCCGCTTGCGCGCCTGGTGCGCTGTCTTCGACGACGATGCATTCCTGCGGCGCCAGATCCAGCAGCCAGGCGGCGCGCAGGTACGGTTCCGGGTCCGGCTTGCCCTTGCGTACGTCATTGCGGGTGACGGTCACCATGTCGGGCCGGGCGATGCCGGCCACGCTTAGGCTGGCGTCGACCAGCATGCGGTCCGAGTTGGACACCACCGCCACCTGCAAGCCCAGTGCGCGCGCCGCCTCGATGGCTTGCTGCGCGCCGGGGCGCATGGCGATCTCGCCGGCGCGGCGCAGGAAAGCGGCATACTTGGCCGCCACCAGTTCCGCATAGGGCATCTGCAGCATGGTCGTGGCCCGCAGCAGCGCGTACACGTCCGGCATCGCCATGCCGGTGGTATCCTGGTCAAAGCTGGCGGGCAGGGTCACGCCCACCTGGTCCAGCACTTCCAGCATGGCGCGGTGATGCAGCGGTTCGCTGTCGACCAGGGTGCCGTCCATATCAAACAGGATGGCGCGCATCATGGCGCCAGCCCGTCAAGGTCGTCATACATGGCTTGCGAATGGGCGTACAGCTTTTCAAACACCGGCTGCATGCGGGCGTAGGTTTGCGCCCAGTGCGGATCGGGCAGCACTTCCTTTTCATAGCTGACCAGCGCTGCGGCTGCGGCCTGCAAGCTGGCATGACGGCCCGTCGCCACGGCCGCCATCACGGCGCAGCCGATGATGCCGCACTCGGCCTCCTTGGGCACCAGGATGGGGATGCCATACACGCTGGCCTTGATGCGCAGCCACAGTTCGGTGCGCGCGCCGCCGCCGGAAGCGACCAGGCGTTCGAGCTTGCGCCCGGCGATGCCTTCCATGATATTGATGTGGCGCTTGACGCCGAAGGCCACGCCTTCGAGCACGGCGCGGTGCAAGTGCTCCAGGCCGTGCGCGGCGCCGATGCCGAAGAACTGGGCGCGTGCATTGCGGTGGCGGCCAAAGCGTTCGCCCGACAGATAAGGCATGAAGAACAGGCGGTCAGAGCCTGCCGGCGCCAGTGCCGCCTTGGCCACGATGTCTTCATACGACAGGGATTTTTCATGCAAGGCGCGGCGCGCCCAGCGCATCGCGTCGCCGCCCGTTTCCAGCAGCATGAAGGCACCCCAGCCTCCTTCGACCGTGCCCACGTTGGAAATCGCCGGGTCCAGCAATGGCTGCCCGGTAACGACTGTGACGATGCACGAGGTGCCCAGCATTTCCGATCCCATGCCGGGGCTGCACACACCCGAACCGAGCAGGCCGACCGGATAATCTCCGGCGCCGACCAGCACCGGCGTGCCGGCCCGCAAACCGGTCTGCAGCGCGGCCTGTTCGGTGACGTGGCCGACGATGGCCAGCGGATCGCGGATGGTGGCCAGCTTGGCAATGTCCAGCCCCAGTTCGTCGCAGGTCTGCGGCGACCAGTCGCCAGTGCGCGGGTCCATCAGGAAGCTGCAGGCCGCCTCGGTGCGGTCCATGCCCGTGACGCCCGTCAGGCGCAGGTTCAGATAATCCTTGGGCATCAGCACGGCCCGCGCGCGGCGGTAGGCGTCCGGATCGTTATCGCGCAGCCATTGCAGCTTGAACGCGGGCCAGGCCGGCGTGGGCGGATTGCCCGTGCGGGCCAGGTAATCGCTGCCGGGATGGGCCGCCTCGTAGGCGGTCACCAGCGGCACGGTGCGCTTGTCGTTCCACAGCGGCGCCGTATCGCGCGTCAATGCGCCGTCTGCATCGACCAGCACGGTGGCGTGCATCTGGCCGCAGGCGGCCACCATGGCGATGCGTTCGCGCGCACCGGGCACCGCTTGCAGCACCGTCTGCACGGCCGCGACCATGCCGCTCCACCAATCCTGCGGACGCTGCTCGGACCAGCCGAAGGCCGGCACGATCTGGTCATGTTCGCGCGCCGCGATGGCCAGCACGCTGCCCTTGGCATCGACCAGCGCGGCACGCACGCTGCCCGTGCCCACATCGATCGCCAGTGTCAATTCCTGATGCATGTCATGGTCCTTATTTGCTGCGCAGGGCGCCGGTGCCCCGCTGTGCCAGGATGGCGACGATGATGATAATCCCCATCACCACCTGCTGGTGATAACCGGGCACGCTGGCCAGGTTCATGATATTGCCGATCACGCCCAGCGTAATCACGCCGACCAGGGTATTCAAGACGGTGCCGCGTCCGCCGGCCAGGCTGGCGCCGCCGATCACCACGGCGGCGATCACGGTCAGTTCGTCGCCAGTGCCGATGGTCGGCGCGCCGACGCCGGCGCGGGCCGTCGAGATGATGCCGGCGGTGGCCGCCAGCAGGCCGGACACCACATAGGCCAGCATCACATGGCGGCCGACGGGCACGCCCGACAGGCGCACCGCTTCTTCATTCGAGCCGATGGCGCGCACGATGCGCCCGGCACGCGTCAGCGCCAGGAACAGGCCGCCGGCAGCGAAAATAAGCAGCATCAGCACGGTCGGCTGCGGGAAGATCCACCAGGTATCGCGGCCGAAATCGAGCAGCGCCTGGCCCGCATCATCGACCATCGCCGGCGCGCCCTTGGAGACGATCAGCGCCATGCCGCGCGCCACCGTCATCATCGCCAAGGTCACCACGAAGGAGCTCAGGCGGTACTTGGAAATCAGGGTGCCGCAGATGGCGCCGCAGACCACGCCCGTCAGCAGGCCGCAGGCAATCGCGCCGCTCAAGCCGTACTCGGGGATCAGCAGCGCCGTGGTGACGCTGGCCAGCGCGGCGACGGAACCGACCGACAGGTCGATGCCGCCGGTCAGCACCACCAGCAGCATGCCCATCGACATGATGCCGACGCTGACGATCTGGCGCGCCACGTTGGACATGTTCGGGCCCGTCATGAAGTCGGGCGAGACGAAGGAGGCGGCAACCAGCAGCACCACCAGGATCAATACGGTGTTATAGCGTACGGCTGCGCTCCAGACAGTCTTGCCTGGCGAGGATGCGGCGGGCGTCTGCTGGCCGGCCAGGGGAGGAACGATAGTTTTGCTCATGATATGGATTCTTTAAATGGTGGACGGCAGCGGGTGATTGGCGGCGGCATGATGGGCTGGCGCCGCCTGCCCGATACCCAGGCCCAGCGACATGGAGACGATGTTTTCTTCGCTGAAGTCGGCGCCCTGCAGCTCGCCGCGCAAATGGCCGGAACCCATCACCAGGATACGGTCGCACAGGCCGATCAGTTCATTGTGGTCCGACGACACCACCAGCACGGCCATGCCCTGCGCGGCCAGGTCGTTGATCAGGGTGTAGATTTCCACCTTGGCGCCCACGTCCACGCCGCGCGTCGGTTCGTCGAGGATGATGACCTTGCCCTGCGCGTGGAACCACTTGGCCAGCACCACTTTCTGCTGGTTGCCGCCCGAGAGGGTGGAAACGTCGGCATGCATGTCGCGCGCCTTGATGCGCAGCCGCGCCATCAGGTCGGCCACCGTGCGTTTTTCATGCGCCAGGCGCAGGCCGCCAAACCAGTGCGACACGTCGGACAGGCGCGCCATGGTCGAATTGATGCGGATCGACATGGACAAGACGGCGCCCTGCCCCTTGCGGTCTTCCGGCACCAGGCCGATGCCGGCGCGCACGGCTTGCCCGCTGTTTTTCGGCGTGACGTTCTTGCCGTCGATGCGCACCTTGCCCGTGTCGGCGCGGTCGGCGCCAAAGATCAGCCGTACCAGTTCGCTGCGTCCGGAGCCGATCAAGCCGCCCAGGCCCACCACTTCGCCGGCCTTCACCTGCAAGCTGGCGCCATGCACGGCGCCGCGCCGGCCCAGGCCTTCCACGTCGAGCACCACCGGGCCGATGGCCACGTTTTCGCGGCGCGGGAACAGGGCGTCGAGCGGACGGCCCACCATCAGGCGTATCAGGCCATCCATGCTGATGGCATCGGGAGTGACGGTATCGACCACGGAGCCGTCCTTCAGCACGGTGATGCGGTCGGCGATATTGAACACTTCATCGAGGCGGTGCGAAATATAGACGATGCCCACGCCGCGTTCGCGCAGCGCCCGCACGATGCCCAGCAGGCGCTCGGCGTCGCTGGGCGCGAGCGACGCCGTCGGCTCGTCGAGCACCAGCAGTTTCACGTCCAGGCTCAGGGCCTTGGCGATTTCCACCACCTGGCGCTGCGCGGCCGACAAGCTCGACACCAGCGCCGTCGGATCGATCTCGAAGCCCAGGCTCTGGATCAGGCCACGCGCGCGCTCGAACATGCCGGCCCAGCGTATCAGTCCCGGCAACTGGCACAGCATGACGTTTTCGGCCACCGTCAGGTCCGGCACCAGCGCCGTCTCCTGGTGGATCAGGGCGACACCCTGGCCCAGCGCCTCGCGCGGGCTGCGAAAGCGCACCACCTCGCCGTTCTGGCGCAGCCTGCCTGCATCCGGCTGGTGGTTGCCGGCGATGATTTTCATCAAGGTGGACTTGCCTGCGCCATTTTCCCCGACCAGCGCATGTACTTCGCCGGCGCGCACCTCGAAATTGACGGCATGCAGGGCATACACGCCGCCGAAATGCTTGCCGACGCCTTCCAGCGATAAGAATGCTGTCAAGGTTGCCTCCATTTATAATGATTGGAACTGCACGCCGCAGCCTCGCGGCGCGCAGGTACTGCCAACAACGCGAACTCAGAACACCGATTTCGGGTTGTAGAACTTGTCGACGTTTTCCTTGGTGATCGCAGCCGGCGCCGTATAGGTATTCTTCGGCACATCCTTCACTTCGCCGCGCACTACCTTGATACCCAGGTCGACCGCCGTTTTCGCCACCAGCGCAGGATCATTCAAGCCCGTGACGCCATACTTGCCCGCCTTGATCAAAGCCAGCGCTTCCTTCTGGCCATCGGCCGCAGCGACCAGCAGGATGCCCTGGCGTTTCGCGCTTTCGATGGCGCGGCGCGCACCGAGCAGCATGCTGTCATTTTCGGACAGGACGACATTAAAATCCTTGTTCGCCACCAGCAGGTCTTCCATCGCCTTCAGGCCGCCCTCATCGTTCCAGTTACCCCAGCCCTGGCCCACCACGGTGACATCGGCCTTGCCGAACTTGCGCAGCTGCGCTTCGAGCATGCCGGCCATCACGCCCATGCGGCGGTCCTGGCCGACCGGATTGCCCTTTTCGCCCGAGATCAGCGCGATCTTCAATGGCTTGTTGCCGGTCTGGTCGATCACCCAGTTGCCGACCAGCGCGCCGTTGGCGCTGTTCGACGACGTCACCTGCGTGACGTAATTGGCTTTCGGGCTCAGCGCGCTGTCGATCACGATCACCTTCACGCCGCGCGCGGTAGCGTTGTTGACGGCGTTGACCATGCCTTCCGGATCGGCCGGATTGATGATCAGCAGCTTGACGCCGCGCGTGACCAGGTCTTCCACGTCGGAGATCTGCTTTTGCAGCTTGCCCTGGCCATCGGTGCTGATGACTTCATAACCGAGTTCCTTGCCGCGCGCCTTGACCGCTTCCATCTGCGCCGCGAAATACGGCGCCGAGATGGTCTTCATCGACACGCCGATCTTGAATTTGGCCGGTGCGTCGGCCAGCGCCGAGCCGGACGTGACGAGGACGACCGCCGTGGCGGCCATGCCGAGCCAGCGGCGGGCGCCGGCGGCGGCAACGGTGGTGAGCGCGATGCGGCCCAGGGTGCGTTTTTGGTGGTTCATGCGTAGTCTCCGTTATTTGTTATAAAAGTCGTTGGGGGAATTAGCTACTCTCTCTGCTCACTGCTCACTGCTTGCTTCATTTTCAGGCGGGCTTGCCCGCCTCTGCCGCGATCCGGCAGATGGTGTCGAATGCCGGCCCGCCGGTCGGGATGCCGATATCAAACACTTCGGCAATCACGCGCGTCCAGCCGTAGATGAAATACGTCCAGCCGTCCTCGACCTGCATGGCGCGCTCCTGCTGCTGGCGGCGCGCCTGGTCCAGGAACACCAGCTTGCCGCGATAGTTCAAGTCCCAGGCGATGGCTTGCGGCGGGAAGATGGCCGCATCGCTGAGCGGCGAGCCCGGCGCATCCTTGCCCAGGCCCGTGGCGTTGATCACCAGTGCGCCCGGCGACAGGCGCCGCAAGACGGCGTCATTCTGTTCCGGCGTTTCCGTGACCACGTATTCGCAATCGATGCCCAGGTCCAGCTCGCGGTGGATACGTTCGATTTCATCGAGGCGGTGCTGCGAGCGGTTCGAGACGATCACTTTCGATGGGCGGTTATTACCGCGTTCGCGCTGCATCAGGTGCAGGGTCAGCGCAATGGTCGAACCGCCCGCGCCCATGGAAAATACTTCGGCGCCGGTGGTGGCGAAATGCTGCGGCGGCAAGAAGCCATCGAGCGCCAGGCCCGACGTAATCTGGTCCTTGGCGTGGCAAATGAATTTGCCGCCGCGCTTGGACAGGCAGCTGGTCTCGCCCATCAGCAGGGCAAAGTCGTCGATCTCGTCGAACAGGTCGCGGCAGGCCGCATACAGGTCGATCTTGTGGGTGGTGACCAGCGCGCCGACCGACAGCGGATCGTGCTTCAGGAAGTGCACCGTCTCGCGGTAGGCTGCGGCCGGCGCATGCGGAGGAAAATCGATGCCCTTGATATCCACGTCGCCCAGGCCCAGGTGCCTGGCCCATTGCGGGAAGACCTTCATGATCGAGCTTTGCGCGGTGGTCACGCCGATAAAGTAAAACGTGGGGCGCAGGGCCGGCGTCAGCGTGCTGTTGGCAAACGTCGTCATGCCGCCACCTCGCTGCCAATGCCGCCGCGCGCCAGCAGCGCCAGCACGTCCGCTTCGGAGCGGCCCGTATAAGCAGGGTTTTCCACGCTGCGCCAGCCGCCGGCGCCGTCGTCGACGATGCGCAGCTTCATGCCTTGCGAACGCTCGATGATGCCGTAGTCCTGGCCCGAATCGGCTGGATAGCAAAACAGCATGACGAAGTCTTCATCGCCCACGTTGACCGAGCGGTGTATCCAGTGCGGCGCCACGTAGCAAGCCGTGTTGGGGCCAATTTCAATGATGCGCGTTTCGCCGTCGGGCGACTCCATCAGCATCAGGCCCTTGCCCTTCAGGCCGTAATACAGTTCCGGGCGGTCGATGATGGCGTGCACATGGCCGCGCGTCAGGTAGAACTCGTCGCCGATCTTGCCCGGGCTCATGCGGGTAACGCCCGTGATCAGGTCGCCCGGCGAACTGCTGGGACGGAAATCCGTGACGTCGTACACCACCTCCTGGCCCTGGCTGGCCAGCCGCGCGTCAAAGGCCGCGCCATCGGCGTACAGGCCATGCAGGTCTTGCAGGCGTTTCTGGTAGCGCGTGCCGCTGCCTTGCATCAGGCCGGCATCGACGTCGACCTCGAAACGGCGAGGTTCAGACCACATCATCATTATTCATTCTCCCCGTAAGTGTTGAACATTGCCTCAAACAACGTTAGCGAGACTAATGTTATGACTCAAATAAACCACTGTCAAGCAAGTTTTCGGATTTAATTCTTATTGCGATGCACAATAAAGATAGCTGGACTAACGTTGTTGTATGTACTAATCTGGCGCTATTCCGCCCCTGCCCGCCAGGCATTCCGGCGCAACACATCCAAGGAATCCCGATGACGACACACACTGTTTCCCCCGCTCCTGTTGGCGATGGCGCCGCCGTAACTGCCCTGCGCGCCGCGCTGGGCCCCGAGGTGATCCTGCTGCCGCAGGAATTTTCCGGCCGCAAGCACGCCGACTGGAGCCGCATGCCGTGCGCCGAACCGCTGGCGCTGGCGCGTCCGCGCACTACCGAACAGGTGGCGCAGATCATGCGCATCTGCCACGAACATCGCCAGCCGGTGGTGACGCAAGGCGGCTTGACGGGCTTGACGGGCGGCGCCTGCCTGCACGGCGGCGAAATCGCCCTGAGCCTGGAACTGATGCAGGGCATCGAGTCCATCGATACCATCTCCGGCACCATGACGGTGCTGGCCGGCACGCCGCTGCAAACCGTGCAGACGGCGGCCGACGACGCGGGTTTCCTGTTCCCGCTCGACCTGGGCGCGCGCGGCAGTTGCACCATCGGCGGCAACCTGGCGACGAATGCGGGCGGCAACCGCGTCATCAAATACGGCATGATGCGCGAGCAGGTACTCGACATCGAGGCCGTGCTGGCCGACGGCAGCGTGATCGGCGGCCAGCACCGCATGATCAAGAACAATACCGGCTACGACTTGCGCAACCTGCTGATCGGCAGCGAAGGCACGCTGGGCGTCATCACGCGCGCGGTGCTGCGCCTGCGCCCGAAACCGCAAGCCGTGTCCACCGCCTTTTGCGGCTTGCCCAGCTACCAGGCCGTGACCACCCTGCTGTCGCGCGCGCAGGCCAGCCTGCCGGCCGGCGTGTCCGCCTTCGAGGTGATGTGGCCCGGCTATCACGACTTCGTCACCTCGCGCATGCCGGAACTGCGCGCGCCGCTGGCCGGCCGCCACGCCTATTACGTGCTGCTGGAAAGCAGCGGCGCCGATCCCGTGCGCCAGGCCGAAGCGTTCGAGGCTTTTCTTGGCCAGCAGCTGGAAGACGGCATCCTCGACGACGCCGCGCTGGCCGCCACGG
Source organism: Janthinobacterium sp. Mn2066 (assembly GCF_049319705.1). Lineage (NCBI taxonomy): Bacteria > Pseudomonadati > Pseudomonadota > Betaproteobacteria > Burkholderiales > Oxalobacteraceae > Janthinobacterium > Janthinobacterium sp. Mn2066. The sequence goes on along the minus strand of NZ_JBMOUF010000001.1, from coordinate 688,179 downwards.
AGTCCGACGCACTGGCGTTCTGGGCCATCCGCGACGCGCCCGGCGAATATCCGCGCTTCATCCCCGGACGCGTCTCGTTCGATGTCAGCTTTGCCATCGCCGACGTGGGCCTGGCGGCCGAACGCTGCGAGGCGGCCTTGCGCGCCAGGTGGCCGCATGCGACCATCCTGATTTACGGCCATCTGGGCGATGGCAACCTGCATATCGTCGTGCATGAACCGGACTGGCCGGCCAGTGCCGCGCGCGAAGTACAGGATGTGGTGTATGGGATTACGGGAGAAATGGACGGTTCCGTGTCGGCCGAACACGGCATCGGCAGCAAGAAGCTGCGCGTGCTGGGCCTGACGCGCTCGCCGGCCGACCTGGCGACCATGCGGGCCATCAAACTGGCGCTCGATCCCTTATGGCTGCTCAACCCGGGCAAGCTGCTGGTTTAATTCGACTGCCAGCACTTACAATAGCAGTTCAACAATACTCAGTACTGGAAAGATCCCGATGTCCACAGCAGACGCCGACAGCGGCCGCACGCCAGCGGAAACGGCGCCACACAAAGGCGCTGCGACCGACGCTACCCGCAACATCCTTGACGTCATTACGCGGGCCTTGCCCAACCTGCGCCGGGGCAGCCGCCAGCTGGCCGAATTCATCCTGGCCCAGCCGCGCTTCGTGGTCGACGCCAACCTGGCCGACCTGGCGCGCCAGGCCGAACTGAGCGAACCGACCGTGCTGCGTTTTTGCACCACGGTCGGCTGCAGCGGTTTTCGCGACCTGAAGATCCGCCTGGCGCAAAGCCTGGTGCTGGGCATGCCGGCCACGCACGCGGCGCTGTCGTTCGACGACACGCCGCGCAGCATCACGGGAAAGCTGTTTGATTTTACGGTGACGAGCCTGGACCGCACCCGCAACAGCCTCGATCCCGACGCCATCGACAGGGCCGTGGGATTGCTGGCGACGGCGGCGCGCATCGAGTTCTTCGGCTTTGGCGCCTCGGGCATCGTGGCGCTCGACGCGCAGCAGAAGTTTCCCCTGTTTGGCGTGCCCTGCGGGGCCAGCCAGGATTCGCACCAGCAGTTGATCACCGCTTCGATGCTGCGCGCGGGCGATGTGATGTTCGCCATCTCGAACACGGGCACCACTGCCTCGCTGATCGAGATGACGCGCATTGCCAAAGAGAGGGGTGCGAAGGTGATCGTGCTGACAGGCTCGCTCAGCCCGATCTGCCAGCATGCCGACGTGGCGCTGATTGCCGAGTCGCTCGACAACACGGATTTATATACGCCGACGATTTCACGCCTGTCGGCGCTGGTGGTGATCGATATTTTATCGGTCAGCGTGGCGCTGCGCCGCGGCGATGGGCACGCGCGCGACATCAGCGAGATGAAAAAACAGCTGGCCGATATCCGCTCGCACGCAGCGCTGTGATGCTGACCTGATGTTAGTAAGCCAGCGTGCGCACGCCTTCTGCGGTGCCCAGCAGGCACACATTGGCGCCGCGCACGGCGAACAGGCCGACGGCGATCACGCCGACGATCTGGTTGATCTGCTGCTCCAGCGCCACCGGGTCGGCAATTTTAAGGCCCAGCACATCGATGATCTCGCCGCCATTGTCGGTAATAAATGCTTGATCGCTGCCTGGCTTCAGGCGCAGGCGCGGCGTGCCGCCCAGCGTGGCCAGCTGGCGCGACACGGCGGCGCGCGCCATCGGCACCACTTCGACCGGTAGCGGGAAGGCGCCCAAAGTATCGACCAGCTTGGAGCCGTCGGCGATGCAAACGAACTGTTTCGATACGGACGCGACGATTTTTTCACGCGTCAATGCCGCGCCGCCGCCCTTGATCATGGCGCCGCTGGCCGTGATTTCGTCGGCGCCATCGATGTAGACGGCGATCGAGGCCACATCGTTCAGGTCGAACACGGGAATGCCGTGGCCGGCCAGGCGGGCAGCGGTCGCTTCGGACGAGGCGACGGCGCCCTTGATGGTGTGCTTGATACGGGCCAGTTCATCGATGAAAAAATTGGCGGTGGAACCGGTGCCGACACCGATAATTTCATCGGCCACTACATACTGGATGGCGGCGCGGGCTACGGCTTGCTTCAATTCGTCTTGGGTCATGGCATAAAAGGCTGAGGTGGGAATGCCGCTATTTTAAAGCATGGGCGTACTGCAAACCGTCCTTGCGCCGCCCATGCCGTCCGCCACGTTCATTTTGTAACAACAAGGAAATTTAAAATAATTTGCTTTGAAGCAATTTATTGGCCAATTCCTCTGGATGTACGTCAAAATATGCGAAAATGCCACTATTCACAGCATATGACGCTTCAGGAACACCACATGGATCACAGTAAACAGGTACTTGTTGTCGATGACAGCCGGGTTTCACGTTTGATGGCACACCAGTTCATTCTCAGCAAACATGCCGACTGGCAGGTCACTGAAGCAGCAACGGGGGAAGAGGCACTGGAAAAGGCCAAGGCGATCAGCCCTTACCTGATTTTGCTCGACGTTAACATGCCCGGCATCGGCGGCGTGGCGACGGCGGAACAATTGCGCGCGCTGTATCCGCACACGCATATCTTCCTCGTCACTGCCAATGTGCAAAACGCCATCCGCAACCGCGCCAGCGAGCTGAAAGTCGGCTTCATGGAAAAACCGATCACCGAAACCCGCATCCATCAGCTGATCGACTCGCTGGGCGCCTAGCATGGTCAACCTGTCCGAACTCGAGAATGATGCGCTGGTAGAGATCTTCAATATCGGGGTCGGCCATGCTGCGGCCGCGATGAGCGAAATCGTCAATGAAGAAGTCACGATGTCGGTGCCTTCCATCACTTTCCTGAATCGCGCCGATGCGGCCGCCCTGCTGGGCAGCAAGAAGGATGGCGAGCGCATCTGCGGCGTCAGCCAGCATTACGATGGCGCCTTCGCCACCGAAGCCATCCTGATGTTCCCGGAAGATAAAAGCCTGGAAATCGTGCGCCTGATGGTGGGCGACAGCGTGCCGCTGCAGGAGCTGACGGAGATGGAACAGGAGGCGATGAGCGAAATCGGCAACATCATCCTCAATTCCTGCGTGGGCACGCTGGCCAACCTGTTCGACAGCGAACTGCATGGCTCGCTGCCGCTGTACCACGTGGGCACCAGCGCACAGATCATGTCCTCGTTCGGCGGCCAGAACGACGCCGTGGTGCTGATGCTGCATATCGATTTCGTGCTGGCCAAACACCAGATCCACGGTTATGTCGCTTTTGTGCTCGACCTGTCCGCCCTGCATGACCTGAAAGAACAGGTCAGCCGCTATCTGGCCAAGGCCCTGGGACAGGCGTGACAGGTGTGAACATCATGCCGGACGCCGCACATCGATTGAGTTTGCTTGAAAGCATCATCGGCGCCGTCAACCTGGGCGCCATCGTGCTCGACGAGACGGGCCGCATCGTGCTGTGGAACCACTGGATGGCGCGCCATTCCGAATGGTCGGCAGAGACCGTGCTGGGCCGCGACTTTTTCGAGGTCTTTCCCGAGCTCCAGCACAAGCGCATCGCCTCGGCCATCCGCCAGGCCCTGCGCGACAATTTCCAGTCGCTGCTGTCGCAAACCCTGCACAAGGCGCCGTTCGCCCTGTACCCGCACGGGTCGCAGGAACGCATGCAGCAGGCGATCGCCGTCACGCCCATCAACCTGCCCGGCTCGCCACGTCATTGTTTGATCCAGATCAACGACGTCACCATCGCCGTGGGCCGTGAAAAATTGCTGCGCGAACAGACGATGGTGCTGCGCTCGCAAACCTTCTCGGACGGCCTGACGGGCATCGCCAACCGCCGCCATTTCGACGTGGCCATCGAGCGGGAAATGCGGCGCGCCATGCGCAACAGCAGCCCGCTGTCGCTGCTGATGATCGATATCGACCATTTCAAGGACTATAACGACCATTACGGCCACCAGCAGGGTGACGGCTGCCTGATCCAGGTCGCCGCCGAGCTGGCCGCCATGCTGCAGCGCCCGACCGACCTGCTGGCCCGCTATGGCGGCGAAGAGTTTGCCGCCATCCTGCCCGACACCGATGCCGCGCAGGCGCTGCAAATGGCCGAAGCGATACGCCAGCGGGCAGCCGAGCTGCGCATCCCGCATGAAAAGACGGGCAACGATGTCAAGCACATCACGGTCAGCATCGGCATCGCCACCCAGCATACGCATCTGCCACACCAGCCGCTGGACATCGCCGCCCTGATCGGCGCCGCCGACCGCGCGCTGTACCTGGCAAAACGCTCGGGCCGCAACCGGGTGACGGTGCAAGCCGCCTGACCTGTCCCGGCCTTTGCCCAGCAGGGTCCCTGGCCAGCAACATCCACGCGCAATTCCAGTAGACATACTGGCGGCAGGTGCGTAGACTTCATCTATTGGAATAAGAACAACAAGAATTTATCTGCGGTATCCATTCATGCGCCGGTTCCATGCCGGCGCGGACGCCGCCAGGAGTGCTTGTGAACCTCGATCCTCCTCTCAAGTCCGGCTTGCCGGGCGCCGGCATGGATACGGCCATGGTCAATGGCATGCGCTTGCTGCTGTCCGGCGCAACCTTGCTGACACTGTTCGTCGATCCGGAAAGCGTTGGCAACCTGAGCAAGGTTACCTGGCTCATCTTTTCTGCCTACACCCTGCACAGCCTGCTGCTGTACATTCTTGCCTTGCTGGGCGTCACCCTGCCGCAAGACATGCTGCTGTACTGGCTTGATGTGGGGTGGTACGCGCTGATCGTCTTTTCCACTACCCGGCACAGCAATCTGTTCTTCCTGTTTTTCTTCTTTGCCATTCTGACCTCGTCGTTCCAGCGCGGCTTCGAGGAAGGCGCCCGCATCACGCTGGCGTCGGCCGGCCTGTTCGCCGCCACGGCACTGCTGGGCGAGACGGAAGTAGAACTGTCGCGCCTGCTGCTGCGCACCACTTTCTTGCTGGCGCTCGGTTACATGATCGCCTACTGGGGCGGCTCCGCCATCACCCAGCGCAGCCACCTGGCCCTGCTGCGCGACGTCAGCCTGTTATCGAATCCCCGCTTTGGCGTCGAACAGACTATCAATTCGGTACTGGAAAAAACACGCAGCTATTTCAACGGCCGCAGTTGCCTGCTGGTGATGCAGGACAAGGATCAAGCGAACTGGTCGCTACGGAGCACCTTGTGTACAGGAAAGGAAGTCGTCAACACGCAGGCTATCCTGAACAACGAGGCGGCCAGTCCCCTGCTGGGGTTTCCGCCAGACAAAATCGTGCTCTACAACCAGCCACCGTTCCCATGGTTGCCCTGGTTGGGCGGTGCCCGCATGCTGGAGACGGACAGCGGACGCTGGCTGCGGTATGACGCGGCAGCTGGGGCCGGCCTGGCAGAACTGCTGGAAGCCCATTCCTTCATCAGCGCTCCTTTGCCATTGCGCAACGGAAAAGGCCGTCTGTACCTGGTTTCTTCTACCAGCCTGAGCAAGACCGACGCCCTTTTCCTCAGCCACATCGGGGCGCAGGCCTTTCCCGTGATTGAAAATATCGACCTGCTCGACAGGCTGGCGTCACAGGCGGCCTCGCGCGAACGCGAAAAAATCGCCCGCGACCTGCATGACACGGCCATCCAGCCGTATATCGGCCTGCGCCATGGCCTGGCCGCCCTGCGCAACGAGGCCGGTCCGGGCAACCCGCTGTTGCCGGCGCTGGAAAAACTGATCGACATGTCGGGCCAGGTGATCGCCGACTTGCGCAGCTATGCACGGACTTTCAAGAATGGCCTGGTGCAAAGCGAACCGGAATTACTGCTCGCCCTGCGGCGCCAGGCAAGCCAGATCCGCGAATTCTATGGCATCGACATTGTGCTGAAGGTAGAAGGCGAATTGCATATCAACGATCGCCTGGCAGCAGAGGTCTTTCAGATCGTCAACGAAGGCATGAGCAATATCCGCAAGCATACCAGTGCGCGCCACGGCGTCATCACGCTGGCCTGCATCCACGGAGCGTTGCATATCAGCATAGACAATGAATGCGCGGCCACCCATGTGCCCGACTTCCTGCCCGACTCGCTGGCTGAACGGGCTGCCGCGCTGGGGGGCGGAGCGCGCGTCACCCATAACATCCTGGGCCACACTTCCGTGCAGATCGAGATCCCGATATGAATCCAGCGCATGCCATGACTTCCGCCCGCCCAGCTATCAAGGTGATGCTGGTGGACGACCACCGGACCATGCTGTGGGGACTGGAGCGGCTGATCGGCGGCGAACAGACCGGCATGCAAGTGGTCGCCATGGCCTCGGACAGCGCCGAAGCGCTGGCACTGGCGGCGACGTTCTCGCCCGACGTCATCGTGCTCGATCTCGACCTGGGCGGCGTCAGTTCGCTGGCCATCCTGCCACTGCTGGCCCAGCGCAGCAACGCACGCATCCTGGTGCTGACGGCCAGCCATGACCAGGCCATCCTGGACGAGGCCGTCTTAAAAGGCGCGCGCGGCGTGATCAGCAAGGATGCACCAGCCGACATGGTGCTCAAGGCCATCGAAAAGGTGTATCACGGCGAGTTATGGATGGAGCAAGCCATGCTGGGGCGCATGCTGACCCAGCTGACCCAGCCGGGTGGCGGCGCGGCGCAAGCGAGCGCGATCGGCACGCTGACCTCGAAGGAAAGAAAAGTCATCGCCGCCCTGGTCTACGGTAGCGGCACGCCAACCCGCCAGCTGGCCGAGCAGCTGTTCATTTCCGAGCATACCCTGCGCAACCACCTGACCGCGATCTACCGCAAACTGGGCCTCTACAACCGCCTGGAACTGTACGCCTACGCCACCAAGCACAAGCTGGGCGAGATACCGCCCACGGCCTGAGCCGCCGCTCGTCTGCGCTTTCCCGCCCTGCCGCCCCTCCTGCTCGGCCCATGACAATTGTCATGGAAAAAACCAACGAATCCTCCTTGTCAAAAGAGGAGGTTCATCTGATGTAGATCAAGACGCCGAACTCTATAGTGGAACTACCGAAGTGCAGATTACGCGCCACGGTCCACCACGATACGGAGCACGGCATGCGCCCTGACAAGTTTCTTCCTGCATCACTGTCCGCTTATCTGCAGAGCAAGAAAAGGGCCACGTTCTACCGCTATGCCCTGGTCGCGGCACTGGTCGCGGTGGTTTGCATCATCGGGCTGCTGGCACTGGGAGAAAGTCCTTAACCATGACAGCAATGCCGTTATACCCACCGCTGCACCTCAACTACCTCTAGGAGCTGTCATGAACCTCATCAAGAAATTTATCCGTGAAGAAGATGGCGTTACCGCCATTGAATACGGCCTGATCGCCGCCCTGATCGCCGTCGTGATCATTGCTTCCGTGAAAATTGTCGGTACGCAGTTGAACACCACCTTCAGCAAGATCGGTGCCGCCCTGACCACGGCTAATGGCTAAGGCCTGACGTCCCGGACGCCGGGCTGGCCACTGCCGGCCCGGCTGCCACTACCGCCCCCTGCTGACTGGAATCCACCATGAAATCCCTGCTCGCCTGCCTGCATGAAGACAACGCCGTGACAGCGATCGAATATGCGCTGCTGGCCGGCCTGCTGGCGATCGTACTGGTGGCCAGCATTAGCCTGCTCGGGGTACAGGTCGGGCAGCTTTTTCTTTACGTCAAGGACCAGATGGTCCTGGCACTGTCATGAACACCATGGCCGCCCCGCTGCGCGCGCACCGCGCCCTGCTGCTGATCGTGCTGCCCTACGCAGGCATCGCCGCAGCACTGGCGGGCCGCCTGCCGACGCCATTTGAAATCTTCAATGTCCTCGCCGGCTTCATCGCCGCCCTGCTGCTCGGCCCCGTGCTGCTGCTGTGCAGCTACGTGATCTATGTCATGGCCATGCTGCGCCCGGCGCGCCTGTGCCAGTTCCTATACCGGCAACTGTGCCGCTACCTGGGCCAGGGCCGCCTGCTGCGCGCCCTGCCGGTGCTGCTGCTCACGCCCTTGTTTACGGCCAGCTTCACCATCGTCAAAGCCGCCATTCCCCGCCTGCATCCCTACACCTGGGACAGCCGCCTTTCTGGCTGGGATATCGCCCTGCACGGCGGCCAGGCGCCCTGGCTATGGCTGCAGCCACTGCTGGGCCATCCCTGGGTCACGTGCCTGCTCAATTTCACGTATCACCTGTGGTTCCTGTTGCTGTACAGCGTGTTGTACTGGCAGTTCCTCGATATCCGCCGGCCCCAGCTGCGCATGCAATTCCTGCTGAGCTTTGTACTGAGCTGCATCGTGCTGGGCAGCGTCGTGGCCGTGCTGTTCTCTTCCGTCGGTCCGTGCTACTACGGCCACTTCTACAGCGCAAATCCGTATGCCCCCCTGATGGCGTATCTGCACACGGCCAGTCAGCAAGTCCCCGTCTGGGCGCTGCCGGTGCAGGACATGCTGTGGCAAGGCTATCTAAGCCAGGGCGCACGGGGCGAACTGGGCATCTCGGCCATGCCCAGCATCCATGTCGCCACGGCCATGCTGATGGCGCTGCTGGGCTGGCGCGTCAACCGCGCCGCCGGCATCGCCCTCTCCCTGTTTGCCGTGCTGATCATGCTCGGCTCCATCCACCTGGGCTGGCACTATGCGCTGGACGGCTATGTGGGTGCGGCCGGTGCGGCGCTGATCTGGCAACTGGTCGGCAGGGCCTTGCAGCTGCGTAGCGGTGCAGCGGCCATACCGCTGAACATGGCCCCTGGCCTGGCAAGGGAGGGCTGACATCATGCCGCTCCCGCTGCCCATGCTGCTGTGCCTGGCCCTACTGGCCGCCCTGCTGGGCGCGGCCCTGTGGCATGACTTGCGCACGCGCCGCATCCCGAATGGCCTGGTGCTGCTGGGAACCCTGGCTGGCATCGCACTGCATGCCAGCCTTTCCCCTGGCGCCGGACTGTTCGAAGAACCGTTTGGCGGCCTGGGCCTGTTGCCATCGCTGGCCGGCGGCGCCATCGGACTGGCCTTGCTGCTGCCCATGTACCTGCTGCGCGCCCTGGGCGCTGGCGATGTCAAGCTGATGGCCATGTGCGGCGCCTTCCTGGGACCGCAAGCCACGCTGGAAGCCGTCCTGCTGACCTTGCTGAGCGGCGGCGTGCTGGCCCTTGCCGCCGCCCTGGCCGGACGCCGTTTGCGGCTGGTCTTGAAAAACACGTATGCCATGCTGCTGTCCGCCCTGCTGACCAGCATGGCCGGCGGCCCCGCCAGCATCGCCGAACCACCGGCCAGTACCGGCAGGCTGGCCTACGCCTTCGCCATCGCCAGCGGCACCAGCCTGCAGCTGTTTTTCAATTACCACCACCTGTGGCTCTGGCGCTGACACGCGCCCCTCACTCACGGACACGATCATGGAAACCTTCGCCAATCTGCTCGCCTCGCGGCGCACCAGCGTCCTTACCGGCCTCGCCATGGCCTGCCTGTGGGGCATCTTCGCCAGCGCCCACGTGCTCGCCTTCCTGCGTGGCGGCGACTGGAGCTACCTGCTGTTCTGCAGCGCTGAAACCCTGGCCGCCCTGTTCTTCATCGTCCGCTCGGCCCCCGTCAGCGTCTCGGCCGATAGCCGCGACTGGCTACTGGCCATCGCCGCCACCTTCGCGCCGTTTTTCTTTTCGCCCTCCGACATGGCGATCTGGCCAGGGGCGCGCTACCTGCTGGCCATCGGCAGCCTGCTGCAGATCGCCGGCCTGCTGTCGCTGAACCGCAGCTTCGGCCTGGTGGCGGCGCAGCGCGCCATCAAGACGGGCGGCATGTACCGCCTGGTACGCCATCCCGTGTATGCCAGCTATATGGTCTCGTCGAGCGCCTACCTGCTGACCAACGCCTCGCCGGGCAATGGCGTGGTGTACACGCTGGCCATGCTGATGCTGGTGGCGCGGCTACTGCGCGAAGAGCGCTTCCTGGCGGCCGACGTGCGCTACCGCGTGTATATGCGGCAAGTGAAATACCGCTTGCTGCCCCTGGTTTTCTAACTCCACACCAGCCCGGGAACAAGGAGCAACCATCATGCCCGACAATTATCCAGAAGCGCCAGCGGACGGCAGCGTCATGCCCGCCGCCATGCGCGCACCGCGCAACGTGGCCGACACCGGCCTGCCCTTCCTGTTTCTCGTGGAATTGCTGATGAAGGTCATCTTCCAGCGCGGCCAGATCGGCCTGCCCGCACTGTCGGCCCATGTCAAGCTGGGGGCCGGCGTGCTCGAACCGCTGCTGGCCTTCATGCGCGCCGAAAAACTGTGCGAAGTCCAGCGCAACGGCAACAGCGGCACCGACGCCGACCTGTATTACCACCTGGTCGACCAGGGCAGGCTGCGCGCTGCCGACTACCTGCGACGCAATGCCTACTGCGGCCCGGCGCCCGTCACCCTGGCCGACTACAGCGCCCAGGTCCAGGCGCAAAGCGTGGCGCGCATGCAGGTCACGCGCGACATCGTGCAACTGCAGTTCGGCGAAGTGGTTGTCAGTCCCCAGATACTGGACCAGCTGGGCTGTGCCATGAATTCAGGCCGCGCGCTATTCCTGCATGGTCCGGCCGGCAGCGGCAAGACCTACCTGGCCGAACGCCTGCATGGCTTGCTCAGCGGCGCCATCGCCCTGCCGTATGCGGTGATGGTCGATGGCGAAGTGCTGCCCTTTCTCGATCCCATGCTGCACACCCTGGCCAGCGAGGCGCCCGTGCCGCCCGACCCGCGCTGGGTGCGCGCGCTGCGCCCCACCGTGCTGACGGGCGGCGAACTGACGCTCGACATGCTGGACCTGCAATTCGATCCCGGCTCGCGCCTGTACCAGGCGCCGCCGCACTTAAAAGCCAACAACGGCATCTTCATCATCGATGACCTGGGCCGCCAGCGCTGTTCGCCGGTGGAACTGATGAACCGCTGGATCGTGCCGATGGCGCGCCGCGTCGATTACCTGTCGCTGCATACCGGTTACAAGTTCCCCGTGCCCTTCGACGTGATCGTGGTGTTTTCCTCGAACATGGCGCCGCAGCACCTGGCCGATGACTCTTTCTTGCGCAGGATAGGCTACAAGATCCATGTCGGCGCCTTGAACGGCCAGCAGTACGAAACCGTGTTCCGCCATGTCTGCCAGCAGTTCGGCATGGAATTCAACCATGCCGCCTACGACTCCCTGCTGCAGCTGCACGGCCAGCATGGACGGCCGCTGCTGGCCTGCTACCCACGCGACATCCTGGCCCAGCTTTGCGATGTGGCGCGCTATGACAGCCGTCCGCCACGGCTGGAGATCAAGACCCTGCGCTGGGCGTGGGATAACTATTTCGGCACCGCCGATGGCAGCGACGGCATCCAGAACGGACCGGCTGTGGTCCAGCATGAAGGAGTATCAAAATGAGAAACACACGCGCTATAACGATGATGGCCTTCGCGGTCATCCTGGCGTTCGTGGCTGTCATCGTGGCCGCGCGCTGGATCAACGCCCAGGCCTCGGGCAATACCAACAAGGTGGCAGTCGCACTGGTCGATATCAGCCTGGGCGCGCGCATCTCGCCCGAGATGGTGCGCATGGTGGACTGGCCCGCCAACGCCTTGCCGCCCGGCGCCATCAACGACGCCAAGCTGCTCGATGCGCGCGTCACGCGCACCAGCATCCAGCATGGCGAAGCCATCCTCGACAGCAAGCTGGCGCCGCCGGGCACGCAAGGCGGCTTGTCGGCCGTCGTCGGCGAAGGCAAGCGGGCCATGACGGTGCGCGTCAATGACGTGGTGGGGGTGGCCGGCTTCGCCCTGCCCGGCAATTACGTCGACATCCTGGTCAACACCCAGGACGACATGGCCAAGAACGGCAGCGGCCGCGATCCCAGCATCTCGAAGATCGTGCTCGAACGCATACTGGTACTGGCCATCGCCCAGGAATCGAACCGCGACGACACCAAGCCCAAGGTGGTCAACGCCGTCACGCTGGAGCTGACGCCCGAGCAGGCTGAAAAACTGGACCTGGCGCGCAGCGTGGGCACCTTGTCGCTGGTGCTGCGCAACCAGATCGAGGACAAGCCCGTCAACACGGATGGCGCCACCAAGGTCAGCCTGCTCGACGCCAAGCTGGTCGCCCCGGCCCCGGTGGCCCGTCCTGTGGTGCGCCGCCGCGTGGCGCAAGCGCCAGCCGGACCGCAAGTCGACGTCATCAAGGGACTGGACCGCAGTTCCCAACAATTCTGAATAACCCGATCCGTACTACGAGGAGCATGCCATGAGTACCATGAGCAATCAGAGCACAGCAAACGCGAGCCGCATCCTGCGCATGGCCCTCGCCATCGCCGCCATCGGCGTACTGGTCCCGGCAGCCCATGCCGACACGGCCGCGCCGGCCGCTTCGCCCGGCCTGTCGCCGACACCACCGGGGGCGGCAGCGGCGGCAGCACCGGCCGCCACGCCGCCCAAGATGGTGCGCCGCACGCCGCGCATGAAAGCCATGCCGCAGCAAGCCATGCTGGACAACGCCGGCGGCCATGCCGACATGGCCAGGAACATGGCCCTGGCCGAGGGCAAGTCGACCCTGATGCACCTGCCGTTTCCCGTGGCGCGCGTCTCGGTGGGCGATCCGCGCATCGCCGACGTGATCCTGCTCAATACCACCGATGTGTATTTACTGGGCAAATCCGTGGGCACGACCAATCTGATCGTCTGGAATCGCAGCAATGAAGCAACCATCATCGACCTGGCCGTCAGCATCGATTGCAGCCTGCTGCAGGCGCGCCTGGCCGAACTGCTGCCGACTGAAAAAGACTTGCACGTGACAGTGGCGGGCGACACCCTGATCCTGACAGGCATGGTCAGCGACGTCGTCAAGGCCGACCAGGCCGTGTCGCTGGCGAATGCCTATGCACAGCGTGGTTCGCGTCCGGCCGCTGGCGCCACCGCGGGCGCGCCGCCTGCCGCCGTCACGGCCAGCGCCGCTCCCGATCCTTCCGGCGGGCCATCGGCCTCGCCGCGCGTGATCAATCTGCTCTCGATCGCCGCACCGCAGCAGGTGATGCTGGAAGTCAAAGTGGCGGAAGTATCAAAAACCCTGGTCGACCAGCTGGGCGCCAACCTGGGCCTGAGCAAGACCATCGGCGGCTGGACTTATTCGATCCTCTCCAATCTGCTGAGCAACAACCCCAGCAGCATAGGCGCCAGCAACAGCCGCAACGGCAACTTCCTGGGCCTCGATGCCCAGAAGCACGATGGCTTGATCAAGGTGCTGGCCGAACCCAACATCATGGCCATCAGCGGGCAGGAAGCCAGTTTCCTGGCCGGTGGCAAGATTTTCATCCCCGTCAGCCAGACCAACAATGGCGGCATCCCCACCATTACGCTGGAAGAAAAAGAATTCGGCATCGCCGTGAAATTCACGCCGACCGTGCTCGATGGCGGACGCATCAACCTGAAGGTGGCGCCGGAAGTATCCGACCTGAACAAGGAAGGCATCGGCATCACCACCACCGGCAGCACGGCCACCGCCATCCTGCCCTCGTTTACCACGCGGCGCGCCACCACCACGGTGCAACTGCTCGATGGCCAGAGCTTCGCCATCGGCGGCTTGATCAAGAACAATGTGACCAGCAATATCAAGGCCTTGCCGGGCTTGGGCGAAGTGCCCGTGCTGGGTGCGCTGTTCCGCAGCACGGACTTCCAGACGGACCGCACGGAGCTGGTCTTCATCATCACGCCGCACCTGGTCAAACCGCTGCCGCCCGACTACAAATTGCCCACCGATCCGTATGTGGAACCCACGCGCGGCGACATGATGCTGGGAGGAAAAATGGAAGGCAAGGCAGTGGCCACCGCACCGGCACCGGTAGCAGCGCCAGCGCCGGCACCGATGCCCATGCCGGCGCCAGTTCCGGTCTCGCTGGCGCCTGCCACCGCACCCGCCATCCCCGTGCCAATGCCAGCACCTGCACCCGCAGTGATGGCCGACAGCGTGCCGCAATACCGCGCCGTTCCCAAAGCCGATATGGCCACGCCACCGGTCAACGTTGCCGACGATCTCAAATAGGAGCATCACCATGAAAACCCCGCTCATCCCCGTTGCCCGCTGCTTGCTGGGCGCCTGTTCCATCGCCGTGCTCGCTGGCTGTGCCGCCACCACCACGCCGGTGCTCGACAGCCATTTCGGCGAAACCGTCGCGCTGCTGCGGCAACAGCAAATCCTGTATCCGAACGCCGCCTACAACCCCAACCCAGTGCTCGGTCTCGATGGCAAGGCCGCCATCAGCGGCTACAAGCTGTATCAGAAATCGTACACCGCGCCCGAGCCTTTGCCTGACGTGCTGACGATAGGCGTGAGCAAAAACTGAACGCTCGCCGTCCCCCATCCACAGCCGGAGCCTGCCGTGAAAATCTTTATTATCTCCAGTAACGAAAAAGAACTGTCCGGCATCGCGGCGCTGCTGCACGCGCGCCACGCCGCCGACGATATCGACAGCGCCATCGGCAGCCTGGAACGGCTGGCCGGTACGGCGGAAATGGCGGCGCCCGACGTGCTGCTGCTGGCCCAGCCCGAGATCAGCGAGGCCGACCTGGCGCGCATCGAACGCCTTGCCAGCCGCCTGCCCGGCATGGCCATCATCGTGCAATGCCAGCAGCAGGGCGCCGATTTCCTGCGGCTGGCCATGCGGGCCGGCGTGCGTGAAGTACTGCCATCCAATCACCCTGGCGCGGCGCTCGATGCGGTGCTGCAGCGCATGCTGGACAAGAGCGCGCAGCGGACGCAAAGCACGGGCCAGGTGATCGCCCTGGCGTCATGCAAGGGTGGCAGCGGCGCCACGTTCATCGCTGCCAACCTGGCCTATGCGCTGGCGCAGGAAAACCAGCGCGTGGCGCTGTTCGACCTGAACCTGCAATTCGGCGACGCCGCGCTATTTGTCTCGGACCAAAAACCGGCAGCCACCCTGTCGCATGTGGCGCAGCAGATACACCGGCTCGATATTTCCTTCCTGGCCGCCAGCATGCTGCAGGTGACGCCCAACTTCAGCATCCTGGCCGCGCCGGAAGACCCGGCCCATGCCAGCGACGTGAAGCCGGAACATATCGACCAGCTGCTGCATCTGGCACGCAAGCACTATGACTTCATCTTGCTCGACCTGGGCCGCGGCCTCGATGCGATCAGCGTGCGCGCACTGGACCAGGCCGACATCATCTGCCCGGTGGTGCAGGCGACCCTGCCCTACATCCGCGACGGCAAGCGCCTGCTGCACGCCTTCGCGTCGCTGGAATATCCGGCCAGCAAGATCCGCCTGATCCTGAACCGCTATGCGGGCGCCGATGAAATCCGCGGGCGCGACCTGGAAGAGGCGTACGGGCAGCATATTTTCCACACCATGCCGAACCACTATGCAGCGGCGGCGGCCTCGGTGAACCAGGGCGTGCCCGTGCTGAAACTGGCGCCAGGCAGTCCGTTATCCAAATCACTGCAAGCCTGTGCGCGCACCTTGAGCGGTACGCGCGCCACCAGCGCACCGGGACTGCTGACGCGTTTATTCCAGCGCAAACAGTCCGTACAACTTCGAGGGGAAACAGCATGAACACCGACCTCAATCACGGCAACGGCAGCCCCAGCCTGCGCGAACGGCTGGGCAGCGCCAGCCTGCCGAACGGGCACCTGCCTTCCGTCGGCGCCACGCAGGCCGGCGCCGGCGACAACCCTGCCTACCAGGAACTCAAGCAGCATGTGCACCAGGCCCTGCTCGACCGGATCGACCTGGAAGGCATGCAGCGGCTGTCGCAGGAACAGATACGCGAAGACTTGAAGGTCCTCGTCGGCCGCCTGCTGGAAGAAGACAATGTGGTGATCAACGACCTGGAACGGCGCACGCTGGTGCGCGACATCCAGGATGAGGTGCTGGGCCTGGGACCGCTGGAGCCGCTGCTGAACGATGCCAGCGTGTCCGATATCCTCGTCAACAGCTACCGCCAGGTGTATGTCGAACGCAATGGCCAGCTGGAGCTGAGCGGCATCCGCTTTACCGACGATGCGCATCTGATGAAGATCATCGACAAGATCGTCTCGCGCGTGGGCCGGCGCATCGACGAGTCCAGCCCCATGGTCGATGCGCGCCTGCCCGACGGTTCGCGCGTCAACGCCATCATCCCGCCACTGGCCATCGATGGCCCGGTGATGTCGATACGGCGCTTCTCGGCCCAGCCGCTGCGCCTGGCCGACCTGGTCGAACTGCATAGCCTGACGGCCGAAATGGCGCAGATCCTGCAAGGCCTGGGCAAGGCCAAGATCAATATCCTGATCTCGGGCGGCACCGGCAGCGGCAAGACCACCATGCTCAACGCGATTTCCGGCTTCGTCAGCGCCAGCGAGCGCATCGTCACCATCGAAGATGCGGCCGAGCTGCAGATGCAGCAGCCGCACGTGGTCCGGCTCGAGACGCGGCCCGCCAACATCGAGGGCAAGGGTGAAGTCACGCAGCGCGCGCTGGTGCGCAATGCGCTGCGCATGCGGCCGGACCGCATCATCCTGGGCGAAGTGCGCGGCGCCGAAGCGCTCGACATGCTGCAGGCGATGAATACCGGCCACGAAGGCTCGATGGCCACCATCCACGCCAATACCGCGCGCGACGCCCTGACGCGCCTGGAAAACATGATCAGCATGGCGGCGGCCATGCTGCCAGGCAAGGCCATGCGCCAGCAGATCAGCGCCGCCATCAGCGTGGTGATCCAGGTGGCGCGGCTGACGGACGGCAAGCGCAAGGTGGTGGCCATCCAGGAAATCACCGGCATGGAGGGCGAGATGATCACCATGCAGGAAATCTTCACCTTCCAGCAAACGGGCATCGCCCAGGATGGCACGGTCAACGGGCACTTCCAGGCCAGCGGCGTGCGGCCGCACTTCCTTGAACGCCTGCGCGCGTTTGGCGTCAGCGTGCCGGAAAGCCTGTTCGATCCCAGCCGCCAATACCATTGAAGGGAAGCGCCATGGACTACCTTTATTATGTGTTCGGCGCACTGATTTTCATCGCCGTGATGCTGCTCCTGACGGGCCTCTATCAAAGCTGGAACACGGCGCGCGGCCCGGAATCGGAAAGGGTGGCGCGCCGCCTGCGCATGATGTCGGCAGGTTCCCATTCCGGCGAACAAAGCACCACCATGATCAAGCAGCGGCTGCTGAGCGATACGCCAGCAATACAACGCATGCTGCTGGAAATGCCGCGCGTCCACGCACTCGACCGCCTGCTGGAACAGTCGGGACTGGCGTGGAGCGTGGCGCAGTGGCTGATGCTGGTGCTGCTGACGTTTCTGGTGGCCCTGGTTGCCAGCAGCTTTTTCGACATGCCGTGGTGGTTGCGCCTGCTGGCTGCCGCCCTGTGCACCACCTTGCCCCTCTACTACATCGAACGGTCCAGGACACGCCGCCTGGAGCGCATCGGCCTGCAGTTGCCCGATGCGCTGGACCTGATGAGCCGGGCGCTGCGGGCCGGCCATGCCTTTCCCACCTCCCTGAAAATGGTCGGCGATGAAATGAATGCGCCGCTGGCCGACGAGTTCCGCATCGCTTTCGATGAAGTCAATTTCGGCATTGCCATGCCCGACGCGCTGATGAACCTGGCCACCCGCGTGCCCAGCACGGACGTGCGCTACTTCGTGATTGCCGTACTGATCCAGCGTGAAACAGGGGGCAATCTGTCCGAGCTGCTCGACAGCATCGCCAGGATCATCCGCGAACGCATGAAGCTGCTGGGCCAGGTACGCGTGCTGTCGGCGGAGGCGCGCCTGTCGGCCTGGATATTGTCGCTGCTGCCGTTTGCGGCGGCGGCGGTGATACAGCTGACCAATCCCACCTTCCTCGATCTGCTGTACCACGATCCCAGTGGCCAGAAAATGCTGGCCGGCGCACTGGTGCTGATGCTGATCGGCATAGGAATCATGCGCAAGATTATCCACATCCATGTCTGATGCCTGGCATCCGGGCAGAAGGAGAATCACCATGACCACGCTGCAAATCAGTTTTCTGGGCCTGCTCTTCATTGCCGTGTTTGGCGGCGCCATGCTGGTGCTGCTGATCGCCATGCCAGATCCGCTACGCCAGCGCCTCGATAGCGTCGGCATGGGCGCAACGGGCGGCGCGCGTGCATGGCGGGCGCATTTCGTCAAGCTGAGCAGACCGCTGGCGCGCCTGTCGCTGCCGGAAGAAGGCTGGGAAAAATCGGCCACGCGCCTGCGCTTCATGCGTGCGGGCTTGCGCCATCCCTCGGCCCCCCTGCTGTATTTCGGCGCCAAGACCGCGCTCGCCGTCGGTTTGCCCGTGCTGCTGTTTCTCGGCTTGAGCGTGGCCGGCGGCTACAACGACGTGACCTTGCTGCTGCTGTCGCTCTTGCTGACGGCAGGCCTGGGGTATTACCTGCCCAACGGCTGGCTGAACCGCCGCATCCGCCTGCGCCAGCGCGATATCTTTGAAAGTTTCCCCGACGCACTGGACCTGATGACCGTCTGTGTCGAAGCCGGCCTGGCCATGGATGCGGCACTGGCCAAGGTGGCATCGGAAATCACCTTGAAAAGCCGCGTGCTGGCCGAGGAATTGCATCTGCTGACGCTGGAACTGCGGGCTGGCAATTCCAAAGAGCGTGCCTTGCGCAACCTGGCGCTGCGCACCGGCGTGGACGATGTCGATGCCCTGGTCGCCATGCTGATCCAGGCCGAACGTTTCGGCACCAGCATCGCCGCCTCGCTGCGCGTGCAATCGGACCAGCTGCGCACCAAGCGGCGCCAGCTGGCAGAAGAACAGGCCGCGAAGATTTCCCTCAAGCTGCTGTTCCCGCTGATCTTCTTCATCTTCCCTTCGCTGCTGGTGGTATTGATGGGCCCAGCCTTTTTGCAAATCTACCGCGTGCTGCTGCCGGGCATGGCGGGTGGCAATTAACCTGGCTGCTACATATAGGACAAGGGCCGGACAGTGCGTCCGGCCTTTTTTTAGGCTCTGTTCTCGATAAATAGGGGAATCTTCCTGCAAGCCCGCGGTCTGACTGATCAGACCAGCCAAACAGGGAGACCGCCATGCAGCAGGTTCAATGGCAACTATTCATAACGCAGTTCGCCAGCCTGTCCCGGCGGCAGCGCCTGGAAAGCATGGCCTTGCTGCGTGGAACGCCGCCCGCACAGGCGGCGACGGCGCTGATCGAACGCACGACACAAGCCCGGCTTTGTTGTCCCGCCTGTCACTCACTGCATTTTCACCGGCATGGCCAGGCGAATGGCTTGCAGCGTTAGCGCTGCGTGCCGTGTGGCAAAACATTCAATGCGCTGACGGGCACGCCCCTGGCCCATCTGCGCCACAAAGCCCTGTGGCTGGAATATGCCGATTGCCTGCTGAACTCGGATTCCGTGCGCAAGGCCGCGCAGCAGCTGGGCATCCACCGCAATACCAGTTTTCGCTGGCGCCACCGTTTCCTCGCGCTGGCGAAAACCGACCGGCCGCGCTGCCTGCATGGCATCACCGAGGCCGATGAACTGTATCTGCTGGAATCGAAAAAAGGGTCAACTTGCGCGCCGGCATCCGCGCGCGCGGCGCGGTCCACGTGGAGAACGTGAACGCGTATCACAGCCGGTTGCGGGCATGGCTGTGCATTTTTCATGGCGTGGCGACACGGTATCTGCCCAACTACCTGGGCTGGCGCTGGATACTCGACGCCAGCCGTATCGTGTCGCCTGAAACATTATTGAAGGCAACCTTGGGAGAGTTCCCACACATGACGGTGACATAGCCTTTTTTGACTTCCATCATTTACATGCTGATCCGCAAAATCGCCGACGCCAGTTTCGCAAAACACGGTTTCAACTCATCGGCAGTGGCAGCGTGGCAATAGATGCCGACCGGCTGCCCGGCGCCCGCCGTCACGCAGCGCGACAGGGCGTCCGGCGTATTGGCCATGCATTTGAGGATGTCTTCTCCCTTGTCGCTGGGCGGCGGGCCATTGGCCGCCGTCAGTTCGCTGCCCAGGCCCAGGGTGAAGACATACATGCCTTCCGCGCGCGACTTGGCCGCCATGGCTTCGAGCAGGTTACGCGAGGCACGGTTGACATTGATCCAGGTAGCGGCATTGCTGCTGGTATCGTTGGTGACGGAGCGGGGCGTCGCGGTAATCACGGGAAACTCTTGCAAGGCGGGCAGATTCGTCGGGTTATGGGCGTTATACCATTGCGGCAAGGCGGCCGGATCGAGGTTCTTGACGATATTCGTGTTCTGATTGCACTTGCCGGCCGCCGTCGTGCCCTGTTTGTTGATCAGCCACAAGCCCGCCGGCGTGCCGGTGGCCGTGCCATCGCCCGTCACCAGCGCACCGGGCGTGGTACAGTCGGCTGGCGTCTTGAACTTGAACACGGAGGAGATGGTATTTGGCGAGCCATCGGAGAAAAACACGATCACGCGCAAGCTGGAACGGTTGGCCAGCGCTATGCTGTTCAACTGGTCGCGCGCATTCCATACGCCTTCGGAGGAATTCGTCAAACCGCTAAAACTGTACTTGCCGATGGCCGTACTCATTGCTGCCTGGTTAAAGCCCCGCGCCACCGTATTGATTGGCGTGTCGACCTCGGCGCCATACGAAAAATGGATCAGCGCCATGCGGTCCTGCGACGGATTAAATTGGGTCAGGAATAATTGGGCGCTGCTGATCACGGTCGGCCCGACAGAAGACATCGAACCCGAGGTATCCATCACGAACGCCAGATCGAGATCCTTGCGGATGGTTTGCGCCGAAGCGCTGACGGTCAGCACATTAAAGCCCAGCACGCGCATCAGGGTTACCGGCACCGATGCGGTGGCCGCCGCATCGACGGTGACCTTGCCGCCGTCAAAGGTGATGGTGGGATTGTTGAATGTGGGCGTGGCGCCCAGGTAGCCGGTGGGGAAATTGACAGCAAAAAACTTCTGCGCCGCCGCCTGCGCACTGGCCCGCTGCGCATCCTGGCCGATGCCCTGCGTCACGGCGCGCGCAGCGGCGATGCTGGCCGAGTCGACCGCCGCATTGAGCTTGGCGCGCACGATAAAGCCCAGCCCCGAATCGACGGCCAGCCCCACGGCGCCGATCAGCACCACCAGCGACAAGGCCACGACAATCAACACCTGTCCCCTGGCCTGGCGTGCAGGCCTAGTCTGTTTTTTCATGATCTTCTCCAGGTACCGGACAAGACTGCCCGGGGGTCAAAATATGGTCTTGGCGTACAGGTCTCCGCTCAGCGTTGGTGTATGCGCCCCAAAACCCAGGTTGATGCCGGAAAACAGTATCGTCGAGTGATACATGCTTTCCACGACATAAATGACTTCACCATTGGCCAGCTGGTTGCTCATGGCGTCATTGATGGGCGAACCTGCGCTGGGTATGCTGCTGCAGGCGCCCGTGCCATCGCTGGCCCAGCTGCTGCAGCTCCATACCTTGCTGGGCTGATGCAAGCCCTGGGTCCAGCGGTATTGCGCCAGGATGACATCTTGCTTGCCAGGACCATTGCCCATGATCTTGTTGATGTAGATGCTGCCATTGCTGGGCATGTCCAGCGGCGGCGTGGTCATGGCCAGCGCTGTCATGATGGTTTGCGGGTCTTGCGATGAGCGCGATGCCAGATTGGCGCCTTCACGGCTCAGATTGGTCAATATCATGTCGCCTTGCACGACGCGCGCCAGGTCGAAGATCGGAATGGCCAGCATCAGCATGATGGGCAAGACCAGGGCAAATTCCACGGCCGCCAGGCCTTGCTGGCGGCGTGCGCCGGAAGGGAACGTGGATGGCGTCATCAGAAGGCCTCATTGCGCATGGTGGCAGCGACACTGAAGGTGTACTGGCCGGTAATGTGATTTTGCTTGCTGGGGTTGAGCAGAGCCATCAAACGCCAGGCCGGGGTAATGATGGGCCAGCTACAATTGACCTGCAGCACGACGATATCGCCGGCGGCGCCAAACATATTGTTGTTGTAGGAAGCTTGCGCCTGAGAAACGCCATTGACCACGATCACCGGACTGACCATGGCATACAGGCCAGCCGAGCTATCGTTGATTTTTTGCAGCACCGCCTCGTAACGCTGCTTGTTCGCGGCCGCGGGATCAAGGTTGTTTTGTCCCGTGATGGAGTAGCGCGCCCCCTCGCGCACCGCATACTGCATCGTCAGGTTGACCCAGAACATGACGCCCAACTCCATGATCATGGCCATGAGGAAAAAAAGGATGGGGGCGATCAGGGCAAACTCCAGCAATGCCGCACCGCGTGAACGCCGTTTCAGACGTAGCTCTCCCCTACAGTCATTACTTTTCTGCATGATGTACTCACTTGGACAGGTCGCCTCCGGTCGCACGCCGGAGTTGCATGAAAGACAAATTAATTGTGCTTTCAATAATTTAATTTAGGTAATGCGGAGCGAGAAGTCAAGGTCTGAATGCGGAGATTCACAGCGTGCGGCTGGAGTGGAGGTACCGCTTAGCCAGGCAGCAGGGCAGGGTCGGACGGGTTCAGCAAAAATCCTTGCAAGATCTCTTGCAGCTGCGGCAGCTGCGCCACGCAGGCAGGGATGCCCAATTGGCGCGCGCCGAAATAGTGGGCGATGATGTCGCCCTGCTGCTCCATGTTGAAATCGGACAAGACCCCGCCCGCGCTGGCCGCGTAGCGGTAGGCGCGCTGGCCAATATAGCCGCCGCGCAAGGCCAGCAAGGCGCCATGCAGCAAGACGCAGTAACCAAGCTGGTACTGCCAGACATGCACCATTTCATGGATAAACAACAGCTTGCCGCCATGGCCCTCGCGCGAGAAATCGTCGCGGTACTGGGCCGGCATGAAATGCAGGCTGCCGCGCGGCGTCATGGCCGTGTTCTGGTCTTGCAAGCCGAAGGGAAGAAAAGAGCCGCGCACCACGCGCACGCGTGGATAATCGATGGCGCCCTGAAAGACGCTGCGGGCCATGGCGATTTCGCCGATGGTCAGGGGACGGCGCAATGTCTGCATGGCCCCTCAAAAGAAAGTTGGCACGGCAAGCTGTAAAGCTTGCCGTGCCATTACAACTTCAAGTGCCTGACAGAAGCGTAGCGAGCGGAAGGGAGAGGTGGCTAAGAAGCGCAACCGTACTAAAGTACGGTGAGCATCGCAGGCCGCCTATACCGACGCGCAGTAGCTTGTGTCAGGTACGCTTAGGCAGAACGTAGGCCGCTGGCAGCCTTTGCGATTTCCGTGATGCGGTCCCAGTTGCCGGCCGCAATCGCGTCTTTTGGCGTCAGCCAGGAACCGCCCACGCAGGCGACGTTTTTCAAGGCCAGGAATTGCGACGCCGTGTCTTGCGAAATGCCGCCGGTCGGGCAGAAAGTCACGTCAGGCAAGGGGCCGTAGATGGCGTTCAGCATGCCGATGCCGCCAGCTGGCACGGCCGGGAACAATTTGAGTTGCTGGAAGCCGTTTTCACGCGCCGCCATCACTTCGCCTGGCGTCATCACGCCTGGCAACAGTGGCAAGCCGCTGCTTTTCGCTGCCGCCACCAGCGCTGCCGTCAAGCCTGGCGAGACGCCAAACACGGCGCCTGCGTCACGCGCCTGGGCAAATTCCTCGGGACGGGTCAGGGTGCCCACGCCGACGATGGCGCCCGGCACTTCGGACATGGCGCGGATCGCTTCCAGGCCGTGTTTGGTGCGCAGGGTGACTTCCAGCACGCGGATGCCGCCCGCCACCAGCGCGCGCGCCAGCGGTACGGCATGGTCAGGGTCGTCGATCGCGATCACGGGGATCACGCTCGAGGTGCGCATAATTTCCAGTAGGGTCATGGTCATCTTTATTTCCTTGCCAAAAAGTCTTCATCGGAACCTGGCACAGTATCGCCGACATTGTCGGCTTCGTGCAAGGCAACCGTGGTGGGAATCGGCGACGGCAGGCTGAAGGTGGTGGCACCCTCTTCCGCCGCGCTGACGGTGGAACGGAACATGGAGAACAGCTCGCGGCCCATGCCGATGTGGTTCGGCGACAGGTCGGCCTGCACCAGGGTGCGCGCATGCCAGACATCGGCCGGCACCAGCGCTTCGAGCACGCCGGTAAAGGCGTCCAGGCGGATGATATCGCCATCGCGCACCAGGCCCAGCGGGCCGCCGGCCAGGATTTCAGGCGACACATGGATCGCCGCCGGCACCTTGCCCGATGCGCCCGACATGCGGCCATCGGTGACCAGCGCCACGTGACGGCCGGCATCCTGCAAATTGGCCAGCGCCGGCGTCAGCGCATGCAATTCCGGCATGCCGTTGGCGCGCGGGCCCTGGAAGCGCAGCACGGCGACGAAATCGCGGTCCAGCTTGCCAGCCTTGTAGGCGGCCATGAAATCTTCCTGCGAATTGAAGACGATGGCAGGCGCTTCCACCGTGCGGTGCTCCGGCTTGACGGCCGAGACCTTCATCACGGCGCGGCCCAGGTTACCCGCGACCAATACCATGCCGCCGTCCGGCGCGAACGGATTCGATGCCGGGCGCAGCACGCTTTCATCGGCGCTGGCCGCTGGTGCATCCTTCCAGAACACCTTGCCGTCTTCGGCCAGGAACGGTTCCATGCAGTGCGCGCGCAAGCCGTGGCCCAGGATCGTGTTGACATCGTCGTGCAGCAAGCCGGCGTCCAGCAATTCGCGGATCAGGAAACCGGTGCCGCCAGCGGCGTGGAAATGGTTCACGTCGGCGTCGCCGTTCGGGTAGATGCGCGTCAACATCGGCACGATGGCCGACAATTCATTGAAATCGTTCCAGTCGATCACGATGCCGGCCGCCTTGGCGATCGCCACCAGGTGCAGGGTGTGGTTGGTGGAACCGCCCGTGGCCAGCAAGCCCACGACGGCGTTGACGATACATTTTTCATCGACGATATGGCCGACCGGCAAATAGCTGCTGCTTTGCGCCGTGATGCTGGCGGCGCGCTGGGCGGCGGCCGTGGTCAAGGCATCGCGCAGCGGCGTGTTCGGCGTAATGAAGGCGGCGCCCGGCAAGTGCAGGCCCATCACTTCCATCAGCATCTGGTTGCTGTTCGCCGTACCGTAAAAGGTACAGGTGCCGGCGCCGTGGTAAGCCTTGGCCTCGCCTTCCAGCAAGTCTTCCCGCGTGGCCTTGCCTTGCGCATACAGTTGGCGCACATGGGCTTTTTCCTTGTTCGACAGGCCCGACGTCATCGGACCGGCCGGCACGAACACGGCCGGCAGGTGGCCGAAGTGCAAGGCGCCAATCAGCAGGCCTGGCACGATCTTGTCGCATACGCCCAGGTACAGGGCCGAGTCGAACATGTTGTGCGACAGCGCCACGGCGGTCGACATGGCGATGGTGTCACGCGAAAACAGCGACAATTCCATGCCCGGCTGGCCTTGCGTCACGCCATCGCACATGGCAGGCACACCGCCGGCGAACTGGGCCACGGCGCCCACTTCGCGCACGGCCTGCTTGATAATCTGCGGAAAACGCTCGAACGGCTGGTGCGCCGACAGCATGTCGTTATACGAGGAAACGATGGCCACCGACGGCTTCTTGTACTCTTTCAGCGACAGCTTGTCGTTGGCGGGGAAGGCGGCAAAGCCGTGGGCCAGGTTGGTGCACGACAGCGCGCCGCGCTGCACGCCCTGGATGCGGGCCGCGTCCAGGTGCGCCAGATAGGCGCCGCGCGATGGCCGGCTGCGCGCGATGATGCGCGCTGTTACGGATTCGACTACTGGATGCAGCGCCATGATGGATTTCCTTAAAAAAGTATTTTGTGAAATTTTACTACAAAATGGTTGAGCAGAAGCACTCTTGCTGGGGCCAACACTAGAAATAATCCATTTTTCCACTGTTTTACTGGACAAAAATGCAAAACATTGTCTCGGTGCATTTCTTCCTTATCGACAGCACAACGCTGGGAATCTGCAAGGAAAAACACGGTGGAGCAGATCATACAGAACAATCTGTAGTGAAATTACCTTTTTCTGATGTATTATTCTCGCAGCCGTGCCGTCATAGCCGTTCGCCGCAACGCGCTGACCGCGCCCCATTCAACCGAGACTAGCACTTACTCAAGCACCCAAGCCGACCGCCATGCGCCAGCCCGCCCCTACTCCCGCCATCACCGCCACCGCCAGCTTTCAATCCTTGCAAACGCATAGCGCCAGCCTGCGCGACGTGCATTTGCGCCAGCTGTTTGCGGCAGACCCGCAACGTTTTTCCAGCATGACGGTCGATGCGGCCGGCCTGCTGCTCGATTACTCGAAGAACCGGGTCGACGCCACCGCGCTGTCGCTGCTGATGGACCTGGCGCGCGAACGCGGCGTGGAAGCGCAGCGCGAAGCCATGTTCACCGGCGAAAAAATCAATCTTACCGAACATCGGGCCGTTCTGCATACTGCCTTGCGCGCCCCGCGCGGCACAAAACTGGTGGTCGATGGCCAGGATATCGATGCGGACGTGCAGGATGTGTTGCAACGCGTCAAGGTCTTCACGGACAAGGTACGCAATGGCAGCTGGCTCGGCTACACGGGCAAACCGATTTGCGACATCGTCAATATCGGCATCGGCGGCTCGGACCTGGGCCCGAAAATGGCCTGCCTGGCGCTGCGCTCCTATGCCAATCCCGGCCTGGAAATGCATTTTGTGTCCAACGTCGATGGCCACGACATGGAAGCGACTTTATCCAAGGTCGATCCGGAAACCACCTTGTTCATCGTGGCGTCAAAAACCTTCGTCACGGCTGAAACCATGCTCAACGCCAATACGGCGCGTGCCTGGTTCCTGCTCGAAGGCGAAGAGGCAGATTTGGCCAAGCACTTTGTGGCCGTCTCGACCAATCAGGCCGCCATCGTGGAATTTGGCATCGCACCGGAAAACATGTTCCCGTTCTGGGACTGGGTGGGCGGGCGCTATTCCGTCTGGTCATCGATCGGCCTGGCCGTGGCGCTGTCGGTCGGCTTTGAGTACTTCAGCGATTTCCTCGCTGGCGCGCATGCGATGGACCAGCATTTCCGCACGGCGCCACTGGAACAGAACATGCCGGTGGTACTGGCCATGGTGGGTTTCTGGAACCGCCAGTTCCTCGATTGCGGTTCCGTCTCGATCGCCCCTTACCACCAGGACTTGAGCCGCTTTGCTGCTTACCTGCAACAGCTGGACATGGAAAGCAATGGAAAGCGCGTCACCAAGGATGGCCAGCCGGTCGATGTGCCGACCGGCCCCGTGATCTGGGGCGATTGCGGCACCAATGCCCAGCACGCCTACTTCCAGCTGCTGCACCAGGGCACCGACATCACGCCGATCGATTTTATTGCCGCGCTGCGCGCCACGCACGATTTGCCGGGCCACCACGACGCCTTGCTGGCCAACTGCTTTGCCCAGTCCGAAGCCTTCATGACCGGCAAGACGGGCGACGAAGTACGGGCCGACCTGCAAGCACAAGGCTTGCCGGAAAGCGAAATCGAAGCGCTGGTGCCGCACAAGACTTTCCCCGGCAACCGTCCCAGCAACACCATCCTGATGGACCAATTGACGCCGTTGACCCTGGGCGCCCTGATCGCCCTGTACGAACACAAAACCTTCGTGCAAGGCGTATTGTGGAACGTCAACAGCTTCGACCAGTGGGGCGTGGAACTGGGCAAGGTGCTGGCCAAGAAAATCCAGGCTGAACTGACGGGCTCGGCCCAGCCAGAACAGCACGACAGCTCGACCAATGGCTTGATCGCACTGGCACGGGCGGCAAAAGCAGCATATTAAGCAACAAGTTGAGAAAGCGAGGCCTATGAATATTTACGAGATTAAAGTCGTCAGCGAGCAAGCCATGCAAGTGGGCGAATGCCCGCTGTGGCACGCCAGGGAAGCGGCCCTGTACTGGGTCGATATCGATGGGCGCGCCGTGCACCGCTTGCATCCGGCCACGGGCCAGCAGCAGCGCTGGGAGATGCCGACCGAACCGTCGGCGCTGGCCATCAACGCGGGCGGCGGCCTGATCGTGGCCTTGCGCAGCGGCTTCGCGCACCTCGACACCAAGACGGGCAGCCTGGCGGAAATCGCCCCGGCGCCGTTCGACATGGCGACCACCCGCTTCAACGATGGCAAGGTCGATCCGGCCGGCCGCTTCTGGGTCGGCACGATTTTTGAACCGCGCAGCTCGGCGTCGGCAGAAATGTTCGTGCTGGAAAAAGGCAATGTGCGCAAAGTGTGGTCGGGCGGCATGACGGTCTCGAATGGCCTGGGCTTCAGCCCGGACCAGCACACCATGTACCACGCCGATACCACCACCCATCGCATCGACCGCTTTGATTACGATGTGGCCACCGGCGCCATTTCCGAGCCGCACGCCTTCCAGCGCTTTTCCACCGATAAAAAAGCGGCGGACTATGGCGGACGCCCCGATGGCGCGGCCGTCGATAGCGAAGGCAATTACTGGTCAGCCATGTTTGAAGGCGGCAAGATCCTGCGCTTCGCGCCCGATGGCGAATTGCTCGACGAAATCACCCTGCCCGTACGCTGCCCGACCATGGTCACCTTCGGCGGCCCGGACTTGCGCACCTTGTATATCACCAGCGCCAGCCACAACCGTTCGGCAGACGAGATCGCCGAATACCCCTTGACGGGCCAAGTGCTGTCGGTGCGCGTGGATGTGGCGGGACAGCTGGAAACGGCTTACCAGGCATAAAACTACGCCGTTTTTCTCGATTTCACCCCAACGGTGAAATACCGGGGTCAGACCCGCCGGGTCTGACCCCAGCTCTTGCTTTAGGGGCTACAAAATTCAGCAAAAGCGCAATCTCAACGCGCCAGCACCTTGCGTATCGTCTCGGCCAATTCCGCCGCCACGAACTTCGCCACATAGCCATCGGCGCCCACGCCCTTGACATGGTCTTCGTTGGTCGAGCCTGTCAGCGAGGAATGGATCACCACCGGAATCGAGGCGAAGCGACCGTCGTTCTTGATATTGCGGGTCAGGGTAAAACCATCCATTTCCGGCATTTCCAGGTCGGTCAGCACCAGCGCCACCTTGTCGGCAGCCGTCTTGCCTTCCTGGGCCGCCTGGGTCGAGATCGCCTGTAACCTGTCCCACGCTTCCTTGCCCGTCTTGGTCATGATGAAGGGCACGCCCATCGCTTCCAGGCCTTTTTCGATCAGGGAGCGGGCCAGCAGGGAATCGTCGGCGGCCAGGATCACGGCGCCGGCCGGCAAGCGCACTTGCGGGCCGATGCTGTGCTGGTCCACGTCCGGCTCGCCAGACGGCAATACATTGCGCAGGATTTGTTCCACGTCCAGCACTTGCGCCAGCCGCGTCTTGTCCGTGTCGCCATCGAGGCGCGCAATGCTGGTGATCAGGCCGCCACCCACCGTCGATTCGGCCGACAGCACCTGGTTCCATTCCAGGCGCACGATTTCATCGACTTCTTCCACCGCAAAGGCCTGCGTCGAGCGGGCAAACTCCGTCACCATCAAGATTTTCAAGCCATTGCTCTTGCAACCGACCGCCATCGGCAAGTCGATCACGGGCACGATCTGGCCACGGATATTGACCACGCCCAGCATATGCGGATGCGAGCCGGCGACGGCCGTGATGACGGGCATTTCCATGATTTCGCGCACCTTGAAGACATTGATGCCGAACAACTCGCGGCTGGTGGAATGCTCGCTGGTGCCCAGTTTGAACAGGAAGAGTTCGAATTTATTATTGCCGGTCAGGCTGGTGCGTTCATCGACATCTTGCTGCATTGAATTCATGGTATCCCCTTGAGTGGAGCCGGCGCCCGATGACATGGTATGTTTTTTGATTATACGGATTTTCACTTTCTGAAAAGACACTTTACGCGTGGACTTTGTCCCGCGTCTGCATTTCTTGACCTGCTTGTTGCTACAGCGCAAATCGTTGCATTGCGTACCCGAAAAATTCCCGAGCAAGCATGGCTTTCCTCGAAAAACGGTCTGTTGGCGCGCCAGACGCGCAGGCCTGGCGAAGCGCATATAATGACTGTGCGGCGCGCTTCCACAGAGTGGCCATAATGTAGTAAAATTTCTTGCAATTGCCACTTCTACGTAGTAAATTTACACTACTGAATTTATCACGAACTTACAACACCGAACAAAACCGTAGCGAGCGGATGAGAGTTGTGGCTGAGAAGCGGAGCTGTGCGCATGCACAGTGAGCATCGGTGGCCGCAAATCGCGACGCGCAGCAGGTTTTGATAGGCGTTCTTAGTAGCAGCAACAGACTGGCACTTCCGGTCGGCCCCTCCCCGCTCCGGCTCTCTTACTTTTGCGACGATACTCACTTATGGCTCTTACCGATTTTGACCTGGTCCTGTTTGGCGGCAGCGGCGATTTAGCAATGCGTAAATTACTGCCTGCCATGTATGCACGCGACGTTGCCAACGATTTGCCACCGACGGCGCGCATCATCTGCGTGGGCCGCCAGGACAGCGGCCAGGACGCTTTCCTGAAAATGGTGGAAACCAATTCCCGCCCGCACATCAAGGCCAGCACCCTGAATGCGGCCACCTGGAGCCGCTTTTGCGCGCGCATCGTCTACGTGTCGCTCAACGCCAGCGACGCCAAGACCTATGCCCCGCTGATCGAAGCGCTGCGCGACGGCAGCGACCTGACCCGCGTCTACTACCTGGCCACGCCGCCGCATTTGTTTGCGCTGATTTGCGACAACCTGGAAGAAAACGGCCTGGTGACGCCGAACTCGCGCGTGGTACTGGAAAAACCGCTGGGCCGCGACCTGGCCAGCGCCAAGCAGATCAATGCCGAAGTGGGCAAGGTGTTCCAGGAATCGCAGATCTACCGTATCGACCATTACCTGGGCAAGGAAACCGTCCAGAACTTGCTGGCTTTGCGCTTCGGCAATATCCTGTTCGAGCCGCTGTGGCGCCGTGAATGGATTTCCGACGTGCAAATCACCATCGCCGAAAAACTCGGCGTGGGCAACCGCATGGGGTATTACGACACGTCCGGCGCGCTGCGCGACATGTTGCAAAACCACTTGCTGCAACTGCTGTGCATCGTCGCCATGGAACCGCCGACCTCGATCGCACCGGACGCCGTGCGCGATGAAAAACTGCAAGTGCTGCGTTCGCTGAAAAAATTCACGCCAACCACCTTGTCGCAAAACATCGTGCGCGGCCAGTACCGCGCCGGCCACGTCGATGGCGCGGCCGTGCCGAGCTACCGCGACGAACCCGATGCACCGGCCCAGTCGCGCACCGAAACCTTTGTCGCGATGAAGGCGGAGATCGATACCTGGCGCTGGGCCGGCGTGCCGTTCTACCTGCGCACCGGTAAACGCATGGCCGACAGCCTGGCCGAAATCGTCGTGCGCTTCAAGCAGATTCCGCACTCGATCTTCAACCAGCCAACCTCGAGCTTCCAGCCGAACTGCCTGGTGATCCGCTTGCAACCGGACGAAGGCCTGAGCCTGAACCTGATGGCCAAGACGCCGGGCGACGCCATGCGCTTGAAGCCGGCGGAACTGGAACTCGATTTCCGCGAATCGTTCAAGAGCCCGCGCATGGACGCCTACGAGCGCCTGCTGCTGGACGTCCTGCGCGGCCAGCTGACCCTGTTCATGCGCGGCGACGAACTGGAAGCGGCCTGGGAATGGGTCGAGCCTATCCTGGAAAACTGGGAACAGAACGAGAGCGCCCCGCTGCCATACACCTCGGGCACCTGGGGGCCGGCAGCAGCCAGCGCCCTGATCGGCCGCGATGGGCTGCAGTGGCGTGAAGAAGCTTTGCCGGAAGACTAACCAGCAAGGCAAGAAGCCTGTCCATTCACGGACAGGCTGTTACTCGAATTGACGTCTCCCAAAAAAAACCAACTCAAAAGACTAACCTGATGCTGCTTGACTCCATCCGCACCCAGCTCGATTCGCTCTCCAAGTCGGAGAAAAAAGTCGCGCTGGCCGTGCTAGACCAGCCTAACCAGACGGTCAGCCAGAACATCACGGCGCTGGCGAAAAGCGCGCAGGTGTCGGAACCGACGGTGGTGCGCTTTTGCCGCACGCTCGGTTATGACGGCTGGCACGAATTCAAGCTGAAGCTGGCGCAGGGCCTGGCCCTGGCCATGCCCGGCGCGAACGAGCAGCCGGCGCAGGACGACCTGGCGGCGGACCTGGTCAACAAGATCTGCAGCCGCTCGATCAATACCCTGCTCGACCTGCGCAACAACCTGAACCCGGAAGCGATCCAGCGGGCGCTCGACATCCTGTCGCGCGCCAGCAAGATCGAATTTTATGGCCAGGGCACGTCGGGCATCGTGGCGGCCGACGCGCAGCACAAGTTTTTCCGCTCGGGCGTGCCAACGGTGGCCTACAGCGATCCGAATATCCACAGCATCGCCGCAGCCCTGCTGCGCAGCGGCGACGCGCTGGTGGCCATCTCGCAGCGCGGCAACAGCCCGGCCCTGGTGCGCTCCGTGAAACTGGCGCGCCGCGGCGGCGCCGACATCATCGTGCTGGCCCCCTCGGGCACGCCGCTGGCCGACCTGGCCACCGTGCTGATCCCGATCGACCTGATCTTCAATACCGACCCCTACACTCCCATCTCGGCCCGCCTGGCCTACCTGGTGGTGATCGACGTGCTGGCTGTGGGCCTGGCGCTGCAGCGGGGACCGGAATTCCGCAAGAAGATGCAGAATGCGCAGAAAGCGCTGCAGGAATTCGACATGCAATTTGATTCATTTATTGGCTGAGCGGTTATAGTTCGTGAAGTAGCAACAGAAATCTGGGGTCAGACCCGACGGGTCTGACCCCGGCCTTAACCACTTTCAGTATAATTTCCGGCATGAATCAATTAGAACAGCTCAAACAATTCACTACCGTAGTGGCCGACACCGGCGACTTCCAGTCGATCCAGGCGTACACGCCGCGCGATGCGACGACGAATCCTTCGCTGATCCTGAAAGCGGTGCAAAAGGATGAGTACAAGCCGCTGCTGGAAAAGGCCGTGCGCGACCGTCCTGACGCTTCCACCGGCGACATCATCGATCATTTGCTGATCGCTTTCGGCGTGGAAATCCTGAAAACCATCCCTGGCCGCGTCTCGACCGAAGTCGATGCCCGCCTGTCGTTCGACACGGCAGGCACGGTGGCCAAGGGCCGCCAGCTGATCGCCCTGTATGAACAGGCCGGCGTGGCGCGCGAGCGCGTGCTGATCAAGATCGCCGCCACCTGGGAAGGCATCCGCGCGGCCGAAATCCTGGAAAAGGACGGCATCCACTGCAATATGACCCTGCTGTTCTCGCTGGCGCAAGCGATTGCCTGCGCCGAAGCGGGCGCCAAGCTGATTTCGCCTTTCGTCGGCCGCATCTATGACTGGTACAAGAAATCGACCGGCATCGATTACGAGGGCGCCGAAGATCCGGGCGTGCAGTCCGTCAAGCGCATCTACAACTACTACCGCAAGTTCGGCTACGACACCGAAGTGATGGGCGCGAGCTTCCGCAACACCTCGCAAATCCTGGAACTGGCCGGCTGCGACCTGCTGACCATCAGCCCCGACCTGCTGCAAAAACTGGCCGACAGCGATGCGCACGTGGCGCGCAAGCTGAGCGCCGATACGGCGCCAGGCGCCAACATCGTCAAGATTTCGCTCGATGAAAAAGACTTCCGCTTCATGCTCAATGAAGACGCGATGGCGACCGAAAAACTGGCCGAAGGCATCCGCGCCTTCTGCGTCGATTCGGGCAAGCTGAAACAGATGATTGCCGCGCTGCGTTAATCCCTGATCGCAAAAAAAGCGGCGTCCGTGCACTGCACGGCGCCGCTTTTTTCATGCCTGCAAAACTCAGGAACAACGGAAGGTGGCGATGCCCTGGTAGTTGGCGCCATTGGCCAGCACCAGCTTGTAGCCGCCCGTGAGCAGGTAGCGGCCCGCACCACCGTCGCCCAGCGCCAGCAAGGTGCCCGAATCGCCGCCCAGGAAACCGCCGCCGATCAGGCTCATGTCTGGCCGGCTCATGGTGCCGGTGCCGCTGATACGGCCCGTGCTGCCGCCGGCAGTGGCGTCGACCGTCATGCTCAGCACCGCGCCCGAAGGGCCAAAGACCACGCTGGCGCTGCCGCTGGCCGTGCCGAAATAGGCGGCCGGCTGCACGCTGGCGCCGCCCGTGTAGCTGGGCGCCGTGTAGCTGCCCCCGTCGCATTGCAGGCTGCCGCTGGTGGGCAAGGCTGCCACGGCGTTGTACACGCTGTAGTGGGCGCTGGCGTTATTGCCGCTCAGGACAGTCGCGCCGGAGGCATTCGTGATGGTGCCGCTGAACCAGCGGCCTTGCGCAAAGCTGGCGTCGCCGCTGATCTCGCGCGTGATGGCGGGCGTGCCGCTGAAGCTGCTATCCGCAATCACGCTGAGGGCGCCGCTGCTGCCCTGCGTGACGCGCGTCAGGATGCCGGTACTTTGACTGGCGACATTCAGCAGCATGTAGCGTGGACTGGCGCCCTGCACGTAGGCGGCGCTGACGCTGCCCGTATCACCGGTAGCCGCAGGAGGCGTTACCGGCGGGGGCGGATTGACGACAGCCGTTGTATCGGAGGAAGAGGAAGAACCACCGCCGCAAGCGCTCAGGGCGCAGGCCAGCAGCAAAATGGCAGGGGAAAAACGCAATGCTCGATAGGATGTGCTCATGTATCTCTAGTCTGTATCAATAAAAAGCCGGCAAGATCGGTACGGCACGCATGCCGTCCAGGCCGGCCGTCCAGTGTAATGAATTGGCGTGCCTGGCGTCGCACGCATGCCATCCTTGCCATCGATATTTTCTGGTTAAACAAGAAACAGTTTCAAGGGCTGGCCACTGTTTACCCCTGCGCCCGCCCGCTAGACTGGACGATTTCGCCAGGAGTCCCCATGACGCCATGCCCACTTGCCAGCCTGAACTTGGCCGGCCATCCCCGTTTCCCCCTGTTGCACGACACCACGCCGATCGAGCGGCTGGCGCGGCTTGAACAGCAGCTGGGGCCGGCCCTGAACGGGGTGCAGTTGTATGTGAAACGCGACGACCATATGCGCCTGGGCGGCGGCGGCAACAAACTGCGCAAGCTGGAATTTTTACTGGGCCAGGCGCTGGCCGACGGCGCCGATACGGTGATCACGGTAGGCGGCCTGCAATCGAACCATGCGCGCCTGACGGCGGCCGCCGCCGCGCTGGCCGGCTTGCAGTGCGAGCTGGTGCTGACGCGCCAGGTGCCGCGCAGCGATGCCGACTATGAACACAGCGGCAATGTGCTGCTGGACGGCCTGTTCGGCGCAAGCGTGCACGCCCTGCCCGGCAGCGTGAATGGCTTATCCTGGGCGAACGAACGGGCCGACGCCTTGCGCGCCCGGGGCCGCAAGGTGGCCGTCCTGCCGACCGGCGGTTCGACGCCGCTGGGCAGCCTTGGCTACGCCGTCTGTGCGCAGGAAATCGCGCAGCAGTCGCAGCAGATGGGATTGGCTTTCCAGCAGGTCATCGTCCCCAACGGCAGCGCGGGCACGCATGCGGGCTTGTCGGCCGGCTTTGCCGCGCTGGGCCTGTCCGCCAGCCTGGTGCGCTCGCATGCGGTGCTGGCCGAGGCGTCCGTGAGCCGGCAGCGCACCTGGGAACTGGCGCAGCAGGCGCTGGCCCTGCTCGGCAGCGAAGCCAGCGTCGCGCTGGAAGAGATCGACGTCGATGGCGCGCAGCGGGGCGCCGGCTACGGCCTGCCGACAGCGGCCATGCTGGACGCCGTGCGCCTGCTGGCGCGCACCCAGGGCTTGCTGCTCGATCCTGTCTATTCGGGCAAGGCCTTCGCCGGCATGCTGGCCGATATCGCGGCCGGCCGCTACGCGCCAGGCCAGGCCATCCTGTTCGTGATGACGGGCGGCGCGCCGGGGCTGTATGCTTATCGTGAAGCGTTCTCTACCGCTACCCTCTAGAATAGGCGCTTGTCGTTCATTTTGCAGGAAGCCGCATGCCGTCCCCCATCACCATCCGCCTGGGCCGCCGGGCCCGCGCCCGCATCGCACAAGAAGGCTTGCGCGCGCAAGACATCGCCATCGTGCCGGCCGCCGCTGGCGGGCCGAAAGGCTTGATCCTGCACCAGCTCGATTGCTGGCTGTTCGGCGACTTCCTGGCCGGCGCACCGCGCCCGCGCCAGTTTGTCGGCGCCTCGATCGGCGCGTGGCGCATGGCGGCGGCCGCCTTTGCCGACCCGGTGGCGGCGCAGCGCCGGCTGGTACGCGAATATGTGGGACAGCGTTATCCGGACAAGCCCGATGCGGCGCACGTCAGCCGCACCTGCCGCGCCCTGCTCGACGCCGTGCTCGATGGCCAGGAAACGCAACTGCTGCAGCACCCGCGGCACAGCGTGTCGGTGCTGGCTGCGCGCGGCATCGGCGCACTGGCGCAGCCGGGCCGCGAGCGGCGCGGCTTTTTGCTGGCCGCCGCCAGCAATATGCTGGGACGCGCGCACCTGGCCCATTCGCTGGAGCGCGTGGTATTCCATGCGGGGCCGGACAACGCCGGCTGGCTGCGCCCCCGTTTCGACGCTTTTAACGCCCACTTCGTGCCGCTGGCGCAAAACAATCTGCGCGACGCGCTGCTGGCCTCGGGTTCGATTCCACTGGTGCTCGATGCAGTCAGCGGCATCGCGGGCGCACCATCGGGGCGGCTGTGGGATGGCGGCTTGATCGACTACCATTTGCACCTGCCCTACCAGCGCGAGCCGGACCTGGTGCTGTATCCGCATTTCACCGACCATATCGTGCCGGGCTGGCTGGACAAGGCCATGCCGTGGCGCCGCGCGCGGGCCAACGATCCGGCGCTGGAAAACATGATCCTGGTCTCGCCCTCGGCCGATTTCGTAGCCAGCCTGCCCAACCGCAAACTGCCGGACCGGGCCGACTTTCCCCGCTACGGGCAAGACCACGCGGCCCGCATCCGCGACTGGCGCCTGGCGATCGCCGAAAGCGAACGTTTGGCGGCCGCTTTCGCCCGCTGGGCGGAGCAGCCGGACCTGCGCCAGACCTTGCCGCTATAAGCCTGCCGGCTTTACTGGTGCGTCAGCGCCAGGGCATAGAACTTGACGATGGTGCCGGGTGTCGTCAACGGCGGGCCGGAAACGGCGCTTTGATCGTAGTTGCCGGCCTTGAAGTAAAAACTGGCGCCATTAAAACTGGAGTCCATCGTAAAAGCCTTGACCGTGCCATTGACCGTGACGGTAATGGTGGAGCCAGTCAGGCTCAGCTCATAATTGAAGCGGGTTCCCAGTGGCACGCTGGTGATCGTATAAGTCTTGCCGCTGCCGCCCTGGTTGGTATCTTCCAGGAACAGCTTGACGGCGCCGCCAGAGCTGACTTGCAATTCGCACAGCGGCTTGCTGGGCCCGGTGCCCTGGAATATCTGCGCGATCGCCGTATTGCTGGGCACCTTGGTCACCGCCACCGTCGCATTGAGCTTGTTGATGCCACTGGTGGTCCAGATGGCGTTTTCACGCAATTCCGTGCGCGGATGCTTGGAGCCGGAAGTGGTCCAGCCCTGCACCGGGTCCATCATCACCATCGCCCCATCGCTGCTGTCGGTATAAAAATAATAGGGGTTGGTAAAACCGGCGGCCAGACCGGCGCCGCTGACGGTATCGACCTTGCCAGATGCACCGGTCGGCAACTGCAAGGTAAATGGCGCCAGGTTGAAATTCGCTCCCGGCGCCTTGGCGGGACTCAAGGCTTGCGTCACCGCCTCGACACTCGCCAGTAGCTGCGTGTCTGGATTGGCACTACCGCCGCATGCCGCAAGCGTGCCGGTCAATACTGTCGCCATCAAAGTCTTTATCAATGCCGTAGCCATTTTTACCCCTGTTTTTTACGATAGGCATTTGACATTACTCTTGAATGCTACTTTTAACAACATTTTACTGACAAGAAAAAGCCCCGATGATTCCTCATCAGGGCTGAATGGCATCCGGCAGCGCTGGGGAATCGGCAGTTATTGGTGCGTCAGCGCCAAGGCATAGAATTTGACGATGGTGCCAGGCGTCGTCAACGGCGTGCCGGAGACGGCGCTTTGATCGTAGTTGCCGGCCTTGAAGTAAAAACTTTCTCCATTAAAGCTGGCATCCATCGTAAACGTCTTGACCGTGCCATTGACCGTGACGGTAATGGTGGAGCCGGTCAGGC
The DNA here is from genome assembly GCF_049319705.1 of Janthinobacterium sp. Mn2066. NCBI lineage: Bacteria > Pseudomonadati > Pseudomonadota > Betaproteobacteria > Burkholderiales > Oxalobacteraceae > Janthinobacterium > Janthinobacterium sp. Mn2066. Next base: position 650,116 of record NZ_JBMOUF010000001.1, on the reverse strand, counting down.
TCAACTCGTAATTGAAGCGGCTGCCCACGGACACGCTGCCAATCGGATACGTCTGCGCACTGCCGCCCTGATTGGTGTTCTCCAGTAAAAGATTCACCGCACCGCCAGCCGTGACCTGCAATTCGCACAGTGGCTTGCTCGGCCCGCTACCCTGGAAAATCTGGCCGACCGTGGTTTTGCTCGGCACCTGGGCTACCGCCACGGTCGCATCGAGCTTGTTGACGCCATGCGTGTGCCAGGTCGCATTTTCCCGCATTTCCGTGCGCGGATGCTGCGAGCCGGAGGTGGTCCAGCCCTGCGTCGGGTCGACCATGACCAGCGCACCGTCCGAACTGTCGGTATAAAAATAAGAGGGATTGACATAGCCGGCAGCAAGGCTGGCGCCGCTGACGGTATCGACATTGCCGGACGAACCGCTCGGCAGCTGCAAGGTAAACGGCGCCAGGTTGAAATTCGAGCCGGGCGCGCGGCCGGGATTCAAGGTTTGCCCGGTCGAGGCTCCGCTGCTCAGCACTTGCGCATTTGCATCAGCGCCAACACCGCCACCACCACATGCCGTCAGCATGCCGATAAGCAAGGTACTAAGCAGACCTGCAATTATTCTGTTTTGCATTTTTTTCCTGTTGTTGGTTGGATAGCCAGCGGTTTTGAAAAGTTGCCTAAAGGAACTTTACAGGACTATGGAAACCTTTTTTTCGGCACATGCTATTTGTAATGCACTTGTAATGAAGTGTCTGTCATCAGCGGGTCATGGCAGGCCGGTATATTGATGGCGCGCCGCCCATCTGCCGGGGGCTCCATCCATCTGAAGAAAGTTGTCATGACGACTGTTGCGCTGAAAATTGGTATCGCTTTAAGCCTGGCCGCCGGTGTCGGCGCCGCGACTGCACAGAGCAGTTTCCCGACCCTCGACGGCAAGGCGCCGCTGGTGATCGGCCATCGCGGCTTTCCCGGCCTGTATCCGGAAAGTACCCGCCCGTCCTACGAGGCAGCCGCCGATGCGGACGCCGACGTGCTGGAAATGGACGTGCACATGAGCCGCGACTGCGTGCTGGTGGTGCGCCACAATCCCTGGCTCAGCGATAACACCAATATCGCCCAGGTGGCCGAACACAACCCCGCTGTCGCCGCGCGCAAGCGCACGGTGCCCGGCGTGCAGGTGAAAGTCGCGTATGACAGCACGGCCATCGGCGGCCCCGCCAGCTATCTGAGCGACCGCACGAACCCGGCGGACCCCAGATCCGTGCTCAAGTCGCTGGTGGTCGACGGCGAAGACCATACGGGCGACTGGGCCATCAGCGACTTTACGGTCGCGGAACTGAAGCAATGGCTGGGCGGCACCACCTACGATGCGCGCGAACTGCGCCCGACGGAGATGAATGGCAAGTTCCCCATCCTGACGATGCAGGAAGTATTCGACATCGCGCGCGCCAAGAGCGCGGCGCTGGGCCGCAACATCGCCGTCTATCCGGAATCGAAAAATCCGTACTGGAACAATGCCCAGGCGATCGCCAACGGCTGCGGCAGCGGCGCCCATCCGTTCGAGGACGCCTTCGTCAAGCTGGTCGAGGACAATGGCATGAATAACAGACAGTCGCCGCTGTTCGTGCAAAGCTTCGATCCGGCCAGCCTGAAATACATGCGTTCCATCGGCTTGAAAAGCAAGGTGGTGCAGTTGATCGATGGCAATGCGATCGACTTCCGCACGGGCGAAGTGGTCTACGCCACGCCGGACGCCAGCAACTTCGTCAGCGCCCGCCCCTACAGCTGGACCCTGGCCGGCGACGGCCGCTTTTTCGGCGCCATGCTGACCCCGGCCGGGCTGGCCGAGATCAAGACTTATGCCGACGGCATCGGCCCGTGGAAGCCGCAGCTGATGTCCTGGACCATTGCGCCTTTCCAGGGCGAAGGCCATGGCGCGCTGGCCGATGTCAATACGGCCACGCCGACTGCCGTCATCGCCGACGCCCACCGTGCCGGCCTGTTCGTGCACAGCTTTACCTTCCGCAATGAAGGCAAATACCTGGCAGGCATGTATCACGGCGCGCCAGAGGCCGAGCTGCAAGATTTTTTCCGGGCCGGTATCGATGGCGTATTCACTGACTTTGCGCCGACAGCCGTGCAGGCCCTGAAAAAGTACCGCCTGCAGTCCCAATAAAAAGCCGCGGCAAGCCAGCAACAGATGCCCACGAAGTGCGCCGTTTAGTTACCTATTGGTTAGCAAACGGCGCATACTATGGCACACAGGCAATTTATTTCTTCCCGCGACAGGAGTCCGACCATGCACGCTCTCTCCCATCTTCGCATCGGCAGCCGCCTGGCCGCCGGCTTTGCACTGGTGCTGCTGCTATCCGTCATTTCAACCGCCTACGCCCTGTTCAGCGCCCATGCGAATGCTGAAGCAACCCGGCAGATGATGCAAAAACCGCTGGCCAAGGAACGTCTGGTATCGGACTGGTATGTGCTGATCTATTCCGCCATCGCGCGCACCTCGATGATCACCAGGAGCACGGACGAGACCCTGGCGACCGTGTTTGCCGAACCGATTGCCGAGAGCACCCGCCAGGGCGGCGAACTGCTGAAGAAGATCGAGGAACTGCTCGACAGCGACGAAGAAAAAGCCATTTTCAAGGCATCGATAGCTGAGCGCGTGAAATACCAGGACGCCAAGACCCTGGTCATGAATGCGCGCAAGGCCGGCGATCCGGCCAAGGCGGAAGCCATCTACCGCGACAGTTTCGCGCCGGCCGCCACCAGCTACCAGGCGAATGTGAAGGCGCTGCTGGCGCAGCAGCGCAAGGCCATCGACGCCACCGCCAAGTCGATCGAAGCGGCGAATGGGCGCAGCTTCACCCTCTTGTTGCTGCTGTGTGCGCTGGCCGTGGCGCTGGGCAGCCTGTGCGCCTGGCTGATCACGCACTCGATCACCAAGCCCCTTAAAACAGCCGTGAAAGTGGCTGAAACGGTGGCCCAGGGCGATTTGCGCACCAACTTTGAACCACCCGCGCGCGATGAAATCGGCGACCTGATGCGCGCCCTGCATGGCATGAACGAGGCGCTGCGCAAGGTGGTGTCGGAAGTGCAGGCGGGCACGGGCGCCATCGCCACGGCGTCCGGTCAAATCGCCGCCGGCAATACCGACCTGTCGGCCCGCACGGAACAGCAGGCCAGTTCGCTGGAAGAAACAGCCTCATCGATGGAAGAACTGACCTCGACCGTCAAGCAGAACGCCGACAATGCGCGCCAGGCCAACCAGATGGCCGTCACGGCCTCGGGCGTGGCCGAACGGGGCGGCAGCATCGTCAGCCAGGTGGTCGACACCATGGGCGCCATCGATGCGGCCTCGACAAAAATCGTCGACATCATCGGCGTCATCGACGGCATCGCCTTCCAGACCAATATCCTGGCACTGAATGCGGCCGTGGAAGCGGCCAGGGCTGGTGAACAGGGGCGCGGCTTTGCCGTGGTCGCCACCGAAGTGCGCAACCTGGCGCAACGCTCGGCCGCCGCCGCGCGTGAAATCAAGGCCCTGATCGGCGACTCGGTGGAGCAGGTCAACAATGGCACGCGGCTGGTGCAGCAGGCCGGCACCACCATGGGCGACGTGGTCGACAGCGTGCGCCGCGTGACCGATATCATGGCCGAGATCACGGCCGCCAGCGCCGAGCAAAGCGCGGGCATCGACCAGGTCAACCAGGCCATCGCGCAGATGGACCAGGTGACGCAGCAAAACGCGGCGCTGGTGGAAGAAGCGGCGGCGGCGGCCGAAAGCCTGCAGGACCAGGCGACGCGGCTGGCCCAGGTGGCCGCCGGCTTCCAGCTCGAACACACGACCATGGCGGCGCCCGTGCGCGCGGCCGTCACGCGGCTGGCGCCGCAACGCAAAGCGCAAGCCACAAGCCGGCCAGTCGCCAAGCCGCCGATGGCCAGCGCAGGCGCCAGCAGCCTCCGCAAGACGCCGGCGCATATTGCCAAGGATCAAGACTGGGAAGAATTCTAAGCCATCCTGGTACGGCCTGTTTGACAGCGCCCCTGCGGGCGCCGATACTGGATAAACGGTTCCGGCGGGACAGGCGCGCCACCGGAAAACCTCGTCAGCCGGCGCCTTCCAGGGGAAAAACATGCATCCCTATCGCACCAGCGCCCGCCGCCTTGCCATGCTTTTGCTATGCGCCACCCTGTCGGCCTGTGCCATGGCGCCGCCCGCCAGCGTGCCGCCCATCTTCAACGATAGCGCTTTCGCGCCCGCCATCGCCATCGATGCAGCACAGGTATTCGCCGTCAGCGAGCGCATGCGGCAGTATCTGCAAACCGACGTCAACCGTGCAGCGCGCACGGGCAATCCCCGCGTTGCCCTGTACAACGCCCTGTACGACAAGCGCCAGCTGAAACTCGAGTACGACGCCAGCATGACCCGCAATGCCAGCCAGACGTTCGACGCGCGCAGCGGCAATTGCCTGTCGCTGGTGATCATGACGGCGGCGCTGGCGCATGCAATGAACCTGCATGTGCGCTACCAGGAAGTGCTGAGCGAAGAAAACTGGAGCCGCAGCGGCGACATGTATTTCGTCGCCGGCCACGTCAATATCGTGCTGGGCCCGCGCATGGATGACAGCCCCTACAATTACGACGCCAGGGGCACGCTGGTGATCGATTTCCTGCCATCGAGCGACGTGGCAGGCTACCGCACGCGTGAAATCAGCGAGGCAACCATCCTCGCCATGTACATGAATAACCGCGCCGCCGAAACCATGAGTGCGGGCCAGCTGGATCAGGCTTACTGGTGGGCAAGAAACGCCATCCTGCAAGACCCCTCGTTCAGTGGCGCCTACAACACTCTGGGCGTGATCCAGTTCCGTCATGGCGACCGGGCGGAAGCGCGCCAGACATTGCGCTATGCGCTGGCGCGCGCGCCGGACAGTACGGTGCTGCTGGCCAACCTGGCACAGCTGCTGGAGGCAACGGGCTTGCCGGAACAGGCGCAGCCGCTGCGCCAGCGCCTGCTGGCCTTGCAGCCGGAGCCGCCCTTCCACTACTTTAACCTGGGCCGCGCCGCCATGGAACGGGGCGATTATGCGGCAGCGGCGCGGCTGTTTGGCAAGGAAATCGCGCGCGACCCGTACTACCACGAGTTCCACTTCTGGCTGGCGCAAGCCTATGCCCGCCTGGGCCAGCTGCCGCAGGCCGGGCAGCAGCTGGAACTGGCGATGGATAACAGCCTCACGCACAAGGACTATGGCTTGTATGCCGCCAAGCTGCAGCGGCTGCATGCCTTATTCCCTCCTTAATCCTCCAAAAACATTTGCTGCAAATCGTTCAGGAAATGCTGGCCCAGCTGCGTCGGGCGGATGATCTGGTGATCGCGGTACAGCAAGCCCTTCGCTTCTGCCGCGTTCAGCGCCTTGTCGATGGCGTTGATCGCCAGGCCCGTGCGTTCGGCAAACAGGTTGGGCGCAAAGCCGCCCGTCAGGCGCAGGGTATTGAGCATGAATTCAAAGCCCATTTCCTCGCGCGCCAGTTCGCGTTCTTCCTGCACCGGCGCGCCCGCCAGCACCGCCTCCATGTAGGCCTTGGGTTGCTTGTAGCGGGCCTGGCGCAGCACGCGGTGCGGGAACGAGATCTTGCTATGGGCGCCCGCGCCGATGCCGATATAGTCGCCAAACTCCCAGTAATTGAGGTTGTGGCGCGCGCGCCGTCCCGGCTGGGCGTAGGCCGACACTTCATAGCGGCCGTAACCGGCTTGCGCCGAGCGCTCGGCCACCATGTCGGCAATATCGGCGCTCGCGTCATCGTCGGGCAAGACCGGCGGATACTTGGCGAACAGGGTGTTCGGCTCCAGGGTCAGGTGGTACAGCGACAGGTGCGGCGGGGCGAAGGCCAGCGCCGTTTCCAGGTCTTGCCGGGCCTCGTCCAGCGTTTGCGAGGGCAGCGCATACATCAGGTCGAGGTTGAAATTATCGAAGTGCGTGTGGGCGATTTCCACCGCGCGGCGCGCTTCCTGGTCGTCATGGATGCGGCCCAGCGCCTGCAGATGGCGGCCATTGAAACTCTGGATGCCGATCGACAGGCGGTTGACGCCACTGGCCCGGTAGGACTTGAATTTCTCCATCTCGAAAGTACCGGGATTGGCTTCCATGGTAATTTCGCAATCGGGCTCCAGCGGCAGCAAGGTGCGCACGTCCGACATCAAGCGGTCCAGCCCCGCCGCCGACATCAGGCTGGGCGTGCCGCCGCCGATGAATATCGTGTGGATCTTGCGGCCCCAGATCAATGGCAGCGCCATTTCCAGGTCCAGCCGCAGGGCCGCCAGGTATTCCTCTTCCGGAAAACTGCCCCGTACTTCATGCGAATTGAAATCGCAGTACGGACATTTTTTCACGCACCAGGGAAAGTGGATGTACAGCGACAGCGGCGGCAGGGCCGTCAGGCTCAGGGCGCCCGGCTGCAGGTATTTCAGGGCCGCGCCGGCCGCGCCGGAAATGCCGTCCTGCGGCGCCGGAGCAGCGCCCGGCTTGCCCGCCGATTTGCCGGCGGCGCCGACCAGTTTGATCGGGATCATCGCAGTTTCTCGACCAGTGCGCGCAGGGCCTGGCCACGGTGCGACAGCGCATTCTTTTCATCGGACGTCAGTTCGGCCGCGCACTTGCCCAGCGCCGCAATATAAAAATGCGGGTCGTAGCCAAAGCCGCCATTGCCGCGCGGCGCGTCTATCATTTCGCCATGCCAGCGGCCGTCGGCGATCACCGGCTGCGGGTCGTCGGCGTGGCGCACGTACACCAGCACGCAGTAGTAATACGCGGATTTGTCCGCATGCGGCGCCAGGTCGGCGATCAATTTGGCGCTGTTGGCGGCGTCCGATTTCGGCTCGCCGGCATAGCGTGCCGAGTACACGCCAGGCGCGCCGCCCAGCGCATTGACGCACACGCCGGAATCGTCGGCCAGCGCCGGCAGCCCCGTCAAACGCGCCGCATGGCGCGCCTTGTGCAGGGCGTTTTCAACAAAAGTATGGAACGGCTCGTCCGCTTCCGGGACGTCGTACTCGCCCTGGGCGTGCACGGAAAAACCGATGGTCGACAGCAGCTCGTTGAATTCCTTGAGCTTGCCGGCGTTATTGGATGCGAGGATCAGGCGTTGGGTCATGTGACAATATCCGGGTTAGGCTGGCCCCGTTGGGGGCCATCTTCAATGCCGACATTGTAAACCTTTTAGTCCTGCTTCATGCCCGCAGCGGCGATGCGGGCCGCCACGGGGTAAAAACCTGTCAAGATCAAACGCGATCAGATACCCAGCGCCTGCTTTTGCAGCTTGATCAGGTCCGCGATACCGCCCTGCGCCAGATCGAGCAAACGGTTCATGCTGGTCCGGTCGAATGCGGCGCCTTCGGCCGTGCCCTGCACTTCGATGAAGTGGCCCGCTTCGGTCATCACCACGTTCATGTCGGTGTCGCAGCCCGAGTCTTCCACGTAATCGAGGTCCAGCACGGGTTCGCCCTGGTAGACCCCGACCGAGATGGCGGCGACAAAACTTTTTACGGGAATCGCAGCGATCGCGCCGCGCGCCTGCAATTGCGTGAATGCGTCGTACGCGGCCACCATGGCGCCCGTGATCGAGGCCGTGCGGGTGCCGCCATCGGCCTGGATCACGTCGCAATCGAGGTGCAGGGTGCGTTCGCCGAACGCCTGGAGATCGAAGGCGGCGCGCAGCGAGCGACCGATCAGGCGCTGGATTTCCTGGGTGCGGCCAGACTGCTTGCCGCGCGCCGCTTCGCGGTCCATGCGCGTGTGGGTCGAGCGGGGCAGCATGCCGTACTCGGCCGTCAACCAGCCCTGGCCCTTGCCTTTCAAGAAGCCCGGCACCTTGTCTTCGATGCTGGCGGTGCAGATGACCTTGGTGTCGCCGCACTCGATCAGCACCGAGCCTTCGGCATGCCTGGTGTACTGGCGGGTAATGCGGATGGCGCGCAGCGCATCGACGGCGCGGCCGCTGGGGCGGGATACAAATGTCATGGAGTGTCCTGTGTTCTTGTGTGGGGGATGCGGTGGAATTTACAGCCGCGATTTTAACACCGAGTACGCCCCTCATTTGCAGCCATGCAACACCTGCAAGCCAGCATGCATGCCGCATCCACACATGATCCCGACAATCCTGACCCGCCGTACACAATTTTCTTTACAATGCCGTAAAACGCACACTATTCAGCAATTTCCAGGCCATCTTGCAATCCGGCCCTGTTTGATGGCGATGGGCGGGTCTTGCCTGCGCCAGCTGATTAAGTGTATAAGTGATTGTATACAAGACCAAATCGGGGAATCCTTTGAGCATTTCAAGCATGACAGGCTACGCGGTTGCCACCAGCGAAGGTGCTGCAGGCACACTGACAATTGAAATCAAGAGCGTCAACTCACGCTTTCTCGACCTGCAATTTCGTATCAACGACGATTTGCGCACGCTTGAGCCTGACTTGCGCGCCGCTGTCATGTCCGCCATCACGCGCGGCAAGGTGGAAGTCCGCCTGAGCTTTGGCCGCAAGGCCGCCACCACCGGCAGCCAGGCGCTGAACTTGCCGCTGCTGGCCGAACTGGCGCGCCTGCAATCGGAAGTGGGCCAGCATTTTGTGTCGGCCCCGGTAATGACGGTGGCCGAACTGCTGCGCTGGCCCGGCGTGATCGAAGAAGCGCAAATCGGCCAGGAATCCCTGCAAGCGGACGTCGGCGCGCTGACCAAGCGCACGATTGCCGCGTTCGTCGATAGCCGCAAGCGCGAAGGCGCCGCGCTCGAAGCCGTGCTGATCTCGCGCATCGAGGCGATGGAAGCCATCGTCAAGCGCATCACCCCCTTGATCCCGCAAGTGGTGGCAGCCTTCCAGCAAAAAGCCGTCGAGCGCATGCAGGACGCACTGGGCCTGGCCAGCCAGGGTTCGAATTCCGCCATGTCGCGCCAGGACGCGATGGAACGCATCCGCCAGGAAGTGATTCTGTACGGCATTCGCATCGACGTCTCGGAAGAGCTGGCGCGCCTGTCCGCCCACCTGGGCGAAACGCGCCATATCCTGACCAAGGGCGGCCAGGTCGGCAAGCGCCTGGACTTCATGATGCAGGAACTCAACCGCGAAGCCAACACCCTGGGCGCCAAGGCGTCCGTCAAGGAACTGGCCGACGCCTCGATGGACCTGAAGTTATTGATTGAACAAATGCGCGAACAGGTGCAGAACCTCGAGTAAGCGCCACATATTGAACGAATCCTGCCCCATAGCGTGGATTTCCAGCTTCAAGTGATGACTGGCAAGCCTTGCTCTTGGTAAAATACGTCTTTGGGCGATATTTGCCTGGGCAAAACGCCAACACTACAGAATATGGAAATCACCGCATGAGTCACTCTACCGCCTTCTCCGGCAGCCTGTTCGTGGTTGCTGCGCCTTCCGGCGCCGGCAAGTCGACCCTGGTCAATGCGCTGCTGGCGCAGGAACCCGGCATCAAACTGTCGATCTCGACCACCACGCGCGCGCCGCGTCCGGGCGAGGAGCATGGCCGCGAGTATTACTTCACCAGCGCGGAAGACTTTGTCGCCCGCGCCGACAAGGGCGAATTCCTCGAGTGGGCGGAAGTGCACGGCAATTACTACGGCACTTCGCGCATCATGGTCGAGCAGCAAATGCTGGCCGGCACCGATATCTTGCTGGAAATCGACTGGCAGGGCGCGCGCCAGGTGCGCAAGCAATTCCCCCGCGCAGCCGGCATTTTCATCTTGCCGCCATCGATCGATGCGCTGGAAGAGCGCCTGAACAAGCGCGGCCAGGATGCGCCGCACGTGATCACGCGCCGCCTGCTGGCCGCTGGCGGTGAAATCGCACACGCTCCCGAGTTCGAATATGTTATTATCAATGAAGAGTTTACGGTCGCTTTGTCCGAACTGAGCGCGATCGTGAGAGCGGCCCGCAGCCGGTTTGCGCAACAAGCGGCCCGCAACGCCTCGCTTTTCGCCCAACTGGGCCTGCACGCGGAATAAGCCGAACAAGTCTTTAGCCGCCAGCCGCCACGCACGTCAGTTCGTTCACACAGCACCACGCACCACTATTAGGAGTTACCACATGGCCCGTATCACCATCGAAGATTGCCTGAAACAGATCCCTAACCGTTTTCAGCTGACCCTGGCAGCGACCTATCGCGCACGTCAGTTGTTGCAAGGCCATACGCCGAAAGTTGAAGCCAAGGACAAGCCTACCGTCGTTGCACTGCGCGAAATCGCTGCCGGCAAAGTCGGCATCGAGATGTTGAAAAAGGTCCCGATGTAATTGGGAGCCCGCGTGCCGGAACAGTGCTGATCCCTGGTTCTACCGTACCCTTTATCTTCACACTGCGACGGAACGCAACGTTTTATGAGTCTGACCCCAGCCGACACGACTTCTGCAGCACTGCCGCCCCTGGCCCCGCGCCAGGCGGCAAAATCCCAGGGCGCCAGCGCGTCCGGTACAGCCACGCCTGCCGCCGGGCAAGCATCTGCACCGCCCGCGCCCGCGCTGGGGGTTGCCTCCGTCAGCCACCTGGCCGACAAACTCGCCGAATACCTCTCGCCCGCCGACCTGAAAAAGGTCAAGGAAGCCTATCGTTTCTCTGACGAAATGCACCTGGGCCAGATGCGCCGTTCCGGTGAACCGTATATCTCGCACCCGATCGCCGTCGCCGAAATCTGTGCCGACTGGAAACTCGACGCGCAAGCCATCATGGCAGCCCTGCTGCATGACGTGATGGAAGACCAGGACGTCAAGAAAGACGAGCTGATCGAGCGTTTCGGTTCGCCCGTCGCGCAACTGGTCGATGGCCTGTCGAAGCTGGAAAAGATCGAATTCCAGAGCCAGATCGAAGCGCAGGCGGAAAATTTCCGCAAGATGCTGCTGGCCATGGCGTCCGATGTGCGCGTGATCCTGATCAAGCTGGCCGACCGCCTGCACAATATGCGCACGCTGGACTTCATGACGGCCGCCAAAAAACGCCGCATCGCCAGCGAGACCATGGAAGTGTACGTCCCGATCGCGCACCGCCTGGGCCTGAACAATATTTACCACGAGCTGCAAGACCTGTCGTTCTCGCACCTGTATCCCATGCGCTACCGCACCCTGGCGAAAGCCGTCAAGGCGGCGCGCGGCAACCGGCGCGAAGTGGTCAACAAGATCATGGAAGCGGTCAAAAGCACGTTTTCCATGGCGGAAATCGATGCGGAAGTGACGGGGCGCGAAAAAACCCTGTTCGACATCTATAAAAAGATGCGCAGCAAGCATTTGTCGTTTTCACAAGTCCTGGACGTGTACGGTTTCCGTGTGGTGGTCGACAGTTTCTCGGACTGCTATGTCTCGCTGGGCACCCTGCACAGCCTGTACAAGCCGATGCCGGGCAAGTTCAAGGATTACATCGCGATCCGCAAGCTGAACGGCTACCAGTCGCTGCACACCACGGTGATTGGCCCCTACGGCACGCCGGTCGAATTCCAGATCCGCACGCAGGAAATGCATCGCACGGCCGAGTCCGGCGTGGCGGCGCACTGGCTGTACAAGAGCGGCGAGAGCAATCCGTCCGACTTGCAGCAGCGCACGCACGCCTGGCTGCAATCGCTGCTCGACATCCAGCAGCAGACGGGCGACTCGGCCGAGTTCCTCGAACACGTCAAGGTCGACCTGTTCCCCGATTCCGTGTATGTGTTTACGCCGAAATCGAAGATCATCGCCCTGCCGCGCGGCGCCACCGCCATCGATTTCGCCTATTCGATCCACACGGGCATCGGCGACCAGACCGTGGCCGTGAAAATCAATAACGAAACGTCCCCCTTGCGCACCGAGCTGCACAATGGCGACATCGTGGAAATCATCACCGATTCCTCGTCGCGGCCCAGCCCGACCTGGCTGTCGTTCGTGCGCACCGGCAAGGCCCGTTCGGCCATCCGCCACCATTTGCGCACGATCAACCTGCCCGAATCGATCGCCCTGGGCCAGCAATTGCTGTCGCAGGCGCTGCAAACGTTGAATATCGGCGCTGAACTGCCGCAGCCGCTGGTCGAACGCCTGCTCAATGAATCGAGCGCCAATTCCATGGACGAGCTGTATGCCGACATCGGCATCGGCAAGCGCATGGCCACCCTGGTGGCGCGCCACATCTTTGGCCTGATCGGCGGCGAAGCGGCCAGCATGCCGGTGGAACACAATAGCGGCAGCGAGCTGGACCCGGTCACCATCTGCGGCACCGAAGGCGTGTCGGTGCAACTGGCGCCCTGTTGCCTGCCGATTCCTGGCGACCAGATCATCGGCCAGCTGCGCCGCGACCAGGGCTTGCTGGTCCACACCAGCGACTGCTCGCAAGCCAAGCGCCAGCGCGCCAAGGAACCGGACCGCTGGATCGCCGTCCGCTGGGGCACCGAACTGAACCGCCGCTTCGACTGCCGCATCAAGGTCCTGATCAACAGCGAACGGGGCATCCTGGCCCGGGTCGCCGCCGAAATCGGCGAATCGGACGCCAACATCATCTACGTCGGCATGGACGAAGACAAGGACAACGTCCTCGACCAGCTGCGCTTCACCGTGCAAGTCAAGGACAGGGTCCACCTGGCCGCGCTGCTGCGCAATGTGCGTCGCGTGGCCGGTGTCAACCGCATCCTGCGCGAACGCAATTAAACCCCAAAGCAGAAGAACTGGGGTCAGACCCGCCGGGTCTGACCCCGGATTGCCGCTGCGGGCTAACGGCGGATTTCGGCAATGCGGCGCAAAAAGTCCTGATCCCCGACTGCAAATTCCGCATTCAAGGCTGCACGCAATTGCGTCACGGCATGCAATGGCAAGTCGTCCTGAAACAAGGATTGATAGGCTTGCTGCCGTTCAATTACATTTTGCCCCAGCCGCAAATACACTGGATGTGGTGTAAGTAACTCATCACTCATCCTCTGTGCATTCGCCCGATAGCTGGACCAGCGATACTGCCCAGGCATAGCAACCATGCCAGCCCTGACGGGGTTCAGTTCAATATAGCGCTGGCAGATCAAGAGATAACGCTCGCCTTGCACCAGGCAAGACTTGTAACGGCCTTCCCACACGCTCCCGCTACGTCCATAACGCCAATTGAAATATTGCGTATATCGCTGATTCAGCGCTTTCATCAATGCGGATGGATATGCAACATCCTGAGCGGAGAGCAACAGGTGCACATGGTTGCCCATCACAACATAAGCATGGAGTTCGCATGGCGCAATAGCCAGGCAACTATGCAGATAGCCGAGATAGCGCTGGCAATCTTGAGCATCAAGGAAACACATTTGGCGATTGCTTCCGCGCTGTATCACATGCAGCGGAACACCTGGCAAGACAATGCGCAAACGGCGAGCCATGACAACTCCCCCATCCAGCAAAACCCCAGCCTGCCAGAGCCATCAAAACACGCCCTGCCGCAACGCAAACTACGCTGTATCCGGCGCCGGGTACGTCACTTCCAGCAATTCCAGTTCCTGCGGGCCTTGCGGGGTGTTCAGGGTGACGAGATCGCCTACACGGGCCTTGGTGATGGTGCGCGCCATGGGGGAAATCCAGCTGATCTTGCCGTTCAGGGGGTCGAATTCGTCGATGCCGACGATGGTGATGGTGTGGCTTTCGCCGTCGCTGGTCAGGTAGGTGACGGTGGCGCCGAAGAAGACCTGGTCGTTGCCGTAGTGCACGCTGGGGTCGACGATGGCGGCCAGGTCCATGCGTTTGGTCAGGAAGCGGATGCGGCGGTCGATTTCGCGCAAGCGCCGCTTGCCATAGATATAGTCGCCATTTTCCGAGCGGTCGCCATTCGAGGCCGCCCAGTGGACGATACGCACCACTTCCGGACGGTCCACGTCGATCAGTTGCAGCAGCTCATCCTTGATGCGCTGGTAGCCGGCGGGCGTGATGTAATTCTTGGCGCCGGCAGGAATGGCCAGCGCCAGCGCGGCCGCTTCCTCGTCGTCGTCGTGGTCCGATTCTTTTACAAAGGCTTTGTTCATCTGCCTATTGTAGCCCGTCTGGCCAGCGTGTCACGCCTGCAAAGGGCTGCCTGCAGGCTTTTTTGACGTATCATCGTGGCAAAGACAATCCCCGCCCCGGAGACGGATGAAAAAATTCTACAGATTCAGGCGCTGGCTGTTCGCGCCGCTGGTCTACCTGGCCGCCATTTTCCTGCTGCTCGAGGAATGGCTGTGGGCGACCGGCGCGCGCATCATGCAGGTGGTGGCGCAGTTTCCGCCCTTGCACGCACTGGAAGCGTGGATCAAGCGTTTGCCGCCCTACTGGGCGCTGGCCGTGTTCGTGTTGCCGGCCATCTTGTTGTTCCCCGTCAAGCTGCTGGCCTTGCTGGCGATCGCGCGCGGCCATGCCTTTTCCGGCATCGGCGTGATCGTCGCCGCCAAGCTCGGCGGTGCAGCCGCCGTGGCGCGCCTGTACAGCCTGACCCGCCCCACCCTGCTCAGCCTGCCATGGTTTGCGCGCTGGCACGGCCTGTTCATGGAAACCAAGGACCGCTGGATCGCCCGCTTGCGCGCCACGCGCCCATGGCGCCGGGTCAGCCGCTTTTCGGCCGCCCTGGGCCGCGTACGGCGCGCCTGGTGGGCGCGCCTGCGGGCAAAAGTGCCTAGCCGCCACGATTTGCGTCCTGCGCGCGTGCTGCGCCGCTTCACGGCCTTTTGGCGGGCGCGGCGCTGATGGAAAAATACCTTGCCTCCCCACCACAGCTTGCCCCGGCCATGCAGGCCTCGCCCGCAGAAATCTATCTGTACGACGCCATGACCCTGCAGTTGCTCGATGCCAGCCAGGGCGCCCGCGACAATCTGGGCTACAGCCCGGCAGAACTGGCCACGCAGACTGCCTTGACGCTGGCGCCGCAGTTGCCAGCAGCACAGCTGGCGACACATATCGCCGCCTTGGGCGAGGCCATCGGCGCGCAAGCCGTGCTGCAGGTGCAGCAGCGGCGCCGCGACGCCAGCCTGTATTCCCTGAGCTTGCGCCTGTCGCGCGCCGACCGCCATGGCCGCGCACTGCTGCTGGCAGTAGCCGATGAGCCAGCCTCACCGCAAACGGCAGCCACCACCCTGGCCCAGGTGCAGTCGCGCTTCAACGCCATCGTCTCCAATACGCCGGGCCTGGTGTACCAGTTCTGCCTGCAGGTCGATGGACAGACCGCCTTCCCCTATCTCAGCGATGGCTGCCAGGCGCTGCTGGGATTGAACCCGGCGCAGCTGCATGCCCAGCCTGAACTGTTCTTGCAGCTGATCCTGGCCGACGACCGCGCCTCTTATCTGGAGGCGATGCAGATCTCGAAACGCACCTTGTGGAACTGGAACTGGGAAGGCCGCATCTGGGTGGATGCCTGGAAAGACGTGAAATGGATCAACCTGCGTGCCACGCCACGCGCCCTGCCGGACGGCACGGTGCAGTGGGAAGGCATCATGAGCAACATCACGGAAAGCCGGCTCGAGCAGATCGAGGTGCGCCAGTCGCGGGCCCGCCTGGCCGAACTGACGGCGCATATCGACAAGGTCAAGGAGCACGAGCGCACGCGCATCGCACGCGAATTGCATGACGACCTGGGCGGCAACTTGACAGCCATCAAGATGGCCATGGCCATGCTGGCGCGTCGCTTGCCATCCGACAATCCCTTGCTGCAGGAAAAAGCCGAGTATGTCGATGCGCTGGTGGACCGCACCATCGACGCCGTGCACCGCATTTCGCTGGACTTGCGCCCCTCCATGCTTGACCTGGGCCTGGTCGCCGCGCTCGACTGGCAAGTGCAGGAATTTGCGCGCCAGGCCGGTATTACCTGCCAGTTCACGGCCAGCCACCAGGATATCGCGCTGGAACTGGACCAGGCGACCAGCCTGTTCCGCATCGCCCAGGAAGCGCTGACGAATATCGCCAAGCATGCGCAAGCGAGCAAGGTCAGCGTGCGCCTGGCCGTGCAGCGCCAGCAGCTGAGCCTGAGGATCAGCGACAATGGCGTCGGACTGCGTGCCAGCGACCGCGCCAAGCCGCTCTCGTTCGGCATCCGTGGCATGGCCGAGCGCGCCAATGCACTCGGCGGCAGCCTGACACTGATGGATGCACCGGGCGGCGGCACTATCCTGAGCATAAAAGTCAGGCTATCGGCGCCGCGAGAGGCGATAATAGCGGCTGCAGACCATGCCCCCAGGCATGCCGGCCTGCAGCAAGACCAGGACGGACAAGGCCTGGCCTAGGCTAACTTGAAAAGAAACAATGCAGTTATGAAAGAAAAAGCCACCATCCGGGTATTTATTGCCGACGATCATGCGATCGTGCGCGAAGGATTGAAACAAATCCTGGCCGATACCAAAGACATCATCGTGGCTGGCGAAGCGGAAAGCGCGCACGACGCCGTCAAGCTGTTCCGTGGCTCGAAATGCCAGGTGATGCTGCTCGACATCTCCTTGCCCGACCGCAGCGGCATCGATGTGCTCAAGCAAATCAAGAAGGAAAAGCCGGAACTGGCCGTGCTGATGCTGTCCATGCACCGCGAAGACCAGTATGCCATCCGCTCGCTCAAGGCAGGCGCGGCCGGTTACCTGACCAAGCAAAGCGCGCCGCGCGAACTGGTCACCGCTATCCGCCAGGTAGCCGGCGGCTTGAAATACATCAGCGCCTCGCTGGCCCAGGCCCTGGCCAACACGGTGGGCGAAGACCATGACATGGCGCCGCACGAAACCTTGTCGGACCGCGAATACCAGACCTTGATCATGATTGCTACCGGCAAGACAGTGGGCGCGATTGCCGAGGAATTGAAATTGTCCGTGAAAACCGTCAGCGAATACCGCGCGCGGCTGCTGGTCAAGATGAAGCTGAAAAATAGTGCCGAGCTAACCCATTATGCCATCCGTAACCAGCTGGTGGACTAGCTATTGAAACAGTATCGGGCGAATTGAATGGACTTCTCAGCGCTGCTCACACAATAAATTCTTTGCCAACTAGCATATCATGGGGATAATTAGCAAATACCCAAAAAAGGCTGTGCCTACATGTCCAGTAAATTGCCTTCCCCGCCAGCAAACGCTCCCGCTGGCGCCACACCAACGCATTCAGCCGCAGGCGCAACTGCCATGAATCCGGTCGATATCGCGCGTGAAGCCTTTCGCCGCCTGGCGACGCGCCGCATCGCGCCCACGCCCAGCGCCTACCGCGACATCTACAATGAAATCGCCGGCATCAGCGAAGCGGCCGAGACCGCTCCTGCCGCCGTGCTGGCAGCCAGCGCCCCCAGCGAAATCGGTGCTGAACATGTGTTGACGCAATTTGCGGCCAAACTGAGCGAATCGGCAGGCGAGCTGGGCGACTTCGGCAAGCGCTTCCAGCGCGCGCTGAAGGCCCGCGACTGGGATAGTTATGCACGCGCCCTGGCGCAACTGGCTGAAAAACACACCAGGAAAGGCGGCGGCATCGAGTTGCCGCCCCTGCCCGATGGCGAACAGACGCGCACCCTGCGCGAATTGCTGAGCCGCACCCTGAGCTTTGCCGTCGCCACCTTGCTGACAGGCACGCCCGCCCTGGTGGACGAAGCCGAATCGCTGGGCACGGCCATCAAGCAGGCCCATACGGAAGATGCGCTGAACGAAGCAGCCGTGCGCCTGAAGCAGCTGTGCTACCAGATCGAATTGAAAAGCGGCGACACGGCGGAACAGCAGGAACTGCTGCTGCGCCTGTTCAAGTTGTTGCTGGATAATGTCAGCCAATTGCTGGACGACGACAGCTGGCTGCGCGGCCAGGTCGATGCCGTGCAAAACCTGATCGCCGGACCGCTGGACCAGCGCGCGCTGGAAGACGCCACGCGCAGCCTGAAGGAAGTCATCTACAAGCAAGGCCAGCTCAAGCATAGCTTGTCGGACGTCAAGCTGACGGTCAAGAACATGATGATGACCTTTATCGACCGCCTGGGCCAGGTGGCGGCCAGCACGGGCGATTTCCATGAAAAGATCGGCGGTTATTCGGACCGTATCAGCCAGGCGGAAAATATCAGCGACCTGAACCTGGTGCTGGACGAAGTGCTGCGCGAAACGCGGCTGGTGCAGAACGAGGCGCTGCTGGCGCGCGACAAGATGGTGCTGGCGCGCCAGGAAGTGCAGGACGCGGAACAACGCATCCACACGCTGGAAGCGAAACTCCAGCATATGAGCGAACTGGTGCGTGAAGACCAGCTGACGGGCAGCCTGAACCGGCGTGGCCTGGAAGACGTGTTCGAGCGCGAAACGGCCCGCTCGGACCGGCGCGGCACGCCGCTGTGCATCGCCATCCTCGACCTCGACGATTTCAAGCGCCTCAACGATACTTACGGCCACCTGGCCGGCGATGCCGCGCTGAAACACCTGGTGAAAATCGTCAAGGAAACCCTGCGTTCGATGGATGTCATCGCCCGTTTCGGCGGCGAGGAATTCCTGATCCTGCTGCCGGAAACGACGGTCGAAGCCGCTTCCTCGACCATGACCCGGCTGCAACGCGAACTGACGCGCCACTTCTTCCTGCATGAAAACGAAAAGGTCCTGATCACCTTTTCCGCCGGCGTGGCCCTGCGCCACCCGAATGAAGATCAAAATGAACTGGTCAAACGCGCCGACCGCGCCATGTACCAGGCCAAGCAATCGGGCAAGAACCGGGTGGTGGTGGCGGACTGAAGATTAGTATGAGAGTTGCTTACTAAGGTTATTCATCAGCCTAAGCAAAACGTATCTGGCCTTGCATGGTAACCAGATACGGAAAGGCACGGGGCATCCAAAGACATGGCGCCCCGGCTTTTAACGACGTTTTCTACGCGCAATAAAACCAATCAAGCCAAGCCCCATCAACAGCATGGCATAATTTTCCGGTTCCGGGACCGGGGAAGTAAAAGTCAGGCTTAGGGTCTGGCCAGGCCGAAATTCAGCCACATCGGTCCAGTTTGAAAATTCTACCGGGGATTGAAAGACAAAACCGGCAAAACTTCCGGTTTTGTAAGCGTTGTTGATATAGTCAGTAACATCAATTTGACCATCTTTCCATACTGCGGCACTTGCAGGAATTACCCCCAGTACGCCAGTCGTTGTTTCTGGCTGATGATACCAGTCAAACGTAGTCCATCCCCCCTTAGTGCCGAAGAGTTGCAAAGCCCCATATGAAGTCGTATTTTTATATGAGAAATTCAAGGTGGCAGAACTTAAGGTATAGCCTGGACTGTATTCCGGAAGTGCGAAACTTTCGTACAAACGCGCAAAAGCGGAGTAGCCATTAATATCGGAGTTACCAGCGGCTGGCACGGTGACTACACCCTCACGGAAGTATCGCACACTGTAAAGAACAGCTTTTTCACGCGCATTTTTAATAGTGATTTCTTGAACCTCTGCGATTGCATCGCTTTGTGGAAGCAGGGTGGCAAGAAAAAAAACAAAGCCACTTAATTTAACAAAATTCATTACGGACTACCCTTCCCTTTATGATATTAAATTTATTTTTACATATTTCCTTTAAATTTTGTAATTACTTTAAAAATAAATAATTACATATCAGGAATTTCAGTTTCCATGTGGTAATTTTATTTCAATAATTTAAATTATTTCCATTGAATTTATTCCCTGAACACTGACATCTAATGAAAGAATATTGCGCTATAGATGGAAAATATAATATTTACCAGTTCACCATAAATAGAATTTTCATTGACGGTTTTAATGCGCGAACCAAGCATCAACCTGCTTGGCAATGCTTGATGGCATATCCAATTTAGTAAAAACGCCTGAAAGCGCTGAAATGTTGCATGCCAAACATCTTATCAAGAGCGTGCCGCACGATATGCACATTGCTTTGGTCGTATTTCTTATCGGCTACAATTCTGCGCACTTCCACCAAGAACGGCATTGCGTACCACTTTTTTGTCCTGCCAGATCGAATAGCTATCGGGAAGTGATTGAAAGGAAATAAAGGGACAACGACTTCCAGTGCGCATGCATATGTCGCCGAGCATCCACATAAATGATTCTGAATTCAAGCACACCATGCTTGCCACATGCTCAACCGGTGAAAGCCGGACCACAAGCTTTAACGCTATTCACATTCGATAAAAGTCGGCTCGGATAGCTTGCTTTTATCACTGGGATACCGTCTCGCTGCCAGGCCGGGCGGTATTTTTTATTTCACCTTATGATGGACACACCGGCATGCGTTCAGGCCCGGTGGCGGCCAGCATGTCATCGACCAGCCTGATACATCTTATAACGATAGTCAATTTCATAAATGCATCATGGGCGCATAGACTTGACGCGAACCATGCGGGTGTTCGCAAGAGGCCTTATCGGCCATCCAACCATTAATCCAAAGGAAATAAAACCATGAAAAAAGCCCTGGCATTCGCTGTCTGGCTGGCGGTCAGCACCGCTGCCATTGCCGCCAGCACCACACCCGCCGCCGTGCCGGACGGCCCTGTTGCGCGCACCTTCCATGTCGGCGCGCTGGAAGTGATTGCACTGCGCGACAAGGTGCGCACCATCCCCAACGATGCCAAGGTCTTCGGCGCCGAGACCGGCACGGCTGCCGTGGCCGCCGTGCTGGCAGAAGCGGGGGCGCCCACCGACCACATCGGCCTGAGCGTCGACGCGCTGCTGGTCAAGGACGGCGCGCAGACCATCCTGCTCGACACGGGACTGGGCCCCGCCGCGCAGGGCTTGCTGCTAGCTAGCCTGAAGCAGACCAGCTACACGCCGGAACAGATCACCGACGTGCTGATTACCCATGTCCACGGCGACCATGTCGGCGGCCTGGTCACGTCTGGCGGCACGCAGGCTTTCGCCAAGGCCATCGTGCATATCTCGGCGCCCGACTGGGCCTGGCTGCAGGGGCAAGCGAACATGGCGGCGCTGGTGAAAATCATCTCGCCACAGGTGGTGACGTTCGCGCCCGGCGACCAGTTAACGCCATCCATCCGCTCGCTGCCACTGAAGGGACACACGCCCGGCCATGTCGGTTACCAGATCGTCTCGGGCAAGGCGCGGCTGCTCGACGTGGGCGACCTGGTCCATAACCCGATCCTGTCGCTTGCCAAACCGGACTGGGCCATCGCCTTCGACAAGGACCGTACGGAAGGCGCCACCACCCGCCGCGCCGAACTGGCCAAACTGGCGGCCGACCACGAAACCATCTTCGCGCCGCATTTCCCCTTCCCGGGCATCGGCACGATCAAGGCCGTGGGCGACCATTTCGTCTGGCAGCCGGCCAACTGATGAAAAGTATAATTTTGATACTTATTTGATGATTTTTACCGCGGAGACGATGGATAAACAGGGTGAAAAATAAATTATTTTCACCCTCAAGATTTCGAAAATCGTGTCGTTTAGCGCACACTCCGGCACAAACTGAAGGGTAAAAAATGAAAATTTAGCGCTCTTTTCACCATAAATTTTCCCACACAGCAACCGTTACCCTAAACAACAGCGGCTTGATTGTCCCGGAACAGCGGGGCAGGCCAAAGTGACTAGCACATAGCGCAATGTAGTACCTGTCTGGAGAATTAACATGGCTGCAGTAATTAATACCAATATCGCCTCGCTGAATGCACAACGCAATCTGTCGACTTCGCAATCGTCCCTGAACACTTCGCTGCAACGCCTGTCCTCCGGCCTGCGTATTAACAGCGCCAAGGATGATGCTGCCGGTCTGGCGATTTCCGACCGTATGACGTCGCAAATCCGCGGCATGACCCAAGCCACCCGCAATGCAAACGACGGCGTCTCGCTGGCCCAGACGGCCGAGGGCGCACTGTCGAGCTCGGGCGACATCCTGCAACGTATCCGCGAACTGGCCGTGCAATCGTCGAACGCCACCAACTCGTCGAGCGACCGCCAGGCGCTGCAAACCGAGGTAGGTCAACTGAGCTCGGAATTGAACCGTATCGCCCAAACCACCTCGTTCAACGGCCAGGCGCTGCTGGACGGCACCATGGGTACGGCCAACTTCCAAGTCGGCGCCGATGCCAACCAATTGATTTCGGCCAATGGCGCGAACTTCCTGACCAATACTTACGGCAACAACCGCGTTCAAAACGATGCGACCGCAGCCAAGGCTGGTACCGCCGCAGCACCAGCGACCAACGTTGTCGCAGGCCAGGCTGTCACGATTAACGGTAAATTGGGTTCGTCCACTTACACCACCACGGCAACTGACACGGCAAAATCGATTGCAGCAGCAGTCAATCAGAAAACCGGCTCTACCGGTGTGACGGCAACCGCCAAGACAGAAGCCAATCTGTCCCTGACCGCAAGCGGCGCATACTCGTTCCAAATCGCGTCTGACAACAACGCAACCACCAATCCGGTCAACGTATCGTTCTCGGTTGGTGCTGGCGGCAATTCCGCGACTGATTTCGCAGCGGGTATCAATGCCATTAATGCACAATCGGCCAAGACCGGCGTAACTGCACAGTACGATACTGTGAATGGCGGTATCAAGCTGAGCAACACGAACGGTTCCGACATCGTCATCACCGACAACGTCACGACCACACCAGCAGCGCTCAACGTCAGTACGTATGACGTGAAAGGTATCAAAAATGCCGCAGTCAATGCAGCTGGTGTCTCCGCTACCGCCAACGGTACCGTCACGTTTGATTCGGATAGCAGCTTCTCCGTAACGGACGCCGGTTCCGGCCTGGGCCTGGCAAAATCGGGCGCGGCATCCAAGCTCGCCGCCGTATCGGACATCGATGTCACCAGCTTCGACGGCGCCCAGTTGGCACTGAAGATTGCCGATGCAGCCCTGTCGACGGTGAACAGCCAACGCGCTCAGTACGGTGCTCTGCAATCGCGCTTCTCGTCGGCAATTTCCAACCTGCAATCGACCACGGAAAACCTGTCCTCGTCGCGCAGCCGCATCGTCGATACCGACTTTGCTTCGGAAACAGCCAACCTGACCCGCGGCCAGATCCTGCAACAAGCTGGTACCGCCATGCTGGCACAAGCAAACTCGCTGCCTAACGGCGTGTTGAGCCTGCTGCGTGGTTAATCAGGCTTGATGACGGGAGTCATCCCGTCATAGCGCTGGACTCAGTTCCCCTGCCGGATTTATTCGACAGGGGAATTTTCAATAGGAGAGCACCATGACTATCGATATGATAGCGGCCGCTACCACGGCCAGGGTAGACAAGAATTACGCTGCAGACACCCCTGCGGCAAGACCAGCTGCCAGGGCGACGACAGCGACCGATGCTGTTACGCAACAGCAGAAAAGTGGCGAACCCAGCCGTGATCAACTGAACCAGGCGGTGTCGGAACTGAATCAATCGCCGCGCATCAAGTCGCAGAACCTGCAATTTTCCATCGATGAAGACAGCAAGCGCACGGTGGTCAAGGTGATCGACCAGGAAACCAAGGAAGTACTGCGGCAAATTCCCACCAAGGAAGCGCTGGAAATTGCCAAGTCCTTTGAAATGGCCAAAGGCCAGTTGATCGACCAGAGTGCGTAATTGATGATGTTTGCTACGGTATGGGCACCCCAGCACTGCCAGCAAGATCAGTCCAGATAGCCAGGTAACACGATTACCTGGCTTCTTTTATATTTTCAGCAATTTCTCTGCAGTAATTTCCTGAATTCTTCGCCGAACTGAAAACAGCGCGGTAAATCCCCCTCTCAAGTCCTGATTGATTCTGCCGATAACAGCTTATATTAGCGTTTTCCTAGGAGCATTCTGTGGCCATCACTCCAACCTTGTCATCCCCCGGTATCGGCGCCAGTGGTCTGGACGTCAATGCCATCATCGATAAGTTGATGGCGGCGGAATCGCAGCCACTCAATACCTACGACAAAAAAACCGCTTCCTACCAGGCGACCCTGAGCGCCATGGGCACCCTGGGCGGCGCGGTCGGCACCTTCCAGAACTCGCTGTCGGCACTGGCGAATGCGAATAATTTCCGCGCCGTCAGCGCCACCCCTGCCGATCCGCTGGTATTGAGCGCCACGGCCGGCGCCAAGGCTGTGCCCAGCAACTACAATATCAATGTGACCCAGCTGGCGCAATCGCAGACCCTGACCTCGGGTGGCATGGCCAGCAAGCTGTCGACCATCGGCCTGGGCGCCAAGACCACCATTTCCTTCCAGCTCGGTTCACTTTCCGGCGGCACCTTTGGCCTGGCTGGCACTGCCCTTAGCAATACCACTGCACTGACGGGTGTCAGCAATGGTTCCCTGACCATCAACGGCACGGCCATTCCAACTGACGCCAGCACCAAGAGCGCGCGCGCGCTGGCCGACGCCATCAATGCCAAGAGCAGCACCACCGGCGTCACCGCCACCGCCCAGCCAACGGCCAGCAGCGCCACCATGTTCAATGGTTTCGGCAATGTCTCTACCGGTGCGGACGGCACGTATTCCCTGTCCGTCGGCGGCATCGAAATCGTTAGCCAGGGCAATGGCGTCGCGGCCGGTAACGGCATCACGGCGGCCTCGCTCGATACCACGCTGGAAGGCCCGAACGCCGTCTCGAATGCGCTGGCCGCCGCCAATATCACGGTGACGGGCAAGGCGGCCGATGGCACCTTGCAATTTACGCGCGCCGATGGCTCCAACATCAATATCGAAGAAGTCGTGACGGGCGGCGTGACGGGCGGCATCGGCCACAGTGCCACCTCGACCAACGATGGTTCGAACGTCACCATTACCAGCACCATCAGCCTGGCGTCGGGCAATGCCAGCCCGATCACCATCGGCGGTAGCAACCCAGCCGCGGCCGGCTTGACGGCCGGTTCCGGTGGCGCCTACATGAATACCAGCTTTACCCAGGACGGCACGCAAGCGACGGGCACGGTGGTGATCGATTCGACCAATAACACCTTGCAAGGCATACGCGACGCCATCAATAACGCGGGCCTGGGCGTGACCGCCAGCATCGTCTCGGACGGCAGCGACAAACCGTTTCACCTGGTGCTGGCCTCTGCGAAAACCGGCGCCAGCTCGGCCATGAAGATTTCCCTCAGCGGCAGCGATGGCCAGCCGGCCGACAGCGCGCTGAACGACTTGCTATCCTACGATGTGGCAGGTGCACAAAACCTGAAACAGAACAGCGCGGCGCAAAACACGGCCTTCAGCGTGAATGGCATCCCCATCACGAACAGTTCGAACAGCGTCGACACGGCGATCGAAGGCGTGACCCTGAACATTACCAAGATCGGCAGCACCAGCCTGTCGGTAGCGAAAGACACCTCGACCGTCAAGACCAACATCAATGCCTTCGTCAAGGCTTATAACGATCTCAATACGGCGATCGGCAAGATGACCTCGTACGACCCGGACACCAAGAAAGGCGGCGTGCTGCTCGGCGACTCGACCGTGCAATCGATACAGAGCCAGTTGCGCAAGCAGCTGGGCGCGCCAATCACGGGCTTGAACAGCAACTTGAGCACCCTGAGCCAGGTGGGTATTTCTTTCCAGAAGGATGGCAGCCTGACGCTCGACGGCACCAAGCTCGACGCAGCTATCAGCGCCAACTTTACCGATATCGGCGGATTGTTTTCAGCCTTGGGCAAGGCCAGCGACAGCAACGTCGCCTTCACCAGTTCCACCGCCGCCACCAAGCCAGGCAGCTATGACCTGACCATCACCACCATGGCCAGCCAGGGGTCGCTCACGTCGACCGGCGTGCTGCCGGCCACCACCACCATCGCCAGCGATACCACCTGGAACGTGACCCTCAACGATACGGTGCCCAGCGTGGCCAAGAATACGGCCAATGTCACCATTCCAGCAGGCACTTACACGCCGGCACAGATGGCTTCGCTGATCCAGTCCTCGATCAATGGCGTGAAGGCGTTTTCCGACAACGGCTCCACCGTCTCGGCCTCGATCGATGGCAGCGGCCACCTGGTGCTGGCCTCTGCACGCTACGGTTCGGTCTCCAACATCGCCCTGTCCAGCGGCACCGGTACCGGCTTCGATACCCTGTTCGGCACGGCCACGCCTGTCAAGGGCGCCGACGTAGCCGGCACCCTCGGTGGCCAGCCGGTGGTCGGCTCGGGCCAGACCCTGACCGGCGCACCAGGTTCCGCAGCCGATGGCTTGAAGATCGAAGTCACGGGCGGCACCACGGGCCCGCGCGGCACGGTCAGTTTTTCGCAAGGTTACGCCTACCAATTGAACAACCTGGCGACATCCTTCCTGGGCACGGACGGCATGATCACCAACCGCAGCAAGAGCATCAATGACAGCATCAAGAACGTGGCGGACCAGCGCGACAAGTTCAGCGCCAAGCTGACCGATATCGAAGCGCGCTACCGCGCCCAGTTCACGCGCCTGGACGTGACCTTGAGCAGCCTGCAGTCGACACAAACCTATCTGACCCAGCAGTTGGCATCGATTGCCGCCAACCGCTAAGAATGCCCTCAGGAGAAACACATGTTTGGAACCCAACAACGTGGCGTGAATGCCTACGCCAAGGTCGGCCTGGAGACGGGCATCGTCTCGGCCTCGCCGCACAAGTTGATCGTGATGCTGTATGACGGTGCGCTGGTGGCCGTGCTCAGCGCGCAGATGCACCTGAAGTCGGGCAATGTGCCGGAAAAAGGCAAGTCCATCTCGAAAGCCATCCAGATCATCGACAACGGCTTGCGCGCCAGCCTGGACAAGAAAGCGGGCGGCCAGATCGCCGAAGGCCTGGACTCGCTGTACGAATACATGAGCGCGCGCCTGCTGACGGCCAATCTGAATAACGACCTGGGCATGCTGGAAGAAGTACAGCGCCTGTTGTCCGACCTGCGTGAAACGTGGAACGCCATCGGCGCCACCCCAGCCGCCGCCCCCGGCGCCGATTTGAAACGTATGCCTAGCCTAGCGAGCGCCTGATCCATGATGACGAATCAAGAAGTATTGAACACCTACGAAGCCATGCAAGCCCTGACGGGCCAGATGGTCGCCGCCGCCGGCAACGCCGACTGGGACCAGCTGGAAGTGCTGGAACAGCGCGTCACCGCCCACGTGGCGGCGCTGAAGGCGAATGAAGAGCAGGTGGTGCTGGAAAGCACGGGCCGCCAGCGCAAGGTGGCCATGATCAAGCAGATGCTGGAAGACGACCGCAAGATCCGCGACCTGACCATGCCCTGGATGGCGCAGTTGTCCAAGCTGATCAACAACACCGGCACTGAACGACGCCTGGCCAACGCCTACGGCGTTTAAAACGAACGGAGGGCGGCATGTTGCCGAAGATGGACGCCATCGGCATGACGCCCTTGACCCCGGTCAAGGCCACGCGGCCTGCCGATATAGCGGCCGATCCGCGCCAGGCGGATTTCCAGCGCTCGCTGCAGGGGCTGGTCGGCAAATCGATGCAGGGCCAGGTGCTGGCGCGCCTGACCGACGGCAGCTTTCTGGTACGCGTGGCCGGCACGCCGGCCCGCATGCAATTGCCGGCCGGCGCCCAGCTGGGCACGGAAATTCCCCTCACCTTGATCGGCATCAATCCCCGCCCCTCATTTCAAATCGGCGCCGGGCGCGACAACCCGGCTGGCCCCATGCTTACCTATGCAGAGGCAGAGGCCGAGCCCGAGGCAGCAGGCGCGGCGGGCGCCCAGGCCGGTGCACGCA
Organism: Janthinobacterium sp. Mn2066; assembly: GCF_049319705.1. Taxonomy (NCBI): domain Bacteria; kingdom Pseudomonadati; phylum Pseudomonadota; class Betaproteobacteria; order Burkholderiales; family Oxalobacteraceae; genus Janthinobacterium; species Janthinobacterium sp. Mn2066. The sequence continues at coordinate 622,533 of NZ_JBMOUF010000001.1, read as the reverse complement.
CGGCCAGCACGGCCGCCACCCTGCTCAGCCGCGCCCCGCTCACACCAGCCAACCTGCTGCCCACCCTGGGCGGCGACACGCCTGCCCCCGAACTGAGCACCACGGCGCGCGCCATCACCAGCGTGCTGCAGCAGGCCGAAAGCGCACCGGACACGCCGTTGGCACTGCTGGGCAAGACACCGCTGATGAGCGGCCAGGGCGCGCCCAACCCCGCGCAACTGGCGCAAAACCTGCGCGACACCGTGGCCAGCAGCGGCCTGTTCTATGAATCGCATGTGGCCGAATGGGCCGAAGGCAAGCGCCCGCTGGCCTCGCTGCTGCTGGAACCGCAAATGCAAAAGGCCTTGCAGGGCGAGGTGGCCAGGAGCGGCACCGACCTGGCGTCGGCGCAATTGATCAATTTGCAGCTGCATACGCACGAACAGGCCAGGGTACAGTGGCAGGGCGAAGCGTGGCCAGGCCAGCCCATGCAGTGGGATGTCACCAAGGATGCCCCCGAAGGCGGCGCGCACGGTAGCGGCGACGATGAGGAAGCCGCCACCTGGCGCAGCGGCGTGCGTTTCCAGTTTCCCTTGCTGGGCGACATCAGCGCGCAAGTCGTATTGCATGGCGGTAAGGTCCACATCCAGATGCAGACCGGCAGCGCCGATAGCGCCGCCACCTTGCGCCAGCATGCGGCGCAGCTGGAAGCGTCGCTCGATGCGGCTGGCTGGCCCCTGTCTGCGCTGAGTATCGCCCCCACCGCGGAAGACGGCGGCGCCATGGCTGGAGATGGCGATGCTGGATGACGGCAAGCGCAAGGTGCCGCAAACGGCGGTCGCCCTGGCTTACCAGAGCGGCATGCCGGCGCCCAAGGTAGTGGCCAAGGGCAGCGGGCTGATCGCCGATAAGATCATCAGCACGGCGCGCGAGCATGGCGTGTTCGTGCACGAATCGAAGGAACTGGTGGCCTTGTTGATGGACGTCGACCTGGACCGCCAGATCCCGCCTGGACTGTATCGGGCGATTGCGGAACTGCTGGCCTGGTTATATCATATCGAATCGGCAAATGGCGGGCCCAAGGGCGAGCCGCTTCCGCCGGCACCGGACACCAGTCACCTTACCACCGATACATAGACCGATAGACAGGCATCAATGCAAGCTCATATTATGGATTCCGGCCTCGAAAACTGGCATGATTTTGAAGTGGAATCGCGGCGGGAAATCGTCGCCCTGCTGCGCAGCATCGGCGAAAAGAACCAGCTGATCCGCATGCTGATCCATGGCGAATCCGATGTGTGCGTCACGTCCATCCTGGAAGTCGATGCAGAGCGCAATACCGTCATCCTCGACCGTTCCGTGAATGCCGACCAGAACCGTCGCATGGTGGCCGCCACCGGCATTTCGTTTGAAACCACGCTCGACAAGATCCGCATCCTGTTTTCCAGCGAACTGGTGGAAGAATGCCTGTACGAGGGAACAAAGGCATTGAAAATCGCCGTGCCGGAAACCCTGATCCGCTTGCAGCGGCGCGAGTATTACCGCATGAACACGCCTGTCAGCAATCCCGTGCGCGTCTCGATTCCCCTGCCGGCTGAGCTGGGCGGCTTGGACACCCTGTTTCCGCTGGCCGACATCAGCTGCGGCGGCATCGCCATGATGGACAATAAATTGATGCTGGGCGAGACCATCGGCAAGAATTACCCGGGTTGCCGCATCGACTTGCCCGACGTCGGCATCGTCACGGCCACCCTGCAGATCCGCAATTCGCTGGACATGACCCTGCTCAACAACAAGCTGAACCGCCGCCTGGGCTGCCAGTTCGTCGACTTGCCGCGCGGCATGCTGGCGTACGTGCAGCGCTACATCACGCGCCTGGAGCGCGAGCGCAACGCACGCCTGGCAGGACTCGGTTAATCACACCTGCATATTCATGATGTCGTGATAAGCAGACACCAGCTTATTACGCACCTGCACCGACGCCTGGAATTCGATGCTGGACTTTTGCGTCGCCACCATCACGTCGGACAGGCTGACGCTGTCGTCGCCCATGGTAAAGCGCTTGCCCAGCTCGGCCGACGCCGTTTGCGAGGCGCTCACGGAATCGAGCGCGCCCTTCAGGGCGTCCGCAAAATTGACCTTGGCCGCCGGCATGTCCGTCTGGATCATCGGCACTTTGGCGTCCGGCCGCGTGGCCGCCGACTTCAGTTGCGCGATCATCGCCTCGATTCTGCTGCTATCGATACCGCCTGTTTTCACTTTGCCTCCCGCTTGCTTTCCAATGGTACCTGATTGTACGTGTTGCTTCCAGAGAACAAAACTCTGGCCAGCAAGGCAACGCCGGGTACAATGACTACTACCAAGTGTTGCCAGGGTTCCACAATACCAGCGTCAAGGCCAGCCGCTCGGCCGAGCAGGCGGCGAAAGCGCCTTCTATTTGGGCGATTGAAGCGCGTGACGGTGGCGGATAATCCTGACTATCGCCCCCTCCTTCATTCGAGGCGGCAACCCACCCACCAGCAAAAACCAGCGCCCGGAAACCCATCATGGCTGTAGCGGAAGACATCGAACTGAACCAACCACCACCGGCGCCGGCGCCCGCCCGCACACCCGTGGAGTCCGTGCAAGCCTTCGCCAAGACGCCGATGGGCAAGAATTTCCTGCGCGGCCTGGGCGTGGCGGCCCTGATCGCCATCGGCGTGGCCCTGTATATGTGGAACCAGCCGCCTGAATACAAAGTGCTGTTTTCCAATTTTACGGACCGCGACGGCGGCGCCATCACCGCCTCGCTGGACCAGCTGGGCATCAAGCACAAGTTTTCCGAAGGCGGCGGCGCCATCCTGGTGCCCTCGGCCCAGGTCCACGATGCGCGCCTGAAACTGGCCGCGCAAGGCTTGCCCAAGGGCGGCAACGTGGGTTTTGAACTGATGGAAAACCAGAAACTGGGCGTGTCGCAGTTCCTGGAACAAGTCAATTTCCAGCGCGCACTGGAAGGCGAGCTGGCCAAGACCATCGAAGCCGTCTCGGCCGTCGATACGGCGCGGGTCCACCTGGCCCTGCCCAAGCCGCAGGTGTTCGTGCGCGACCAGCAAAAACCCACGGCGTCCGTGTTCCTCAACCTGCACCCCGGCCGTGGCCTGGACCAGCTGCAAGTGAGCGCCATCGTGCACCTGGTGGCCTCCAGCGTGCCGGAATTGCTTCCAGTCAATGTGACTGTGGTGGACCAGGCCGGCAATCTGCTGTCGAACCAGGACAAGGACCGCGACCGCGCCAACGGCGTCAAGAACCTGGACCCGAACCAGCTGAAATACGTACAACAGTTGCAACAAAGCGTGATCAAGCAAGTCGAATCGATCCTGCTGCCCATCGTCGGCGAAGGCAATGTGCGCGCCGAAGCGACGGCCGACGTGGATTTCTCGCAAACGGAACAGGCAGCAGAAACCTACAAGCCGAACTCGCCGCCGGAAGCATCGGCCATCCGCAGCCAGCAAACCAGCGAATCGACGGGCGCCGGCAATGCCAATCCATCGGGCGTGCCCGGCGCGCTGTCGAACCAGCCGCCTGGCGTTGCCACGGCGCCATTGACGACCGAAGCGCCCGGCGCAGCGCCGGCCACGCCAGCGGCGCCCACGCAAAAGGAATCGACCACCAATTATGAAGTCGACAAGACCGTGCGCTATGAACAGAAATCGATGGGCGGCTTGCGCCGGCTGTCGGTGGCCGTGGTGGTCAACTACCGCCGCAGCTTCGACAAGGATGGCAAGGTCACGGTGACGCCGATTTCGCCAGCCGAAATGGTGCAGATCAATAACCTCGTCAAAGAGGCCATGGGGTACAACAAGGAACGCGGCGACAGCTTCAGCGTGGCCAATTCGCCATTCGACGGCATCGAGCGTCCGCCCGAAGGCAAGCTGGAGTGGTGGCGCGACCCGGCCAACTTGCCGCTGGCCAAGGAATTGGCGAAATTCCTGATCACCGCCCTGATCTTGCTGTATCTGTTCATCAAGATCGTGCGGCCGATGCTGCGCCCCGTGATGCGCAAGATCGACGATTTTGGCGCCCCGCCACCGGTGGTCGAACCGGCGCTGGTCAAGCCCGGCGAAGAAAACGAGGTCTTGCTCAGCGAAGAAGAGCTGGACGAACTGGAAGAAGATACGGCCCGCGGCTACCGCGAAAACCTGGCAATGGCCAAAAAACTGGCGCAGGAAGATCCCCGCGTCGTGGCCAACGTGATCAAAGCATGGGTAGGTAATAATGACTGAATCGACGGGACTGCAAAAAGCGGCCATCCTGATGCTGGCCCTGGGCGAGAGCGAAGCGGCCGAGGTAATGAAATTCCTGGGCCCGCGCGAAGTGCTCAAGCTGGGCGCGGCCATGGCCACCATGAAGGGCATCGCCCACGAACAGGTGGTCGAAGTGCTCGACGACTTCCGTTCGCAGACGGAACTCAATTCCACCGTCGGCCTCGATTCGGACGAATACATCCGCCAGGTGCTGACCAAGGCGCTGGGCGACGACAAGGCCTCCGTGCTGCTGTCGCGCATCCTGGGCGGCAAGGATGCGTCCGGCATCGAATCGCTGAAATGGATGGATTCGCAATCCGTATCCGAGCTGATCCGCAACGAACACCCGCAAATCATCGCCACCATCCTGGTGCATCTGGAACGCGACCAGGCCTGCGAAATCCTCGGCCACTTCACGGACCGCTTGCGCAATGACGTGGTGCTGCGCATCGCCACCCTGGACGGGGTGCAGCCGGCGGCCTTGCGCGAACTGAATGACGTGTTGACGAAATTGCTGTCGGGCAATGAAAACATCAAGAAATCGTCGCTGGGCGGCGTGCGCGCAGCAGCCGAGATCCTGAACTTCATGAGCGGCGAGCAAGAAGGTTCGGTGATGGACAACATCAAGAACTACGACAACGACATGGCGCAGAAGATCATGGACGAAATGTTCGTGTTCGACAACCTGATCGATATCGACGACCGCGGCATCCAGCTGCTGCTGCGCGAAGTGCAATCGGAAATGCTGATCATCGCCCTGAAAGGCGCGTCGCAAGAGCTGCGCGACAAGATCTTCAAGAATATGTCGCAGCGCGCCGGCGAAATGATGCGAGAAGACCTGGAATCGAAAGGCCCCGTGCGCCTGTCGGAAGTGGAATCGCAGCAGAAACAGATCCTGCAAATCGTGCGCCGCCTGGCGGACGAAGGGCAGATAGTACTGGGTGGAAAAGGCGAGGATTCGTTTGTCTAACTTTATTCCCAAAGAGCAACAAACAGCGTACCAGCGCTGGGAAATGACGTCGTTCGGCGACGACCGTCCCAGCGTGGTGGCGGCGCGCAAGCTGCTCGAGCCGGACCCGGTAGAAATCGACGCCTACGCCGAGCTGCAAGCGGAAGAGCAGGCAGAACCGCTGGTCGCCCCCACCCAGGCAGAAATCGACGCCATCCGCGAACAGGCGCGGACCAGCGCCTTCGAGGAAGGCCGCGCCGCCGGTTATGCCGAAGGCCATGCGGCCGGGCATGCCGATGGCCATGCGCAGGCATATGCCGAAGGCAAGCAAGCCTCGGCGGTGGAATTGGCGCACCTGCAAACCATCGCCGTCGAGTTTGGCAATGCGGTCGGCCATGCCGACGAATTGATCGCCAACGACGTGATGGAACTGGCCCTGCAACTGGCCAAGGGCATGCTGAAAACCGCCCTGCCCGTGCGTCCCGAACTGATGTTGCCGCTGGTGCGCGAAGCCATCGAATATTTACCCGTTTTACAACAGCCAGCCCTGCTGATGCTCCATCCTGAGGATGCGCAAGTCGTGCGCGACGGCATCGGCGATGAAATCGACAAGGGCGGCTGGCGCATCATCGAAGACCCGACGGTTGAACGGGGCGGCTGCAAGATCGATACGGCCAGCAACCAGATCGATGCGCAGACGTCCACCCGCTGGCAGCGCCTGACGCACGCGCTGGGCAAAGACCTGGACTGGCTGGCGCCGTGAGCAAGCAAACGCCCACCTCCGCCAGCAGGCATGCGGCGCACTGGCGCGCGTATCTGCACGACTGCTCGGCCGTGGTCGGCTTCGTGGAACCCATGCAAGTGTCGGGCCGGGTCACGCGGGTGGCAGGCCTGGTGATGGAAGCGGTGGGCTTGCGCCTGGCCGTGGGCGCCGCCTGCACCGTGCCGCTGCCCAATGGCGGCCGGGTCGAGGCGGAAGTGGTGGGCTTTGAAGGCGACCGCCTGTTCTTGATGCCGCAAAGCGACGTCGAGGGCATCGTGCCCGGCACCCGCGTCTTTTCCGTCGAACCGGCAATTCCCCGCCCGGGCAGCGTAGCGCACCCGCGCCGCCGCCCCAGCGACCGTGCGCGCCACTTGCCGGTCGGCCCGCAACTGCTGGGCCGCGTGCTCGATGGCGCCGGCCGTCCGCTCGATCAACTGGGCCCGCTGCATACGGTCGATAGCGCCCCCATCAACGTGCGCCCTGCCAATCCGCTGGGCCGCGCCCCGATCGTCGATACCCTGGACGTGGGCGTGCGCTCGATCAACGCCATGCTGACGGTGGGACGGGGCCAGCGCATGGGCCTGTTCGCCGGTTCCGGCGTCGGTAAAAGCGTGCTGCTGGGCATGATGGCCCGCTACACGGAAGCCGATGTGATCGTGGTGGGCCTGATCGGCGAGCGGGGCCGTGAGGTGAAGGAATTCATCGAGCAAATCCTGGGCGCCGAGGGCCTGGCCCGCTCGGTGGTGGTGGCCGCGCCGGCCGACACCCCGCCGCTGATGCGCCTGCAAGGGGCCGCGTACGCGACGGCAATTGCCGAATATTTCCGCGACCAGGGCCAAAACGTGCTGCTGATCATGGATTCCCTGACCCGCTACGCCATGGCCCAGCGTGAAATCGCGCTGGCCATCGGCGAGCCGCCCGCCACCAAGGGGTATCCCCCATCCGTGTTTGCCAAGCTGCCGGTGCTGGTGGAGCGGGCCGGCAATGGCGAAGAAGGCGGCGGCTCGATCACCGCCTTTTATACCGTGCTGACCGAGGGCGACGACCAGCAAGATCCGATCGCCGACTCGGCGCGGGCAATCTTGGACGGCCATATCGTGCTCAACCGCCGCCTGGCCGAGGCGGGCCACTACCCGGCGATTGATATCGAACAATCGATTTCGCGCGCAGCCCACTCGATCACCACGCATGAGCACCAGCAGCGGGCGCGGCGCTTGAAACAGTTGTATTCGCGCTACGAGCGCAGCCGCGACCTGATCAGCGTGGGCGCCTACAGCGCCGGCACCGACCCCGTGCTGGACCAGGCCATCGCCCTGCATGAAAAAATCGAAGCTTTTTTGCAACAGCAAATTACCGAACGTGTCAGCATGGACGAGAGCTTGGGGCAACTTACCGCTCTGTTCGAGTGATCGAGCGAGGCATGCCGGGAATATAATTCATCATGGCCTCTCCCTCCCAACTAGCAACCCTGATCGACCTTGCCCAGCGCGAGACGGACGATTGCGCCAAGCGCCTGGGCGCCGCCCTGAAAGCGCTCGACGATTGCAAGGAAAAGCTGGACATGCTGTCCGGCTACCGTGACGACTATGCGAAACGGTTCGAGGCCAGCATGGCGAGCGGCATCACGCCCATGGCCTACCGCAACTTCCAGGCCTTCATGCATAAGCTCGACAGCGCCATCCTGGGGCAGCAGCAAGTCGTCAACCACGCGCAGGCGCGCAGCGAGGCGGAAAAAGTCCGCTGGCAAGACGCCGAGCGCAAGCGCATGTCCTATACCACGCTCGACAAGCGGGCCCAGGAACAGGCGCTTAAGCTGGAAAACAAGCGCGACCAGAAGGCAATGGATGAGCACGCCGCCAGACAAGCCTACTATAAACGCTAACAACAGACGCTCATCATCGCTCAAGCATAAGGCAAGATCATGCAAACCCAGCCTACTCCGATTTCCCAGATAGTATCGCCGAACGCCACGCCAGGGCCTGCCAACCGCAGCTTGCCGCCGGCCGCCGACGGCGATTTCCAGCGCGCCCTCGATCGCCAGATCGAACAGCGCCAGTTGAGCAGCAAGGCGGCGCAGGCACAGACGCAGGCTCCAGCGCCAGCGCAGCCCCAGCAGCAGGCGCAAGCGGCGCCGCAAACGCCAGCGGCGCAGCCGGCAACGCAACAGCCGGCGAACAAAACACAGGCCAGCGAGGCAGCGCCAGCGGATCAGCAGGCGCCAGCCGACGCTGCGCAGACAGCGGTCAGCAGCCCCAAGGACAGTAGCGGGACTGAGGATGCTCCCCCCGCCGCCTATGCGGCGCAGCAACAGACGCAGGCGCCGGAAGATCCCGCTGCCGCCATGCTGGCCCTGGTGGGCAACATCAAGCTGGCCATGCAGCAACCGGCAGAAACCGGCAAGACCGCAGCGCCAGCAAGCGCCTTGACGGCAAAAAGCGATGGCAACGGCGTGACTGCCGCGCAATTGCTGGCCAGCGGCAAGGTGTTGGCCGACACGGGCAAGGGCGTCAGCACGGCGGCGAGCAAGGGCGCGGCCCCGGCCGCCGACTTTGCAGACAGCCTGGAACAGGCACAGGGCAAGGCCGCCGCGCCACTGCAAGCTGGAGCGCAGGCAGGCAAAGCCGATGCCGGCAAGCTGGCTATCGATCTGCAAGTGGCGGCGGCAGGCAAAAACGCCACGCCCGTGGCCGACGCGCTATTGAAGGAAGCGCCCACCGATATCGGCAAGCTGGCGGCGCAGTTGCAGCCGGCCGCGCTGCAACAGGCCGCCGCGGCGGCAGCCGTGCCGGCCGACAAGCTGGCAGGACGGGTCGGCACGCCGGCCTGGGACCAGCAGCTGGGACAAAAAGTGGTGTGGATGGCGGCGGGCGGCGACCAGAGCGCGACCTTGACCTTGAATCCACCGGACCTGGGTCCCTTGAAAGTGGTGCTGACCGTCACCAATGACCAGGCCAACGCCGCCTTCATGTCGGCCCAGCCCGAAGTACGCCAGGCGCTGGAGGCGGCCATGCCGCGCCTGCGCGAGATGATGGGCGAAGCGGGGATTGCGTTTGGCAACGCCACCGTCTCGGCCGGCACGCAGGAACAGCAGAACCAGGGCAACCGTGACATGGCGTCCGATGGCCGCCGTGGCGGTCATGGAAATGGCAGCGCAGACAGCAAGGTCACTGGCGGCGAAATCGCGATTGCCGCAGCAACTGGCAGCCGGGGCCGCGCCTCCCTGAGCGCCGTCGATACCTTTGCCTGAGCTAAACCGGCCAGCGGCTGGCCGCTGGTCGACCCTGGTTTCGAATTTTTCATGCAGAAACATCGAGTTGAGCGCGCTTAGGCCCTCTTTTCAACGCATCCTTCTGCGCAGAATTTGCCGATAATGACATAATGGCGTCGTGATCCACTTCCATGCACTCGAGTACCATTGAAAGCAAATCCAAAAATGAAAGCAGATCCGAAAGCAGATGCAGGCCTGGCACCGGCTGGCGCGTCAAAAAAGAAGCTTCTGATCATCGTGCTGGCCTCGGTGCTGCTGGCTGGCGGCGTGGGCGGCGGTGCTGCCTGGTATTTCCTGCATGGCAAAGCGGACAAGGAAGATAGCGCGCCAGCCAAGAAAAAAGTCTCCAAGGCCGGCCCGCCTGTTTTCGTGCCGATCGATTCATTTACCGTCAACTTGCAGCCGGAAAATGGCGAGCAATACCTGCAGATCGCGTTTACCTTGCAAGTGCCCAATCCCGAAGAGATGGATAACATCAAGCTGAACATGCCCAAGGTGCGCAGCCGCTTGCTGCTGCTGCTGTCGGGCAAAAAGGCGTCGGAACTCAATACCGTGGAAGGCAAGCAGCAGCTGGCGGCAGAAATCATTGCCCAAGTGAACCAGCCTTTCGTGGACAAAGGACCAGAGCAAGACGTGACAGACGTATTATTCACCGCATTTATCATTCAATAAGCAGCCATGGCCGATAATTTCCTCTCCCAGGAAGAAGTCGACGCCCTACTCAAGGGCGTCAACGGAGACCAGGACGACGCGCAGGCGCCGGAAGACGTCACGGGAGTTCGTACCTACAACCTGGCAACCCAGGAGCGCATCGTGCGCGGCCGGATGCCAACGTTGGAGATTATCAACGAGCGTTTCGCGCGCCTGCTGCGCGTGGGCCTGTTCAACTTCCTGCGCCGCAGCGCCGAAGTGTCGGTCGGTTCCGTGCGGGTATCCAAATACAGCGAATTCATCCGTAACCTGGTAGTGCCCACCAATTTGAACCTGGTGCACATGAAGCCGCTGCGCGGCACGGCCTTGATGGTGTTCGATCCGGGCCTGGTGTTCTTGCTGGTCGACAATCTGTTCGGCGGCGATGGCCGTTTCCACACGCGCGTCGAAGGCCGTGACTTTACGCAGACCGAGCAGCGCATCATCTTGCGCATCCTCGATATCGTGTTTGAAGCCTATACCAAGTCGTGGGAGCCGGTCTTCCCCGTCGAATTCGAATATATTCGTTCGGAAATGAACACGCAGTTCGCCAACATCGCCACGCCGAACGAGGTGGTGGTGGCGTCGACTTTCACGGTGGAACTGGGTTCGGTATCGGGCCAGATCCACTTCTGCATGCCGTATTCGATGATCGAACCGATTCGCGATTCGCTCACCTCGAGCCTGCAGGGCGAAGCGCTGGAAGTCGATAAACGCTGGATACGCCTGATGACGCAGCAGATCCAGATCGCCGAAGTGGAACTGGTGGCGTCCCTGGGCACGGCGCGCGTCTCGTTTGACGAAATCCTGAACATGAAGGTGGGCGACATCATCCCGCTCAATATCCCCGAACTGATCGCCGCCACCGTCGACGGCGTGCCCGTGATGGATTGCACTTACGGGGTATTGAACGGACAATATGCATTGAAGGTCGAGAAATTGCTCGCCAATGCCGATAACATCAAATAAGTAGCAGCAGTAAAAATAGGAGAGTGACATGTCCGACAACCAAGACGATCAAAGCCTGGACGACGACTGGGGCGCGGCCATTGCCGAGCAAGCCAAGGCGGAAGCCGAAGCCTTGCAAAACCAGGCCGCCAATACGGCCAGCGCGGCCAGCGCCGCCGTGTTCAAGGACTTTTCCAAGCAAGCGTCGAAGTCCGAGACGCATAACGATATCGATTTCATCCTCGATATCCCGGTGCAGCTGACCGTGGAACTGGGTCGCACCAAGATCGCCATCAAGAACTTGCTGCAGCTGGCGCAAGGCTCCGTGGTGGAGCTCGATGGCCTGGCCGGAGAACCGATGGACGTGCTGGTCAATGGCTGTCTGATCGCCCAGGGCGAAGTGGTGGTGGTGAACGACAAGTTCGGCATCCGCCTGACCGACATCATCACGCCGTCCGAACGCATCCGAAAACTGAATAAATGAAGCCTGGCCTGTTGATTTCTACCGTGCTGCTGCCGCTGGCGGCCGCATGCAGTATCGCGCATGCTGCACCTGCGCCTGCGGCAAATCCGGCGCCCGAGGCCGCCGCCTCGATCAGCGCCAGCGCGCCGGAAGCAGCGGCAACAGTGGCCACCGCTGCCGCGCCCGCCGCATCCGCGCCCGAAGCCGGCACGCCAGCCGCCGCCCCGCTGCCCGCCATGCCCGCCGGCCCGCCGATGACGATGGCGACGCCCACCAGCTCGGCCGGCAGCTTGCTGCAAACCATCTTTGCCCTGATCTTCGTGCTGGCCCTGTTGATGGGCCTGGCCTGGTTCATGAAACGCTACGGCGCCAAGGCCATGGGCAGCAATGCCCGGATGCGCGTCATCAGTTCGCTCAGCCTGGGCGGCCGCGAGCGCGTGGTGCTGATCGAAGTGGCGGACCAGTGGATCGTCGTCGGCGCCTCGCCGGGCCGTGTCAATGCGCTGGCCACCCTGCCGCGCCAGGAAGGCGACCTGCCCCAGCTGGCGGCCGCACAAAATGGTCCGGCCGCCGCCAGTTTTTCCGAATGGCTGAAACAGACCATCGAAAAGCGCAATGGAAAATAAGCAGACGATGGTCTCGAATACCATACAAAAACGCCATTGGATGACCTGGCTGCTGGCCGCAGCCGCCCTGGCCTTGCCGCTGTGGGCGCTGGCCGAACCGGGTATTCCCGCCTTCAGCAGCACGCCGGCGCCGGGCGGCGGCCAGAATTACTCCTTGCCGGTGCAGACGCTCATCCTGATGACGTCGCTCACCTTCTTGCCGGCGGCCCTGCTGATGATGACCTGCTTTACACGCATCATCATCGTGCTTTCCTTGTTGCGCCAGGCCATCGGCACGCAATCGGCGCCGCCGAACCAGGTGATGGTGGGCCTGGCCCTGTTCCTGACCCTGTTCGTGATGGGCCCCGTGTTCGACAAGATCTATACGGATGCCTATTTGCCCTACCAGGAAAACAAGATCACCATGCAGGTCGCGCTGGACAAGGGCGTCGAACCGCTGAAAACCTTCATGCTCAAGCAGACGCGCCAGGCGGACCTGGCCCTGTTCGCCAAGATGTCGCGCTCGCCCGCCCTGCAAGGCCCGGAAGACGTGCCGCTGCGCATCCTCGTACCCGCGTTTGTGACCAGTGAACTGAAAACGGCGTTCCAGATCGGCTTTGCCATTTTCATTCCCTTTTTGATTATCGACATGGTGGTTGCCAGCGTGCTGATGTCGATGGGCATGATGATGATGTCGCCGGCCACCATTTCGCTGCCGTTCAAGCTGATGCTGTTCGTGCTGGTCGATGGCTGGCAGTTGCTGCTCGGTTCCCTGTCGCAAAGTTTTTACTAGGGACGCGCAATGACACCCGAAAGCGTCATGACGATGGGCCGGCAAGCCATGGAAATCACCCTGATGGTGGCGGCGCCCATGCTGCTGGTGGCCCTGATCATCGGTTTGCTGGTCAGTATTTTCCAGGCGGCCACGCAGATCAACGAAGCCACCCTGTCCTTCATTCCCAAGCTGGTCGGCATCTTCATCGCCATGGTCGTGGCGGGCCCGTGGATACTGTCCGTGCTGGTCGACTACATGCGCCAGGTACTGTCCGGCATTCCCAACCTGGTAGGCTGAGTTGCCGCAACAGCCGCCAGCATGTTGACCCTCTCCAGCATCGAACTCAATACCTGGATCGCAGCATTGCTGTGGCCGCTTAGCCGCATCCTCGGCTTGCTGGCGGCCGCACCGCTGTTCGGCAACGCGGCAGTGCCCATCAGCGTGAAAGTCTCGCTGGGCGCGCTGCTGGCCATGATCATCGCCCCCACCGTGCCCGCCCTGCCCGCCGCCGACCCGATGTCGCTGGCCGGTTTGCTGATACTCACGCAGGAAATGCTGGTAGGCCTGGCGATGGGCTTTACCGTCCGCATCGTGTTTTCCTCCATCGAAATGGCGGGCGAGATCAGCAGCCTGACGATGGGCCTGGGTTTTGCATCTTTTTTTGATCCGCAAACCAAGGGCCGCTCGTCGGCCATCAGCCAGTTCCTGGTGATGCTGGCCACCTTGATGTTTTTGACCATCAATGGCCACCTGGTCTTGCTGGCGGCGCTGGCCGAAAGTTTCGTCAGCCTGCCGATTTCCGCCTCGCCCATCAGCGGCGGCGGCTTCCAGCAATTGGCCGCCTGGGGCGGTGAAATCTTCCGCACCGGCTTGCAGATCGCCTTGCCCGTGGTCGCCGCCTTGCTGCTGACCAACGTGGCGCTGGGCATCCTGACGCGTGCTGCGCCCCAGCTCAATATCTTCGGTATCGGCTTTCCCGTTACCCTGGGAGTGGGCCTGCTGGTGATCGGCATGGTATTGCCTTACCTGTCCACGCCGTTCCAGAACATGTTTATGCGTGGCATAGAAACCGTCCGGCTGTTGCCGCGCAGCTTCGCCACGCGCGAGCGTCCACCACCGCCTTTGCCACCCAATCCACTGCGGCCAGCACCAGTTACCGCGCCCTGAACTTAAGCGTACAAACCGCTCAGTGCATGACGCAGCAGCAACGCCGACAAGACAAACATGGTCACGCCGATCAAGCCATCGAGCACCCGCCAGGCGGCAGGCCGGGCAAACATTGGCGCCAGCCAGCGTGAACCGAAGCCCAGCAAGCTGAACCAGAACAGGCTGGCAGCGCTGGCACCGAGAATAAAGCAGCCGCGCAGCATGGCAGGTTGTTGAGCGCCAATACTACCGACCAGCAATACCGTATCGAGATACACATGGGGATTGAGCAAAGTAAAGGCAGCTGCCTGGGCCAGCACGGCGGTCAGGCTGAGTCCGTCCCCACCTTCGGCCGCCCGTAACTGCTGCGGCTGGCGCGCGCGCTGCAAGGCTTGCCAGCCATACACAGCGAGAAAAACCGCGCCGCCCAGCGCCAGCAGGCTGGCCAGCAGCGGACGCTGGCCCAGCGCCTGGGCCATGCCCAGCACGCCGGCCGCGATCAGTACGGCGTCAGCCAGGGCGCAAAACAGCACCACGGGCGCCACATGTTCGCGCCGCAAGCCTTGCCGCAAGACAAAGGCGTTTTGCGAACCGATGGCAACGATGAGACCCAGGCCCAAGGCCAGGCCCTGGGAAAAGATGGAAAAAGCCAGTGGCATAGAAGTCGTTGAAATAGTCATGCGGCGCATCTTGCCTGTGCGCTCGAATGAAGGCAAACTATCTTTTCTTCACCAAATTAAGTTTTACTTACTTTATGCTCGATTATGCCGCGCTGACAGCATTGGCCACCGTGATACGTGTCGGCAGTTTCGAGCGTGCGGCGCGCGCACTGCACGTCACGCCATCGGCCATTTCACAGCGCATCCGCCTGCTCGAAGAGCGCGTCGGCTGTGCACTGGTGATCCGCGACCAGCCTTGCCGCGCCACCGAAACGGGGCGGCGCCTGTGCCAGCATGTGGATCAGGTGCAACTGCTGGAACAAGATTTGCACGGCAGCGTGCCAACGCTGGCCACGCAGGATGCACCGCGCGCCACCCTGCCCGTTGCCGTGAATGCCGACAGCCTGGCCACCTGGCTGGCGCCGGCCATCGCTGCGTTTGCCGCCGAGCACCCGGTGTTGATGGAAGTGGCCGTCGATGACCAGGACCACACGGCCGAGTGGCTGCGCAATGGCACCGTGCTGGCTGCCGTCACTTCCACGGCGCGGCCCGCTTCCGGCTGCCATAGCCGCCCGCTGGGCGCCATGCGCTACATCGCGGCCGCCAGCCCCGCCTTCATGCAGCGCTATTTCCCTGACGGCGTGGGCGCGGGCAGCCTGGCGCTGGCGCCCAGCCTGGTGTTCAATCTCAAGGATACCTTGCAGGAACGCTGGGTGCGCCGCCTGTGCCACCGGCATGTGGACCTGCCCCGGCATACCCTGCCTTCTTCGCAGGCCTTTGCCACGGCCGCGCTGGCCGGCATGGGCTGGGGCTTGCATCCGCAAGCGCTGATCGCATCCCATCTGGCGGCAGGCGCGCTGGTCGAATTGCTGCCCGGCAGTGCGCTCGACGTGCCGCTGTACTGGCACACGGCGCGCGCCAGCTCGGGCTTGCTGGAGCAATTGAGCCAGGCCATCGAGGCCGCGGCCCATGCAGCCTTACTGGCGGCCTGAGTACCAGCGCCGCACATCCAGATGCAGCTGCAGCTGCTGGTATTTCACCAGGTAGCGCAGCCCCACCAGCGCGGCCGCCAGGCCAGACACGGCGGCGATGCCCAGCGCCCAGCGGGGACCGAAGCTATCGGCCACCCAGCCCACGATGGGCGCGCCCAGCGGCGTGCCGCCGGCCAGAATCGCCAGCAGGATCGCCATCACCCGGCCCCGCATGGCGGGCGTGGTGGACAATTGCACGCTGCTGTTGACGCTGGTAGTGAACGTTTGCGCGGCGATGCCGACCGGCACCAGCAGCAAGCCGAACAGCCAGTAATTGGGCATCACGGCGGCCAGCGCGCAGCCGACGCCGAACAGCGCGGCGGCGCCCAGCAGCAAGGGCATGCGCGGCTGCGCGCGGCCGGCCGCCATCAGCGCACCGGCTACCGAGCCGCAGGCCATGATGGAACTGAGCAAGCCATACTGGCCCGGCCCTGCATGGAAGGCGGTGACCGACATGGTCGACAGGAAGATGGGGAAATTCAGGCCGAAGGTGCCGATCAGGAACAGCATCAGCAGCAGCGCCATCAGGTCGGGCCGCTGGCGCACATAGCGGAAACCTTCGCCAAGGCTGGCCCGTGTGGCGGCAATGCGGGGCGCGCGGCGCAGCAATTGCACGCGCAGCAGCAACAGCGAAGCGATCACGGCGGCGAACGAGGCTGCATTGATGATGAAGACCCAGCCGCTGCCCACGCTGCTGATCAGCAAACCGGCCACGGCCGGGCCCAGCATGCGCGCCGCATTGAACGAAGTGGAATTGAGTGCCACCGCATTCGCCAGATCTTCTTCTCCGACAATTTCAGACACAAAGGTCTGGCGCACGGGCGAATCGAAGGCCGTCACGCAGCCCAGCAGGAAAGCAAATACATACACTTGCCACAGTTGCACCGTACCGCTGATGCACAGCAAACCCAGTCCCAGCGCCAGCAAGCCCATGGCCGCCTGCGTGCACAGCAGCAGCTTGCGCCGGTCCAGCAAGTCGGCCGCCATGCCGGTCAAGGGCAGCAGCAATAGTTGCGGGCCGAACTGCAAGGCCATGACGATGCCGACGGCGCTGGCGTTGTGGTGCATCAATTCGCTCAGCACCAGCCAATCCTGCGCCGTGCGCTGCATCCAGGTGCCGACATTCGACACCAGGGCGCCGCCGGCCCAGATACGGTAATTGGGATTGCGTAACGAACGGAAAGTATTGTGCATCTGCGTGGGGGGACTCCTTGCCGGGGTGAAAGTGAATGGCGCCTTATTGCGCCAGACGTTTTAGTAATGCGACTGCGCGGTTCAGTTCGCTGATCTCGTCCGCCGTCAGCCGGCTTTCGATGTTGTGCGCCAGCCAGTCTTCGCGCGCGGCGCGGCTTTCCCGTATCCAGGCCCGGCAGGTATCGGTCAGCGACCAGATGGTTTGCCGGCCATCCTGCGGATCGGGCGCGCCTGTCACCATCTGCGCCTCGCTCAGGGCCAGCACGATGGCGCTCATCGACTGGGGCCGCATGCCTTCGACGCGCGCCAGGCTGCTGACGGTGGCGGGGCCATCGCGCTCCAGCCAGCCCAATACCGATGCCTGCGACATGCTGATGTCGCCCATATGTCCTTCTTCGCGCAGGCGGCGGCGCAGCTTGCCAACCAGGATGCGCAATTCGCCGGCCAGGTGCAGCACCTGCTCGTGTTGATGTTCGTTGTTGGTGGAGTTCATGGAGGAGCCGGATGATTCGATAGGCCCTACTGTAACATATATACAGGTAGACTGCACAGTTTGCCTGTATAGATTATCTTAAAATCAAGATCGCAAACGCAAAAAAGCCGGGGCCGGAGATCGTCTCCGTGCCCCGGCTTGCCGGCAGCAGCCCAGTGCCTGACGGCGCTAGCTGATGTAGTTAAACAACGACAATCCCGACATGGCCGAGAACGATTTTTGCGCCGCCTGCAAGGTCGTTTGCTGCTGGCTGAACTGGGAAATGGCTTTCACCACGTCCAGGTCCTGCAGCCCCATCAAGGTGGTCGAATACTGAATGTCCAGATCGTCGCCTGCACTGTCGAGCGTATCGAGTTCTTTCAGGCGCGAACCCACTTCGGCGCGCACCGACAAGACATTGTCGTACGCGGTATCGAGGTTGTTATGGGCGGCATTCAAGGCGCCCGTCAGGCGCGCCTGGCCCGCATCGCCGCCCGCTGGCTGGTTCAGCGCACTGATCAGATTGGTGATGGTGGTAAAGATCGATTCCTTGCCGCTGGGCGCCAGGGTGAACTTGTCCTGGTCGGCAGGCTTGCCCGAGATCGACACTTGCTGGCCGTCAAAGCTGATCGCGTCGCCCGCCTTGTAGGGCACTGGTACGGCCGGGTTCGGTATGGTCTGGCCCAGGGTGGTGTCGGTCACGGTATAGGTGGTGACGGCGTCAGTGCCCGTGCCCGTGACCTGGAAATCGATGGAATACTTGTGGCCGGTCAGCTTGGTGGGATCGGTCACGGTGCCGCCGGAAATGATGCCGGCCCCGCCCCGCGTAAAGTTGCCCGGGTCGGCCGCCGTGGTGAACTTGCCATTGCCGGTCAGGTTGTTTTCAAACACGGCCGCGCCGGAATCGCTGGTGGCCAGGTAGCGCGAAGAGCCGACCTGCAATTGACGCTGGCCCTGGTCGCCCACATAGGTCGCGCCGGTGGAAGTCTGGCTGAATGGCTGGCTGCTCGACTTGTAGCCGCCAAACAGATAACCACCGGCATTGTCGGAGGTATTGGCAATGCCCATCAGATCGGTCAGCCGGCCTTGCAGTTCCGTCGCCAGGCTTTGGCGGTCCACGTCCTTGAGCGCAGGATTGCCGGCCTTGACCACCAGTTCCTGCACGTCGGCGATCAGGGACGTGGTGCTGGCCAGCGCCAGGTCTTCCTGCGACAGGAAATTCTTGGCATTCGAGCGGTTGGTGACGAACTGGGTATTGATCGATTGCGACTGCGTCACTTCCAGCGCGCGCGCCGAAGCGATCGGATCGTCGGCCGGCGTCAGGTTGCGGCGGTTGGCCGACAGCTGCATCTGCGTGCGGTTGAGCGCGCCTTGCAAGGTATTGAGCTGTGAAGTGCCCGCATCATAAATCATCCTGGTACTGATACGCATGCTGTCCCTCCTGGTGGCGGCAGCCGCCTTGGCTGCCGCGCAAATAATTAACGTGCGATACCGATCACAACATCGAACAGGGTGCTGGCGATTTGCATCACCTTGCCGCACGCCTGGTACGCTTGCTGATAACGCAACAAGTTAGCCGCCTCTTCATCGAGGTTGACGCCCGATACGGATTGCATCTGGCTGGTATTTTGTTGCAACAAGGCAATGCTGGCCAGGCCGCTGACCTGCACTTCGCGCGTCTTGTTGCCCACGTAGCTGACGGTTTGCGCGTAAGAGCCCTGGAAGGTAGCCTTGCCGCCATCGAGAATATTCTTGGTTTGCAAGCTGGCCAGTGCGGCCGCGTTGCGGTTGTCGCCCACGCCACCCGAGTTCGGTCCCACGGTAAACGTATCGCCCTGGGCCGGCGCGCCCGTCATGGTGATATTGACGCCGCCAAAGTTAAAGCTGTCGCCATCCGTGTAGGGAATATTGGCCGTACCGGCAGGATACGTGGTGCTGTTGCCATTGGCGCCCTTGACTGTCACCGCCTGGCCGGCCGGGAAACCCGACAGCGAACCGGTGGTCTTGTCATACGTCAAGGTCACGGTACTGGTCAGTGCATTGCCTGGATTCAAATAAGCGCTATCCACGCTGCTGGAGGTGAACTTGGCATTACCCGTGTTGGCCACCGGCACGCCGGTGACGATCGGCGAACCCGCGGCCAGCTTGTTGACGTCGGTAGTGAGCACGGACAGGCCGGCGGCGCCGTTGGCGGTTGGCTTGATCACATAGTTATCGCCCGCAGCCGCCGTGCCCGAGATCGAGAAATCCACGCCATCGATGGTTTGCGGCTTGGTTTGCGGATACGGGTTGATGATGGTGCGCGTACCGTCGCTCTGGCGCGTCACCACATAATTGCTGCCGTCATACTTGAGGCTGTAATCGCTGGACGTCAGCTGGGTCGGATCGCTGACCTTGGCCGTCAGCACCGTGGTATTCGACGAGCTGTTGCGGATATCGGCGCCAATGACGGGGTCCGGAATCTTGAAAAAATCCGTGCCCATGGCGCCATTCAAGTCCTGGCCCAGCTTGTGCTGGTCATTGAACGTGCTGGCCAAGGCGATCGCTACTTTCCCCAGGGAATTCTGCACGGTGTCCAGTGTTTCAGTACGGAAATCAAGCAAGCCGCCCAGGGAGCCGCCCGTGAGCGAATTTTTCGGCAAGATCGACACGGTACTGCCCGTGACATAACCCACCTCGATACGGTTGGGGTCGGTCAACGACGGGGTGGCTGCCAGTTCATAATTATGGTCGCCCACCACCAGCGGCTGGCCCGAGCCGATGGACACGGTAATCGTATTGTTGGCGCCGGGCTGGGAAGTGGTTTTGACGTATTTATTCAGTTCGGCAACCAATTGATCGCGCTGGTCCAGCAAATCGTTGGGCTGGTTGCTGGCATTGCTCGTCAATTGCCCGATCGACTTGTTGAGTTCCGCAATCTGCTTGGCATACGAGTTAATCACCGTCACGTTCGAGGCGATCTGCGAATTGACGCCATCGCCGATTTCCGTCAGGCGTCCGCTGAGACTCTGGAAACGCGAGGCCAGCGAATTAGCGCTCGACAACAACGCCTGGCGCGACGCCACGGAAGTGGGGTTGGAACTGAAATCCTGCACCCCCTTGAAAAAATCCTGCAAGGCGGGCGACAGGCCGGCCGTGGTATCGGCCATCAGGTTGTCGATCTGGCTGATCTGCGTGTAATACGCATCGAGCGAACTGGTGGTGGCCTGCGCATTATTGACCTGGCTCGCCATGAAACTGTCGTACTGGCGCTTGACCTCCGATATCTCGGTACCCGTGCCGACAAAACCATACCCGGCATTATTGGCCTGCGATGTCTGTTGCAGCACGACCTGGCGGTTGTAGCCGTCGACGTTGGCATTGGTAATGTTATGCCCAGTCGTGGCCAAGCCCACCTGCGCTGCAAGCAAACCACTTTTGCCGATACTGAGAAGATTGGAGGTCATGATGTCTTATAAGTTCCTGTCCAGATTATTTACGGCACATATCACGAAAACTTGAAAAATCAGCCGTGCCTCGGCAAGCATGCGCTACACGCAGGGGCTTACCCCACCAGCGAATGCTTGATGATTTTTGTCAGTTTGGCAGCATAATTGGGGTCGGTGGCATAACCGGCTTTTTGCAGGCCTTGCGCGAAGCTGGCGGCGTCGCCGGCGCTGGCCAGCACTTTTTCATAGCGCTTGTTGCCAGTAATCAACTGTGCATAATCCTTGAAGCTGTCGGCATAGCTGTCATAGGCGCGGAAATTTTCCACCCGCGTCTGCGGCTTGCCATTTACATATTCGGTGGTGACGGCTTGCGTGACCTTGCCCTTCCAGTCAGGGGTCGCCTTGATGCCGAACAGATTGTGGCTGCTGCTGCCGTCGCGGCCGATGATCTCGCGCTTGCCCCAGCCTGTTTCCAGCGCTGCCTGGCCCAGCATGAACTTGGCCGGAATGCCGGTGGCGCGGCTGGCTTCTTCCGCATGGGCACCCAGCTTTTCCTGGAAGGCGCGCACATGCGGTGCTTGCGTAGTGCCCGCCTTGGCATTGGGATTGGCCGCAGCGCCATCGCTGACGGCATTCTGCTGCTGGCGGAAGGCGGCCAGCGCCTGCGCCATGCTCGACGATCGGGGCGACGGCACTTCCGTGGCATCGGTGGCCAGCGGCTGGCTGGCCGACAGCTGGCGCAGCAGCGCCTCGGCCAGGCCGGTGCCCCGCTTGGCCAGGCTCTGGCTGGTCTGCTGGTCCAGCATCGAGGTGTACATCTTGCTTTGCTGGCTATCCATGATGCCGTCCTGCGGCGTGGCGTCGCGCATGCTTTTCATCATCATGTTGATGAACATGGCTTCAAACTGCGTGGCCGCTTCTTTCAACGCACCGGGATCTTTCGCCTTGGCCGACTGGCGCAAGCCATCCATGCCCTTGACGTCATAGGCGGCCTGATTGTTAAGGTTGTTGAGGTCGGTTTGGCTGATCATGGCGCCCCCATCAAATGATTTCAAGTTCGGCGCGCAGCGAACCTGCCGCCTTCATCGCCTGCAAGATGGCCAGCAAGTCCTGCGGCGTCGCGCCGATCGCATTGAGCGCCTTGACCACGTCGGACAGCGAAGCGCCGCCCTTGACCATGATGACCTTGCCCGGATCGGACTTGATATCGATCTGGGAAGTCTGCGTGACGACCGTGCGCCCGCCCGACAGCGGTGGCGGCTGGCTGACCTGCGGCTCGGTGTTGATGGTGACGGACAAGTTGCCGTGCGAAATGGCGCAAGTGTCGAGGGTCACCGACTGGTTCATTACCACCGAACCGGTGCGCGCATTCAGGATGACCTTGGCAGCCAGCCGGGCCGGATTGACTTCGATACTTTCCAGCTGGCCCAAAAAGGCCACGCGCTGGTCGCTATTGCCGGGCGAGCGCACCTGGATCACCCTGCCGTCGAGCGCGGCGGCCGTGCCGGGGCCATAACGGCTGTTGATGGCGTCGACCACCCGGCTGGCGGTGGAAAAGTCGGTGGCGTTCAGTTCCAGGCGCACCATGTCGTTGGCGCCCAGCACCGAAGGCACGCTACGCTCGACGGTGGCGCCGCCCGAGATGCGCCCGACGCTCAAGTGGTTCACCACTACCGAACTGCCGGGCGCCTGGGCGCCCACGCCGCCCACCAGCACGTTGCCCTGCGCCATGCCATACACCTGGCCATCGGCGCCCTTGAGCGGCGTCATCAGCAAAGTGCCGCCACGCAGGCTCTTGGCGTTACCCATCGACGAGACCGTCACATCGAGCAGCTGGCCCGGCTGGGCAAACGCGGGCAAGGCCGTCGTCACCATCACGGCGGCGACGTTTTTCAATTGCAAACTGGTGCCTTGCGGCATGTTGATGCCCTGCTGCTGCAGCATGGCGGCGATACTCTGGATGGTAAACGGCGTTTGCGTGGTCTGGTCGCCGCTGCCGTCGAGGCCGACGACCAGGCCATAGCCCATCAATTGGTTTTGCCGCACGCCGGCGATACTGGCCAGGTCTTTCAGGCGCTCGGCGTGGGCCAGCGGCGCCAGCATGGCGACAGCTAAGCCGCAGGCGGCCAGCAAACGGGGAAAGGTCAGGGTCGCCATGATCAGAATGGCATCAGGCTGAGGAAGAAGCGCGAAAACATCGACGACAGTTCGGCCCGGTCGATCTGGCTATTGGTGCGGTATTCCACGCGCGCGTCGGCCACCTGGGTCGACGGCACGACGTTGCCGATGCCGATGGTATCCGGATTGACCATGCCCGAGAAGCGGATGAATTCGGTGCCCTTGTTCATGGCGATCTGTTTTTCGCCGGCCACGATCAAGTTACCATTAGGCAATTCTTCGATGACGGTCACGCCGATGGTGCCTGAAAACGTATTGCTGGCCGACTGGTTGTCGCCATCGGCAAACTTGGTCGCGCCATTCGCCGAGACGGTGCCGCCAAAGCGGCCCTGGGCAAACCCCGGCGTGCTGAAACCCACGCTGCCGCTCTTGTTGCCCGAGCTGGCGCCCGCCTTGACGGCATTCGTGCGTTCGGTGATAGCGATCGTCATGGTGTCGCCCACGTGGCGCGCGCGGCGGTCTTCGAAGGCCGGGCGATAGGTCGATGGCTGGTAGATGGAGCCATTGTTGGCCGCTACCGGTTCGGGCATCGGTGCGCGGGTGGTGGTGGGATACTGCACGATCGAGGTGGGGGTGACGGCGCAGCCCGACAGCAGGGCGGCGGCGCACAGGGCGAACA
Source organism: Janthinobacterium sp. Mn2066 (assembly GCF_049319705.1). Taxonomy (NCBI): domain Bacteria; kingdom Pseudomonadati; phylum Pseudomonadota; class Betaproteobacteria; order Burkholderiales; family Oxalobacteraceae; genus Janthinobacterium; species Janthinobacterium sp. Mn2066. The sequence continues at coordinate 599,083 of NZ_JBMOUF010000001.1, read as the reverse complement.
GGGAATATTGCATGACTTACCTCCGCTGCCATCCGGCACCGGACGGCATGACGACTAAAAAAATTAAAGCTGAGACAGTTTCTGCAGCATCTGGTCGGACGTGGTGATGGCCTTGCTGTTGATCTCGTAGGCGCGCTGCGTCTGGATCATGTTGACCATTTCCTCGGCCACGTTGACGTTCGAGGTTTCGATATAGCCCTGCATCAAAAAGCCGGCGCCATTAGTGCCCGGCGTATTGGTCTGGGCCACGCCGGACGCGCCCGTTTCCATGTACAGGTTTTCGCCTTTCGATTCCAGGCCGGCCGGGTTGACAAAGGTGACCAGCTGCAAGGAACCGATCTGCGCCGGTGCGGTGGTGTCGGGCAAGGTAACGGAAACGGTGCCGTCGCGCGCCACGGTAATGCTCAGCGCATTGGTCGGCACGGTGATGGCCGGCTGGATCACGAAACCTTCGGAAGTGACCAGCTGGCCGTTGCTGTCGGTCTGGAACGAGCCGTCGCGGGTGTAGGCAGTGGCGCCGTCCGGCATCAGTACCTGGAAAAAGCCCGTGCCGTTGACCATCACGTCGCGCGAATTGCCGGTGGCCTGCGGGTTGCCCTGGGTATGGATGCGTTCGGTAGCCACGGTGCGCACGCCGGTGCCGATCTGCAAGCCCGATGGCAGCTGGGTCTGCTGCGACGATTGCGCGCCGGGCTGGCGCACGTTTTGGTACAACAAGTCTTCGAACACGGCGCGCGATTTCTTGAAACCGGTGGTGCTGACGTTGGCCAGGTTATTGGCAATCACGTCCATCTGCGTCTGCTGCGCTTCCAGCCCCGTCTTCGCGATCCAAAGTGAACGTATCATGTTTTTTCTCCAGTAACAGCGCCGGCAGGCCTGTGAACAATTTCTATGTGACCATTATGCGGTGATCCCTATCAATTCAAAGCGAGGATCTGGGTTGCTTTCGCGGCGTTATTCTCGGCATTCTTCAACAGGCTCATTTGCGTTTCGAACTGGCGCGCCAGCGAAATCATGCTGACCATGGCATCGACCGGGCTGACATTGCTGCCTTCCAGCGCTTCGGTGGTCAGCTTGACGCCTTGGTCGGCCTGCGCCGTGGTGCCGTCTTTCAGGCGGAACAGGCCATCATCGCCGCGCACCAGCTGCTGCTCGGGCGGATTGACCAGCTTGATGCGTCCCAGCACGGTCGATGGGCCGGGCGGGATATCGGTGGAAATCGTGCCCACCGTGCCATCGCTGGCAATCGACACCGTCACGCCGGGCGGGATCGCCAGCGGGCCCGTATCGCCCTGCACCATCAGCCCGGACTGGGTTTGCAGCATGCCGTTTTCATTGATCTTCAGGCTGCCATTGCGCGTGTAGGCCTCGGAACCATCGGCCGACTGCACCGCGATCCAGCCGGCGTTTTCCACCGCCACGTCGAGCGGACGCCCCGTGTGCTGCATCGGGCCTTGTGAAAAATCCGAGCCGACCGTGGAATCGACCACGAAGGCGCGCGTCGGCATCAAGCCGTCGGCCACCACCGGCACGGCGCGGAAAGAGTCCAGCTGGGCGCGAAAACCCGTGCTGGTCGCGTTCGCCAGGTTGTTGGCAGTCGTCGACTGCTTCTCCATGATGTGCTTGGCGCCGGAGCTGGCGGTGTAGATAAGACGGTCCATGTGTTTCTCCTGCCGGTAACGCAACTAAACGGGATTACTACAATATCAAGGGTGCCTCGACAAGTGTAGCGAGCGGTTCAATACCGGGTTGAGTAGCGCAGCTGTACGGAGGTACAGCGAGCAACGCCGACCCGGTAGTGAGACGCGCAGTAGCTTGGCGAAGCACCCATCAATTAGCGCAGGTTGACGATGGTTTGCAATACCGAATCCTGCGTCTTGATGGTCTGCGCATTCGCCTGGTAAGCGCGCTGGGCAGTGATCATGTTGACCAGCTCGGCCGTCAAGTCGACGTTCGACACCTCCACCGCCTGCGCACGCAGGTTGCCCAGGTTGCCGGTCTTCGGTTCGCCCGTGATGGGGGCGCCCGAGGCCGAGCTTTCGGCCCAGGCATTGTTACCCAGCGGCACCAGACCGTTCGGATTGGAGAAGTTACTCAGAATCACCTGGCCCAGGCTGCGCGTCTGGCCATTGCTGTACTGCCCCTGGATGATGCCGTCATCGCCCACCACGAAGCGGCTCAGCTGGCCGGCCGGATAGCCATCGGCGATGGTTTTCTTTTCGCTGGTGGCAATGCCGAGCTGGGTCGAGTTGGTGAAATCGACCTTCACCGCCAGGTTGGCATTGGCGCCCGTGGCAGGGAAGATAGGCAGGTTGACGGTCACCGGCAACGATTGCGGCGGCGTCAGGTTCAGCATGGCGACCTTGTCCAGGCTGCCGCCGGTGTTAAACACCAGCGAACCCGTCTTCACGGCAGGCACTACCGTCACGGCAGCGATGGCGGCGTCAATCTGGTCCGGGGTGCGGCTGGAGTTCAGGCCGTTAGGCACCGCGCTGCCATAGGTGGCGGCAATCGCCGCCAGCTGGGCTGGCGAAGCGCCGGCAGCCGTCGCGGCGGCGGTCACGGCGGCGCCAGCGGCATTGCCGTAGGCAACAGCGGCGGCGGCCACATTGGCGGCGTTCAGCGGTACGGCGGTCACTGCCGTTTGATAGGCGGCGCGCGCAGCCAGGGCAGCCGGGTCCGTTTGCAGGGCAGCGGCCGCCTTCATGCTGGTCACTTCCATATTGTCATTGGCCGTGTACACGTCCCAGGTATTGGTACCCGTCTTGACGTAGAACATGGACATGGTGTGGGCGTTGCCCAGCGAATCGTAGACGGCGACCGGGATCTGCTTGTTGTAGGAGGTCGGGTCGCTCATGCTGAACGGCACCGTGGTCGGCATATCCGAATTGGAATTGAGGTTGACCTGGGTATCGACCTTGGTGGTGGCTTGCGGCTTCATGTCGGACGGATCGATTTGCAGCGGCACGGCAGCGCCGGCCAGGATCTTGCCGTTGACATCGGCCGGATAACCGGTCAGCTGGGCCAGCTGGGCATTGACGATAAAGCCTTGCTTGTCTATCTGGAACTGGCCATTGCGCGAATACTGGATGGCGCCATTCACGCTGGTACGGAAGAAGCCGCTACCATTGATGGCGATATCGAGTGGATTGGTGGAGTTTTCGATGTTACCCTGCGTAAATTGCTGGGCAATTTGCGACACCGATACACCGATACCCGCCTGGTTGCCCGCCACGCCATACAGCGAGTTGGCATAAATGTCGGCGAACTGTGCCTGCGACTGCTTGAAACCCACGGTGGACGAGTTGGCGATATTGTTGCCGATGACATCCAGCGATTTGGCGGCGCCGTTCAAGCCGCTCAGGCCTTGTTGGAAAGACATTGTATTCTCCTGGTAGGAATAAGGTAGTAAGGCCGGGGAACCGGCTTACAGAATCTGCTTCACGTCTGCCATCGTGATACTGCCCACGCCCGGCACATTCAATTTCACGCCACTGGCGCCCGTCGACACACTGGCCACCGAACCGAACATCAGCGCGGTAGCGTCTTTCAACTCGACGCCGCCGCGCGTGGCCACCACCTTGAAGGTGTAGGCGCCATCGGGCAGCACCACCGGCTTGCCATCCTTGTCGAGATCGCCGGTGGTGCCGTTCCAGCCCAGCGGCAGGGTGCCCGGATCCTGCGCCCCCAGGTCGATGGAATGGACGAGCTTGCCGGACTTGTCGTAAATGTCCACCTGCACCTTGTCGGCCGCCGTCGCCAGGTCCACGCCCAGCAGGGCGGCGCTCTTGCTCAGGTTGATATCCTTACCCGCCGTCAACACGCCGTGACCGATGATGTTGGCTGCCTGCATCGATTCGGCTTGCTGGTAACTCGATTTCAGGCTGTCGAGGGTCGTGTTGAGGTTGTTGATGCCCGTCACCGTCGACAGCTGGGCCAGCTGGCTGGTCAGCTGTGCATTGTCGAGCGGGTTCATCGGATCCTGGTTTTGCAGCTGGGTCACCAGCAAGGTCAGGAACTTGTTGGTCTGCGCCTCGACGCTATTCGGATCGGCCGTGCTCTTCTTCGGATTCATCGTCGCCATCAAGTCATTCGAGATGGAGGTATTGGTATCTACGGTAGCCATGGTTTTGATGAGCCTTATTGGCCTAAAGTGAGGGTTTTCAGGAGCAGCGACTTGGCCGCGTTCATGGTTTCCACGTTCGTCTGGTACGAGCGCGAAGCCGACAGCATGTTGACCATTTCATCGACGGTATTCACGTTGGGCATGGTGACATAGCCCTTGTCGTCGGCCAGCGGGTTTTTCGGGTCATACACCAGCTTCATCGGCGACGGATCGTCGATCACCTTTTGCACCTTGACGGCAGTGGCGCCATTGGCCATCGGCACGGCTTCGAACACCACCTGCTTGGCGCGGTAGGCTTCGCCACTGGCGCTGGTGGCGCTGTCGGCATTGGCCAGGTTGCTGGCCACCGTGTTGAGCCGCTGCGCCTGGGCGCTCATGGCCGAACCGGAAACATTAAAAATATTAAATAGCGACATGATTATTGTCCTCCCTGGATCGCCGTCAGCATGCCCTTGATCTGGCCATTGAGCAGGGTGATGGCGGTTTCATAACGGATGGCGTTGTCGGCAAAGGCGTTACGCTCCAGGTCCATATCGACCGTATTGCCATCGACGGCGCCCTGCGCCGGCGTGCGGTACAGCAGCGGCGTGCCATCGGGCAAGCTGCCGGCCGCCTTGCTGCCGGCGGCGCCCTCGACGCCCTTGCCCGCCATATGCTGGGGCGAGGTGGCCTTCAGTGCGGGCGCCGCGCCGCCGGCCTTGGCCAGCGCGCCTTTCAGGGCACTGGCGAAATCGACATCGCGCGCCTTGTAGTTGGGCGTATCGGCATTGGCGATATTCGAAGCGAGCACTTCCTGGCGCGTCGAACGCAAGCTCAGCGCCGTCTCATTGAAGCGCATGTAATCGTCGAGTTTACCTATCATTTCAGGCTCCGGAAAAAGTCGCCACTGGCGCCCGGTTTGGCGGATGAATGGCGTTTTAGTGATGACAGGAAAGATAGTACGGCGGCGGCCTTGCCAGCCATCGCCGGATCAGACCGCACTTTTACCCCTTAATCCTCGCTTCGACCGGGCGCGCGCGGTCTATCATGGCACCATTCCAGAGGCCTATCACCATGAAAAAACCGCTCTCCTCCGCTCGCTCCCTCTTGCTGCCGCTGGCTTGGCTGGCATTGCTGGCGCCACTGGCACAGGCGCAGAACGCGGCTGCCGGACGCCAGTCGCCGGAAACGCTGCGGCAAAGCGTGGAACAGTTCCTGCTGGTGCAAAGCAATGGCTTGCCAGGCAAGGTCAGCGTCACCGTCGGCGCCGTCGATCCGCGCCTGAACCTGGCGCCCTGCCCTGCGCCGCAAGCGTTCATGGCGCCCGGCGCGCGCGCCTGGGGCAAGACCACGGTGGGCGTGCGCTGCACCCAGCCCGCCAACTGGACTATTTATGTGCAAGCCAATGTGGCGGTGGTCGGCGACTACATCGCCAGCGCCGCGCCACTGGCGCAAGGACAAACCATCGACGCTACCCAGCTGGTGACCATGCAGGGCGACCTGGCCGCGTTGCCAGCGGGCATAGCCACCGACATGGCGCAGGTGGTCGGCGCCAGCGCCAATGTCTCCTTGCCACCCGGCACGCCGATGCGCCTGGACACCTTGCGCCGCAAACCGGTGGTCATCCAGGGCCAGCTGGTGCGGGTGGTGTCGAGCGGCAATGGTTTCCAAGTGGCATCAGAAGGGCGCGCCATCGGCAATGCCGGCGACGGCCAGGTGGTGCAGGTACGCACCCAAAGCGGCCAGCAAATCAGCGGCGTGGCGCGCGCGGGCGGCATGGTGGAGGTGGCCTTTTAAAGCGGGCTGGACAGCGATATTGTCGTCTGGGGCACTAAAGTTTCAAGAGACGGTGCCGATAAAGAGACATATCCCGGAGTTTTTTGACTTCGACCAGACGAGGATCATGTTGTGAAAATCACCGAAACCATCAAGAGCAATCCCGCTTTGCCGGTCGCGCCGACCAATACCTCGGGCGCCCGCAATGCCGAGAAAGCACAAGCAACACCGACGACGTCGGATAATGTACGCCTGTCCTCGCAAGGACAGGCATTAGCGGCCAGTGCAACTGCCGGCAGCGGCGGCGTGTTCGACACGAAAAAAGTGGAACGCATCAAGCTCGCCATCGCCGACGGCCAGTTCCAGGTCAATTCTGAAAAAGTGGCAGACGGTCTCCTGGATACAGTCAAGGACTTGCTGCACTCACGAAATAGATAGGTTTCCCCATGCAATCAGTGACTCCGTTTTCCAGTCTGCGCGACGAACAAGAGCGTATGACCGCATTGCTGGCATTGATGAAACAAGAACAGCTGCATCTGGTTGCAGCTGAAATCGATGCCATCACGGAGATCACGACCCGCAAGACGGTGCTGGTCGGGCAATTGAGCCAGCTGGCGGCGCAGCGCCACCAGGCGCTGGCGGCAGCCGGCTTTGCCGCCGCCGAAGAAGGCATGGATGGCTGGCTGGCCCAGGCCGGCAACCCGGAAGCGGCAGCATTATGGACAGAATTGCTGAGCACCACGCGGGCAGCCAAGGAACAAAATCGCTTGAACAGCCTGCTGGTCAACAAGCACATGCTGCACACCCAGGGCGCGCTGAACGCCGTACGCCCACCCGCCCAAAGCGGCAACTTCTACGGCCCCAGCGGCCAGGCTACCAGCAATACCGTCAGCCGCCGGGTCGTTATCGGCTAAAGCCGGGACCCAGCACAGCTCAGCTGTGCGCAGCACGCCCCGTGTGCTGGCGGAATTTCGCGGCAATACCATTTCCCTTGGCCAACGCCGCTGCCTGCTGTTCCGGCGTCAGCGCATCGCGCAAGGACTGCCAATACTGATCCGCATAAGGATTGACGCCGCCTGGCCCCAGGATATCGTCATGCACCAGGCGCAGGGCCGACACATAACCATAGGCCAATAGCGGATCTTTCGGCACGATATCACCACCGCGCAGATATTCCTTCATCAAGGTAGTCGCGCCGATAATCTCGCCATCGTCGGCCCGTTCCGTCAGTTGCGCGATGGCCTGGCGTTTCCACTCAAGCACCAGTGGGTCATTGGGGCGGTCACGCAAGGCATTGGGGTCGCCAAACGGCCCCGCCTCAAGAAAACTGCTGGTGGCGCCGTACGCACCTCCCTTGACGGCGGCGGCCAGGAAGTCGAGGCGGGAATTTTTCTGGCTCTGTGTCATGCCACCGCACAACTTTGCTTCGGCCGCCGTTTCCCCTGCCGTCAATTCGCTGCCCCGCGCAAATTCCACTGAAGGCAAGTGCCCCTCTGCATTGAAGTAAATGCAATCATCGAGCAGATGGTAGGCCGCATCCGCATCGTCGGGATTGCCGCTGGCGGCCAGGCGTTCCAGCTGCGCGCCCAGGCTCGGGGCGGCAGGCGCCACGGCCGATGCGGAAGCGGCATCGGCGCCCGGATTGAAATAGGAAGACAGGCTGCGTCGGACTTTCGATACCTGCAGCGCCGCCGGTGCGCCATCGCCTGGTCCAGGAGCATAGGTGTAGACCAACATCAATACTGCAGCAGAGACAACAAGGACAACGGTGGTTTTGGCTGGCATGACAAAGTGGCTAAATGATGACAACCACAAGTTAGCACAGCCGCATGCCAAAAAGATACTTAGCCGCCCGCTTTTTTCGCTTTGTGTCCTGCAAGTAACAGCGCCGCCATGATGGCATCCACATGGTCGCCCTGCACTTCGATCACGCCCTCCTTGACCGTGCCGCCCGAACCGCACTGGCTGCGCAATTGCTTGCCCAGCAAGGCCAGCGCGACGGCGTCCAGCGCCAGGCCTTTTACCACGGTGACGCTCTTGCCGCCACGACCCTTGGTCTGGCGCGACACGCGCACCTGGCCATCGCCGGCAGGCGCAGCCTTGGCGTTGGCCTTGCATATACATTGCCCCACCGGCTGGCGGCAGGCTGGGCACATGCGGCCCGTTTCGGTGGAATACACAAGACCGCCCAGGGAACTGCTTTTCATGATGAAGATAAAGTAAAAGAAAGGCCGCGATTGTAGCAAGCTAGCGGGGCGCCGGTGCAGGTACAGGCGCAGCCGGCGGCGTCGGCACTTCCGTCACGGTTTCGGGAATGCCGGACAAGATCGTCACGGCAACCCGGCGGTTGCGGGCGCGCCCTTCCGGCGTGTCGTTCGGCGCCACGGGGATATTGTCGGCGTGGCCGACGGCCGTCAGGCGCGACGCCTGCACGCCGCTGGCGATAAACAGCCGCACCACGGCGCTCGAGCGCGCGGCCGACAATTCCCAGTTCGAGGCGAAATTCGAATTGCTGATCGGCTGGATATCGGTGTGGCCCTCCACCTGCACGTCGTGACTATCGTCCTTCAGCAGCACGGCCACGGCGCGCAGGGCCTGGTCGGACTCCGGCGTCAGCGCGGCGGCGCCCGGGTCGAACAGCACGCTGGCATTGATTTCCACGCTGACGCCGCGGCTGGTCTGCGTCACGCGCACCTTGCCTTCCTTGACCAGCGGCGCCAGGGTCGAGGTCAGGTCCTGCGCCAGGCGCGTCATGTGCTCGCGTTCGCGGCGGATCGCTTCGGCGCGGCGTTTCAGGGCCGGGTTGGGCAAGGCGACCGCTTGCGGCGCTTCCATGATCAGCGGCGGCGCGCCTTTATTCAGCCCGAAGGCCTCGCCGATGGCGTCTGAAAACACGCGGTATTTGCCCTCGTTGACCAAGGAGAGCGCGTACATGACGACAAAGAAGGCGAACAGCAGGGTAATGAAGTCGGCATAGGAAATCAGCCAGCGGTCCTGGTTGTCCGGCTCTTCGTCATACTTCCTGCGCGCGCGCCGCATCATGGTCAGTGCTCGTGCAGCAGGCTCGATACGCGCTCTTCGATGATGCGCGTATGGTCGCCGGTGGCGATGTCGTAGAACACGGCGGCCGTCACTTCATACTGGGTCACGCGGCGCGTGACGATGGCCTTCAGTTTATTAGCGACCGGCAGGAACAGCAGATTGGCCAGGCCCACGCCATAAATGGTGGACACAAACGCCACCGCGATGCCGCCGCCGAGCTTGCTCGGGTCGGTCAGGTTTTCCATCACGTGGATCAGGCCCAGCACGGCGCCCAGGATGCCGATGGTGGGCGAATAGCCGGCCGCCGATTCCCACACCTTGACGGCCTGGCGCTCGGCCAGTTCATAGGCGGTGATTTCCACGTCGAGCAGCTGGCGCAGCTTGTCGGGCGCGATGCCGTCGACGATCATGCGCAAGCCCTTGGCGTTAAAACGGTCGGCCGTGTTTTCCATCAGGCGCTCCAGCGCCAGCGGACCGTCGCGGCGCGCCGTCAGGCTCCACAGGCCGATGTCGCGCGACAGCGCGGCGCGCGTGTCGGCCGGCGGCTTGAACACCCAGCGCAGCATTTCCAGGCCACGCACGAAGGTGCGCAGCCGCGTCTGCAGCAGCACGGCGCCGAAGGTGCCGATCACCACGATGGCAAACGCGGCCGGCTGCAGCAGCGAGGCCATCTTGCCGCCTTCGAGCGCCTGGCCGACCAGGAGGCCGGCGACGGCCAGCAGCAGCCCGATTACGCTGGACCAGTCCACGCCTGCTCCCGTAAGGTTGCGCGCAGGCGCGCGACGGCCTGGGTATGCAGCTGCGAGACGCGCGATTCCGATACGCCCATCACCGCGCCGATCTCCTTCAGGTTCAGCTCTTCTTCGTAGTACAGGCCCATGAGTATTTTCTCGCGTGGCGGCAGCGCGTCGATGGCGTCGATCACGGACTGCCGGAAATCGGTATCGAGCAGGGAGCGCAAGGGGTCGCTGTCCTCGTCCACGCAATGGCGGTCGAGGAAGCTGTCATTGCCGTCCGGGTCATGAAAGTCTTCGTAGTACACCAGTTGGTGGCCGCCGCCCTCGCCCAGCATTTCCTGGTAATCGGCCAGGGGCATTTTCAACAGCTTGGCCACTTCCGACTCGGTCGGCGGATGGCCCAGGCGCTGCTGCAGGATGCTCATCGCCTCTTCGATCTTGCGCATGTTCTGGCGCATGCTGCGCGGCAGCCAGTCGCTGGTGCGCAGCTCGTCGAGCATGGCGCCGCGGATGCGCAGCACGGCATAGGTCTCGAACTGCGCGCCATGGGTTTCTTCGTAGCGGGTGATCGCATCGAGCAAGCCGATCATGCCCGCCTGGATCAGGTCGTCGACCTCGACCGATGGAGGCAGCTTGGCCTTCATATGGTGCGCCAGACGCTTCACCAGCGGAATATGTTCCGTTAGCAGATAGTCTTTGTTCGATTTCCCTTTGACCGTGTACATAGGCTGCTTATTGTTCTATATATGTGCTGCTAATCGATTCAGGCGCTGAAATGGTGTGCACTCCCCGTCTGATACAAAGTGGAGCCCAGCACCGGCGCCGCCGAACGGGCCAGCCGTTCCGCCAGGGCGCGAAACGCCACCGACGCGCCAGCCAGCGGAAATGCATCGATCACGCTGCGGCCCAGGCGCGCCGCGCGATGCAGGTATTCATCGGCTGGCACCGAGCCCATCGATGTCAGTTTCACGGCCAGGTAGCGGTTCGCCGCCTGCGCCATATTATCGTATACCACCTTTGCCTCGGGTTCGGAAGCACCCGTCACCAGGATGCCGAAGGGACGGCGTCCCAGTTCCTGGCTCAAACGCTTGATCAGGCTGTACGCTGCCGTGATCGAGGCGGCGCTGCCCGACACCTGCACCACGATGTCGGAAGTGGCCATCAGCGGCACGGGAAAGCAGGCGCCGCTCTCGCCGACCACGCCATCGACCAGCACGATGCCGGTCTGGCGCGCCATCACTTCGAAGGTCTTGGCCAGCCGGCGCGATTCGTCATTGGTGGCAAAGTCGGGGCTATCCATCTGATAGTTGCGCGCCCCCAGGGTGGCCACGCCAAAACCCTGCGGTACAGCATGGATCACCTGGTTCAGGCCGCACTGCTGGCGCGCCACGTCGAGCAGGCTGGCGCCATGCGCCAGGCCCAGCCGCGCCGCCACGCCTTCGCTGCTGCCGCTGGCGTCCAGCAGCAGCACTTCATTGCCCGTATAAGCGAGCGACGCGCCCAGGTTGATCAGCATGGCGCCCTTGTCATCCTGCGGCGTGGCCGACAACACCGTCAGCACGCGCGGCTGCGGGCCGCCCAGCATGCGGCGCAAGCCTTCGGCCTGGTCGAAATCAAAATTAGCCAAGGTGTCCCCCGCGCGCCTCATGGTTGCGGGCCACCGCCTGCGCCATCAGCAGCGGCAGTTCGGCGTCGGAAAACTGGGTGGCCGCCGCATCGCGCTTGAGTTTAAACGCGCGGTCGACCAGGTAGCCACGGTCGCCCAGGTGCAGGTCTTCCGGCACCCGCTGGCCATTCGAGACATAAAACAGGTTGAGTTTCTGGCGGATCACCACGTCGAGCACGTTACCGATCGAGGCGGCTTCATCGAGCTTGGTCATGATGCAGCCGGCCAGGCCGCTGCCTTGATAGGCGCGCACCACTTCGTTCAGGGTTTCCTGGGTGGCGGTGGCGTTCAGGCACAGCAGGCGCTTGACGTCGGCGCCGGCGCCCGACAGCATGGCCACCTGTTCGGTCACCATCTGGTCGCGCTGGCTCACGCCCACCGTATCGATCAGCACCGTATGCTTGTTCTTCAATTCTTTCAGGGCGATGCGCAAGTCGGCTTCATCTTTCACCGAATGCACCATCACGCCGAGGATCTTGCCGTAGATGCGCAATTGCTCATGGGCGCCGATACGATAGGCGTCGGTGGTGATCAGGGCCAGCTTTTCAGGGCCGTGGCGCATCACGCAGCGGGCCGCCAGTTTGGCCGTGCTGGTGGTCTTGCCGACACCGGTCGGGCCGACCAGGGCAAACACGCCGCCCTGCTCCAGCATGGCGTCTTCATTGGCCATGGTGTTCAGGTTGCGGTTCAATACCGTCTTGATCCAGCGCATGCTTTGCGCGCCATCGAGGCCGGCCGGCAGTTTGTCGATCAGGTAGCGCGCCAGGCTGGCCGAAAAACCGGCCGCCAGCATTTCGCGCAGCACCACGGCCTTTTGCGGCTGGCGCTGCTGCGTGGAACCCCAGGAGATTTCTGCCAGCTGGGTTTCCATCATGCCGCGCATGGCGCGGATTTCATTCATCATGCCGCTCATCTCGGCGGCGGCGTTTTCCTTGACGTGCGCCAAAGCGCTGGCCATCATCTGCTGCATGCGGGCCATGTCCATCGTCTCGCTGGCCGGTGCGTGGCGCGGCGCATGATGGCTTGGGCTGGCACTGGCAGCCGGACGCTGCGGTGCAGGAAACTGGGTATGCAACTGGGGACGCGGCTGGGCCATTTCCGAGGCGGCCGGCGGCGAGGCCAGCGAAGCGGCGTCGTCATTGGCCAGCGCGAGAATTTCCACCACGCCATCGCCCTGGCGGTTCGACAGGATCACGGCATCCGGGCCCAGCGCTTCGCGCACGCGGCGCAAGGCATCGCGCGAGGTCGCGGCGGTAAATTTTTTCACATTCATGGCCGGCCTCCCATCATCTGGGTTACACGCGCTGAACTGGACTGTATGGCCATCATCGACTCCTGTTGCTTGAGTGCAGTCTTCAATATGAGACACGGATCACTCGGACAGTATCGATTATTGTCGATCTCAGGGGAAGATGATCGAAGGAAAAGGATGGGAAAGTGCCCGTTATTCAGTTGCCGAAGGGGAAATTGAACAATTATTGGGCACCCACCAGGTTGGTGACGCGAATCGTCTTGGTTTCCGGTACTTCGGCATGCGACAGCACTTTCAGTTGCGGCAGGGCGCGGCGCAGGAAGCGCGACAGCAGGGCGCGCAGGGGCGCCGGCACCAGCAATACGGGCGTCAGTCCCATCGCTTCCTGCTGCTGGGCTGCCAGCCCAGCTTGTTGCGCGATGGTGTCGGCCAGGCCGGGCTCGATGCCCGTCCCATCGCCGCCATTGCCCATGGCTTGCATCAGCAGGCGCTCCAGGCGATTGTCCAGGGTCATCACGGACAACTCGGCCGCGCCAGGGAACAATTGCTGCACGATCGCGCGGCCCAGCGCCACCCGCACCAGCGCCGTCAAGTCGTTCGGGTCTTGCGTATGCACGGTGTGCTCGGCCAGGGATTCGATGATGGTGCGCATGTCGCGGATATGCACGCCTTCCATCAGCAGGTTCTGCAGCACTTTTTGCAGGGTCGACAGCGACAGCATCTTCGGCACCAGGTCTTCCACCAGGCGCGGCGACTCCTTGCCCAGGTGATCGAGCAGGGACTGCACTTCCGCGCGGCCCAGCAATTCGGAGGCATGCGAGGTGATCAGGTGATTCAGGTGCGTGGCGACCACCGTGCCCGCATCGACCACCGTATAGCCCATCGATTGCGCCTGGTCGCGCAAACCCGCTTCGATCCAGGTAGCCGGCAAGCCGAAGGCCGGGTCGTTGGTGGCAATGCCGGGCAAGGTGCCGCTGGCCATGCCGGGGTTGATCGCCAGGAACTGGCCGTTATAGGCTTCGCCGACGCCCACTTCCACGCCCTTGAGCGTGATGCGGTAAGCCGATGGCTTCAATTCCAGGTTGTCGCGGATATGCACGGGCGGCGCCAGGAAACCCACTTCCTGGGCGAATTTCTTGCGGATGCCCTTGATGCGCTTGAGCAATTCACCGCCTTGCGTTTTATCCACCAGCGGGATCAAACGGTAGCCCACTTCCAGGCCCAGCGTATCGACAGGCATGATGTCTTGCCAGCTGGCTTCTTCCTGCTCGGGCGCCACGGTGGCTTGCGGCACCTCGGCCGGTTTTTCGGCATCGGATTTTTTCTTCGCCGCCGCCTTGGTAATCAGGTAGGCGGAACCGCCCAGCAAGCCCGCCAGCAACAGAAAGACCAGGTTGGGCATGCCGGGTATCAAGCCCATGCCGCCGATAATGCCGGCCGTGATGTACAGCACTTGCGGCTTGGCAAACAATTGACCTACCAGCTGGGCGCCAATATCTTGCTCACTGGCTACGCGCGAGACGACGATACCAGCCGCCGTGGAGATGATCAGCGAAGGAATCTGCGCCACCAGGCCGTCACCGATGGCCAGCAGGGTGTAGTTCTTCAATGCATCGGCAAAGCCCATGTCGTGCTGCACCAGGCCGACGATCAGGCCGCCGACGATGTTGATCACGGTAATCATGATGCCGGCGATGGCATCGCCGCGCACATATTTACTGGCGCCGTCCATGGCGCCATAGAATTCGGCTTCCTGCGCCACTTCCGTGCGGCGGCGGCGCGCCTCGTCTTCACCGATCAGGCCGGCATTCAGGTCGGCGTCGATCGCCATCTGCTTACCGGGCATGGCATCCAGCGCGAAGCGGGCGCCCACCTCGGCGATACGGCCTGCACCCTTGGTGACCACGGTAAAGTTGATGATGGTCAAGATAATAAACACGACGATACCGACCGTGTAGTTACCGCCGATCAAGAAGTGACCGAAAGCCTCGATCACCTTGCCGGCCGCATCGGCGCCCGTATGGCCCTCCGTCAGCACCACGCGGGTGGAAGCCACGTTCAGCGACAGCCGCAGCATGGTCGACACCAGCAAAATCGTCGGGAAAGCCATGAAATCGAGCGGCTTGACGGTGTACAGCGCCGTCAGCAGCACGATGATGGACAGGGCAATATTAAAGCTGAAGAAAATGTCGAGGATAAAGGCCGGCAGCGGCAGCACCATCATCGCCAGCAGCATGATGATGATGACAGGCGCGGCGATGCCCTTGCTGGCACTGCCCTTCAATCCGCTCAGCCAGGCTGGCATGGTGACGCCGTTCATGGTGTACTTCCTTTATTCTTGTCGTCCGCGCCGGGCGCAGGGGGTGTCTGTGGTGCTACTTGCGATGCCGGGTTCAAGGGATCGAGCTCGGGCGGCACATCGAGCTGCTTCGGCTTGTCGGGGCGCTGGCCGTGGCCATTGCCATACGAGCGCAGCTGGAACACATACGCCAGCACCTCGGCCACGGCCGCGTACAGCGCTTCCGGTATTTCGTCGCCAATATCCGTATGTTTATACAATGCACGGGCCAGGGCCGGCGCTTCCAGGATGGCAACTTTGTTCTCGCCAGCCACTTCGCGGATCTTGGCCGCCACTTCATCGACGCCCTTGGCCACTACCTGCGGCGCGCCACGCGAATTGGCGCCATACTTGAGCGCTACCGCGTAATGGGTCGGGTTGGTCACCACCACGTCGGCAGTGGGCACGTCGGCCATCATGCGGCGGCGCGAGGCTTCACGCTGCAACTGGCGGATCTTCGCCTTGATCTGCGGATTGCCGTCCGATTCCTTCGACTCCTGCTTGACTTCCTGCAAGGTCATTTTCATTTTATTGGCGTAGTGCCACATCTGGTACGGACCATCGATGGCGGCGATCAGGCCCAGCGCGCCGACGATGATCAGGAAAGCGCTGATCAGCAGGCTGACCAGGTGGGCCGTGCCGACGCGCAAGGATTCCACCGTCAGCCCCAGCACCGCTTCCTTGTGATGCTGCATCACCAGCCAGGCGACGATGCCGACCACGATGGTCTTGGCGATCGCCTTGAGCAACTCCACCAGCGCATTCTTGGAAAACATATTGCCCAGGCCCTTGATCGGGTTGAGCTTGCCGAAATTCGGCGTAAACGCTTTCGAGCTGAACAGCCAGCCGCCCACCAGCAGCGGCGACGCCAGCGCCACGATCATGATCACCACCGCATACGGCAGGCAGGTGAGCAGCACCGCGCCCACGTCGTAGGCGATGCGCAAGATCATCGCATTGGGATTCAAGATCTGTTCCCGGTCCATCGACAGCCCGGACACCATCACGGCCGACAGCCGCCGCACGATGGAATCGCCGGCAAACCACAGGCAGCAGCCGGACGCCATCAGCACCGTAAACGTGGCCACTTCACGCGATCGCGGAACATCGCCTTCCTCACGCGCCTGCTCGAGGCGCTTCGGTGACGCGGCTTCGGTCTTTTCTGCGTCGCTGTCTTCCGACATCAATCAACTCCGGTGAAGTCCTGCAGCCTGGCTAGGCGCATGAGGGACTGGGCATGAGACATTATCGAGCCTGCAAGGCGCATGCCATCAGCGGAACAGGGCAGTAAATGCCCTGCTTTTCAATTATCTTAAAGGTGCCGCAGGCACCCACTTTAAAGGGGGCCGAAAAATGGTCAGCGCAAGGCGCCGCCCCGAAGACAGTACGATGAGTACGGCGAGGGGCGGCAACGCAGCCATGGCCATTTTCTCGGAGCCCCTACCGACTTTTACGCGCTTCTGCCTGCTCCACCTTCTGCTCAATCGCGCCAAACAGCGACTTGCCATCGTCGCCCAGCATTTCGATGCGGATCGTGTCGCCAAACAGCATGAATGGCGTAGTGGCCACACCATCGGCGATGATCTCCTGGTTACGTCGCTCAACAATGCTGGAAAAGCCCTTCTTCATCTCCTTATTGGCCACCCCGCCCGCGCTGACCACGCTGCCGGCGCCTGCCGAACGGGTCTGGCACAGGTGGGCCAATAACTGCGGATAATTGAAGCTCATGTCGGCGCCGGCGGCGGGCTGGCCTGTCAGCTTGCCATTCAGGCTGGAGCGCAACGGCAGGCACACCTTGCCGCCGCGCCAGGCGTCGCCCAGCTCATCGGGCGTAATCGCTACCGGCGAGCACGCCATCGACGGCTTGGCTTGCAGATAACCATGGCCGCTGGCCAGCTCATCAGGAGCCAGGTTGCGCAGCGTCACGTCATTGACCAGCATCAGCAGCTTGATGCCCATATGCGCCTGGTCGGCCGTGGAGCCCATGGCCACGTCGTCCGTGATGGCGGCAATCCCTGCTTCATAATCGATGCCCCACTGCTCGTAGGCCAGCACGATGGGATCCTGGGCGCCCAGGAAATGGTCGCTGGCGCCCTGGTACATCAGCGGCGTGTCGCGCAAATTGGCCGGCACTTCGCGGCCCGCCGCCTTGCAGGCCCGCTCCACCTGCTGCAAATACGACACGCCAGCCACGCGCAAGCTGCTGCGCGGCAGCGGCGCCATGCAGTTGGCAGGATCGAACTCGAAGGCGCGATGGCCGCGTCCGCTATTGATGGTCTGGTACAGCAAATCCAGCTGCGGCGCGATAAAGGTCCAGTCGTCGAGCGCCCGCTGCAGAGTGGAGGCGATGCCGTCGGCCAGATGGGCGGTTTTCAGGTCGCGCGAGACGACGGCCAGCTGGCCATCGCGCGTGCCGTCATTCAAGGTGGCTAATTTCATGGGCGGAATTTGTCAGATGCAGGCTATTGGCGTCAATCAGACGCCAAAAAGCCGGGAATTCCCGGCTTTTATTATCAGGAAGGAAATCAGGCCAGCTGCGCCAGTTGCGCTGGTGTCAGATAACACCACTCGCCTTCGGCAATCCCCAGCGATTCCAGGGTCAGGCTGCCAATCGCGGAACGGTGCAAGGCGCTGCAATGGTTGCCGGCGGCGGCCAGCATGCGCTTGACCTGGTGGTATTTGCCCTGCTCCAGCACGATTTCCAGCTGGTGCTCGCCGCGCTTGATGCAAGTGACGGCGGCCAGCGGCGCCGGCTCGTCGTGCAATTGCACGCCAGCCAGCAGCAGCGCCACCAGTTCATCGGTCACGGGCTCTTGCGTGGTGGCCTGGTAAATTTTCGGCACATGACGCTTCGGCGACGATTGTGCATGGATAAAGGGCCCATCGTCGGACATCAGCAGCATACCGGTCGTATCGTGGTCGAGACGGCCGACCGGCTGCACTTCGCGCCAGCTGAACTGTTCCGGCAGCAAGGTCAGCACGCCAGGGTGATGGCTGGGCTTGCGCGAGCATTCGAAATTCGCGGGTTTGTTGAGCGCGAGATACAGGTGTTCGTGGTACACCCACTCTTCCTCGAAGACGTGCAGCACCAGGCCTTCCGTCTCGACGGTGGTGCGATAGTTGGTCTGGGTCACGCCGTCGATGACGACATCGCCATCGTCGATGAGGGAGCGGCAATACTTGCGGGTGCCAAAGCCCTGCGATTGCAGGATGCGGTCTAGGGATAATTTACTCATGGGCGTGACTTTAACAGATGGCGCCTGCAGCGTGAAGACGGCGCACATCTGCACCAGGAAGCAAGACCTTGGCGCCAAGCAAGCTGGCAAAGCAAACAACAGACAAAATTCAAGCACTCTTTTTTAGCCAGGCGGCCAGTTCTTTTGAGATATATCAAGCGCTCGGAATATTGCATGGATAAACTGGAATCTCGTTAGGAATCCGCCTAACGGCCTTTAGGAATAACGGTAGAACCAAGAAGAGCTGCGTATGCATGACATAGACCATATTGCCCTGGAAGGCAGCATCCACGAGATGCGACTGCGTCTCGCCAAGGAACAGAGCGCGATGCACAAAGTGCGGCTAGCCGTGGCGCGCTGGCGCGGCACGCCACCGACGCAAGCCATGCAAACGCAGCAGGAAGGCACACCCTGCAAGGCGAGTTGCACGCCCCTTCCCTGCCAGTCGCGCTGGCAGGCACAGACGCAATGTGATTTCATGTGCTGGCTGGAAGCGGGCGGCTTTGCCCAGGCAGAAGCGCCGGAGAACGCCACTGTCGCCAACACCCCGGCGGACGAGAGCAGTCCGGACAGTACCTGCCTGCACTGCCCAACTTGACCCGAGCTGAGCTGAGCTGCGGCCCGCGGCAGCCAGCTTGCCGCACAAAAGGTAACGGCGGCATTGCGCCGCCGTTACCAAGCCCCATCGGGACTTTAGTGAGGAATGTAAATTCACTCAAAACCGCATCGTCGATGCGGCAAGTAGTTCCAAGACCAACTCATTCAAGTTAGTGCTGACTAGCTTCGCCAGCCTTCCGACAACATAGTAGACTTATATCGCCCCTCCCTTGACATGAACTACAGTGTCAATATAGACCACAGCCTGTCATTTTCAAGGCAATTTACCCGCTTTTAGCAAGGGCATGCTGGCTGACGCTATCAGAATGACAGCGTCATTTCCCTCATCGCAACATCGGCTTGACGTCCTGCATGGCCGCCTTCATGGCGCCGGCGCCCAGCGAAGCGCCGAACTTTTTCAGCACGCGCTCAGGCAAGCCTTCGCGTTGCGTGTAGTCGACGATGTCTTCCGCCTTGACGACATCGCGCGCCACGCTGTCGACCGTGCCGAAGTCATCGGCCAGGCCCATTTCAACGGCCTTGGCGCCG
The DNA here is from genome assembly GCF_049319705.1 of Janthinobacterium sp. Mn2066. Taxonomy (NCBI): domain Bacteria; kingdom Pseudomonadati; phylum Pseudomonadota; class Betaproteobacteria; order Burkholderiales; family Oxalobacteraceae; genus Janthinobacterium; species Janthinobacterium sp. Mn2066. Next base: position 579,785 of record NZ_JBMOUF010000001.1, on the reverse strand, counting down.
GTCCAGAACAGGCCCGAAAACATCTCTGGCGTTTCTTTCAGGCGCTTGCCGCGCCCGGCGCGCACCACGTCGATGAATTGCTGGTGGATTTCATTAAGCATGCCCTGGGCATAGGCCTTGTGTTTTTCACTCAGCGGGCTGAACGGATCCATGAAACCCTTGTTCTCGCCGGCCGTCAGTAAACGGCGTTCAATGCCCACCTTTTCCATGGCGCCCGTAAAACCGAAGCCATCCATCAGCACGCCGATGGAACCGACCACGCTGGCCTTGTTGACGAAAATCTTGTCGGCCGCGGCGGCGATGTAATAGCCACCGGAGGCGCACATTTCATCGACCACCACATACAGCGGCTTGTCGGGATAGCCCTTGCGCAGGCGCTGCATTTCATCGACGATCATGCCTGCCTGCACGGGGCTGCCGCCCGGACTATTAATATGCAGCACCACCGCGACCGAGCCGGAATCCGAGAACGCCTTGTCCAGCGCAGGGATCACCACGCCGGCAGAACCGCTGCCATCGGCATCGATGGTGCCCGTGATATCGATCAGGGCCGTGTGCCGGCCCAGGGTTTCGCTATCGTCCGTATTGTTGTAGTCATAAAACACCCACAAGGCGAACAGCACCACCAGCAAACTCGTCACCTTGAAAAACACGCTCCAGCGCCGGTGTGCGCGCTGTTCCTGCAAGGTGGCAAACACCAGCTTTTCCAGCACCTCGCGTTCCCAGTTGCCGTTGGCGCCAGCACCGGCGCCCCCAAAAGCAGCAGAGACCGGCGTGTCATTCGTGTTATCGCTCATAATTCACTTTGCTTAAATAAAGACCAGCTAAAGACCAGCACCGGGCATCATGCCTGGCGTGGCCTGACATAATCGTCGGGCTGCCAGTACAACTGGCCGTCGCGCTCGGCCACGGGGATCGGGCGCAAACGGCCGCCCTTGCACGGTCCGCCCGCGCACACGCCGCTATCGGGTACGTAGACGGCGCCGTGCGTGGAACACATCAGGTACAAGCCGCTCGATTCGAAAAACTCGCCTTCGGCCCAGTCCAGCTCGATCGGCACGTGGGCGCAACGGTTCAGATAGCCATACGCCCTGCCTTCATAGCGCACCACGAAACCGGTGGTCGCCTCGCCGCCGGCGGAGACGGGAAACCGCACGCCCTTGCCCCCCTCCTGCACGGCATCGGCGGCGCAGATCAACATATCGACAACATCGCTCATCATGCGTTCTCGCTCAGCCATTGATGCAGGTCCGCCACGCTGGCGGCGGAATACAAGGGCTTGCATGCTTGCAACTGCTCCACCGGATGGGCGCCGTATTCCACGGCGATCCCTGCCGCGCCCGCATTGTTGGCCATCTGCAGATCGTGGCTAGTATCGCCGATCATCACGGTACGGCGGATATCCTGCCCCAGTTCACGCGTCAATTCCTGCAACATGGCAGGATGCGGCTTGGAAAACGTTTCATCGGCACAACGCGTGGCGTCAAACAGGGACAACAATTTGACCGCGTTCAGTGAACGGTTCAGGCCCACGCGGCTCTTGCCGGTGGCGACCGCCAGGAAATAGGCATGCTGCGACAGATCTTCCAGCATCTCATGTACGCCGGGGAACAAGCTCAGCTGATGGTCGCTCGACAGATAGTGATAGCGGTAGCGTTCCGCCATGCGCGCATGGTATTTCGGCTCGACACCAGGCATCACCAGTTGCATGGCTTCCTGCAGCCCCAGGCCGATCACGTGGGAAGCGAGCAAATCAGTGGGAACAGGCAAGCCCAGGTCTTTGGCTGCGGCCTGGATACATTGCACGATGGTGGAGGTACTATCCATCAAAGTACCGTCCCAATCGAAGACGATCAGATCAAATTGCTTTCTTGCCATGTTTCCCGACGCTACGAACGCCGGCTCCTTGAGTGGTGAAGGATGGCATGGCTACCTGATGAGTAGTCGCGCCATCGCAGTGTTTCGCAGTGTTGCGCAAAGTTGAAGGCGCTAACGGGCAGTAAGGGCCAGCGGTTTGCCCAAGCTTACCAAGAAACGCTCGCATTCGGCAGCCAGCGGCGCCTTCAAGGTCATGCTCTTGCCCGTTTCCGGGTGCGTAAACGTGATTTGATGGGCGTGCAGGAACATCCGCTTTAGGGCGCCACGCGTGCTGTCCGCCTTCAACAAGGCGCGGTTGAGGGCAAAATCGCCATATTTATCGTCGCCAGCGATGGGGAAGCCCGACGAAGACAGGTGCACGCGGATCTGGTGCGTGCGGCCCGTCTTCAATTCGGCTTCCAGCAAGGCGAAGTTGTTATATTTATACAACAGTGAAAATACCGTGTGCGATGGCAATCCATCGGCTTGCACCGCCACCCGGCGCTCGCCTTCGGCCGTCGTATATTTATGCAAAGGCAATTTCACGTGCTGGCGTGCATTCTTCCAGTCGCCGGCCACCAGGACCAGGTAGCGCTTGTCGGTGACGCCGTCGCGCATCTGCTCATGCAGGTTGGTCAGGGCAGAACGTTTCTTTGCCAATAACAACAGGCCGGACGTATCGCGGTCCAGCCGGTGCACCAGTTCCAGGAACTTGGCATCCGGGCGCGACGCGCGCAATTGCTCGATCACCCCGAACGAGACGCCCGAGCCGCCGTGCACGGCCACGCCGGCCGGCTTGTCGATGACCAGCAGCTGCGCATCTTCATAGATGACGGCAAATTCGGCGGCAGGTGCGCCGGTGGCGGCTTTTTCGGCCACGCGCACCGGCGGAATGCGCACCACGTCGCCGGCGGCAAGGCGGTACAACTGATCGATACGGCCTTTATTAACCCGCACTTCTCCCGAACGCAAGATCCGGTAGATGTGACTTTTAGGCACTCCCTTGCACACTCTTAATAAGTAGTTGTCGATGCGCTGGCCAGCTTCTTCTTCAGCGATCGTGACGAATTGGGCTTGCGGCTGAACCGGGGGTGTTGAAGGGGGAACAACATCATTTTGACTCTTCATTTACTATGTCTTCCCAGAAATCTCTCTAAGTCCTTCATTTTGAATATATAATTGTTTTTGCTGCGGCCCTGGCTGCTGCTGGTGTAAGAATAAAAGCACATTTTACACAGGGGCGTCTCCACCGGCCTCGCCAAATTGCAAATTCGGTGGAAAAAAATGTATATGCACCGTCCCTGCGCGAATCAAGGTTGCACCGTAGTTGTAATCGGATAAGGCGTACGGATGCTGAAGAGAGTGTATTGGATTGTAAGGATAAGTACCCGTTAGCGCGACTTATCAAGTCGGGCTCGCGGGTTGATGAAGTTGATAACGCTTGCCGTTTTCGCCAAACCCGTATGCGGCCACCTGGGGTTGTCGATGAATAGGCTGAGGCCAGGCCTCGCCATCGCGATCCCTGTAATGAGCCTGCTGACGATTTGGCTCTGAATTTGCTGTCCGCTTGCATTCTCTGCCCCCGACACACACTCGGGCTGTATCAGATGAGTTGCAAGTGCGCTGTGCACTCGGCATGACGATTGACCTCACCGCGCCTGTTGCGGCCGTAACGTACGTACTGTAGTACGGTAGTACGCGTTATTGCTCCGCACGACTAGGCATTTCCCCCGCCTACACTCCCGTTCTCGCATATATCCCTGTACTTTGGCCGCTTCCCAGGAAGCAGCCTCGAGATGGCCTACGGGCCGCGGAGTTATAAAAATGAAACGCATGTTGTTTAATGCCACGCAGCAAGAAGAACTGCGCGTAGCGATTGTCGACGGACAAAAACTGATCGACATCGATATCGAGACAGCCGGGCGCGAACAGCGCAAATCGAACATCTACAAGGGCATCATCACCCGTATCGAGCCTTCGCTCGAAGCGTGTTTTGTCAGCTATGGCGAAGACCGCCACGGCTTCCTGCCCTTCAAGGAAGTGGCCCGCACCTACTTCCGCGAAGGCGTGGATGTGCGCAATGCCTCCGTCAAGGAAGCGCTGCGCGAAGGCCAGGAAATCATGGTCCAGGTCGAAAAAGAAGAACGCGGCAACAAGGGCGCCGCCCTGACCTCGTTCGTCTCGCTGGCTGGCCGCTACCTGGTGCTGATGCCGAACAACCCCCGTGGCGGCGGTGTTTCGCGCCGCGTGGAAGGCGAAGAGCGCCAGGAATTGCGCGAAACCATGGATAAACTGGACTTGCCGTCGGGCATGTCCGTGATTGCCCGCACCGCCGGCATCGGCCGCAACGTCGATGAACTGCAGTGGGACTTGAATTACCTGATGCAACTGTGGCGCGCCATCGAAGGCGCCGGCAAGGAAGGCAACGGCGCTTTCCTGATCTACCAGGAATCGTCGCTGGTGATCCGCGCGATCCGCGACTACTTCCAGCCGGATATCGGCGAGATCCTGATCGATACCGACGAGATCTACGACCAGGCCCAGCAATTCATGAGCAACGTGATGCCCGACATGGTGCACCGCGTAAAACGCTACAGCGACGATGTGCCGCTGTTTTCGCGTTTCCAGATCGAACACCAGATCGAAACGGCCTACAGCCGCACCGTGCCGCTGCCATCGGGCGGCGCCATCGTGATCGACCACACCGAAGCACTGGTTTCCGTCGACGTCAACTCGGCCCGCGCCACGCGCGGCTCGGACATCGAGACCACCGCCTTCAACACCAACTGCGAAGCGGCCGAAGAAGTGGCCCGCCAGCTGCGCCTGCGCGACCTGGGCGGCCTGATCGTGATCGACTTCATCGACATGGAAGTGGCGAAAAACCAGCGCGAAGTGGAACAGCGCCTGAAAGACGCGCTGCACCATGACCGTGCCCGTGTACAAATGGGCAAGATTTCGCGCTTCGGCCTGATGGAACTGTCGCGCCAGCGCCTGCGCCCTTCGCTGTCCGAAGGCTCGCACGTGACGTGCCCGCGCTGCTCCGGCACCGGCCATATCCGCGATACCGAATCGTCCGCCCTGCAGGTGCTGCGCATCATCCAGGAAGAGGCGATGAAGGAAAACTCGGCCACCATCCACGTGCAAGTGCCCGTCGATGTCGGCGCTTTCCTGCTGAACGAAAAACGCGGCGAAGTGCTCAAGATCGAAAACCGCCACCGCATCGCCGTGATCCTGATCCCGAACAAGCATCTGGAAACGCCGCACTACAAACTGGAACGCATCAAGCACGACGATCCTCGCCTGGAAGACAGCCAGGCCAGCTACAACCTGGCCGAACACGCTGAAACCGACATGGCGTACAGCAAGCGCCAGAAGGAAGAAACCAAGCCGCGCCAGGAAGCCGTCGTCAAGACGATTACCCCTGACCAGCCGGCGCCATTGGTCGAGCGCAAGCCGGTCGAAACGAAAGCTGCGCCGGCTCCCGCCGCTGCACCTAAAGGTTTCCTGGCGAAAATCATCAGCTTCTTCACGGGCGCCCCGGCGCCAGTGGCTGCGCCTGCGCCTGCGACACCGGCCAAACCAGCCGGCAACGGCAATGGCGAGCGTGGCGACCGCGGCGACCGCAACAGCCGTGGTCCACGCAGCCGTGGCCGCAACGGCAAGCCAGGCCGCGAAGAACGCGAGCCAGGCCAGGGCCGTGCTGCCCAGGATGAGGCGACGAAAGACACCGAAACCCAGGAAAAAGCCGCCCGTCCGCCACGCCCGCCGCGTCCACCGCGCGAACCGCGTGAAGTCCGCGAGCAAGGCGATGCCTCAGCACCGGCGCCACGCGAACGCGCAGAACGCGAACCACGCGGCGAGCGTCCCGAGCGCGGCGAACGTCCACCACGCCAGCCACGCGAAGCGCGTGAGCCACGTGCCGACAAAGCCGTCGTGGCCGAAACCAAGGCCGATGAACTGGCAGCAGTCGGCGCGACCGCCAGCGCGATCAACGTGGTCGTGCCATCGCATGGCCCAGCGACCGACGCCGCCGCAACCAGCCTGCTGAAAGCACCGGCCAACGCCGGCCCGGAAGGCGAAGAGACGGAAAACGAAGTCGAAGGCGAAGAGCCACGCCGCCGCCGTCGTCGTGGTGGCCGCAACCGCAACCGCCGCGACCGTGAAACCGGTGAGCTGATCGAATCGGCAAACGGTGAAAACGAAGGCCAGGAAGCGCCGGCACCTGTCATCAGCTTCACGGTGGCCCCGGCCGCCGAAGCCGAGCCAGCGCCTGCCGCCGTGACTGCTGAAGTGGCCGCTGCACCAGTTGTTGCCGAGGTCACGACACCTGTTGCCGCAGCTGTTGCTGCCGCTCCAGCCGTCATCGCTGAGCCAGCCGCTGCGGTGGCAGTGGCCGCTGTCGCCGCCGAAGCTGCGCCAGCCGCTGAAATCATTGAAGTTGCGCCAGCAGTCGTGGCCGAGCCAGTAGCGGAAGTTGCTGAAGCGGCTCCAGCAGCAGTGGTCGCAGCGCCAGCGGAAGTTGCTGCGCCTGCACCTGCAGCGGTGACCGAAACCGTCGCCGCGGCAAGCGAAGCTGCGCCAGCCCCGGCTGAGCAAGCTGCCGCAGTGGCAGTCGAAGCGCCGGTCGCCGTGGAAGCAGCAACGGTGGCGGAAGTTGCCCCGGCAGTTGCTCCAGTCGCCGAGCCCGTCGTCGTCGCTGAAGCCGCTCCAGTTGTTGCAGCGCCAGTTGTTGCAGCGCCAGCAGTGGCAGCCCCTGTCGTGGCAGAAGTTGCCCCGGCAGCTACGCCTGCGCCCGTAGTTGCGCCTGCCCCCGCAGTTGCCCCTGCTCCCGCCGTTGCTGCGGCGCCGGTGGACTTGAACGCCGTACTCGGTTCGGCTGGCCTGACCCTGGCCTCCACCGATCCGGAAAAACTGCGCCTGGCGCGCGAAGCAGCCGCCAAGGCCGTGCCGCCGGTACGCAAGCCACGCGAGCGCAAGCCATTGCCGCCGCAATCGGATGAGCCGTTGATCCAGGTCAACACGCAACGTCCATAAGCGAGCCGGATTCGTCCAGCCGCTCATCACCAAGGGGAAGCTCAGGCTTCCCCTTTTTTCATCCCTACCGCCAGCCATTCCGCCAGCCATGCACCACTCCGACACCCCTCCCGCCCCCGTCAGCCTGGGCACCGCCTTCTGGTATTGGCTCAAACTGGGCTGTGTCAGCTTTGGCGGCCCGGCCGGCCAGATCGCCATGATGCATGCCGAGCTGGTGGAAAAGCGGCGCTGGATTTCCGAACAGCGCTTCCTGCATGCACTCAATTACTGCATGCTGCTGCCCGGCCCCGAAGCCACCCAGCTGGCCATCTACATCGGCTGGCTGATGCACCGCACGCGCGGCGGCATCATGGCTGGCCTGCTATTCCTGCTGCCATCCTTGCTGCTCCTGATCGGCCTGTCATCCATTTACATGGCTTACGGCAATGTACCCGCCATCGCCGGCATCCTGTACGGCGTCAAGCCTGCCGTGGTGGCCATCGTACTGGCCGCCGCCTGGCGACTAGGCCGGCGCACCCTGCGCAGCCCCAGCCTGATCGGCATTGCGCTGGCGTCTTTTATCGCCATCGCCGCCCTTCATCTGCCATTTCCGCTGATCGTGCTCGGCGCCTGCCTGCTGGGTCTGGCGGGTGGCTATTGCTTGCCTGGCCAATTCCACACCGCCAGTACGCCCCATGGCGCAGCCGGCAGCCATCCGCCGGCCCTGATCGACGACACCACGCCGACGCCGCCCCACGCCCGTTTTACCTGGTTACGCCTGCTGTCCTCCAGCCTGGCGGGCATGCTGCTGGTGTTGCTGGCGTGGCTGGTGCTGGCCCTGCTCGGCGGACGCGAGCAGCCGCTGGCGCAAATGGGGCTATTCTTCAGCAAGGCCGCCCTGCTCACCTTTGGCGGCGCGTACGCCGTGTTGCCATACCTATATCAAGGCGCCGTCGATCATTACCATTGGCTAACAAGCGCACAAATGATGGATGGCCTGGCCCTCGGTGAAACCACGCCCGGCCCTCTCATCATGATTGTCGCTTTCATCGGTTTTGTCGGCGGCTGGAGCCACGCCGTCCTGGGCGAACACCTGTGGCTGGCGGGCGTGGCCGGCGCCCTGGTCACGGCCTGGTTCACGTTCCTGCCATCGTTCATCTTCATCCTGGCCGGCGCGCCGGTGGTCGAGGCTACGCGCGGCAATCTGCGCCTGAACGCCCCGTTAACTGCCATTTCGGCCGCCGTGGTCGGGGTGATCGCCAGCCTGGCCATCTTCTTCGGGCGCCATGTCTTCGTGATCGACACGCCCTCGCTGCATGTCGACTGGCTAGCCATCGCCATCGGCGCAGCGGCGGCGGTGGCGTTGATGAAGTTTCAAATAGGCACCATCAAATTGCTGCTCGCCTGTGCCATCTTCGGCCTCGTGCTATCGTATCTGCCTTGAACGCACACTTTTGTACCTGGCATCACCTTCATGAATGACAAGATTATTTATTTCGCCACGGCCCGCAACGGGCGACTGGCGATACCGGAACGGCTGGAAAGCCCCAGCGGCCAGCTTGCCGACCGCCGCGGCCGGCCCCTGCACGACCTGCGCATTTCCATTACCGACCGCTGCAACTTCCGCTGCGTATATTGCATGCCGAAAGAAGTGTTCGACAAGAACCACGTGTATCTGCCGCACACGGATTTGCTATCGTTTGAGGAAATCCTGCGTATCGCCCGCCTGTTCGTGGCGCATGGCGTGGAAAAGATCCGCCTGACGGGTGGCGAGCCACTCTTGCGCAAGAATATCGAAAAGCTGGTGGCCATGCTGGCGGCCCTGCGCACGCCGTCCGGCCAGCCGCTGGACCTGACCCTGACCACCAACGGCTCCTTGCTGGCAAAAAAAGCGCAGGCATTGAAGGATGCGGGCCTGAAGCGCGTTACCGTGTCGCTCGATGCGCTGGACGACGCCACTTTCAAGCGCATGAACGATGTCGATTTTGCCGTGGCCGACGTGCTGCATGGCATAGCCGTGGCGCACCAGGTCGGACTGGGACCCATCAAGGTCAATATGGTGGTCAAGGCCGGCATGAACGAGCAGGAAATCGTGCCGATGGCGCGCCACTTCAAGGGCACGCCGACTATCTTGCGCTTCATCGAATACATGGATGTGGGCGCTTCGAATGGCTGGGACTTGCGCGAAGTGGTGCCCTCGGCTGAGGTCGCGCGCCGCATCAACGCCGTCATGCCCCTGGTCGCCGCCGATCCCAATTACGTAGGGGAAACAGCAACGCGCTGGCGCTACCTGGATGGCGGCGGCGAAATCGGCCTGATTTCCAGCGTCACGCACGCTTTCTGCGGCGATTGCAGCCGCGCCCGCTTGTCGACGGAAGGCAAGCTCTATACCTGCTTGTTCGCCACCGATGGCCACGACTTGCGGGCCCTGCTGCGTGGGGGCCGCAGCGACGAGGAAATGTCGACGGCGCTGGCGCAATTGTGGCGCAGCCGTGGCGACCGCTATTCGGAATTGCGCAGCAGCCAGACGCCACTCGATAGCGCGATGCCCCGGCAGAGCAAAAAGAAAGTGGAAATGTCGTATATCGGCGGCTGAAGCAAGCGGTGCTGCGCCCCGGCGCTGTTACCATGGCGTATGCGTCAACATCACCATTCCACATGATAGCTAAACAAGAAATTACCGGCCTGATCCTGGCTGGCGGCCTGGGCACGCGCATGGGCCAGGTCGACAAGGGCATGCTGCCCCTGCATGGCCAGCCCCTGGTGGCCCACGTGCTGCAACGCCTGGCGCCGCAAGTGGGGCAAGTCGCCCTGAACGTCAACCAGCATGCGCAAAGCTACGCCCAGTTCAGCCTGCCCATCTGGCCCGATGAACACGGCGATTACCGCGGTCCGCTGGCCGGCCTGCAAAGCGGCTTGCGCCGGGCCACCACGCCGTATCTATTAGTAGTGCCCTGCGACTCGCCACTGCTGCCGCCTGACCTGGCGGCGCGGCTGGCGACGGGATTGCAGCAAGCCGATGCCGACCTGGCGATTGCCGTGACGCAAGAACACGATCCGGCAACGGGCGCCACGCAATTGCGCCCCCATCCCGTATTTTGCCTGGTCAAAACATCCGCCCTGCCCCAGCTGGAGAGCTACCTGGCCGAGGGCGGGCGCAAGATGAGCGCCTGGCATGGCCCATTAACCCTGGCGCAAGTGCTGTTCGAGGATCAGACCGCCTTCCGCAATCTCAACACGCCCGAGGAACTGGCGGCCGTGCAGGCGCAGGATCTCAGCGTGCCCATGGCGCAAGCCATCCTGCACAGCGCCGTCACGCCGCTGGCGGACATTGAACAGCTGCCGCTGCCGCAAGCGCTGGAGCGTATCCTGGCGGCCGACATCATTTCGCCCATCAGCGTGCCCGCGCACGACAATTCCGCCATGGATGGCTATGCGCTGCACGGCAGCGACCTGGCCGGCGACACTCCGATTACCTTGTCCGTGGTCGACACCATCCTGGCCGGGCGGCCTGGCACGGTAGAAATCATTCCTGGTACCTGCGCACGCATCATGACGGGCGCCGTGATGCCGGCCGGCTGCGACAGCGTGGTGCCGCAGGAACTGGTGTTGCAAACAAGTGAACGCAGCATTACTGTGGCGCCCAAGGTGATACGGCCAGGCGACAACCGCCGTTTCAAGGGCGAAGACTTGAAGCAAGGCCAGCCGGCGCTGCTGCAAGGCAAGCTGCTGCGACCCGCCGAGCTGGGCTTGCTCGCCTCGCTGGGTATCGCCAGCGTGCCCGTGCGGCGCCGCCTGCGCGTGGCGTTTTTCTCGACCGGCGATGAATTGCGCTCGCTGGGCGAGCCACTGGACGCGGGCTGCATCTATGACAGCAACCGCCACACCTTGCTGGGCATGCTGCAGCGCCTCGGCTGCGACGTGCTGGACCTGGGCATCGTCAAGGACCAGCCCGAAGCGCTGGAAGCGGCCTTGCGCCACGCCTGCGCGCAAGCCGACGTGATCATCACTTCCGGTGGCGTATCGAGCGGCGCGGCCGATTTTACGCGCGAGATTCTGGCGCAGCTCGGTGAAGTGGCCTTCTGGCAAATCAATATGCGTCCGGGCCGCCCCATGGCTTTTGGGCGCATCGCCGTCGATGGCCATTCCGCTTTATTACTGGGACTGCCGGGCAACCCGGTCGCCGTGATGGCCACTTTTTATTTCCTGGCCCGCCCCACCCTGCTGCGCATGATGGGCGCCGATGCGGAAGCGGCCAGCCTGCCCCTGCTGCGCGTGCCGGCGCAAGCGGCTATCCGCAAGCGGCGCGGCCGCACCGAATACCAGCGCGGCATCGTCGAGCGCGACGCCAGCGGCCGGCAACACGTACGCGTGACGGGTGCGCAAGGCTCGGGTATCTTGCGCTCGATGACACAGGCCAACTGCATGATCGTGTTGCCGGCGGAACAAGGCCCGGTCGCTGCTGGCGAGCTGGTCGATATCGTGCTGTTCCAGGGATTGACCTGAAGCTCAGCTCATCGCTCTCCCAGGCGCCGCTCTTGCGGCGCTTTTTTTTCGCTCATCGCTGCCGCCTCCCAGCCACAATGAAATCAAAAAGTCAATAGTATCCCCAATAGATTATTTTAACAAACACAACAACTATTATAATAATTTTATTTATTTGTTGATATTGAAGTTTCTTCGGTGATAACATTCAATCTCACTGAAAATAATTCAATTTTGATATGATTTCCTCAACTGCCCTGGCAGCAAAGCACACCTTCCCAAGCATGGCCGGCTATCTGCTGGGCACTTGGCTCATCTTCGGTGTCCTGTTCCTGGCGTCCCTGCCCGCCATTGCAAAAGGAACGCCGGCACGCGCCGATGTGCTGGAAAACTGCAATTGGAACCGCCCGGGCGTAGACCCGTTCATGGGCGATGTGGTGGCGGCCGTGGACCGCTATACGGATATCGCGCCGCAGATACGCGAAGAACTGAAGCAGCGCATGCGCACGCGCCAGTACGATGAGATCGTCCTCATCAAGCGCGACAGCATCAGCGGCAAGCAAAATTACAATCCGCGCATCAGCGAGATGCATTTTGGTCCGGGCAGGGTGTGCCGCAATGTGACGCGGGCGGGGTGGAGCGACCAGATGCAGGAGCGGGGCCTGGTGTATTGCGTGCAGGGCGAGTGCATCCTGGTGCCGACCGTGTGCCGCAATGTCAGCCGCATCACGCGCGCGCCAGCGGCAGCGCCGGGCGCCGCGCCTGCCGCTGCTGCGGCGCCTGCTGCAGCGGCAGCACCGGAAGCGGGCTTGCCCGCCGCTGCAGCGCCGCCTGGCGGCGCACCGGCCGATGCCTTGCACAGCGGCTCGTTTGCCGAAGCGGCGCTGGTGCCCGCCGGTGGCGGTTTTGCTTTCATCTCGAATAATGCTGTCGGCGGCCCCGGCAATGGCCCGGCCAATTTCGCCGCGCCGCCATCGGCAGGCGCAGGCGGCGGCGCCATCCGTCCCGGTCCGGGCAGCAGCAGCTTTATTGAAATCCATCCGCTGCCGCCGACCACGATCTTGCCAACCTTGCCAACCTTGCCTACGGGACCGTCCGTGCTGCCCGCCGTCCCGGAGCCGCAAACCTGGGCCATGCTGCTGGCCGGCCTGGTGTTGCTGGGCTATTGCGCGCGGCGCCGTAAAGCAATGTAAGGGCGCACTTACTCAGCATCACCCAAGGCAGCGTCATCCGTCGCGCCCAGCAGCAAGGCGGCCGCCTCGCCAGGCAAGGCTTCCACGGATTTCAATTTGCGCGCCATTTGCCGGCTGCGCACTTCCGCGCTTTCGATATTTTTGGCCGCCCGCTCCAAAGTCAGCTTGGTTTGCGACAGCACGTCGCCGAACTTGCCAAATTCCGTTTTCACGGCGCCCAGCACTTGCCACACTTCCGACGAGCGTTTTTCCAGCGCCAGGGTGCGGAAACCCATCTGCAGGCTGTTCAGCAAGGCCGTCAAAGTCGATGGCCCCGCGATGCTGACGCGGTGCAGGCGCTGCAATTCATCGGCCAGGCCAGGGCGGCGCATGACTTCCGCATACAGGCCTTCGGTGGGCAGGAACAGGATGGCGAAATCGGTGGTGTGCGGCGGCGCCAGGTATTTGTCGGCGATGGTTTTGGCCTCGCCCCGCACGGCGCGCTCCAGTTCGCGCCCGGCCAGCAGCACGCCTTCCGCATCGGCCCGCTCGGCCGCTTCCACCAGGCGTTCGTATTGTTCTTTCGGGAATTTCGCATCGATCGGCATCCACACGGGCGACCCGCCATCTGACAGCCCCGGCAACTTGAGGGCAAATTCCACGCGCGCGCCGCTGCCGGCGATGGTTTCCACGTTTTTCGCGTACTGATCGACGGTAAGTACTTGCTCCAGCAGCATTTCCAGCTGTACCTCGCCCCAGGTGCCGCGCGTCTTGACGTTGGTGAGCACCCGCTTCAGGTCGCCCACGCCCAGCGCCAGCTGCTGCATTTCACCGAGTCCCTGATGGACTTTTTCCAGCCGTTCCGACACTTGCTGGAACGAGGCACTCAAGCGCGTTTCCAGGGTGGCGTGCAGTTTTTCATCGACCGTCTTGCGCATTTCTTCCAGCCGCGCACCATTATCGGCCTGCAAGTCGCGGATCTTGCTTTCCAGCGTGGCGCGCACCTCCAGCATGCGCTGCGCATTCGACTCCGTCAGCTTGGCCAGGGTCTGGTTGGTGCTGTCGGCAAAGCGCGCCAGGCTTTGCGCCTGTTCTTCGCGCCCGACTTTCCCCTGTGCCTGCATTTGCGTGCGCAAGCTGTCGAGCTGCTGCAAGGTGGCCGTCTGGAATTGCGCCAGGCCCGCCGCCAGGTCTTGCCGCGTGGCTTGCGCCGACGCCTGCAGCTGCAGCCGCACTTCGCGCTCGACCCGGTCGATGCGTTCCAGGCTTTGCTGCTGATGCTGCTGCACCAGCGCCAGGGTGGTGGCGCCATCGCCACCGCCACCCGCGCGGGGGCGCAGCAAAGTGAGCACTAACAAGACGATGGCGATCGCCATGGCCCCCAGCAAAATATAAAACTCGAATTGGCTCATGGTCTGGGCGATAAGGGATCAGTGCGGTTAGTCGGGCTTGTTGCGCATCCAGTCGGCCGTCTGATAAAACGATTCCATCAGGCGCACGCGCAGGGATTCTTCGATGCCCGTGTCTTCCATGGCCCAGGCCATGGCGCGCAGCCACTGGTCGCGCTCGCTGGTGCCGATCGGATACGGCAAATGGCGCGCGCGCAGGCGCGGGTGGCCGAATTTTTCGATATACAGGTCCGGGCCGCCCATCCATCCCGTCAGGAAGAAGTACAGCTTGTCGCGCGAGCCTTCCGTCTCGGGCGGATGCATGGCGCGGATGCCGGCAAATTCCGGCTCCAGTTCCATCAAGTCATAAAAACGGTCGACCATCTGGCGCAGCACGGGCGCGCCGCCGATGGTTTCATACAAGGTGGTGGGGGAAGTGGTATCAGTCATGGCCGTCATGATAGCGCAAGCGGGACGTGCTGCCACGTGTGGCAATATAATTGACTACTCAAGCATTTATCAACTACTATGCAATCACTTTACAGAAAGGTTCAGCATGACGACCACCGCGACGCCAGTCACTGGCGATACATTAATGCGCAATACCAACTTCCGCTGGCTGCTGTGCGGCGGCCTGGTGTCCATGCTGGGCGACCAGTTCAGCATGCTGGCCCTGCCCTGGCTGGTGCTGGGCCTGACGGACGATAGCCTCAGCCTCGGCATCAGCGTAGCCCTGATGGGCGGCCCGCGCGCCGTGCTCATCATTTTGGGCGGCACCATGGCCGACCGCTACGCACCGGTCCGCGTGATGATGATCAGCAAATTTGCCAACGCGGCCATCCTGCTGGCGCTGGCCACGCTGCTGTTGCTGGGCCAGGCCAGCCTGCCGCTGGTCTATGCCGCCGCGCTGGCGCTGGGCCTGGCGTCGGCCTTCAGCATTCCGGCAGGCACGGCGATCCTGCCGCAAGCGGTGCCGCCCCGCTTCCTGCAACAGGCCAACAGCCTGCAGATGGGCGTGCGCCAGCTGACCTTGCTGGCCGGCCCGCTGCTGGCGGCGCTGGTGCTGTCAAGCAAGGACTCGCACGGACACACCAGCAGCAGCGCACTGGCGCTGGCCTTCGCCATCGATGCGCTGACGTTTCTGCTGTCGGCCTGGACTTTGAGCAAGGTCAGGCTGCTGACGTCCACTGCGCCAGCGGCGGCGCGTGGCATGTGGATGGAAACCAAGGCAGGCCTGGCCCTGGTCTGGCGCGATGTCTCCCTGCGCAGCTGTTATGGGTATTGGGCGGTGGTGGCGTTCTTCGTTTTGGGACCGTTGCAGGTGGCCTTGCCCATGCTGGCCCAGCAGCGGCTGCAAGGCGCGGCAGCGCTGGGACTGCTGCTGGGTGCGCACGGCGCCGGCACTTTACTTGGCATGCTGGCGTCCGGCATCGCCGGTCCATGGCTGAGACACCATTTCGGCGCCGTCCTGCTGCTGGCCGACGCCATGGTGGGGCTGCTGCTGATGGCGCTGGGACAAATCTCGGCCAGCTGGCAGGGGGCGGTATTGCTGCTGCTGGCCGGCGCGCTGGCCGGCTATCTGCAGGTGGCGATCTTTACCTGGATACAGCGGCGCGTGCCAGCGGCCATGCTGGGCCGGGCGATGGCGCTGTTCATGGCCATCTTCCTGGGCCTGGCGCCCCTGTCGGCGGCCGCCACCGGCTGGCTGATGCGCCATGTCAGCGTGGGCGAACTGTTTGGTATCGGCGGCGCGATGCTGCTGGCCGCTGCCGTCGCGGCGGCGCTGTTCACAACAATTCCCGGCATCGCCGGGCCTGAGTCAAGATGAAAGGGATTAACCATGGATAAAACACAGCAAGCCGCCCTGAAAGCGGCTTACCGGCAACAAGCGCCAGCATTGGGCATCCTCACCCTGCAGCATTTGCCCAGCGGCCGCACCTTGCTGGCAGCGAGCCGCAATGCGCCCGGCGCGCTGAACCGGCACCGCTTCGAACTCAAGCTGGGCAGCCACCGCAATCGCGTGCTGCTGGCGGACTGGCGGCGCGATGGCGAGACAGCGTTTCAGTTTGATGTCATCGACACCGTCGAGGTGACGGACGATCCCGCCTTCGATGCGGATGCGGAACTGGCCAGCCTGCTGGAACTGCATCGCAGCCAAATGCAGGAACAGGGGCAGCTATTTTATTGAAGTTACCTTACACTTGCGCACTCAAGCAGTGTGCAACGACATCACCAGGAAAACATGAACGATCTCTCTACCGGCAGCCAGGATGGCGCCCTCGATTTTTGCCTGCGCCTGGCGCGCGCCCAGGCCGTGCTGGTGCGCCGGCTCGACGCCAGCCTGGGCAATCTGCATGGCCTGAGCTTCAGCGATTATCAATTGCTGTACCACTTGCAGCGCGCGCCCGGCGCCCGCCTGCGCCGCGTGGACCTGGCCGAGCGCCTGGCGCTGACGGCGTCCGGCATCACCCGCTCACTGCTGCCGCTGGAAAAAATCGGCCTGGTCGCGCGCCAGGCCGATGCGCGCGACGCCCGGGTCGGTTATGCCGTCATCACGGCAGCCGGCCAGGCGCTGCTGGCCAACGCCCATGTCACGGCGCAAGCCGTCTGCCGCGAATTGCTCAGCGATGCGCCAGCAGACCAGCTCGACGCCCTGTCCAACCTGCTGGGCCAGCTGGCAAGCCGGCCCCTGTAGTCACTCAGACCAGCGCCAGCTTGCGCAAGCGCCGCGTGGAAGGCCAATTGGCCATGCCCACGTCATCGCGGATGGCGGCGCAGGCGGCCAGCAGGCGCTGGCATTCATCGTCACGCAAGCCGGCATTCAAGGTCAGGCGCACCAGCGAACGATTTTTCGGCGTGGCCGGTGCGCAAAACACGGCGCCATAGATGCCGTGGCGTTCCAGCGCCTTGCGCAACTTTAAAGTATCGGGCTCGCTGCCCGCTTCCAGCGCGATAATTTGCTCGCTGCCATCGCTGACGTTGTAGCCGAGCTCGGCCAGGCCCTGGCGCAGCAGCACGCTGTGGCGGCGCAAGGCAGCGCGGCGGCTATCGGCGGCGCGGATGCAATCGAGCGCCGCGTCGAACCAGGCCAGTTCATGTTCCAGCAGGCAAGAACTGAAGATGGCGGGCCGCGAGGCCGACAAAAAATAGCCCTTGAATTGGGCCGAACAGGTGATCAGCCCGGCCCGGCCCGCAAACGCCTTGGCTAATGAGGCCGTACGGAAATGCACGCGTTCGGCCAGTCCCAGTTCCACCACCAGGCCCGCGCCCTGCGGACCGTGCGTGCCCAGCGAGTGCGATTCGTCGACGATCAGCATGCTGCCGCTGCGCTCGGCAATTTCCACCATCTCCAGCAAGGGCGCGACGCTGCCATTCGTACTGTACAAGGCATCGACGACGATGATGCTGGGACCATGCTTGTCCACCTGGCGCTGCAGATGGGCGCCATCATTATGCAAAAACGCATGCGCCACGGCTTGCGCCGACTGCACCCCTTCCCACAGCGACGCATGGGCCTGCATGTCGAGGTAGACGGGAATGCCGGGACCGGCCAGGCTTTGCAGCAAGCCCACGTTGGCGGCCCAGCCCGATTGCGCCAGCACGCATGCTTCGCTGCCGAGGAAGGTCGCCAGCTTGTGCTCGAGCCGGTGCTGGCGGCTGCCCTCCTGCAGGAAGACGGACGACATCAGCATCGCGCCGCCGCCCTGCAAGACTTGCGCCTGCGCCGCCAGCAAGGCGGGTTCGGCAGCGATGTTCAGATAATCATTGCCAGCGAGCATCACCGCGCCAGTCGGCACGGTTTGCCACTGGTGCAAGTGCTCGCCGCCCAGCAGCTTGGCGATGCGCTCGACATAGTGCTCGTCCATGCGCTGGCGGACAAAGGCAGGCAATTGCAGTTCGGCACGGATAGCCGGGGAGGAAATAGCGGTCAACATGAGGGACTCCTGAAGTGGTTGCGGGGGGAATTACCGCGTCCAACATGCGCGAGCCGCATGGCCAGTGATTGATACAGCTCAACGAACAGAGCAATAGCGCTGTTTTCAAAAGGAAATGCGCCGATCATGTTGTACTGATACACATCAATGAGTACCGTCCCCCACCATGACGCAAGCGCAGTCCCCTGCTGGAAAACAATGGCCAGGCAAGCTGCTCCAGCCTTTCCTGCATTTCCACGACGCCCTCGAACACCTGCCACTACGGCGTAAACAGGTGCGCGCGCTGGCCGTCATCGGCGCCGTCGGCATGCCCTTGTATTACATGCTGTGGCACACTTTTTTTCCGCAGGAATACGAATCACTGGCCCTGCGCGCGCTGGCCGGGCTGCTGTTCCTGCCTGCGCTGTGGCCGGCCCGCTTCAGCAACCGCTGCTTCAGCATGTATCTGTTCCTCGGCTTGAGCTTCGAGCTGCCCTTCTTTTTCACCTTCATGTTCCTGATGAACCACGCCTCGACGCTGTGGGTGCATTCCCTGCTGGTGGCGCTGATCGTGCTGTTCCACTTCGATACCCGCATCGCCTTGCTCGCTTACCTGGGCGGCACCGTGCTGGCCTGCCTGGCTTTTGCCGTGCTGGGCGATCCTGCCTTCCTGCTGCAACGCGCGGTGCTGCAGCAACTGCCAGTGCACTGGTTCACGATCGCCGTGCTGTGCGTGGTCAAGGTGGGCCGCCATGTGGGGGCGCAGGAAAAGCTGGCGGGCCTGGCCGCTGGCCTGGGCAGCGTGGCGCATGAATTGCGCACGCCGCTGGTCAGCGTCGAAGCCAATGTACGGGGCCTGCAGCGATGGCTGCAGCAGCGTGCAACGATGGAGTCGGATGCCGCGAGCCTGGAAGCGCTGGCCCGCATCCAGTTCGAAGTGCGCCATATGCACCATATGGTCGATCTGTTCCTGCTCAGCGCCAGCGCCGTCAGCCGCAAGCTCGAAGCGAGCGAGTCGGTTTCCATGCACGACAGCGTGACGGCCGTGCTGCGCCGCTACCCGTTCACCAGCAGCGCGCAGCGCGACATCGTCAAGGTCGAGCTGCGGGCCGATTTCCGGTTTGCCGGCCAGTCGGAACTGTGCGTGGTGATCCTGCTGAACCTGCTGCGCAATGCGCTGAAAAGCATACAGCGCGCCGGCAAGGGCCGTGTGCGCATCGTCATCGATGGTGCGCGCGCCGTGCCGCGCCTGCTGTTCATCGACACGGGCTGCGGCATCGCGCGCAACCGCCTGCCGCTGATCTTCGACCGCTTTTATTCGTATCCGGCGCACAACGGCAGCGGCATCGGCCTGGCGCTGTGCCGGCAAATCATGCACGCCTGGCATGCGCGCATCGACTGCATCGCGCGTGAAGGCGCGTACGCCATCTTCCGGCTGGAATTTCCCCAGCACTATCGTTTCTCCCCCTCCCACCGCCCAAGGTGACCTATGCAACTGCCCGTCTACACCCATCCGACCCTGACCGTGCTGATCGACGACAGCGATTCCTTCCTGAAAAGCCTGGCCTTCCAGCTAGCCCCGTCGCTGGCGCGCAAGACCTTTCACGATACGACAGCAGCGCTGCACTGGTTGCGGCACAGCACGCAGCAGGGCGAGTTGCCGCTGCAAGTCAATTTCGACACGCAAAACCTGCCGCCCGACCAGTGCAATGTGGCGCTCGACATCGAACGCATCTGGCGCATCAGCGGCCAGGCGCAGCGCTTTACCGTGCCGTCCGTGCTGGTGGTCGATTATTCGATGCCGCAAATGAACGGCATCGAATTTTGCCAGGCCGTCCGCGACTTGCCGTGCAAGAAGATTTTATTTACGGGCGCGGCCGATGAAAAAGTGGCCGTGACAGCGTTCAACCGGGGCTTGATCGACCGCTACATCAAGAAGAGCGATGACGACGCGCTCGATATCCTGGAACAGGAAATTGTTGCCTTGCAATCAGAGTTTTTCCTGCAGCAATCGGACACCGTGCGCGATTTATTGTTGCTGCACGATTACAATTTCCTGCAGGATGAAGCCCTGGCGGGCGTGGTGCAGGACTTGTGCCGGCAACATGGCTTTGTCGAATTCTATATTTTCCCGACTCCCTGCGGCATCCTGTTTTTTACGCGCGAGGGCCAGGCCAGGCTGATGCTCATCACCACGCAACGGGGGCTGCACACGCAGTACGAAATGGCGCGCGACAGCGACGCGCCCGCCTCCCTGCTGTCGGCGCTGCTGGAAATGCGCGTGATACCGTATTTTTCGGACGCAGGCAGCGATGGCATGTATTCCAGCCGGATAGGCGAAAACTGGTTCCGCTACTGCGCCGCGCCCACCATCTGCCTGGGCCGCGAAACGTATTACTGGGCCCTGTTCGACGTACCCGCCCATCAACTGATGCAGCTGGGGCAGCCGGTGCTGTCCTACGCCCAATTCCTGCAGGCGCAAAACAGCAGCGTGGCCGCCTAGCCTACGATTCGCGCAAGGTTTGCAGCGGCGGGTGCTTCAGCACATTGCGCAAGCCCAGCCAGCCGCCGGCAATCGCGCACAGGGCGCCGGCCAGCAAACCGAAGACCCATACGCCTGGCGCAAAACTCCAGGCAAACTTGAACTGGTAGGTGGCCAGCGCCCAGCCCATGGCCGCCGCGCCGGTGGCGGCCAGTAAGCCGGCCAGCGCGCCCACCAGCGAAAATTCGATCAATTGCGCCTGCGCCAGCTGGCGCCGCGTGGCGCCCAGGGCCCGCAGCAGGCCCGCTTCGCGCGTGCGCTCGTCTTGCGAACCCATCAGCGCCGCGTACAGCACCAGCAAGCCCGACGCCAAGGTAAAGGCAAACAGGAATTCGACGGCGGTGACCACCTGGTCCAGCACGGCCTGGATCTGTTTCAGTATGCCGCCCACGTCGACCACCGTCAGGTTGGGGAAGTCGCGCGCCAGGGCATTGCCCAGGTTGGCATGTTCGAGCGGCAAGTGGAAAGCCGTGATCCAGGTTTGCGGCGTATCGGCCATCGCGGCCGGGTTGATGATGACAAAGAAATTGACGCGCATCGACCCCCATTCGAGCTTGCGCAAACTGGTAATGGTCGCCTCGACCGGCTGGCCCGCGATATCGAAGCGCAGCTTGTCGCCCAGTTTCAATTTCAGGGTCTTGGCGATACCTTCTTCCACCGACGCTTCCGCCGCTGCACCCGGCTGGCTGCCGAACCACTCGCCGGCGACGATCTTGTTTTCAGCCTGCATGGTCGCCATCGTCGACAGATTGAACTCGCGGTCGGCCAGGCCCTTGGCGCGGTCATCCTGATACGTGTCTTCGGTAATCGTCTTGTCGTTCACGGCCACCAGCCGGCCCCGTATCATCGGATACAAGGGCGCGTTGACCACGCCCGCCTGGGCCAGGCGCGCCGCGATCTGGTCTTTCTGTTCCGGCAAAATATTGATGATGAAACGGTTTGGTGCATCGGGCGGCGTGGCGTTGCGCCAGGACGCCATCAAGTCGCCGCGCACGACAGTCAGCAGCAGCAAGGCCATCAGCCCCAGCGCCAGCGACACCACCTGGATCACGGTGGCGCCCGGACGGCGCTGCAAGGACGTGACGGCAAAGCGCCAGCCTTGATGGTTGAATGCGCCGCGCAGGCTGCGCAAGGACTTGATGCCCAGCCAACCCGCCAGGCCGAACAGGCCAAAACCGCCGAGGAAACCGGCTGCCGTCAGCAAGGCCAGTTTCACGTCGCCCGCCTGCCACAGCAGCAGCACCACAAAGGCGGCAATGCCCAGGCCATAGGTGGCCAGCGCCAGCGGCTGCGGCGCTTCCTGTTCGCGGCGGATCACGCGGTTATGCGGTACATTGCGCAACTGCAAAATCGGCGGCAAGGCAAAACCCAAGAGCAACAGCATGCCGGTCGCCACGCCCTGCACGGCGGGCCAGATGGAGACGGGCGGCAAGTCGTTCTGCACCAGCTTGCCCAGCAATTCCAGCAACACCATATGGCCGGCGTAACCGACTGCTACTCCCACCAGGCTGCCCGCCAGTCCCACCAGCACAAATTCGATCACATACATGGCCGTGACCTGGTTTTGCGTCAGGCCCAGGCAGCGCAGCATGG
The DNA here is from genome assembly GCF_049319705.1 of Janthinobacterium sp. Mn2066. NCBI lineage: Bacteria > Pseudomonadati > Pseudomonadota > Betaproteobacteria > Burkholderiales > Oxalobacteraceae > Janthinobacterium > Janthinobacterium sp. Mn2066. Next base: position 557,821 of record NZ_JBMOUF010000001.1, on the reverse strand, counting down.
CGCAGGCGTCCAGGTGGCGCAGCATGAAGCGGCGCGCCGCCATGGCGACGGCCACCGCCGCCAGCATGGCCGACAGCAAGCCGACCAAGGACAGGAAGCGGTCGGCCCGGTCCAGCGTCGATTGCATCTGCGGACTACCGGACTCCAGCGACTCGATCCGCACGCCCTTGATGGCTTGCTGCTTGATTTGTGTTTCCAGCCAGCTTTGATACGCCGCAATCTCGGCCGCCTTGCTTTGCGGCGCCGACAGCAGCAGCCGGTATGACACGCGCGAACCGTCCTGCACCAGCGCGGTGGCGGCCAGGTCGCTTAGCGGCAACATCACGCGTGGCGCAAAGTTCAGGAACGAGGCGCCACGGTCCGGTTCGGCCGCGATCAGTTGCGTGACGGTAAACTCCTTGTCGCCCAGTTTCAGGGTGTCGCCCAGCCTGGCGTTCAGGCTCGACAGGATGCCGGCGTCGACCCATACCGTACCCGGCGCTGGCGCACGGTTAGCTGCTTGGCCCACGGCGTCTGCCGCCTGCGCCATATCGGTAGTGATTTTCAGCTGGCCGCGCAAGGGGTAGCCGGGCGAGACCGCCTTGATCGACGCCAGTTGCGACTGCGACTGCTCGCCCTCGCCTGCCTGCGCCATGCTGGGGAAGGTCACCGTATCGGCCAGCGTAAAACCGCGCTGTTGCGCTTCGGCGCGCCAGGCGGCGTTCACCGGCTGGTCGGCGCTGATGACCAGGTCTGCTCCCAGCAACTGGTGCGCGTCGCGGTTCAGGCCCGCACGCAGGCGGTCGACAAAGAAGCCGACGGCCGACAGGGCCGCCACGGCCACGATCAGCGCAACGAGCAAAAAGCGCAGCTGGCCGGCGCGCCAGTCGCGCGCCGTCATGTTGAGGGAGAGACGGAACATGGGCAGAGTCTTTAATTAGTGGGAGGAGCCGCTGGCGGCGGCATGCCGGGCGAAATACGCATCGACGGTGGCCAGGAAGGCGTCTTTCTGTGCCTGCGGCAAGAAGGCGGCCATGAAACCATTGCGCGCCAAACGCTGGGCATGCGCCAGGCCCAGCGGCAAGGCGTCGAACACGGCCTCGAAATTGTCGTTCATATAGCCGCCGAAGTAGGCCGGGTCATCCGAATTGACGGTGGCCAGCAAGCCCGCTTCCAGCAACTCGGCCAGGTTGTGGTCATGCATCTGGTCGAACACGCGCAGCTTGGTGTTAGACAGCGGACACACCGTCAGCGCGATCTGTTCGCGGGCCAGGCGGGCCGTCAGTTCGGCGTCTTCCAGGCAGCGCACGCCATGGTCGATGCGTTCTACCTGTAAATCGTCGAGCGCCGTGCGGATGTACGCGGGCGGGCCTTCTTCGCCCGCGTGCGCCACCAGGTGCAAGCCCAGTTCGCGGCAACGGGCAAACACGCGCGAGAATTTTTCGGGCGGATTGCCCACTTCCGACGAATCGAGGCCCACGCCGATGAACTTGTCGCGGTGCGGCAGCGCGTCCTGCAGGGTCTCGAACGCTTCTTCCTCGCTCAGGTGGCGCAGGAAACACAGGATCAGGGTCGCGCTGACGGGGCTGTCCTGGCAGGCGCGGTGGATGCCGTTGATCACGTCGGCGATCGGCACGCCGCGCGCCGTATGGGTTTGCGGGTCGAAGAAAATTTCCGTATGCAAGACATTGTCCGCTACCGCGCGCAGCAGGTAGGCATGCGTCATGTCATAGAAATCCTGCTCCTTCAAGAGCACGCTTGCGCCTGCATAATAAATGTCGAGAAAGGACTGCAAATCCGTAAAGGCATAGGCGCTGCGCAAATGTTCAACCGATTCATAACCGAGCGGTACGCCATTGCGTTCGGCCAGTGCGAAAATCAATTCGGGCTCCAGCGAACCTTCGATATGGATATGCAGTTCGGCTTTCGGCATGCCGCGTACGATCGCGCGCAATTGCGGATTCATCATGGGGGGTATTCCTTAATATGGTGCGAAGAAAAGAGATGGTGGCAGTGTAGCGCAAGATGCGTTCCTCCATCGCCGGGGGCCGCGTCGGCACACACGAGTGAATTGTCGTATGATGATTACAGAAACAGTAAAAAGTTCATTAAAAATGCTGGAAAATTTTTAGATTTATCCAATTAAATCAAGAATTTACACACAAGTATTAAGGATATTACGACATATCTTTTGACTTCCTGATCCTTTAGAGCAATAATTAATTTCATGGGGTAAAGGCAGGTGCAACAAGCGCTCTTGACACATGACAAAAAGAACCGGCTGGCCACGTCAGCATCGGTATCAAGCGCCAGTTTTTTGGTCCGGGCAATCCGGGCTTGCAAAGACAGCCGGGCTTGGAAAAACAATAAAAATCAATTACAGGGGTAAACAAACACAGGCGGCGAGGCCAGGCGATTGCCAGGCGGGCTGACATGGTGACTGGCAGGTTGACATATTCATTAAAGGACAGTGACATGACCATTTTTGACAACTACGCAGCACGTTACGAGCGCACCCGGGAAGAGGAAATGTCGCTCACCGAATATCTGGCCTTATGCAAGAAGGACAAGCTGACCTATGCCAGCGCCCCCGAACGCATGCTGGCCGCCATCGGTGAACCCCAGCTGGTCGACACGCGCAACGATACGCGCCTGTCGCGCATCTTCGCCAACAAGGTGATCAAGATCTACCCCGCCTTCCGCGAGTTTTACGGCACCGAGGAAGTGATCGAACAGGTGGTCTCGTATTTCCGCCATGCCGCGCAGGGACTGGAAGAGCGCAAGCAAATCCTGTATCTGCTGGGGCCGGTGGGCGGCGGCAAATCGTCGATTGCGGAAAAGCTCAAGTCGCTGATGGAGCACGTGCCCTTCTATTGCCTGAAAGGCTCGCCCGTCAATGAGTCGCCGCTGGGCCTGTTCAACGAGGAAGAAGACGGCACCATCCTGGAAGAAGACTATGGCATCCCGCGCCGCTACCTGCGCAATATCCCCAGCCCGTGGGCCGTGAAACGCCTGCATGAATTCAATGGCGACATCAACCAGTTCCGCGTGGTCAAGCGCTACCCGTCCGTGCTGAAACAGATCGCCATTTCGAAAACCGAGCCGGGCGATGAAAACAACCAGGATATTTCCTCGCTGGTCGGCAAGGTCGATATCCGCAAGCTGGAAGATTATGCCCAGGACGATCCGGACGCCTACAGCTATTCGGGCGGCCTGTGCCTGGCCAACCAGGGCTTGATGGAATTCGTGGAAATGTTCAAGGCGCCGATCAAGGTCTTGCATCCGCTGCTGACGGCCACCCAGGAAGGCAACTACAAGGGCACCGAAGGTTTCGGCGCAATCCCGTTCGACGGCATCATCCTGGCCCACTCGAATGAGTCGGAATGGAAAACCTTTAAAAACAACCGCAACAATGAAGCTTTCCTCGACCGCATATATATAGTCAAGGTGCCGTACTGCCTGCGCGTGTCCGATGAAATCAAGATCTACGACAAGCTGGTGGCCAATTCCTCGCTGTTCAAGGCACCGTGCGCGCCCGGCACCCTGCGCATGATGGCCCAGTTCGCCATCCTGTCGCGCCTGAAAGACCCGGAGAACTCCAGCATCTTTTCCAAGATGCTGGTCTACGATGGTGAAAACCTGAAGGACACGGACCCGAAAGCCAAGTCCATGCATGAATACGTGGATTACGCGGGCGTGGATGAAGGCATGAATGGCTTGTCGACCCGCTTTGCCTTCAAGATCCTGTCCAAGGTCTTCAACTTCGACAACACGGAAGTGGCCGCCAATCCGGTGCACCTCTTATATGTACTGGAGCAGCAGGTCGAGCGCGAACAATTCCCGCCGGAACTGGAGCAACGCTACTTCTCGTATATTAAAGAGCACCTGGCGCAGCGCTACGTGGAATTCATCGGCAAGGAAATCCAGACGGCTTACCTGGAAAGCTATTCCGAATACGGGCAAAACATTTTCGACCGCTATGTGACGTTTGCCGACTTCTGGATCCAGGACCAGGAATACCGCGATCCGGACACGGGCGAAAGCTTCGACCGCGAATCGCTGAACAACGAGCTGGAAAAGATCGAGAAGCCGGCCGGCATTTCGAATCCGAAAGACTTCCGCAATGAAATCGTCAACTTCGGTTTGCGTGCGCGGGCGTCCAACGGCGGCAAGAATCCGGCCTGGACCAGTTATGAAAAGTTCCGCACCGTGATCGAGAAAAAGATGTTCTCGAATACGGAGGAATTGCTGCCCGTGATTTCCTTCAATGCCAAGGCCAGCGCCGACGATGCCAACAAGCACGCCGACTTCGTGGCCCGCATGGTGGAAAAAGGCTATACGGCCAAGCAGGTACGCCTGTTATGCGAATGGTATTTGCGGGTACGCAAGTCGTCATAAGCCAGGCAGCGGGCGCGGCCCTGCATGGCGGGGCCGCGCAAGACCAGAGCTAAGGAGGCACCCTTTGACTTACCTCATCGACAGGCGCTTGCAGAGCAAGAACAAGTCCGCCGTCAACCGCGAGCGCTTCTTGCGGCGTTACAAGGGCCAGATCAAGGATGCCGTGGGGCGCGCCATCAAGGGGCGCTCGATCACGGACGTTGAAAATGGCGAAAAGGTCAGCATCCCCGTCAAGGACGTGGGCGAACCCTCATTTGGCCACGCGCATGGCGGCGTGTGGGAAATCGTCAACCCAGGCAACAAGGAATACCTGAAGGGCGACCAGATCGCGCGCCCCAAAGGCGGCGGTGGCGGCGGCGGCCGGGGCAAGGCGGGCAATAGCGAAGAAACCACGGAAGACGATTTCATCTTCGAGCTGTCGCGCGAAGAATTCATGAATTACTTCTTTGAAGACCTGGAATTGCCGCATATGGTGAAAACCCAGCTGACGGCCACCACCGAATTCAAGAACCAGCGCGCCGGCTACAATATGTCGGGCACGCCATCGAATATCCACGTGCTGCGTTCCCTGCGCGGCGCGCTGGGCCGGCGCATCGCCGTCGGCGGCGGCGCCCGCAAGCAGTTGGCGCAAGCCGAAGAGGATTTGGCCACCCTGTTGCACGAAGGCGCGCCGGAAAACGACCCGCTGGTGGCCGAACTGCGCCGCCAGATCCACCATCTGCACACGCGCTTGCTGGCGATCCCGTTCATCGACCCGTTCGACTTGCGCTACAGCAACCGCATCAAGGTGCCCAAACCGATGACGCAGGCGGTGATGTTTTGCATCATGGACGTCTCCGGTTCGATGGACGAATCGCGCAAGGATACGGCCAAGCGCTTTTTCATCCTGCTGTACCTGTTTCTCAAGCGTGCCTACGACAAGATCGAGGTGGTTTTCATCCGCCACCATACAGCCGCCTCGGAAGTCAACGAACACGAGTTCTTCAATTCGCGCGAATCGGGCGGCACGGTGGTGTCGTCGGCGCTCAATTTGCTCAACACTATAATAGATGAACGTTATGGCGCCGGGCAATGGAACAGCTATGTGGCGCAAGCGTCGGACGGCGACAACTGGGACAACGATTCCGTGTTGTGCCGGCAATTGCTGATCAACACCATCATGCCCAAGGTGCAGTATTACACCTATGTCGAGATCACCGACGGCCCGCAGCAAAACCTGTGGGAACAATACGCGGGCGTGCTCGAGCATCACGCCCATTTCGCCATGCAAAAGATCGTCACGCCGGCCGATATCTACCCGGTCTTCCGCGAACTGTTCAAAAAACAGGTGAAATGATGAGTGCAGCCTTTGACCGCGCCAGCAACACCCCGGGCGAGCCCTTCGTGCGCCTGCGCCATGCCAATGCCTTGCCCGAGCAATCGGAATGGACGTTCGAGCTGATCGAACAAATCCACGAAGAAATCCGCCGGGTCGCCCAGCAGTTCGGCCTGGATACCTATCCGAACCAGCTGGAAATCATTACGGCCGAGCAAATGATGGATGCCTACACCTCGGTCGGCATGCCCGTCTCGTACAACCATTGGTCTTTCGGCAAGCATTTTTTGTCCACCGAGAAAAGCTACAAGCGGGGACAGATGGGCCTGGCTTACGAGATCGTCATCAACTCGAACCCGTGCATCGCCTATTTAATGGAAGAAAACAGCCTGACCATGCAGTCGCTGGTGATCGCGCATGCGGCGTATGGGCATAATTCTTTCTTCAAAGGCAACTATCTGTTCCGCGCCTGGACCGATGCGGACGCCATCATCGATTACATGGTGTTTGCCAAGAACTATATTAGTGAATGCGAACAGCGCCACGGCGTGGAAGCGGTGGAATTGCTGCTCGACTCGTGCCATGCGATCCAGAACTATGGCGTGGACCGCTACAAGCGGCCGGCCAAGCTGTCGATGGCCAAGGAATATGCGCGCCAGAAAGAGCGCGAGCAATACGTGCAATCGCAGATCAACCAGCTGTGGCGTACCCTGCCGCGCCGCGAAGAAGACGATGACGACGGCGACCAGCGCAAGGCCGTACCCCGCTTCCCCCCCGAACCCGAAGAAAACCTGCTGTACTTCATTGAAAAATACGCGCCGCTGCTGGAACCGTGGGAACGCGAAATGGTCCGCATCGTGCGCAAGATTTCCCAGTATTTTTATCCGCAGCGGCAAACCCAGGTCATGAATGAAGGCTGGGCCACCTTCTGGCACTACACGATATTGAACCAGCTGTACGATGAAGGCGTGGTCGGCGATGGCTTCATGATGGAATTCCTCAAAAGCCACACCAACGTGGTGTACCAGCCGCCGATCGACAGTCCTTATTACAACGGCATCAATCCGTATGCGCTGGGGTTTGCCATGATGAGCGATATCCGCCGTATCTGCGAACATCCCACCGACGAAGACCGCGCCTGGTTTCCCGAGCTGGCCGGCAGCGACTGGCGCAAGAGCCTGGACTTTGCCATGCGCAATTTCAAGGATGAAAGCTTTATCGCCCAATACCTGTCGCCCCGACTGATACGCGAATTTCACTTCTTTGCCGTGCTCGATGATGACAAGAATGAAAAACTGGCCATTTCGGCCATCCACGACGATGCCGGCTACCGTTATGTGCGCCAGCAACTGGCTGAGCAATACAACCTGGGCAACCGCGAACCTAATATACAAGTGTGGTCCGTCAACACGCGCGATGACCGGGCATTAACTTTGCGCCATACCCAGTTCCAGCGCCGCCCCCTGAATCAGCAGGCCAATGAAGTGCTCAAGCACGTGGCCCGCCTGTGGGGCTTCGATGTGCACCTCGATACGGTCGATCCGCAGGGGACGGTCACGGGCACCTTGAACTGCCGGCGCGAGAAACGCAACCGGCGCGACGACCCTGCGATACGTGTCTGATGATGGCGCAAACCATTTTGTTTTCTTATATGCATGCCTATTGAATAAGTACATAAGAAATAAATATGGCTGGGCGGCTGCGCGGACCTGCGCCCAGCCGCCTTTTTTTTGCCTGCCGGGCCCGCTAATCGCACCCATTTGGTGCAGTGCAAACCGTAAGTGGTCTGGTTCCGTAGAAAAATGTTATCAAAAAGAAAGAATTCTATCCAAATTTAACAGTTTCCATATTGGATATGGCGAAATATAATTCCGCAATATCGACGCATCGGAGAACTTCTCAGTGTTAGTCCACAGAGGCTGTAAAAAACCGATAAGACCGCCTTTTTTTATGTCCGAAAGCGTGCAAAGATGGCATAAGCAAGTACGTTTTCAGGGCACAAAAGCGTCAAAAATTTAACCGGTTTTAGGCGTTAAAAATCTGTGTAAAATAAAGAATTCGTATGTATAATTCGGCGACGTCCCGGATACGGCTGGAGCTTTGTGTCGTCATTTTGGGGTTCAGTTGCAAGACAGAGATGGTATTTGGAGAAAGCAGGCATGAATTTTTCGAACGAGAAAAGTCCCAAGAACTACACAGGCATCACTATCGTTGTCCTGCTGCACGTTCTCGCGGCTTACGGGATCGCGACGGGGTTGGGCAAGCGGTTAGTCACCAAAATGATGGAACCGGTTGAAACCAAGATTATCGAGGAAGTCAAACCGCCTCCTCCGCAGGATCTTCCACCGCCACCACCGCCGCCAGAGATGAAGGCGCCACCGCCGCCATTCATCCCGCCAGTCGAGGTGAACGTGCAGCAGCCGCCGCCGCAACAGAACGTGATTGCGAACACTACTGCTGTGAAGCCAGCCACCAATGTATTGGCACCGCCAGCACCGCCTGCACCGCCAGCGCCAACTCCTGGACCAGCCAAATCGGTACGTACACCGGCCGTGGTTGACTTCAGCGTCTGCGAAAAACCGCAGTATCCGAAGTCGTCGCAGCGCAATGAGGAAACCGGTGTGGTGACACTGTCGTTCCTGATCGGTGTGGATGGCAAAGTGGCAGATTCTAAGGTCGTGAAATCGAGCGGCTTCAGAGATTTGGATCGTGCAGCAGTACAAGGTATCAGCCGCTGCACATTCAAGCCGGCAACAGTCGACGGCAAGCCGGAACAAGGCTGGCAGCAAATGCAATACGTTTGGTCGCTGGATTAAAACCCGAGGCAGTTATCCCCTGTCTCACACTGTGATTTCGTTGTCATTACGTTCAGCGATCTGTTATTTTTAATTTTGGAGGAAGCATGTTTAAGAATACCCGTTTGTCCGCATTTTTTGCCGCGGTTCTGTTGTCCGTCACCGCTACGACCGCTCTGGTAGCAGCACCAGCATTCGCTGACGCGCCAGCATCGGCAGCAGCTTCGGCTCCAGCGGCAGATGCTGCAGCAGCACCAGCAGCACCAGCGGCTGACGCAGCAGCACCAGCAGCCGACGCAGCAGCTCCAGCCAAAACCGAAGAAGTGCACAACCCGTTCGGCCTGTCGGCAGTCTGGGACGGCGGCTTCGTTCCACGCGCTACCCTGATCATCCTGGCCATCATGTCGATCGGCAGCTGGTACATCATCATCACCAAACTGCTGGATCAAATGAAGATCTTCAAGCAAGCGAAAGAAACCGCTGCCAAATTCTGGAAAGCACCTTCGATCGCTGCTGGTTCGGCAACCCTGGCAGAAGGCTCGCCATTCCGCTTCATCGCTGAATCGGGCACCAAGGCAACGGCTCACCATGACGGCGCCCTGCTGGAACAAATCGACCTGTCGACCTGGGTGACGATGTCGATCCAGCGCGCTTCGGACAAAGTTCAATCGCGTCTGCAAGATGGCCTGTCGTTCCTGGCAACCGTTGGTTCGACCGCACCGTTTATTGGTCTGTTCGGTACCGTTTGGGGTATTTACGGCGCGCTGACCAACATCGGCATGACCGGTAACGCTTCGATCGATAAAGTTGCAGGTCCAGTTGGTGAAGCACTGATCATGACCGCTTTCGGTCTGCTGGTCGCTGTTCCTGCCGTTCTGGGTTACAACTGGCTGGTTCGTCGTAACAAAACCGCAATGGAAGATGTACGCTCGTTCAGCGCCGACGTTCACTCGGTACTGATCTCCGGCGCAATGTCGACCAGCGAAGCTGGCCGCGCAGCCGGCGCTAAAAAGATCGGGTAAGAATCATGTCGATGTCCGTCGGCTCCGATAGCGGAGAAGATCACGTGATGTCAGAAATCAACACGACGCCGCTCGTCGACATCATGTTGGTTTTGCTGATCATCTTCCTGATCACCAGTCCGGTTGTCCTCAAATTGCAGAAAATCGATCTGCCGATCGAGGCCAACCAAGCCTTACAAAGCAAGCCTGAGAATGTCAACATCGTTATCAACAAAGATGGTGAGATTTACCTGGGCCAGAAAAGACTGAAAGATACGAACGAACTGTTCGATTATCTTAAAGTTGAAGCAGTGAAAATACCGCAGCCGGAAGTACATGTTCGTGGCGACCAGGAAGCACGCTACGAATCGATCGGCCGGGTTATTTTCACGACCCAACGTGCCGGTATCCAGAAGGTCGGCTTCATCACCGAACCACCTGACAAAGGCTGATAGCGACTGAGCATGGCATCCTGGCAATATCGGGGTGCCAGTGCCGGGAGCTTGCCGGGCGGTTGTATCGCCCGGCACTTCGTTGGACTTCTTAAAGGAAATACTATGAGTATGAATGTCGGTTCGGGTAGTTCGCCTAACGCGGATCCGGAACCAATGATGGAACTGAATATGACGCCCCTCATCGACGTGATGCTGGTGCTGATTATCATGTTGATCATCACAATTCCTAAACAAAACCACTCGGTGAACTTGAACATGCCGGTCGGCAATCCTCCGCCACCGACAGCGCCGCCAGTGGTCGTCACGATCGATGTCGATTTTGACGGCACGGTCTTGTGGGACAATCAGGTCGTTCCTGATCGTGCCTCGCTGGAAGCCAAACTGAGCAACGTTGCCGCGCAAGCGGACCAGCCGGAAGTGCATCTGCGTCCGAACAAGCTGGCTGAATACAAGGTCGTCGCTGGTGTGATGGCTTCGGCACAGCGTCTGGGCGTGACCAAAATCGGTCTGGTCGGCAACGAGCAATTCCAGTAAGCTGCAGCAATCAGGTTCTATTAACATCCGAATAGGCAGGACTTCCTGCCTATTCGCTTTTTACTGAAAGACTTTCTCATGTCCAAGTTTCGTCTCGCTCATCTCGGCCTCGTCATGGCCGCTATCGGTTTTACCGCAGCAACTCCCGTAATCGGCCTGGGCTCGCTGGCATACGCCGCGGACACCGTGCGTGCCGAAGTGGGCAAACCACTGCAAGAAGCACAAAAACTTGCTAGTAGCGGAAAAAACAAGGAAGCGCTGGCCAAACTGCGCGAAGCAGACAGCGTCGGCGGCAAAACCGCCTTTGAAAGCTACCAGATCGAACGCGTGCGCGCTTCGGCCGCTGCGGCTGCCGGCGATAACCCTACGGCTATCAAGGCGTTCGAAGCCGTCATCAATTCCGGCCGCCTGAGCGCCGCCGAAGCCCCAAAATTCACACAAGCCCTGGCCGGCATGTACTACCGCGCCAAGGACTGGCCTAACGCCATTACCTGGATCAACCGTTCCTTGAAAGACAAGGAAGATCCACAAATGCGCGAACTGCTGATCCAGACTTACTACGTCAGCGGCAACTACCCGGCAGCGGCGAAAGAACTACAAGCACGCGGTGGCAACTCGGAAAGCAGCCTGCAAATGCTGGCCAATATCCAGTTGAAGCAAAACGACAAGGCTGGCTACGTGGCAACCCTGGAAAAACTGGCTGCCAGCTATCCAAAACCTAGCTACTGGGCTGACCTGCTGAACCGCGTTTCCGGCAAGCCTGGCTTCTCGCAACGCCTGGGCCTGGACGTACAGCGTCTGCGCCTGGCCAACGGCCTGTTCACCAAGGCTTCCGAATACATGGAACTGAGCCAGCTGGCCCTGCAAGCAGGCAATCCTGGCGAAGCCCTGAAAATCATCGACCAAGGCTACAAAAAAGGCATCCTGGGCACCGGCGCCGATGCGCCACGCCACCAGCGCCTGAAAGACCTGGCAGTGAAAACCGAAGCGGACCTGAAAGCCAACGGCGCCAAGTCGGAAGCGGACTTCATCAAGCTGAAAGATGCCGACAGCCTGAGCAAACTGGGCTTTGCACTGGTGTATGAAGGCCAGGCCGACAAGGGCCTGGACCTGATGAACCAGGCCGTGAAGATGGGTACCGCCAAGTACCAGGATGAAGCGCAATTGCACCTGGGCATCGCTTACGGCGTTGCTGGCAAGAAAGCCAACGCTTTGACCGCCCTGAAAGCCGTCAAAGGCACGGACGGCAATGCCGACCTGGCCCGCTACTGGTCTTTAATGCTCAAGTAATCAGCACTACGCCTATCGTGGCGTAAAAGTCTGAAAGCGTTGCCGGCCCTCGTGCTGGCAACGCTTTTTTACCATTTCAGGGGTGAAATAAGTGCTCTGCCAGCCTTGGCGGCTGTGCATCCCTGAAACAGTCCGTATAATCCCCCATTTGGCACAGTTTTTCATCAGATTCCTATGAAGGTATTCCGCGGACTTCCCAATGCCCAGGCACGCGCGCCTTGCGCGCTGACCATCGGCAATTTTGACGGTGTCCATATCGGTCATCAAGCCTTGCTGGCGCGCGTGCGCACGGCGGCGACCGAACTCGGCCTGGAAGCGGCCGTGATGACGTTCGAACCCCACCCGCGCGAGTTCTTTGCGCAGCGCGCTGGCGACCTGTCGAAAGCCCCACAACGCATCGCCAACCTGCGCGACAAGCTGCAATCCCTGGACGATGCCGGTATCGACCGTGTCATCGTCGAGCATTTCAGCAGCCAGTTCGCCGCGTTGACGCCGCAGGAATTCACGGAAAAAGTGCTGGTCGACGGCTTGCACGTGAAATGGCTGATGGTCGGCGACGACTTTTGCTATGGCGCCCGGCGCGCCGGCGATGTTGCCATGTTGCAAGAAGCCGGCCGCAAATATGGTTTCCACGTCGAAACCCTGCCAACCGTGATGAATGGCAGCACGCGCATCTCCTCGTCGGCCGTGCGCCTGGCGCTGGCCGAGGGCGACTTTACCCTGGCGCAACAGCTGCTGGGCCATCCCTACGCGATTTCCGGCCATGTGATCCATGGCCAGAAGCTGGGACGCACCCTGGGTTTTCCCACCCTGAACCTGCGCGTGGCGCACCGCCCTGCCCTGTCCGGCATTTTTATCGTGCAAGTGCATGGCCTGGGGCCACAGCCACTGCCGGCCGTCGCCAGCCTGGGCGTGCGCCCCACTGTCGATGACAGCGGCCGCGTCTTGCTGGAAGTGCATCTGTTTGACTTCGCCCAGTCCTGCTACGGCAAGCTGGTGCGCGTGGAATTCCTGGAAAAACTGCGCGACGAAGAGAAATACCACGACTTGCCCACCCTGACGGCCGCCATCCAGCGCGACTCGAATCAGGCACGCGCCTATTTTGAGCAGCGCAGCGGCGCCATTACCGCCACCGACCGAATTTGATCCCGGCCCACTTCGCATTCGCCGCATGGCGGCTCACGCCGCCGCAAACCATCAATACAAATAAAGAAGATTATGTCCGACCAAAACAAGCCAGCCACGCCCAAGCAAAACAAGAAGCCTGAAAGCAAGTACCCAGTCAATATGACGGAAACCCCGTTTCCGATGCGCGGCGACATGGCCAAGCGCGAGCCATTGTGGGTACAGCAATGGCAAGACAAGAAAATTTATGAGCGCGTGCGCAAGGCTGCAGCCGGCCGTCCAAAATTCATCCTGCATGACGGTCCGCCGTATGCCAACGGCGACATCCACCTGGGCCACGCCGTCAACAAGATCCTGAAGGACATGGTCGTCAAGTCGCGCTCGCTGGCCGGTTTCGATGCACCGTATGTGCCGGGCTGGGATTGCCACGGCATGCCGATCGAGATCCAGATCGAAAAACTGCACGGCAAGAACCTGCCGACGGCCGAAGTGCTGGAAAAAGCCCGCGCCTACGCCAATGTGCAGGTCGAGCGCCAAAAGAAAGATTTTATCCGCCTGGGCGTGCTGGGCGAGTGGGACAACCCTTATCTGACCATGGCGCACGGCAATGAAGCGGACGAATTGCGCGCGCTGGGCAAGCTGCTGGAAAAAGGCTATGTCTACCGCGGCCTGAAACCGGTCAACTGGTGCTTCGACTGCCAGTCGGCCTTGGCCGAGGCGGAAGTGGAATACGCGGAAAAACGCGATCCGGCGATCGACGTCGGCTTCAAGTTCGCCGAGCCTGAAAAACTGGCGGCCGCCTTTGGCCTGCCATCGCTGCCGACGGATAACGGTTTCATCGTCATCTGGACCACCACCCCGTGGACCATCCCGTCGAACCAGGCGCTGAACGTGCACCCTGAAATCAAGTACGCACTGGTGAAAGCCGAGCGCGATGGCCAGCCTTTGCTGCTGATCCTGGCGCAAGACCTGGTGGTGGCCAGCCTGGCGCGCTTCAAGCTCGAAGGCACGACCATCGCCACTTGCGACGGCGCCGCCCTGGCCGGCATCAACTTCCGACACCCGCTGCATGCCAGCGACGCTTTCTATGACCGCCTGTCGCCGCTGTACCTGGCTGAATACGTGACCACCGAAGCCGGTACCGGCGTAGTCCACTCGGCGCCAGCCTACGGCCTGGACGACTTCTTGTCGTGCAAGGCGCATGGCATGAAGGATGACGATTTCATCAAGCCGGTGATGGGCGATGGCAAATTCGCCTCGACCCTGCCGCTGTTCGGCGGCATGAGCATCTGGGAAGCCTCGAAACCGATCTGCAACGCCTTGAAAGAGGCGGGCGCGCTGTTCGAAGTGAAGATGTTCGACCACAGCTATATGCACTGCTGGCGCCATAAAACGCCGATCATCTACCGCGCCACGTCGCAGTGGTTTGCCGGCATGGACGTGACGCCCAAAGATGGCGGCGCGACCCTGCGCGAAACGGCCCTGCAAGGCATCGCCGACACCCAGTTCTTCCCGGACTGGGGCCAGGCGCGCCTGCACGGCATGATCGCCAACCGTCCCGACTGGACGTTGTCGCGCCAGCGCCAGTGGGGCGTGCCGATGGCCTTCATCGTGCACAAGGAAACCGGCGACCTGCATCCGCGCACGCCGGAACTGCTGGAACAAGTGGCCAAGCTGATCGAAAAAGACGGCATCGAAGCGTGGCAAACGCTGGACCTGGCTGACCTGATCGGCGACGAGGCGGCCATCTACGCCAAGAACAAGGACACGCTGGACGTGTGGTTCGATTCCGGCGCCACGCACCAGACCGTGCTGGGCGGCCCGCAAGCCAAGGGTTCGCACGCGACGCAACTGCAATTCCCGGCCGACCTGTACCTGGAAGGCTCGGACCAGCATCGCGGCTGGTTCCATTCGTCCCTGCTGGTATCGTCGATGCTGAACGGCCATCCGCCGTACAAGGCGCTGCTGACGCACGGCTTCACGGTCGATGGCGAAGGCAAGAAAATGTCCAAGTCGCTCGGCAACACCCTGGCGCCGCAAAAAATCTCCGATACCCTGGGCGCCGACATCCTGCGCCTGTGGATCGCCTCGACCGACTACACGGGCGAGCTGTCGATCTCCGACGAAATCCTGAAACGCGTGACGGAATCGTATCGCCGCATCCGCAATACCCTGCGCTTCCTGCTGGCCAATACCTCGGACTTCAATCCAGCCACCGACGCCGTGCCGGTGGCCGAGCTGTTCGAGATCGACCGCTATGCGATCGCCAACATGGCTACACTACAGGAGCAGATCGAGAAGAACTACACGAACTACGAGTTCCACCCGGTCGTGTCGAAACTGCAGACCTACTGCTCGGAAGACCTGGGCGGCTTTTACCTGGACATCCTGAAAGACCGCCTGTACACCACGGGACTGACGTCCAGCGCCCGCCGCTCCGCGCAAACGGCCCTGTGGCACATCACGCAAAGCCTGCTGCGCCTGATGGCCCCTGCCCTGTCGTTTACGGCAGAAGAAGCATGGGCCGTGTTTGCCGGCGCCGAAGCGTATGCCGCCAGCGATGAAACCATCTTCACGCAAACCTGGTGGCAGTTGCCGGCCGTGGCCGACGCCGACGCGCTGCTGGAAAAATACACGGCCCTGCGCGCCGTGCGCACGGACGTGACGAAGCAGCTGGAAGACTTGCGTACCTCGGGCGCCATCGGTTCGTCCTTGCAGGCAGAACTGACGATCAAGGCCGCGCCGATGAAGTACAAGCTGCTCACGACCCTGGGCGACGACCTGAAATTCGTCTTCATCACCTCGCAGGCGACGGTCGCTGAAGTAGCCGACGAAGCCGCCGAAGAAGTGGTCGTGGCCGCGTCGACGGCGCCGAAATGCGAGCGCTGCTGGCACTACCGCAGCGACGTGGGCACGGATGCCGCCCATCCGACCCTGTGCGGCCGCTGCGTCAGCAACCTGTTTGGCGCCGGTGAAAAACGCCGCTACGCTTAAAACGGCGCGGGTTTGACGCCCGTACCGCTACCACCCGCCGCTGCCACCACCCCGGCAGCGGCGGCTTCACCTTCCCTGGAAAAATATGGCCACCAAAAACCGTTTTTCATCGAAACCAAAATCGTCCCTGATCCCCTGGCTGGGCATCGCCGCCATCGTCATCCTGTTCGACCAGATCACCAAGATCACGATACAGCGCACCTTCAGCTATGCGCAGGAAATGGTCATCACCTCGTATTTCAACCTGGTGCTGGCCTATAACAAGGGCGCCGCCTTCAGTTTCCTGTCCGACCAGGGCGGCTGGCAACGCTACTTCTTCACCGCCATCGCCCTGGCGGCGGCCGGCTACATCATCTACCTGCTGAAAAAGCACGCCGGCCAGCGCATGTTTTGCTGGGCCCTGTCGCTGATCCTCGGCGGCGCACTGGGCAACGCCATCGACCGCCTGTTCTACGGCCACGTGGTCGATTTCCTCGATTTTCACTGGAAAAGCTGGGGCCATTTCCCGGCTTTCAATATCGCCGACAGCGCCATCTGCATCGGCGCGGCCCTGTTCATCATCGATGAACTGCGCCGGGTAAACAAGTAATCAGCGGGAGAACAGCATGGAATTGTCCGGCAAAAAAATCGTCCTGGGACTCTCGGGCGGCGTCGCCTGCTACAAGGCGGCCGAACTGTGCCGCGCGCTGACCCGCGCCGGCGCTTCGGTGCAAGTGGTGATGACGGATGCGGCCAGCCACTTCATCACGGCCGTGACGATGCAGGCGCTGTCCGGCCACCCCGTGCATACCAGCCAGTGGGATGCGCGCATCGATAACAACATGGCGCATATCGACCTGACGCGCCATGCGGACGCCATCCTGATCGCGCCATGTTCGGCCGATTTCATGCGCAAGCTGGCGCATGGCGTGTGCGACGACCTGCTGTCGACCCTGTGCCTGGCCCGCCCTGCCCACTTGCCGCTGCTGGTGGCGCCCGCCATGAACGTGGAAATGTGGCAAAACCCGGCCACGCAGCGCAATGTGCAGCAGCTGCGCGACGACGGCATCCAGTTGTTTGGCCCGGCAGCCGGCGAACAGGCCTGCGGCGAAGTGGGCCTGGGCCGCATGCTGGAACCGGAGCAGCTGCTGGCCGAGCTGATCGCCGCCTTCCAGCCCAAACTACTGGCCGGCAAGCGCGTGCTGGTCACGGCCGGCCCCACGTTTGAAGCGATCGACCCGGTGCGCGGCATCACCAATCTGTCGTCGGGCAAGATGGGCTATGCAGTGGCGCGCGCGGCGCGCGAGGCAGGCGCCGAAGTGCTGCTCATTTCCGGCCCCACGGCTTTGGATGCGCCATTCGGCGTGCGCCGCATCGATGTGCAAAGCGCGCAGCAGATGCACGACGCCGTGCTGTCCCACGTCGATGGCCAGCATGTATTCATCGCCGTGGCGGCCGTGGCCGACTGGCGCGTGCTCAATGCCAGCGACCAGAAAATGAAAAAACAGGCCGACGGCTCCGTGCCCGAACTGAAGTTCGCGCAAAACCCCGACATCCTGGCCACGGTGGCGGCGCGCACCAACCTGTCCGGTTATCCGTACTGCGTGGGCTTTGCCGCCGAATCGGAAAACCTGGTCGAATTCGGTTCGACCAAGCGCGAGAAAAAAGGCATTCCGTTGCTGGTCGGCAATATCGGCCAAAACACCTTCGGCCAGGACGACAACACCATCATCCTGTTCGATGAAGATGGCCACACGGTGCTGCCGCGCGCCTCGAAACTGGAACTGGCGCGCCAGCTGATTTCGGAAATTTCCAAGCGCATCGCCAGGATCTCGCTACTTAAATAACGCTGTTCAAATAATCCTTATCTGCTTTACATCAATGAAAAATATCGACATCAAGATTCTCGACGCCCGCATGAAAGACCAGTTGCCGGCCTACGCCACGCCAGGCAGCGCCGGGCTGGACCTGCGCGCCTGCATCGATGCGCCGCTGACCATCGAAGCGGGCCAGACCGTGCTGATTCCGACCGGCCTGGCGATCCATATCGGCGACCCGGCCTACGCCGCCATGATCCTGCCGCGCAGCGGCATGGGTCACAAGAACGGCATCGTGCTGGGGAATCTGGTAGGCTTGATCGACTCCGATTACCAGGGCCAGCTGATGATCTCGACCTGGAACCGGGGCCAGAGCGCTTTTACGCTCAATCCCATGGAACGCCTGGCACAGCTGATTATCGTGCCGGTGCTGCAAGTGGGCTTTAACGTCGTCGAGGAATTCGGCGACAGCGAACGCGGTGTTGGCGGATTCGGCAGCACCGGCAAACATTAACAACGCCTGATAAAACCGTAGCGAGCGGATGGGAGTTGTGGCCGAGACGCGGAGCTGTGCGCATGCACAGTGAGCATCGCAGGCCGCAAATCACGACGCGCAGTAGGTTTTGACAGGCGTACTAAGGATTCTGTTTATGCCAGGCTTACGCCATCTGATCCCAGCCCAACCTTTGCTGCGTCAATTAGCCCTTCCGTTGACCGCAGCCGTTTTCCTCGCCGGTTGCAGCACACCGGGGCCGCAAGTGAACGGCCCGTTCAACGTGGTGCCGGCGCCCGATGCGCCAGCGTACACGGCAGAGCAAAAGGCGGCGCAGCAGGAACTGGTGAAGATGGTGGCCTTGCAAGACCGCTTGTCGAAAGTCTCGGCGCCCCTGCTGATCAACAATGCAGACCTGTGCAAGACCTACGCCCGCAACCTGCTGGGCTTCACGGCCCAGAATAAATACTCCTACCCTGGCGTATATGCCGACGCGGCGCAGGCGGCGCTCGGTTATGGCGAACAAATGCAGGTGTCGGGCGTGCTGCCCGGCAGTGGCGCGGCCCGCGCCGGCTTGCGCAAGGGCGACGCCCTGATCGCGGCCGAAGGCAAACCGCTGCCCACGGGCCCCAAAGCGGAAGGCCCGTTCGGCGCCATCGTGGGGCCGCTGGCGTCCAAAAGCGCCAGCCTGAACATGACTATCGCCCGCCAGGGCGAACAGCAGCAACTGGCCATTCCCGTCACCCGCGCCTGCGCCTTCCGCGTCGCGCTGGGCAATGCCGACAACGTCAATGCGTATTCGGACGGCGCGCGCATCCTGCTCACGCGCGGCATGATCACCGCCGCCCAGAATGATGAAAACATCGGCTTCGTGATCGCCCGTGAAATGGCCCACAATATCCTCGACCATGCGCGCGCGCAGCGCTCCGCGGGCACGGCTGGCAGCATCATCGACAGCCTGGGCGCGGTACAGCCCGACACCTCGATGCTGACGGGCGCCGCCGGCATCAAGGCCATGCCGCCCGACCTCGACGCGCAGGCCGACACCCTGGCCATCTATCTGCTGGCGCGCGCCGGCTACAACATCGACAACGCCGCCAGCTTCTGGCAACGCCTGTCCACGCAAACGCCGGCCAGCGTGGCCAACGGCTACACGGCCCTGCACCCCGCCACCAGCGCGCGCCTGGCCGCCATCAACAAGGCGGTGGCCGATGTCAAGGCCAAGCAGGCGGCGAAGAAACCCTTGAAGCCTTAAGACAGTGCCTGAAAAAACCGTCGCGAGCGGAAGGAAGAGGTGGCCGAGAAGCGGAACTGTACTTTAGTACAGTGAGCATCGTAGGCTACCTCTTCCAACGCGCAGTAGGTTTGGTCAGGCACTGGGGAAATCTGGGAAGTAGGTGCCCATAATCCAGGTCAGGGCGCCGCAAAAGACCACGGCCAGGAACAGGACGATCAGCAGCTTGCCAAACTTGGGGATGCCATCGGTTTGCGTGTTTTGTTCGTCGGACATGGGGCCTCCGCAGCTGGTGGAATGGCCAGTATAACGATAATATCTTGCAGCGCCAGCAAGCAGGCATAAATAACAAGAAACGAGATGCACTCGCATCGCTGGCCCTGCTACCCTTCCTGATTTTTTGCCCACCATGACACTGCTGCACTGGACCATCCCCCTGCCCGCCGGCTACCGCCGCGAGGATGTACTCGCCTTCCACGCCCGCGATACCCAAGCCGTGGCTGAACAGATCACGCCCACGGGACTGCGCAAGGGCATCGTGCAGGGTGGCCCGGCCGTGCTGCTCGAGGTGGCATTTGACGATACGCAAGCCATCTGCCGCGCCGAGATCGATGGCGATGAAGCGCCCGGCCTGCGCGAGCAGCTGCACGGCGCCCTGCTCAATATGCTGGGCCTGCGCATCGATCCCGCGCCGTTCGCCCGGCTGGCAGCCAGCGATGTCTTGCTGGCGCCTTTGGTGCTGCGTAACCCTGGCCTGCGCATCGTGCAGTCGGCCAGCCCCTTCGAAGCGCTGACCTGGGCCATCATCGGCCAGCAAATCAATCTGTCCTTCGCCATCGCCTTGCGCCGCACTTTTATCGAACAAGGCGGGCGTCGCCACAGCAGCGGCCTGTGGTGCTACCCCGAGGCGGCCGACGTGGCGCAGCTGCACATCGACGATCTGACCAGCCGCAAATTTTCGCGCGCCAAGGCCGAAACCGTGCTGCGCCTGGCGCAGCTGGTCGATGGCGGCCAGCTATCGCTGGAACTGCCTGCCTCCGGCGAGGTGGACGCCATCTCGCAGGCGCTGCTGGCCGTCAAGGGCATCGGCCCGTGGACCGTCAATTACGCCCTCTTGCGCGGTTATGGTTATGCCGACTGTTCGCTGCATGGCGACGTGGCCATCCGCGCCGCGCTGCAAAAGCTGCTGGGCGAAGAGGTCAAGCCGGACATGGTCCGCACCGAGCAGTGGCTGCGCCAGTACCGCCCCCATCGCACCATGCTGGCGGCCCACCTGTGGGCCAGCCTGCACGCGGCTGAAAAAAATAGTCCGCCGCAGCGGGAATAAACCGGCCGCACCGCGCGTCTATCCCTTGCAAGCCCCATCAACCTTGAAGGAGACCACCATGCGCTTTACCATTTTCGCCACCACCCTCGCTGCCGTCCTGTCGGCCCCGCTGGCCTTTGCCGCCGACGTGATGCCCGCCAACGGCATGCTGGTCAACGCCAGCGGCATGACCGTGTATGTGTTCGACAAGGATGTCGCCGGCAGCGGCAAGAGTGCCTGCAGCGGCGGCTGCCTGACGCTCTGGCCCGCCGTCATCGCCACCGAAGAGATGCCTGCCGCACCGTATGGCACCATCCAGCGCGAAGACAACGGCGCCAAGCAGCTGACGTACAAGGGCAAACCGCTGTACCTGTACAAGGAAGACAAGAAGCCGGGCGACGCGGCGGGCGACAATTTCAAGAACGTCTGGCACGCCGTCAAACCATAAGCACCGGCTGCTGCCGCGATGAGCGCGTTCGACGACAGCCGCCAGCTGCAAGCCTGCCTGCCGGGCCTGCGCCGCTATGCGCGAGCGCTGGTGGGCAGCCTGCATGCGGACGACCTGGTGCAGGATACCGTGGAGCGGGCCTGGCGCAAGCTGGAACAATGGCAGCGCGACGGCGCCATGCGGCCGTGGCTGTTTTCCATCATGCATAACCTGCATGTGGACCAGCTGCGCCGGCCCGGACTGGCGCTGCAGGAACTCGACGATGACGCGCTCCTGCCGGCCGAGGAGCGCGCGCCGGGCCAGTCCATCGCCATCGGCGAAATGGATGCGGCGCTGGCCCGTTTGCCGCTGGGCCAGCGCGAAGTGATCCTGCTCGTGGCGCTGGAGCAGATGCCGTACGAGCAGGTCGCGGCCACCCTGGGCATCCCGGTCGGCACCGTCATGTCGCGCCTGTCGCGCGGACGGGACAAGCTGCGCGCGCTGCTCGATGGCCGTCCCGCCAGCGGCGCCCCCACCCTGAAAGTCGTGAAATGAATCCGCAAGCCATCAGCGAAGCACACTTGCACGCCCTGGCCGATGGCCTGCTGCCCGAAGCGCAGCGCGCCGCACTCGAAGCCCACCTGCGCGACCATCCCGAGGATGCCGCCAGGGTGGCAGCCTGGCGCGAGCAAAACCGGCAATTGCGGGCGCTGTACGCCCCCGTGCACGATGAACCTGTCCCAGCGGCGCTGCTGCAGGCTAGCGCCCCGTCCACGCCAGCGGCCAACCGCGGCTGGCATCGGCACGCCATGCAGGCCGCAGCCGCCGTGCTGCTGGTGCTGGCCGGCGGCGCCGGTGGCTGGCTGCTGCGCGATAGTGGCGACAACCGCGCGCAGAGCGGCGCCAGCCCGATCGCCCTGGCGCGCAGCGCAGCCATCGCCCACGCCGTCTACACGCCCGAAGTGCGGCACCCGGTGGAAGTGGGCGCGGAACAGGAGGCGCACCTGGTGCAATGGCTGTCGAAACGCCTGGGCACCAGGCTGCAGCCGCCTACCCTGTTGCCGCTCGGCTACCAGCTGATCGGCGGGCGCCTGCTGCCCGGCGACGGCGACGGCCCGGTGGCCCAGTTCATGTACCAGGACGGCAGCGGCAAGCGCCTGACCCTGTATGTGGCAAAAGAGCGGGCCGGCAGGCAGGAAACGGCCTTCCGCTACACCCAGGAGCAGCAGCTCAGCGTGTTTTACTGGATCGACGGGCAGCTCGGCTACGCCCTCTCGGCCAGCCTGCCGAAACAGGAGCTGGGCAAGATCGCCGACGCCGTGTATGCCCAGCTGGAAGCGCCGCGCTGATCCCGCCATTCAGCCTGGCAGCGCCCTTTCGACATTGACGCGCGCCAGCGCAAACGCCTGCCGCAACACGGCCAGGTCGCCGATATGGTTCGCCAGCAGCAGCACCAGCTCGGCGTTCAGCATCTTGCCCTGGCGCTCATCGAGGCCGTGGTGCGAGTCGTCCAGCATCGCATAATAATCCTCGAAATTATCGAGGTTCTGCTTGAGGTTCAATTGCGTGCTCAATTGCGTATTCATGTGCGCTCCTGATTGTTCATCGTCACAGGGCTGCCCAGGCAGTGAATCAGACCAGCCGCCAGTCCCAATACTAGACCAAAGACGGCCACGCCGCTCCAGCCATAGCGCGCCATCAGCCAGCCGCTGGCCGCCACGCCCACCGCGCCGCCGAGAAAGGTGGCCGTCATGTACAGGCTGTTGATGCGGCCCTGCGCTGCCGGATCGACGGCAAACGCGCGGGTCTGGTTCGAGACCAGCCCGGACTGCACGCCAATATCGAGCACGATCACGCCAATAACCAGCAGGACCAGCGAAGACCCGGCGCCGGCCAGCAGCAGATAGGACAAGCTCACGATGCCGATACTGGCGCCGATGACCTTGCGCGATCCGCTCTTGTCGGCCGCCCTGCCCCCCAGGGTGGCGGCCAGTGCGCCGGCTGCGCCGATAATGCCGAAACCACCGGCCCAGGCGCTGCCCAGGTGCCAGGCGCCATGCGCCAGCAAGGCGGCCAGGTTGACCCAGAAGGCATTGAAACAGGCCCAGAGCAAGGATTGCACCATCATCGATTCGCGCAGCGGCTGGTGGTCGCGGGCCAGTGGCCACAAGGATGCCAGCAGGCGGCCATAGGACAGCGTCGTGGTAGGCTTTCCCTTCGGCAACAAAGCCGCCGCCGCGATCCAGACAGGGATCATGAAGGCCGCTTCCATGCCATACACGGCGCGCCAGCCAAACGCCTCGCCCACCACGCCAGCCACCGTGCGGCCCAATAAAATGCCGACCATGATGCCGCTGACTACGGTGCCGACGGAACGCCCGCGCTCGCCGGGCGGCGACATCAGGGCCGCGAACGGCACCATCTGCTGCGGCACGCAGCTGACGATACCGAGGCCGAACGAGGCCGCAATCAGCGCCCAGATGCCCGGCGCCATGCAGGCCGCCAGCGCAAACACACAGGCCAGCGCAATTTGTCCCAGCACCAGCTTGCGCCGGTCGTAGCGGTCGCCCAGCGGCAGCAGCAAGGCCAGACCGGTGGCAAATCCCAGCAAGGCGGCGCCGGCGACCAGGTCGACGGCCGCCAGGTCCACGCCCAGGCCGGACTGTATCAAGGGCAAAATGGGCTGGGTGCAATAAATATTGGTGATGACGGCGCCAGCGATGACGGCCATCATCAGGATCTTGCCGCGCGGCGCGGACGAAGAATTGCTGGGATCAAGCTGGGGATCAAGCTGAAGAGTAGGCTGAAGAACGGGTTCGGCGCGCATGGCGCTCTCCTTTCAGGGTGACTGGTTTCACACGGCGGCAGCATGCCGCAGCGAAGAAACACCAGCTTACGTACTTGCACCCATAAAGAGAATCCCATAATATCGGGAATCATTCTTCCATAATATGAGAGGAAATACATGGACAGGCTGGAAGCCATGGCTATTTTGCTGGCAGTGGTCGACGCGGGCAGCCTGTCAGCGGCGGCCCGCCAGCTCGACATGCCGCTGGCCACCGTCAGCCGCAAGGTGGCGGCGCTGGAAACCCATTTGAAAACACGGCTGCTGCACCGGACCACGCGCAAGCTGGTGCTGACGGAAGCGGGCAGTTCCTATGTCGCCACCTGCCGGCGCATCCTCGCAGACATCAGCGAGGCCGAGCGCACGGCGACCGGCGAATATGCCACGCCCAAGGGCGAACTGACGGTGACGGCGCCGGTCGTTTTCGGCCGGCTGCACATCGTGCCCGTAGTGGCCGAGTTTCTTGCACAATATCCGGAAATCGAGCTCAAGCTGGTGTTGACGGACCGGGTCATGCATCTGATGGAGGAACCCATCGACGTGGCGGTACGCATCGGCGAGCTGCCTGACAGCAGCTTCATGGCCACGCGCGTGGGCGCGGTGCGGCGCGTGATTTGCGCCAGTCCCGCCTATCTGGCAAAGCATGGCACACCCGTCACGCCAGCCGATTTGGCGAGACACGACTGCATCAGTTTCGAGGTGCTGGAATCGCGGCGCGCATGGGTGTTCGACACGGCCAAATCACCGCTGTCCGTGCCCGTGCATGCACGGCTGTCCGTCAACACGGTCGATGCGGCGATTGCCGCCGCGACGCTGGGCGTGGGATTGATACGGGTGCTGTCCTATCAGGTGATGAACAGCCTGCGCGACGGCACGCTGCAGGTCGTACTGGAAGACTACGAATCCGAGCCCTTGCCCGTCAGCCTGATGCACAAGGGGCAGGCGCCGCTGCCCTTGAAATTGCGGGCTTTTCTCGATTTCGCCACGCCGCGCCTGCGTGCGCGTCAGCTGAATGTACGTTAGCCGAGTGCGCGCCTCAGTTCCGCATAGGCGTCCACCAGTTGCTCCTTGCTGTAGCCGCGATTGAGGCCGCTGGGATTCGGCAAGATCCACACGCGCGCGCCGCCGAAGCGTTCAGGCTGTTCACCCCACGCCAGCTGGCGCTTGCCCGTCATCGCGGCATAAGCAGCCTTGCCCAGAAAAGCGATCCATTGCGGCTGATACTGCGCCAGTTTTTGCAGCAAAGCGTCTGCCGCCTGCGTAAATTCATCCTTCGCCACCTGATCGGCCCGCGTAGTCGGACGCCCTACCGCCGCCGTCAAACCCAGGCCAAAATCGAGCACCGTATGGTCGTCTTGCGGCGCCAGTTGATGCGGCGTAAAGCCGGCCAGGTGCAGCACCGGCCAAAAGCGGTTGCCCCGCCCCAGGAAATGATGGCCAGCGGCGGCCGCATCGGCACCCGGATTCAAGCCGCAAAAAACGACATGCAAGCCAGGGCCCAGGATGTCGGGCAATCCTGCTGGTTCTGTAATGTGCGGCATAGCTGGGTTCCCAATACAAAAAGCTCAGTATGTGGGCCGCCCCAAAACTAATCAAGCTGCCGTGTCAGCTGCAATACGGCCGCCAAAGCCGCCACTACGGCGGCACCGACGGCCAGGGTCCAGGCGGGCCAGTCCAGCAGCAACAGTACACCACCGGCCGCGGCCGCGATGGCGCTACCCAGGTACAGCGCCGATTCATTGAGGGCAACGGCCAGGTTGCCATCGCCCTGCGCAGTCCGCGCCTGCAGCAATTGCTGGTTCTGCGGCACTTGCAAGGCCCAGCCCACCGCCCCCCACAGCAGAATCGGCAGCACGGCCCACCACGCGCCCCAGTACGCAGCCAGCGGCAGGGCCAGCAGCGCCAGCGACAGCAAAAGCAAGATGAGCAAGGTCAGCAAAGGTCCACGGATTTTATCGGCCAGCGGCCCCACCAGGAAACTGCCCAGCACACCGCCTATGCCCCAGGCCCACAGGAAAGGCGCGATGGGACGGCCAGCCAGCAACGGCGCGAGAAAGGTGTACATGCCCAGGCTGGCAATCGCCGCCAGCAGCGAGACCAGCAAAATGACGAGTACCCGTCTATCGCGCAACAAGGCCAGCTTGCGGCGCAGCGACACCTCTTGCGCCGCCGGCAAGGCGGGCAAGCGGTAAGCCAGCCCGATCAAGGTCGCCAGCCCCAGGGCGGCGACCAGCCACAAAGCAGCGGACCAGCCCAGCCGTTCTGCCAGCAACAAGCTCAAAGGCACGCCCAATACCGTGCCGCTGGCCATGCCGCCCATGATGACGGCGATGCTCTTGCCCTGCTGCCCCGACCCGCATACGGCAGCTGCCGCGGCGATGCCCGTTGCCAGATACACGCCCGCGCCGATGCCGGCCACAGCACGCCAGACCAGCAGCCAGCTGAAATCGCTGGCCAGGGCACTGGCCCCATTCGCGACGGTAAATAGCATCAGCGCCCCCAGCAAGCCCCAACGCTGGCGCCGCGCCGGCAGCACGGCCACCAGCACGGGCGAGCCGAGCCCATACGCCAGCGTAAACGCCGTGACCAGTTGCGCGGCGCCCGCCACCGATACATGGAAGGCCGGGGCGATCAGCGGCAACAGGCCGGCCGTCACATACGAGGCCATGCCCAGGGCAAACGCACCGAGAGCAATCAGGTAGACGGCCGCAGGCAAGCGGGAAGCCTGGGACGCGGTGGGCGCAAGCGTATTGGGTGACATGACAGCTTTCGAAGAGGAAAGCAGCCATTTTGGAATACAATCTACACCATTACAATTTAACACTTTATGCTATTACTGATAGCAACAGGATAAGACTGATGCGCACCCTGGAACGCACGCGCCACGAACTGGCCGCCTATCTGCAATCGCGGCGCGCCCGCCTGTCGCCCGAAGAAGCCGGCTTGCCCAGCGGCGGACGGCGCCGCACGCCAGGCTTGCGGCGCGAAGAAGTGGCCGCCCTGGCCGGGGTCGGCCTGACCTGGTACACCTGGCTGGAACAAGGGCGCGATATCGGCGTCTCCAGCGCCTTTCTCGATAATCTATCCCGCGTGCTGCGGCTCGATGCGGGCGAGCGCCGCCACCTGTTCCTGCTGGCCCACGCGCGCCCACCGGCCGAAACGGGCAAGACCTTTTGCGTGGTGCCGCCGCTGGTGCGCCGGCTGATGCACGACCTGGTACCCCACGCCGCCTATGTGCTGAACCTGCGCTGGGATGTGCTGGTTTTTAATGACGCCGCCGATACCCTGTTCGGCTTTGGCAGCCATGCGCCAGAGCGGCGCAACCTGCTGTGGCTGTTATTTACCGATCCGCAGCTACGCGAGCGCTATGCGGACTGGGAAAAGCAGGCGCCACGCATGCTGTCGAGCTTCCGGCGCGACTATGCGCGCGCCACGCAAGAAGCCGATATCCACGCGCTGGTGGAAGAACTGGAAAAAGTCTCGCCCGAATTCAAGCGCTGGTGGCGCCAGCACGAAGTGCACGCGCCCTGCAGCGGCTTGCGCCAGCTGTCGCTCGACGGTGCCGCCGTGACATTCGAGCACACCTCGCTGACCATCGATGCCGACCGCCACTTGCGGCTGGTGGTGTATGCGCGGCAGCTGGAAGAATAGAAACGACGCACAAGAAAAAACCGCTGACCCTCTTGCGAGAAATCAGCGGTTTCGAATTGGTTGCGGGGACAGGATTTGAACCTGTGACCTTCGGGTTATGAGCCCGACGAGCTGCCAGACTGCTCCACCCCGCAGGCGAATTATAGCCTAGTTTCTTACATCATGTAATGGCTAAGTGTGCGTGGGGGCATGATTGTGACTCTGCCGTAAAAAAAGGCAGGACAAAGCTGACAGGTTTTCTGGAGAATAGAAAAAGCCGCTGATCTTTTGCAAGTATCAGCGGCTTTCGAATTCTGGTTGCGGGGACAGGATTTGAACCTGTGACCTTCGGGTTATGAGCCCGACGAGCTGCCAGACTGCTCCACCCCGCGTCTGTATGCCGCTATTATAGGTGCGAACTGGTGGATTAGGCAATGGCTATCTCAAAATCAGCTGTAATAGACCAATCCAATAGACAATCTAATCAATGATCTGCAGCAGAACCTGCCGACAATTGCCTCCGCGCATCACGCCACGCTGTGGGCAATCGGTGTACAGTAGGCGTTACACTATCGCCGTACTTAATGCCATCCTTAATGCCATCCTTACGACCAGCCTGCCCATGAAATTCTGTTCCGAATGCGCCCATCCCGTCAGCCTTGCCATTCCGGAAGGCGATAACCGGCAGCGCCATGTGTGCGTCAATTGCGGCGCCATCCATTACCAGAACCCGAAAATGGTGGTCGGTTCGATTCCCGTGTGGGAGCACGATGGCCAGTTGCAGGTACTGCTGTGCAAGCGGGCCATCGAGCCGCGCTATGGCTACTGGACCCTGCCGGCCGGCTTCATGGAAAACGACGAGACCACGTCCGACGCGGCACAGCGCGAAACGGTGGAAGAAGCGGGCGCCAATATCGAACTGGGTAAACTGTTTTCACTGCTGAACGTGCAGCGCGTGCATCAGGTACATTTGTTTTACCTGGCGCGCCTGCGCGACCTCGATTTCGCGCCCGGCATCGAAAGCCTGGAAGTGCAGCTATTCACCGAAGCGCAGATCCCGTGGGACGAGCTGGCCTTCCCCACCATCCGCGCCACCCTGGAACTGTTCTTTGCCGATCGCGCCAAGATCCGCGAAGGCGGCAGCTACGGCTTCCACACGGGCGATATCAACCGGCCCATGGCGCATCCAGAGTGAAGCGGGCGCAATGATCCCCTGGCTCGATACCCATACGCCGTTTCCCGATGTCTCGCGCGCGCTGACCGGTGAAGCGCCCGGCTTGCTGGCGGCCGGCGCCGACCTGTCGCCCGCGCGCCTGCTCGACGCCTACCGGCACGGCATCTTCCCCTGGTTTTCCGAAGGCCAGCCCATACTGTGGTGGAGCACCGATCCGCGCATGGTGCTGATGACGGAAAACTTCAAAGTCTCCGACAGCCTGCGCAAGACCCTCCGCAAGGTCGAGCGCAGCGCCGCCACCGACGGGCGCTGGCAACTGCGTTTCGACGGCGATTTCGAGGCCGTGATGCGCGCCTGCGCGGCGCCGCGCAAGGATGGCCCCGGCACCTGGATTTCCGACGACATCATCGCCGGCTACACGGGCTTGCACCGGCAGGGCTACGCGCATTCCTCGGAACTGTGGCTGGACGGCGAACTGGTGGGCGGCGCCTATGGCGTCTCGATCGGCCGCATGTTTTATGGCGAATCGATGTTCGCCCGCGTGACGGACGGTTCGAAGATCGCGCTGGCCCACCTGGTGGCATTTTTAAAGGCGCGCGGCGTGGCCATGATCGACTGCCAGCAGGAGACGCGGCACCTGGCCTCGCTGGGCGCGGCGCCGATTTCACGCACCCGCTTCCTGGCGCATGTGCGCACGGCCATTGAAGAAGCGCAAATCACCGACTGGCTCGCAGCAACGCCGGCGTAGCTATGCTATCGTTGTACCAACATCGATGCTTCATATGGGATCGACATGACGCACCTGAACGAACTACCGTTTGCCACCCTGCAGTTCTACACGACGGCGCCCTACCCCTGCAGCTACCTGGACGACCGCCAGGCGCGCTCGCAGGTGGCCACGCCCTCGCACCTGATCAACAGCGATGTGTATTCGGAACTGGTGCGCAACGGCTTTCGCCGCAGCGGCATTTTTACCTATCGCCCGTATTGCGACGGCTGCCAGGCCTGCATCCCGGTGCGCGTGGTCAATGCCGATTTCACCCCCAACCGCAACCAGCGCCGCGCCTGGCAGCGGCACGCCAGCCTGCAGGCGGGCGTGACCACTTTGTCCTTCCTCGACGAGCACTACGAACTGTATTTGCGCTACCAGAGCACGCGCCACGCAGGCGGGGGCATGGACCAGGACAGCCGCGACCAGTATGCGCAATTCCTGCTGCAAAGCCGGGTCAACACGCGCCTGGTGGAGTTTCGCGACCCCGACGGCACCCTGCGCATGGTCAGCATCATCGACGTGCTGGCCGATGGCCTGTCATCCGTCTACACCTTCTTCGACCCGGACGTAGCCGGCGCCTCGTACGGCACCTACAACGTGCTGTGGCAAATCGCCCAGGCGCAGGAACTGGGCCTGCCGTATATCTACCTGGGCTACTGGATAGAACAAAGCCCGAAGATGGCCTATAAAATCAACTTCAAGCCGCTCGAAGCGCGTATCAAGGGGGAGTGGGTGGTGCTGTAAAAACTGGGGTCAGACCCCCACGAGCGTTAGCGCCAAGCTCTGAGCTAACAATCGCGAGGGTCTGACCCCGGCATTATGCCGAATACCTCCTACTTGCTCTTGTCCGGATACGCCGGACGCACCGGCCGCACCGGGGGATTTTTCGCCAGCTCGGCCTGGATCACCTCAATCGCCTTTTCCAGCTGCGGATCGCGGCCCGCAATCACGTCGGCCGGCGTTTGCTCGACTTCGATATCGGGCGGCACGCCTTCGTTTTCCACGCCCCAGCCGCCATCGCGGGTCCAGAAGGCCAGGTTCGGCGCCGTAATAAAGCCGCCATCCATCAGCACGGGGAAGCCCAGCACGCCGACCAGGCCGCCCCAGGTCGCCTTGCCGATCAGCGGACCCATTTTGTTTTGACGGAACATCCACGGCAGCAGGTCGCCGCCCGAACCGGCCGTCTCGTCGATCAGCATGGCGCGCGGGCCCTGGATCGAGGCTGACGGCGTCTTCATGTCAGCCCCATAACGCATGGCCCACCAGGCGATTTCCTTCTTCTGCAGGATCTCGATATAGTAATCGGCCACGCTGCCGCCGCCGTTGAAGCGCTCGTCGATGATGATGGCCTGCTTGTCCGCCTGCGGGAAGAAATAGCGCTTGAAGTAGGTGTGGCCCAGGCCCGTGGTGTTCGGCACATACACATACGCCACCTTGCCGCCCGTGGCCGCATTCACCTTGCGCATATTGCCCTCGATCCAGTCGCGGTTGCGCAAGGCATCCTCGGCCGGCACGGGCACCACGGTGATGGTGCGCGCGCCCTTGCCGTCGGCGTTGGGCCCGACGGTAATGTCGATCGCCTTGCCGGCCGTGTTTTCAAACGCGCTGTACAGGTTGGTCGGCGGCGTCAACGGACGGCTGTCGACGGCCAGCAGGTATTCGCCCGCCTTCACGTTCAGGCCAGGCTCCGTCAGCGGCGCGCGCAAGGTGGGGTTCCAGTTCAAGCCGCCATACACTTTCTTGAAGCGGTAGTGGCCCTCGCTGACTTCATAGTCGGCGCCCAGCAAGCCGCCCGGCACTTTCTTGGTCTCGACAAAATCATCGCCACCGCCACCGCGGTGATGGCCGACCGCCAGTTCGCTGCACATCCACTGGATCAGGCGGTTCAGGTCGGCGCGGCTGGACAGTTCGGGCAAGAAGGCCGCGTACTTGTCGCGCATGGCTTTCCAGTCCACGCCATGCATGCCCGGATCATAGAAATAATCGCGGTTGATGCGCCACACTTCATTGAAGATCTGCGTCCATTCGGCGCGCGGATCGACCTTGACTTCGATGGCGTCCACCTTGATCTTGCCTTCTCCGGGCGCCAGCAGCTTGCCGGTGCTTGACCCCATGGCCCAGTTTTCCTTCTGGCGGTACAACAGCTTCTTGCCGTCGGCCGACACCTCAAAATTGTCGGCTTCGGCCACCACCGTTTCGGCCTTGCGTTCCTTCAGGTCGAAACGCTGGATCGCCTTCTTGCCATCGTTCTCGCGCATGAAGAATATCTGCCCGGCGGCGCCTGCCTCCAGGCTGGAAAACTGCGCGGCCGGCATCGGCAAGTCGATGATGCGGGTGGCGATGCCATCGAAATCGATGCTGATCGGCGCTACCGGGGCGACCGTGACTTTCGGGTCGTCGCGGCCCGTCTTCGGATCGATTTTCGGCTCATTCTTCGCTTCCGTGTCCGCTTTCGCCACGTCCTTTTTCGGCTCGGCGCTGGCGGCTTTTTCCTCGTCGCTTTCCTTGATCAAGGGAGACGGCAAGTCGCGCCGCAGCACGGCCATCCAGACAGTGCGCGTGACGAGGTTATCGGCGTTTTGCAGCGAAAACCAGTTATTGCTGGGGCCTGCATTGGTCGATGCGAAGAAGTACAGGTATTTGCCGCTCTTGTCGAACACCGGTTCGGCCACGTCGGACAAGCCATCGGTCACTTGTACGGATTTATTCTGCTCGACCGAATAGATATAGGCGCTGCGCGTATAGGTAGGCGAGTTGAGCGTGTAGGCCAGCCAGCGCGAATCGGGCGCCCACGCGGCGCGCATGCTCTTGTCGACGCCGTACATCGGTTCCGTGGCGATCTTCTGCAGCTTGCCCGTGCCGATATCGATCACATACATGCTCCAGCCATTGTCGGCAAACGCGATTTTTTTACTGTCGGGCGACCAGACGGCGTTGTCATAAAAACCGCTGCCATTGAGCTTGAACTTCTTCACCGCGCCCTTGCCATCCTGGGAACGCACATGCAGCTCGTATTCGCCCGACTCGTCCGAGAAATAGGCCACCGAGCGGCCGTCGGGCGACCAGATCGGCGTGCGCTCATTGGCCGCCACCGTCTGCGTCAGGTTGCGCACGTCGCCCTTGTCGGCGGGGATGGTGACGATCTCGCCACGGAACTCAAACGCGACCCTGGCGCCCGAAGGCGAGATCGACGCGTCGCGAATATATTTGGCGCCCTTTACCCAGCGCGGACGGGTTAAACCCAGGTCGCTGGCCACGGCTATGGTCAGCTTGTGCGACTGGCCGCTGGCGATATCGAGCGAGTGCAGATAACCGGCCTGCTCGTAGATGATCTTGCCGTTGGCGGCCGAGGCGTTCAGCACGGGGAAGTCCGTGTGCTGGGTCAACTGGCGCACCGCCTTGGTTTTTACGTCGTAGGCGAACAGGTTGAATTCGCCATTGCGGTCGGAGCGGAAGTACACGCTGTCGCCTTGCCACATCGGGTCGACATCGTTCGAGCGCGTGCCTGGCTGCGGGATTTTTTCGATCGACTTGTCGCTCGATGAAAACAGCCACAGCCAGGAATTGGTGCCGCCGCGGTAGCGTTTCCACTGCTTGAAGGCGGGCGCCAGCGGGTTGTAGGCGATGTGCTTGCCGTCGGGCGAATAGGTGGCGCGCGAGGCGTTGGGAATCTCCAGCTGCGTTTCCACGCCGCCGGCCACGGGCACCGTGAACAGCTTCTGGAAACGGTTATTGAAAGCGGCGCGCGGCGAGGTAAACATCACCGACTTGCCATCGGGCGTGAAGGCTTGCACCAGGTCGGCGCCCGGGTGATACGTGAGTCGGCGCGGCACGCCGCCGGCGGCGGCAATCACGTACACATCGACATTGCCGTCGATATTGGCACTATAGGCGATCAGGCTGCCGTCCGGCGAAAACACGGGGTTCGATTTTTCGCCCAGGTCCGAGGTCAGGCGCTGCGCGCCGCCGCCATCGAGATTGGACAGCCACAGGTCGCCCGCATAGATAAAGGCGATATGGCGGCTGGAGACGGCCGGCTCGCTCAGCATGCGGGTATCGCTGGTGTTGGGCAGGGCCAAGGCAGGGTGGCTGAGCAGCAAGGCGCTGGCAGCGGCGATGGCAGTGAGGATGTGCTTCTTTTTCAAGCTATGTCTCGCTTTCTAGTTGGGTAAACCACGGAAACGACAAAGACCTTTTTCCCTCAAATTGCATAGAGGAAACGACAACTATACAGGGAAGCGCCTGTTTAACACGGTAAAATACCGGGAATTACACCGCGCGCCGCCCGTTCCGCCAGGCGGCCTGCGCACCACTCTAAAAGCGCCCCATGTCTGAAAAATTCCTCTATTCCCTCGCCCGCCCGCTGCTGTTTTCCATGGATGCCGAAGCGGCCCACCATTTCACCCTGCCCGCGTTGAAACGCGCCGCCGCGCTGGGCCTGACCAGGCTGGCCAGCAAACCGGCGGCCGACCCGCGCACGGTGATGGGCATTACCTTCCCCAATCCCGTGGGCCTGGCCGCCGGCCTGGACAAGGATGGCGCTTATATCGATGCGCTGGCCGACCTGGGTTTCGGTTCGATCGAAGTGGGCACCGTCACGCCGCGTGGACAAGCGGGCAATCCGAAGCCGCGCATGTTCCGCCTGCCAGAGGCACAGGGCATCATCAACCGCATGGGTTTTAACAATGGCGGCGTGGACGCTTTTGTGGCCAATGTGCAGGCCTCGAAGTTTTACCAGAACCGCGCCGGCGTGCTGGGTCTGAATATCGGCAAGAACGCCGATACGCCGATTGAAAAAGCGGCCGACGATTATCTGCTGTGCCTGGAAAAAGTCTACCCTTACGCCAGCTATGTGACGGTCAATATCTCGTCGCCGAACACCAAAAATCTGCGCCAGCTGCAAGGCGCGTCCGAACTCGACTCGCTGCTCTCGCAATTGAAACAGGCGCAGGCGCGCCTGGCCGACAAGCACAAGCGCTACGTGCCGCTGGCCCTGAAAATCGCGCCGGACATGGATGGAGAACAAGTAAAAAGCATTGCCGACTCGCTCACGCGCCACGGTATCGATGGCGTGATCGCCACCAACACCACCTTGTCGCGCAGCGCCGTGGAAGGTTTGCAGCACGGCGCGGAAGCGGGCGGCTTGTCGGGCGCACCCGTGTTTGAACTGTCGAATGCCGTGATCCGTTTGCTGAAGGCGGAACTGGGAAACAGTTTGCCCATCATCGGCGTGGGCGGCATCATGCAGGGCAGCGATGCCGCAGCCAAGTTCGAGGCAGGCGCCCAGCTGGTGCAGCTGTATAGCGGCCTGATTTACGCCGGCCCGGCCCTGATCGGCGATTGCGCGCGCGCCCTGCGCGGCAAGCAGGCAAAATAAGGAACACATATGCAGAAAATCAAACTTGGCTCCAGCAGCCTGGAAGTGAGCAAAATATGCCTGGGCACGATGACCTTCGGCGAACAGAATAGCGAAGCCGAAGCGCACAGCCAGCTCGATTACGCACTGGAGCGCGGCGTCAATTTCATCGATACGGCGGAAATGTATCCGGTGATGGCCAGCGCGGCCACGCAAGGCAACACCGAGCGCTATATCGGCAGCTGGCTCAAGCAAAGCGGCAAGCGCGGCCAGGTGGTGTTGGCCAGCAAGATCGCCGGCCCCAACTCGCGCATGCACTGGATACGCGACGGCAAGAGCAACCACGATGCCTTGAATATCCGCGCCGCCGTCGAAGGCAGCCTGCGCCGTTTGCAGACGGAGCATATCGACCTGTACCAGCTGCATTGGCCCAGCCGTAACCTGCCCATCTTCGGCAACAATAGCTACGATCCACAGCAGGAACGCGAGGCCGTCGCCATCGAAGACACGCTGGCAGTGCTGGGCAAGCTGATCGACGAAGGCAAGATCGGCCATATCGGCGTATCGAATGAATCGTCGTGGGGCGTGTCGGAATATATCAAGCAGGCCGAGATGAAAGGCTTGCCGCGCATCGTGTCGATCCAGAACCTGTACAACCTGACGGCGCGCCATTTCGAAACCAGCCTGCTCGACGAAACCTGCCACCGCGACAAGGTGGGCTTGCTGGCCTACAGCCCGCTGGCGTTCGGCCAATTGACGGCGAAATATATCGATGATCCGCAGGCACGCGGACGCCTGACGATCTTCCCGCCCGGCTGGAGCCCCCGCTACATCCGCCCGGCAACCATCGAAGCGGCGCGGCAGTACGCCGTGCTGGCGCGGGCCCACGGCTTGACGCCGACGCAACTGGCGCTGGCCTGGTGCTACTCGCGCTGGTTCGTGGCCTCGACCATCATCGGCGCCACCAGCCTGGCGCAGCTGCAGCACAATATCGACGCCCACGACATCGCGCTGTCGCCGGAACTGGTGGCAGCCGTCGACGCTATCCACGCCAGCATCACCAATCCCGGCCAGTAGCAACGCCTCCCTCCGAATCCGGCGGCGCCTGCCGCCGGATTACCAAGTCTCACCCTCCACAGTCGTATTTATACAACAGCAAGCAATTTACTGCATCGCAGCATTGCAGCTTTGCCATGCGCAGTCGTATGCTTGAAGCAAGGCCATATGCGGTACACGCGCATGTGGCCCACGCATTATCCATTTATCGCATAACGATACGCGGAACCATTCGTAAGCATTGCACAGCCCCCACTGATAACCTCATTTCATCAACGAGCCGCCATGGTTCGCGTAGCTTGATTCACTAACCGAAGAGATACTGTCGATGAGTACACGTCCTGCCAGCCCCCGCCTTACCGTCAATCGCACGCCCGTCAAAACCGTCCTTGCCGCCAGCCTGATCGCCTGCTTCGCCCTGCCCGCGCATGCGCAGCAGGAAGTGCCAGCCGAAGGCGAACTGCAGTCCGTGGTCGTCACCGGTACCTTCGCGAAAAACCGCCGCACCATCGATTCCGAGTCGCCAATCGACATCCTGACTTCGCGCGACCTGCAAAGCACGGGTTCGGGTGAACTGGCCACCGTGCTGGCACGTTTGCTGCCATCGCTGAACTTTGCCCGCGCCACCGGCGCCGACGCCAGCGACGCCGTGCGTCCGGCCCAGTTGCGCGGCCTGTCGCCCGACCAGACCCTGGTGCTGGTGAACGGCAAACGCCGCTACACCTCAGCCGTCGTCAACGTCAATGGTTCGCTGGGCCGCGGCTCGGCGCCGGTCGACCTGAACGCCATTCCACTGGCCGCGATTGACCATATCGAAGTGCTGCGCGATGGCGCTGCGGCCCAATACGGTTCCGACGCCATCGCCGGCGTGATCAACATCATCCTGAAAAAAGGCGCAGCGGGCGGCGACGTGGAAGTGGGCTATGGCCAGACCCAGGAACATGACGGCAAGCAAAAATCCATCAAGGGTTCGGGCGGCTTCAAGCTGGGTGACGACGGCTGGGTGCGCATCTCGGCCGAAGTGGCCGACCGCGATCCGACCAACCGCGCCGGCCCGGACTTCCGCAATCCGCTGGAACCGCGCTATGGCCAGGTCAACCAGCGCTATGGCGACCCGGAGAGCAAACCGGCCACCGTTTTCTTCAACAGCGAATACCATATCAACGATAACGTCGACTGGTACGCCTTCGGCAACTATGGCAAGCGCGACACCTCGTCTGCCGCCACCTGGCGCACGGCGCTGATTCCGGATCCAGCAAAACCGAACACCTTTATCCAGCGCACGTCGCTGTTCCCGGAAGGTTTCCTGCCTCTGCAAAACAGCACCTTGACCGACCAGTCCATCGTTACCGGCTTGCGCGGTGAAGCGGCCGGCTGGCGCTGGGATGCCAGCCTGAACTACGGCAGCAACAAGTTCGAGCTGGACCTGGACAACACCGTCAACCAGTCGCTGGGCGCAGCCAGCCCTACGCATTTCTATGCCGGCTCGCTGAAAAACGAACAAACGGTATTCAACCTGGACGCCGCACGCGAATTTCCTGTCGCCGCTTTCTCCGGCCCGTTGACGGTGGCCGTGGGTGCAGAAGCACGCCGTGAAAAATACAGCATCGGCGCCGGCGAGGAAGCGTCTTATATTACCGGCACCCAGAGTTCGGCTGGCGGCGCACAAGGTTTTTCCGGTTTCCGCCCAGCTAATGCAGGCAGCCATTCGCGCCACAACGAATCGCTGTACGTGAACCTGGAAGCGGAAGTGACCAAAAAGCTGTCCGGCGGCGTGGCCTTGCGCCATGAGAAATATAGCGACTTTGGCAGCACCACCTCGGCCAAGGCTTCGGCGCGCTATGCCTTTACCGATGCTTTCTCGCTGCGCGGCACGGTGTCGAGCGGCTTCCGCGCGCCATCGCTGGCGCAGCAGTACTACACCATCACCACCACCAACTTCCAGGTGATCAATGGCACCAATACGGCGATCGAGACGGGCACTTTTGCCGTCAATACGCCACAGGCACGCGCACTCGGTGCGCAAGACCTGAAGCCGGAAAAAGCCCGCAACTACAGCCTGGGCGCGCAGTTCCAGCCGAACCGCAACTTCACGACGTCGGTCGACGCCTACCGCATCGACATCGACAACCGCATCCTGTTCTCGGCCAACCTGGCGCTCAACGCTGACCTGCAAAAGCAATTGGCGGCGCAAGGCACGCCGGTGGGCGCGGCGCGCTACTTCACCAATGCCGCCAACACCCGTACGGAAGGCGTCGATATCGTCAGCACCTACCGCATCGACCTGCAGGATAAAGACCGCCTGGACTTTACCTTTGGCTATAACCACAACAAGAGCACGGTGGAAGGGATCGCCCCTAATCCAGCCGTCCTGACGGCCAATAACCTGCTGCTGATCGACCGCCAGTCCATCAACCGCATCACGGTCGCTTCGCCGAAGGACAAGTTCAGCCTGGCGACCGATTACAGCTTCGGCATCTGGAACGCGCATGGCGTAGTGACGCGCTACGGCAGCTTCACGGTGCCGCAAAATAATGTGGCGCTGGACCAGACCTACGATCCGCAATGGGTGCTGGACCTGTCCGGCTCCGTCAAACTGGGCAAGAACTGGCGCCTGGTGGCCGGTATCGACAACGTGACCAACCGCTACCCTGCGCAAGTGACCAGCGCCGGCAACCTGAACGTCAACGGCACCCAGCCTTACAGCATCTTCGCGCCGAACGGCTTCAACGGCCGCTACTACTATGCCAAGGCTGGCTATAGCTGGTAAGCGTTGTTAATGTAAAAAAAGCCCGGACCGCAAATCGCGTTTCCGGGCTTTTTTATGTCTTGCGATTAGCCGGCTGCCAGCAGCTTGCGCTGCGCGCCAGGACGAACGGCAGCGGCTGCTTTTGGGGGCGGCCGGTCTTGCCCTGGCCCCTGCTCCAGCTTGAAGACACGCACCGCCTGCGCCAGCAGGTCAGCCTGCTCACGCAGGCTTTGCGTGGCCGCCGCCGCCTGCTCGACCAGCGCCGCGTTTTGCTGCGTGACCGCGTCCATTTGCGTAATCGCCTGGTTCACTTGCGCAATGCCGGTGCTTTGCTCGGTACTGGCGGCGGCGATTTCGCCCATGATGGCGGCCACCTGCCCCACGGCGCCGACAATGCCGTCCATGGTTTGCCCCGCCTCATCGACCAGCTTGCCACCGGCTTCGACGGTATCGACCGAACGGCCGATCAATTCCTTGATTTCGCGTGCCGCCGTGGCCGAGCGCTGCGCCAGGTTGCGCACTTCCGTGGCCACCACCGCGAAACCGCGGCCCTGCTCGCCTGCGCGGGCCGCCTCCACCGCCGCATTCAAGGCCAGGATATTGGTCTGGAAGGCGATGCCGTCGATCACGCCGATGATGTCGGCGATCTTGCCCGAGCTTTCACGTATCGAACTCATGGTGCCGACCACCTGGCTGACCACTTGCCCCCCTTTCAGCGCGAAATCGGACGCCGCCGCCACCAGCTGGTTCGCCTGCCGCGCATGCTCGGCATTCTGTTGCACGGCGGACGTCAACTGCTCCATCGACGAAGCCGTTTCTTCCAGGCTAGCCGCCTGCTGTTCCGTGCGGCTGGACAAATCCAGGTTGCCCGAGGCAATCTCGGCCGAAGCGGTGGCGATCGTCTCGGTACCGGAGCGCACCTGGCCCACGGTATGCACCAGGCTATCATTCATTTGCATCAGCGCGCGCAGCAACTGGCCCGTTTCATCGCGCGTACTGCAATCGATCTTGCTGGTCAGATCGCCATCGGCCACCGCCTGCGCCAGCCTGACGGCAGTGCGCATCGGCGTGGTAATGCTGAGCGTGATGCGCCAGACAAACAAGGCCACCGTCAGGCCGGCGACCGCCGTCAGCAGCAAGGTCATGATCAAGGTATCGCGGTAAGAGATACTGGCTTCCTGGTTGGCCCGGTCCACGGCGGCGCCCTGGTATTTGACCAGGTCGATCAATGTTTGCCGATAAACGGCTTGCTGCTTGTGCACATTGTTGAACAGATAGGCCAGCGCTTCTTCGCGGCGGCCCGGTTCGGCCGATATAGCCAGGAAGCCGCTTTGCACGACCTGATAATTGGCGCGCGCCGCGATCATCGCCTGATACAGCGCCTTGCTTTTCAAGTCCGTATCGTCGGCAATCAGTTTTTCCAGCGTCTGCAGGCGCGCGCTGACCGCCTCCCGCGTTTCTTTGATCACGGCCAGTTCGCGCTGCAGGGAAGCGGCATCGGTGGCCAGCATGGCGTTGCGCATCGCCAGGGCGACATCATTGACGCCGCCGATGATTTCATAGGCCTGTATGACCTTGGGCACCTTGTCGGTCGCCAGGTCGTCCGTATCCTCATTGAGTTTGCCGAGGTTATGCATCGCGAAGCCAGAAATCAAGATCATGAACAGCAGTCCCAGCCCCAATCCGGCACTGAGCCGGGTACCAATTTTCAAGTTCCCTATCCGCATCTGCCGCCCTCCGGTATAAAAGTGTGTATGACTGACCGGTCTACGATACGGTCGCGTCGTGCAGCGGTACCCGCAAATTGCCGCTGTCGAGGCAGCGCCTGGCAGGTACCGGATGACCATCTTTTATTCTAGGGGGCTGGCAATCGGACAGCTTGATCTGTTCGACCTTCTGCCTATTTTCTTTCTTTTTAGAAATCAGCACGTTACAACTGATTACATTGCTTACATAGCTGCAAGACTGAAAGAATTTCGCTAGCCTGTCGGGTCCAGTAACATGCTTGGCGGAAAGAGTTCAACGCTGCCATCCGCGCGGCTCCGTCCACGTTTCCAGCGCCAGCCTTGCCCGGACAATCACCTATCAGGATACCTACATGTTTTCAAAGAATTATGATGTCGAGCCCAGCCATATCGATTTCCAGGGTGTCGTCGATGGTCTTTATTACCCGTTTTATATGGAATGGACACGGCATGCGTTCATGAAAGAAGCATTGGGCATCGATATGGAGGCAGCGTTCAAGCAGGGCGAAGTCTATATGCTGCTTGAATACGCGCTGCGCTTCCGCAAGAGCCTGAAGCAAGGCGATCGCCTGGAGGTGACGTGCCAGCTGCAAAAGAATGAAAAACGCAACCGCGTCAATTTCGTGCAAGAAATTAAAGTCGATGGCGTGACGTACGCAGAAGCCACCTTTGTCGCCACCTGCATCGTCAATGGCCGCCCCTCGGTGCCGGAAGCCGTGGCGCAAGCGCTGCTGGCGTTGTAAGGATATCCATAGAACCATCGATGCATCTCGTGCGGGCGCATGATCGGCTACCATGGCAGCCTGCCTATCTGAAAACAGGATGCCTATGCCTGCCTGCCACTTGCTTGCCCGCCACTTTCCCGCTACTGCCGCACCGGTGGGTATCACGCCATGACAGTAGAGGAATTGAAGGATGCTTGCGCCGCCCTGCCTGGCGCGCAAGCCGTACCATATGGCCCGCCGTCGAATATCCTGGTTTATGAGGTAGCTGGCAAGAAGTTCGCCTACTTCAAGACCAGTACGCCCGAACAGTGGCGCTTCAGCCTGCGCGTCGATGCGCAGCGTTTCATTGAATTGACCGATATGCCCGGCGTGAAACCGGCCCGCTACATGGGCCGCTTCCACTGGGTGACGATTGTCGAGGTGGCCCGCTTCCCGGCCAGTTACCTGGCCGAGCTGGTGCAGGACTCCTACGCGCGCGCCGTGGCGCAGCTGACCCGCGCGCAACGGGCCGGCATCGCAGGATAACCTACAGCGCTTCTTCGCCGCTCATGGCGCGGTCGATGTCTTCGCGCGTCAGGTCGGGCGCCAGTTGCAAGATGAACTCGTAGGCATACGAGCGCAGGTACGCGCCGCGGCGCACGGCCAGGCGGGTGGTGTTGGTGGCGAACAGGTGCGACGCTTCCACCGCCCGCAAGCCCTTGTCGCGGCCATGGTCGAACGCCATCGAAGCGACGATGCCCACGCCCAGTCCCAGGGTCACGTATTGCTTGATGACATCGGAATCCATGGCCGTCAAAATAATGTCGGTGGCCACGCCCGCCTTGGCGAACGCGTCATCGATATGGCCGCGTCCCGTAAACCCCTTGTCGTAGGTGATCAGCGGATATTTCGCCAGGTCTTCCAGGCGGATCGGCGAGTG
This sequence comes from Janthinobacterium sp. Mn2066, assembly GCF_049319705.1. Taxonomy (NCBI): domain Bacteria; kingdom Pseudomonadati; phylum Pseudomonadota; class Betaproteobacteria; order Burkholderiales; family Oxalobacteraceae; genus Janthinobacterium; species Janthinobacterium sp. Mn2066. The sequence goes on along the minus strand of NZ_JBMOUF010000001.1, from coordinate 515,708 downwards.
GTCCAGCAGCGGATGGCCGTCCGGCACCACGATCAGATGGCTCCAGCGGTAGCAAGGGAAGGACACCAGGTCGGGGAACTGGCTCAGGCCTTCGGTGGCGATGCCGATGTCCGTCTTGCCCGACAAGACCCATTCGGCGATATGCTCGGGCGCGCTTTGCTGCAGCGCGATGCGCACATCGGGAAAGGCGGCGCGGAAAGCCTGCACCACTTTCGGCAAGGCGTAACGGGCCTGCGTGTGGGTGGCTGCCACCGACAGGGTGCCGCTGGTCTGGCCGCTGTATTCCAGGCTGGCCTGCTGCAGGTTTTCCGCCTCGATCAGGAGGCGGTCGACGATCTTCAGGATGCCCTTGCCCGGTTCCGTCAACCCCGTCAGGCGTTTGCCATTGCGCTCGAAAATAACGACGCCCAGCTCATCTTCGAGTTCGCGGATCTGCCGGCTCACGCCAGGCTGCGACGTAAACAGCGCGTTGGCCACCTCCGTCAGATTGTAGCCGCGGCGCGCTGCCTCGCGTATCGAGCGCAATTGTTGAAAATTCATGATATTCCAGTCTGTGTTCTTCGGTAATTCAAATTTTTGCGGTCGGTTCCACGAACACGCGCAGGCGTTTCGGGCGCACCACCAGGGTCTCGCCCTCTTTCAGTTGCAGATGGCTGTAGCGCTCGTTCGACATCACCGCTTCGATCAGTTCGCTGTTATCGACACGCTGCAAGTCCAGCTGGGCCAGCGGGCCGATGGCATGGGCACGGCTCAGCTTGACCACGATGCCTTCCGCGCCCTGCGTGTAGCGGTCGATTTCCAGGTCGTGCGGACGCACATAGGCAATACCCTTGCCATCGCTCACGTTGGCGTGGTCGGGCACTTCGAAGCTGGCGTCGCCGGTGGCCAGCACGCCATCGTGCACGCGGCCGTGGAACAGGTTGACGTTGCCCAGGAAGCCATACACAAACGGCGAAGCCGGGTGGTTGTAGACTTGCTCCGGTGAACCCAGCTGTTCGACGGTGCCCTTGTTCATCAGCACCACCTGGTCGGCCACTTCCAGCGCCTCTTCCTGGTCATGCGTGACGAAAATACTGGTCACATGCAAGTCATCGTGCAGCCGGCGCAGCCAGCGGCGCAATTCCTTGCGCACCTTGGCGTCGAGCGCGCCAAACGGTTCGTCCAGCAGCAGCACGCGCGGCTCGACGGCCAGGGCGCGGGCCAGCGCGATACGCTGGCGTTGCCCGCCCGACAATTGCGGCGGATAGCGGTCGGCCAGCCAGTCGAGCTGCACCAGTTCCAGCAAATCCTTGACCTTGCGGCGGATCTGGTCTTCCGGCGGACGCTCGCTGCGCGATTTCACGCGCAAGCCAAACGCCACGTTTTCAAACACGGTCATGTGCTTGAACAAGGCATAGTGTTGAAACACGAACCCCACCTGGCGCTCGCGCACGTGGCGCGCCGACGCATCTTCGGCGTCCAGCAGCACCTGGCCGCTGTCCGGGTGTTCCAGTCCAGCAATGATGCGCAGCAAGGTGGTCTTGCCGCAACCGGATGGGCCCAGCAGGGCTGTCAATTCGCCATTCGGGAAATCGAGCGAGATATTGTCGAGAGCGACGAAATCGCCGAAACGCTTGTTGATGTTTTTAACTGCTATCGTCATGATCAGTGCTCCGTAGAACGTAAGGCGGAATCGTCGGCGTGGTTCTCGTTCAAACGCCACTCAATAAAGGCTTTCAGGGCCAGCGTCACCAGGGCCAGCAAGGCCAGCAGCGACGCGACGGCAAACGCAGCCGAGAAGTTGTACTCGTTGTACAGAATCTCTACCTGCAGCGGCATGGTGTTGGTCTCGCCACGGATATGGCCCGACACCACCGACACGGCGCCGAATTCGCCCATGGCGCGCGCATTGCACAGGATCACGCCATACAGCAGGCCCCACTTGATATTTGGCAAGGTAACTCTGCGGAAAGTATTCCAGCCCGACGCGCCCAGCACGATGGCGGCCTCTTCCTCTTCGCTGCCCTGCGACTGCATCAGCGGGATCAGTTCACGCGCCACGAACGGGAACGTAATGAAGATCGTCGCCAGCACGATGCCGGGCACGGCAAACAGGATCTTGATGTCATGCGCCTGCAGCCACGGGCCGAACCAGCCCTGGGCGCCAAACATCAGCACATAGATCAGGCCGGAAATCACGGGCGAGACGGAAAACGGCAGGTCGATCAGGGTCAGCAGAATACTTTTGCCGCGGAACTCGAACTTGGCGATGCACCACGACGCAGCCACGCCAAACACCAGGTTCAACGGTACGGCAATCGCCGCCGTGATCAGGGTCAGCTTGATGGCGGAAATCGCGTCCGGATCGATGATGGCGGCGATATACGCTTCCCAGCCCTTCTTGAACGCTTCGGCAAACACGGCCACCAGCGGCACGAACAGGAACACGGTCAGGAACAGCAAGGCGATGCTGATCAGGACCGTGCGCACCCACAGCGGCTCCAATACCACCGGGCCCGCCTTGGGCGCGATGCGGCGGGTTTTCGGCAGCGCGTCTTCCACGCTGGACACAGCAGAGACAGTGGTACTCATGTTTTCTTGGCCTTTCCGCGCGTCCACGCTTGCAGCAGGTTAATCGTCAGCAGCAGCAGGAAGGACACCACCAGCATCACCACGGCAATCGCGGTAGCGCCGGCGTAATCGTATTGCTCCAGCTTGGTAATAATGAACAGCGGCGTGATTTCCGACACCATCGGCATGTTGCCGGCGATAAAGATCACGGAACCGTACTCGCCCGTGGCGCGCGCAAACGCCAGCGCAAAGCCCGTCAGCAAGGATGGCAGGATGGTCGGGAAAATCACGCGGACAAAGGTTTGCAGCGAATTGGCGCCCAGGCTGGCGGCCGCTTCTTCCAGTTCTTTCTCGGCATCTTCCAGCACTGGCTGCACGGTGCGCACGACGAAGGGCAAGCCGATGAAGGTCAGGGCCACCACCACGCCCAGCGGCGTGAACGCCACCTTGATGCCCAGCACGCCTTCGATGAATTGACCAAACCAGCCATTCGAGGAATACAGGGCCGTCAGGGTGATACCGGCCACGGCCGTCGGCAAGGCAAACGGCAAATCGACCAGCGCATCGATGATGCGCTTGCCAGGAAACTTGTAACGCACCAGCACCCAGGCCAGGATGCCGCCAAAGATGACATTGAGAAAGGCGGCGATCAGCGAAGCGCCGAAGGTCAAGCGGTAGGAGGCCATCACGCGGTCGGAAGTGACGGCGGAAACAAAACCATCCCAGGTCATCGTGAATGTTTTCAGGAACGCTGCCGAGAGCGGGATCAGGACGATCAGCGCCAGGTAAAAGATGGTAAAGCCAAGCGACAGCTTAAAACCCGGCATGACCCGAAATGGCGCGCCTCGCGCCTTGATCGGTGCTGCAGACATAAAATCCTCTCCTGGTTGGGTCTTGTTATTACATTTTCGAGTAACAGGGCGCCATATTCACATGCAATCGTTATAAAAAGAACTAACTATTTCTCATTTGCTTAGATTCGAAATGCATAGTCAACGGCATATACAGTCCGGGGACGAAAAAAAACGCACCGGTGAAGGTGCGTTTTGGCTGGGGCGATACCGGTATTATTTATTCGGCTGCGGCGTCAGACGCAAGTACGGCTTGGCGGCCGTAAAGCCTTTCGGATATTTCTGCTTGATCACGTCCGGATCTTGCACGGTCAGCGGGATGATGACGTCGTCGCCATCTTTCCAGTTGCCCGGCGTGGCCACAGTGTAGCCGTCCGTCAATTGCAGCGCATCGATCACGCGCAGGATTTCATTGAAGTTACGGCCAGTACTGAGTGGATACGTGAGGATCAGGCGTACTTTCTTGTTCGGGTCGACGATGAACACGGAGCGCACGGTGGCGGTCACCGATTGTTCCGGGTGGATCATGTCGTACAGCACCGAGACTTTCTTGTCGACGTCGGCGATGATGGGGAAACCCACCACCGTGTTTTGCGTCTCTTCGATATCCTTGATCCACTGCTGGTGCGATTCGGCGGCATCGACGGACAAGGCGATGGCTTTCACATTGCGCTTGTCGAATTCCGGTTTCAGCTTGGCCGTCAAGCCCAGTTCCGTGGTGCAGACGGGGGTGAAGTCAGCCGGGTGGGAAAACAGCACCACCCAGGAATTGCCCGCCCACTCATGAAATTTGATTTTACCAATCGAGCTGTCTTGTTCAAAATCGGGGGCGACATCGCCCAGGCGTAAAGTCATCGTGATCTCCTTGAGGTTCTAACTATTCATGGTGTGCCAGGCATTCAGGCTGCCTGACGGTGACGGCGGTCTATCTGTGCCAGATCAAACAAAGTTTGCAATTGCGCCTGGCCATATACCCAGTCGCCAAGTTTGGATTCGGCATTGATATGGCCCAGGGCGCCGCCATCAATATACTTGCAATTCCAGCGCCGTGCCCATAAGGCCGCGTGTTCGGCTGTCATCCACGGGTCCGTCTGGCTGGCGATCAATATGCCGGGACAAGGCAGGCGCTTGTGCGGCAAGGCTTTCACCACGCCAAACTTCTCGGGATCGGCCGGCCCCACCAGCAGCACGCCGGCCACGCCCTGCGCATCGCGCGCCAGGCTGTGGGCGGTGGTCAGGCAACCGAAACTGTGCGCCACGATCAGGGTCGGACGGCTGTCTTGCCGCCGCACCTGGTCCAGCCGCGCCGACCAGGTAGCCAGGTCCGGCGTTTCCCAGTCATCTTGCTCGACCCGCTCGAATTGCGGATACAGGCGCTGCCAGCGGCTTTGCCAATGCTCGGGCCCGCTGTTATGCAGGCCCGGCACGATCAAGACCCGGTAATCCGAAAAACTGCGCAGCGCCATGGTGGTTTCCTTCAATCAGTATGTTCTGGCAAGCGTTGCCGCCTGCCATCAATATGACCCCGTCTTATTTCGGTTGGTAAATCTGGTCGAAGATGCCGCCGTCCGAGAAGTGCGCTTTTTGCGCGGCAGTCCAGCCGCCCGCCACTTGCTCGATGGTGAACAGGTTGACCTTGGCAAACTGGTTCGCATATTTCTTGGCCGCTTTTTCAGTGGCAGGACGGTAGTAATTCTTGGCGATGATGTCTTGCGCTTCATCCGTGTACAGGTAGTTCAGGTAAGCTTCGGCCACCTTGCGCGTACCGTGCTTGTCGGCAAACTTGTCGACCACGGCCACCGGCGGTTCCGCCAGGATGCTGACGGATGGCGTGATGATGTCGAACTTGGTCGGGCCCAGTTCCTTGACGGCCAGGTAAGCTTCGTTTTCCCAGGCGATCAGCACGTCGCCAATGCCGCGCTCCACGAAGGTGGTGGTGGCGCCACGCGCGCCGGAATCGAGCACGGGCACGTTTTTATACAGTTTGCCGAGGAATTCCTTGGCCTTGGCTTCATTGCCGCCCGGTTGGCGCAGGGCGTAGCCCCAGGCTGCCAAATGGTTCCAGCGGGCGCCGCCCGAGGTTTTCGGATTCGGCGTGATGACGGACACGCCAGGCTTGATCAGGTCGTTCCAGTCCTTGATGCCTTTCGGATTGCCCTTGCGTACCAGGAACACGATGGTCGAGGTGTAAGGCGAGCTGTTGTGCGCCAATTTCTTTTGCCAGTCCGGGGCCAGCAGCTTGTGGTCGGCCAGCGCATCGATGTCGTAGGCCAGCGCCAGGGTGACGACATCCGCTTCCAGGCCGTCGATCACGGCGCGCGCCTGCTTGCCCGAACCGCCATGCGATTGTTTGATCTTGACGTTGTCGCCCGTCTTGGCTTTCCATTCCTTGGCAAACGCCGTGTTCACATCCTGGTACAGTTCGCGCGTTGGATCGTACGAAACATTGAGCAGGGTGATATCGGCAGCTTGTGCGGTTTGCAGGAGCGCAAACGCGCTGATGGCAGCAGCAATGATGATTTTTTTCGACAGCATCTAAGATCCCCGTGTGGTTGAACTTTCAGAAGCACCAGATTACGGTGCATTGCTAAGAAAGAGAACGAAGTGTTTCGGCATTTTATATGCGATTTTCGCATATGGCCGCCACATAAAGGGAAACTCGGGTCTTATCGAAAATAAATTTAATAGTAGCGGTTGAACAAGACGACAGCCCAGGTAGCAAACGCCAGCAAACACGTCAGCAGCACGGCTGCGCTACCGAAGTCCTTGGCATTCTTCGACAGCGGATGGCGTTCCAGCGAAATGCGGTCCACCACCGCTTCCAGCGCGGAATTGATCAGTTCCACGATCAGCACCAGCAGCAGCACGCCGATCAGCACCAGTTTTTCAAAGGCGGAAATCCCCAGCAGCAGCGCGATCACCGCACCCACGACAAACAGCCCCAGTTCCTGGCGGAACGCGTGTTCATGGCGCCAGGCCGACTTCAAGCCGTCCAGCGAATAAAAGAAGGCGGAAAAGATCCGTTTCACACCACTTTTACTCTTGAATTCATTGACTGGTTGCATGGTATTCGTCTTTCTCCCTGTTTCTGTGTGCCAGACATTATGCATGGCGAGCATCGACTGTGGCAGTTTTTGCTTACACATCTCGCAAGGTTGCATTATTTTTTCACATTGTGGTATAAATATGCATGAATACTGCATTGCACCAAATCCATCATGAAAATTGAACCCGTCGCACCCCAGAAGACGACGATCCAGGTTATCGAACGCATGGTTGCCCTGCTCGACGCCCTGGCAAAATATTCAGACCCGGTCAGCTTGAAGGAATTGTCCAAGGTATCGGGCCTGCACCCGTCGACGGCGCACCGCATCCTCAACGATATGGTGCTGACGCGTTTTGTCGACCGCATCGAACCGGGCACCTACCGGCTCGGCATGCGGCTGCTGGAATTGGGCAATGTGGTAAAAAGCCGCCTCAGCGTGCGCGAAGCGGCGCTCGATTTCATGCGCCAGCTACACAAGAAGACTCAGCAGACGATCAACCTGTCGGTGCGCCAGGGCGATGAAATCGTGTATATCGACCGGGCCTTTTCCGAGCGCTCGGGCATGCAGGTGGTGCGCGCCATCGGCGGGCGCGGTCCCTTGCACCTGACTTCGACCGGCAAGCTGTTCCTGTCCGTCGATGAACCGAAAGCCATCCGCGCCTACGCCACGCGCACGGGCCTGGCTGGACACAACAAGAATTCCATCACGGATTTGCACAAGCTGGAGCGCGAACTGAGTTCGGTGCGCGAAAACGGCTATGCGCGCGATAATGAAGAGCTGGAACTGGGCGTGCGCTGCATGGCGGCCGGCATCCGCGACGACTCGGGCAAGCTGATCGCGGGCCTGTCGATTTCCGCCCCGGCCGACCGGCTGCAGGATGAGTGGCTGGAAGACCTGGTGCAAACTGCGCACCAGATTTCAGTGACGTTGGGTTTTATTCCGCACGACTAAAAATGTTCAGGGCAAGGCCGCCCTGGACCTTTTCTTAACCGCCTGACATGCTGATATTGGCGGGTTTCAGGGCTTCCAGCCACTTGCGCATGCGGCCCGCATCGGCCGTGCGCGACTGTTTCCCCTTGGAATCGAGGAAAACCATGATCACGGAGCGGCCTTCGATGACGGCCTGCATCAGCAGGCAACGCCCTGCTTCATTAATAAAACCCGTTTTCTGCAAGCCGATTTCCCAGCCGGGATTGGCCACCAGGTGATTCGTATTGCCAAACTGCATAGGGTGGCCGCTGGCTTCGACGATGGCTTTCGGATCGGTGGAATACTGGCGCAGCAGCGGTTGCTGGAAGGCCGCCATGGCCAGCTTGGCCAGGTCATGCGCGCTGGCCACATTCATTTTCGACAAGCCGCTGGAATCGACGTAATGCGTATCCATCATGCCCAGCTGGCGCGCCTTGGCGTTCATGGCGTCGACAAAGGCGGGCAAGCCGCCCGGATAATTGCGGCCCAGCGCCGAAGCAGCGCGGTTTTCCGAACTCATCAGGGCGATATGCAGCATATTGGCGCGGGTCAGCTGCGAGCCCACTTTCAGGCGTGAACTGCTGAACTTGGCGCGGTCGACATCGTCGTCCGTGATCGTCAGCACTTCATCCATGTCCTGATGGGCTTCGACCACCACCAGGCCCGTCATCATCTTGGTGATCGAGGCAATCGGCAGGGCCACATTGGAATTCTTTTCAAACAGCACTTCCGCATTGGCCTGGTCCAGCACCAGCGCCACGCTGGACTTCAAATCGAGCGGATCACGGGTCAGGTTCAAGCCCGCCAGGTCGCCCATGGTGGGTACGGGCGCGGCCATGGCGACAGCGGCGCTGCTGACTTTTTGATACACGACCTTGCGCTTGCCATGCACGGTGATGACGCGGCGCACGGTTTTTTCACGCGGCGCGGCGGCCGTGGCGTGTGCGCCCTTGCGCAGCACGACCTTGACTTTCTTGGGTTGTTTCTTGGAAGCTGAGGATTTGCTGTTCGCGTCCTTGGCGTACACGACCGCAGCCGGCGCCAGCGCAAACAGCAGGGAAGCCAATACTCCCAGAGCAAGTTTAAACTTAGCCATTCAATAATTCCCCATGAAGCTGTTGCATTATTGCAGTGTAGCGAAATGTAGAGTAATCGCAAGCCAATTTAACAGTTGAGACAGTATTAATTGCGTTAATGGAATAAAAATCGTTGGTGACGAGCAAACAGGCTCATCCTTAAACAGCGGTTTTCCTGTGCAAACCGCTGGATTTTCTTCTTTTTTTATTCTTCGAAGAATTTAACAAAACCGGGCAAAGGCTCGCGTTCCGTGGTCAGGCGGTTCTCCACCTTGTCCGGATCGGCATAACCGAGGGCCATGCCGCACACCACCATTTCGCTGGCCGGTATGCCCAGTTCATCGCTGATGATGTCGTGGTAATGTATGAAGGCCGCTTGCGGACAGGTATCGAGGCCACGGGCGCGGGCGGCCAGCATGATGTTTTGCAAGAACATGCCGTAATCGAGCCAGGAACCCTGCTCCAGTACCCGTTCAATGGTGAAGATCAAGCCGACGGGCGCGTCGAAAAACTGGAAGTTGCGCCCGTGCTGGGCCGCCATGCCCTCCGTGTCGCCCCGCTCCAGTCCCAGCAGTTGATACAGGTCCAGGCCGATCTTGCGGCGGCGTTCGATAAACGGCGCCGTCCACTGGCGCGGGTAATACGTATACGAGGCCGTGCGGGCCGGTGCTTCCGGCAGTTTCGGCGCGGTGTAGGCAGCCAGGATGCGTTCCGACAGGCGCCGGCGCGCGACACCGGAGACCACATACACTTTCCACGGCTGCATATTGGCGCCCGATGGCGCGCGCGCCGCTACTTCGAGGATGCGCTCCAGGTCGGCGCGCGGCACCGCATCCGGTAAAAAGGCGCGGATGGAGCGGCGCGACAATATCGCTGTATCGACAGCACGCTGCTGTTCTGCTGTTTGCTTGTTTTCCAACTGACTCTCCTGCTATGTGCTGTTTATTACTTCTTGACCACAAAAATCACGCCAACCACGGCCACCAGCATGCCGGTTATGCCCAGCATATTAAACGCTTCGCCAAACATCAGCCAAGCCATCACGGCCGTCGTCGGCGGCGTCAGGTACAGCAGGCCGGTGACCTTGGTGGCGTCGCTGCGGCGTATCAGCGCAAACAGCAGGAAGATGGCGCCGATCGACAGCACCAGTATCGACCACAGCAAGGCGCCGATAAAGTTGGCCGTCCATTGCACCTGGCTGAACTGCCAGTCCAGCCCTTCGACATACCAGGCGAACGGCAATACCACCACGATCGAGGCGGTAAATTGCACCACGGTGCCGGTGCGCAAATCAAACTGCGGACAATGGCGCTTCTGATACAGGGTGCCGGCCGTCATCGACAGCAAGGCAAAGACGCACAGCAGCACGCTTCCCGGTGTCAAGCCGACCAGATTGATCTTGGCATACACCACCAGGGCGACACCGAGCAAGCCAAAAGCCAGGCCCAGCCATTGACGGGGACGCACCGATTCGCCGATCAAGGGGGCGGCGCACGCCGTCAATACCGGTTGCATGCCCACGATCAAGGCGCTCAAGCCGGCCGGCATGCCCAGCTTGATGGCGCACCACACGCCAGCCAGATAGCCCGCCTGCATCAATACGCCGGCCACGGCGATCTGCCGGAATCTTCCAACCGGCCATGGCGCGCGCAAGAGCAGCACCAGCGGCAGCAAAATCACCAGCACGCCCAGGAAGCGCAACAACAAGAACGTCAATGGCGGCGCGTACGGCAAGCCGAACTTGGCCACGATAAAGCCTGTGCTCCATAACAACACAAAGAAGGCGGGCAAGGCCATCGGTGTCAGGGTGGCAAGTAAAGAGGATTGATTGCGGTCGCCGGCGGCGGCGGGAGGAATGGACATGGCGACAATTCAGGTAAGGTGCGCTGCACCAGCGCGGTGCACCGGTGGGGGAGCCAAAGTCTAGCATGCGGGGCGGAGCGGGCCCTCAAATCCAGCCTTCGAGGATAGTTTTCCAGTAAATAATTTATAACATGCAATCAAATATAATTCTTTAGAAACAAGGGTTTTGATGCAAATCTATTCAATTGTTGCATCGCACAAAATTCGCTTGACTTAACTTTTTTAAACCGTAGAATAGGGTTTGTTGCGTTGCACAATTCTTGTTCAGCTTGAAATTCAGAAGCCTCTGCTTTCCAACCGGTCCCCGGTCTACGCAGCATCTAATTAACCAGATTTTAATATTTTGGAGATTTACATGTTTTCAATCCCTGAGCAGTTTTCGTCCGCTACCAAAGCCAACCTGGAAGCCCAATTCAACCTGTTCTCGTCGCTGACGGGCAAGGCCTTCGAAGGCATCGAAAAAATCGTTGAACTGAACCTGACGGCAGCCAAGGCTACCCTGGAAGAAACGACATCGGCCGCCAAGCAACTGCTGGCCGCCAAAGATCCACAAGAATTTTTCTCGCTGAGCGCCGCCCAAGCCCAGCCTAACGCTGAAAAAGCCATTGCCTACGGCCGTCACCTGGCAGCGATCACGTCCGGCACCCAAGCTGAATTCAGCAAGGCTGCTGAATCGCAAATCGCCGAAACCAACCGCAAAGTTATCTCGCTGGTCGAAGAAGTCAGCAAAAACGCGCCAGCCGGCTCGGAAAACGCTGTCGCCATCTTCAAGACCGCGATCGGCAATGCCAACGCAGGCTACGAGCAATTCTCGAAAACCAGCAAGCAAGCCGTTGAAGCGATCGAAGCCAACCTGGCATCGGCCGTGAACCAGTTCACGCAAGCGGCTGAAAAAGTCGTGCCGCGCGCCGCCAGCAAGTAATTGCTTAGCTTAGTTAGCTTACTGAGTTAATTGTTGCACCGGACCGTCCCTGACGGTCCCGCAAGCCTCCTCCTGGCATCCCTCCGTACTCCCCCACGGATGCCGTTATGCCCCGGTCCCGCCGGGGCATTTTTTATGCTGCGTCTGGTTTACTCGCCGAGATACGCTGCCTTGACGCGCGGATCCTCCAGCATGTCGGCCGCATTGCCTGTCATGCTGATCAAGCCCGTATCCATCACATAAGCACGGTGCGCCGCCTGCAGGGCCAAACGGGCGTTCTGTTCGACCAGCAAGATGGTGATGCCTTCGCTGGATACCTTGCGTATCACGTCGAAGATTTTCTCGACCATGATGGGCGACAGGCCCATCGACGGTTCGTCGAGCAGCAGCAAGGTCGGGTGGCACATCAGGGCGCGCGCCATGGCCAGCATCTGCTGTTCGCCGCCGGACAGGGTGCCGGCCATCTGCGCCGCCCGTTCTTTCAGGCGTGGAAACACGGCGAACCACTTGTCGATATCGGCCTCGATGCCCACCTTGTCGGTGCGCGTATAGGCGCCCATCATCAGGTTTTCCCGGATCGACATGCGCGTAAACACGCCCCGCCCTTCCGGCACCATGGCCAGTCTTCTTTCCACCAGCTGGAAAGACTGGCTGCCCTTGAGCGACTGTCCCAGATACGTGATCGTGCCGTCCACCTTGCATGCGGGCAAAGTACCCGTGATGGCTTTCAGGGTGGTCGTCTTGCCGGCGCCGTTCGCGCCGATCAGGGCGATCAGTTCGCCCTGGTTCACTTCCAGGTCGACGCCCTTGACGGCCTGGATGCCGCCATAGGCGACCGTCAGGCCGGCGACCTTGAGTACCGTGTTGCTCATGCGTGCGATCCCCCCAGGTAAGCCTCGATCACGGCCTGGTTTTGTTGTATTTCGGCCGGCAAGCCTTCGGCGATGCGCTTGCCATATTCCAGCACGGTAATGCGGTCGCACAAGCCCATCATCAGTTTCACGTCATGCTCGATCAGCAGCACGGTCTTGCCTTCCGCCTTGATTTTTACCAGCAACTCGCGCAAGGCCAGTTTTTCCGTGGCATTCATGCCGGCCGCCGGCTCGTCCAGGGCCAGCAGGACGGGATCGGTGGCCAGCGCGCGGGCGATTTCCAGGCGCCGCTGGTCGCCATACGACAGAAAGCGGGCCGTGCGGCTGGCAAAACGGGCGATGCCGACGAAATCGAGCAATTCCATCGCGCGCCGGCGTATGGCCGCCTCTTCCTGACGCGCCGCCTTATGCCGGAAGATGGCGCCGAACACGCCCTGGTGCGAACGCACGTGGCACCCCACCATCACGTTTTCCAGCGCCGTCATGTCGCCGAACAGGCGGATATTCTGGAAGGTGCGGGCAATGCCCGCCTTGGCCACCTTGTGCGGCGCCGAGGGAGAATATGGCTTGCCGGCCAGCTCGAACGTGCCCGTATCAGGTTGATACAAACCCGTGATGACGTTGAAGAAAGTCGTCTTGCCGGCGCCGTTCGGGCCGATCAAGCCATAGATTTGCCCTTGCCGGATGGTAATACCCACGTCCGTCAGCGCCTGCAGGCCGCCGAAACGCTTGTTGACGCCGGCAATATTAAGGATGATTTGTTCGTTCACAGTCTGCTCCATGGCCATCACGTCGCTACCACGCCAGTCGATTGATTGGGCTGGTCGACATCGTGGTCGGGCCTATCCTCGCTCTTCGGCGACGGCCACAAGCCGGCCGGGCGCGTGAGCATGATGACCACCATCGCCAGGCCGTACAGCAACTGGCGCAACACTTCCGCATCGATGATGACCTGGCCGAACAGCGCTTGCTGGGCCGGCTCGACCACGTGGCGCAGCACTTCCGGTATCGAGGCCAGGATCACGCCGCCCAGGATCACGCCCGGGATATGGCCGATGCCGCCCAGCACCACCATCGCCAGCACGGCAATCGATTCCGTCAGACTGAACGATTCCGGTGCGACAAACCCCTGGAACGAGGCAAACATGGCGCCCGCCACGCCGCCAAACGAGGCGCCCATGGAAAACGCCAGCAATTTTACGTTGCGCGTATTGATGCCCATCGCCTTGGCGGCGATTTCATCTTCGCGGATGGCCACCCAGGCACGGCCCAGGCGCGAATGCTGCAAGCGGCTGGTGACGAACACGATGGCGATGCACAGCAACAGGAACAGAAAGTAATAGGCATTCACGGACGGCATGGAAAAACCACCGAGCATCACGGTGCTGTTGCTGCCCGCCTCGCCCGCCAGGTTGACGCCGAAGATGCGGATCGGGTCGATCATATTGATGCCCTGCGCCCCATTCGTGAAGTTGATGGGCTCATTCAGATTGCCCATGAAGATACGGATGATCTCGCCAAAGCCCAGGGTCACGATGGCCAGGTAATCGCCGCGCAGCTTCAGGGTGGGCGCGCCCAGCAAAGCGCCGAACAGGCCGGCCAGCGCGGCGGCCAGCGGCACGATGGCCCAGACCGACAGGTGGATGCCGTTTTCGCGGATTTCCGGCCCCAGCACATGCACCAGGAAATCGCCCAATACCGGGTACTCGTTGACCACCGATTCGAGCAGGATGGCAAACTGGGGCGAGGCAAGCAAGCCCGTCAGGTAGGCGCCCACCGCGTAAAAGGCGATGTAGCCAAGGTCGAGCAAGCCGGCAAAGCCCACCACGATGTTCAGGCCCAGGGCCAGCATGATGTACAGCAATGCCATGTCGACGATACGCACCCAGGAATTGCCGAACTGGGCGGCAAAGAAGGGGAATACCATCAGCAAGGCGGCCAGGCCCAGCATGTCCAGATACGCCTTGGCCGGATTCTTTTTGACGTTGAAATCGAGTAATGCCATGGTGCTCTCCTCGGATGGCGTCAGGCGCGGTCGGCCACGCGTTCGCCCATGATGCCGGACGGACGCAGGGTCAACACGATGATCAATACGATGAAGGCGAAGATATCCTGGTAATTGCTACCAAGGAATCCACCGGTGGCATACGCGATATAGCCGGCGCCCAGGCTTTCGATCAGTCCCAGCAAGATACCGCCCAGCATGGCGCCATAGATATTGCCGATGCCGCCCAGCACCGCCGCGCAAAACGCTTTCAAGCCGGGCAACGCCCCCATGGAAAATTTAACTGAAGCATAGTTGGCGCCCCACATCACGCCGGCTACGGCGGCCAGCGCGGCGCCGATGGCAAACGTGGCGACGATGACTTTATTGGAATCGACGCCCATCAAGCCGGCCACGCGGGGATTTTCCGCCGTGGCCCGCATGGCGCGGCCCATCTTGGTTTTCTCTACCAGCAAGACCAGCGCGCCCATGGAAATGGCGGCCAGGGCCAGCAGCAAGACTTGTGTCTGCGAAATGACCGCGCCGCCGATATGCAGCGGGTCGGTCGACAGCAGTTGCGGGAAGGGCAGCGGATTGCGGGTCCAGATCATCATGGCAAAGGTTTGCAGCAGGATCGAGACGCCGATGGCGGTAATCAAGGGCGCCAGGCGCGGCGCATTGCGCAGGCGGCGGTAGGCGACCCGCTCGATCAGGATATTGACGAGGATACAGACGGGAATCGCGCCGAGGATGGCGGTGGCCAGCTTCAGGTAGCCGGGCCAGTCGGGCACATAGATGCCCAGCAGCTTCAGGATGCTCAAGCCCACCATGGCGCCGATCATCAAGACATCGCCGTGGGCGAAATTAATCAAGTTCAACACGCCATACACCATCGTGTAACCGAGGGCGATCAGGGCATACATGCTGCCCAGCACCAAGCCGTTGATGATTTGCTGGATAAAGATATCCATGGTCTGATTGCCCTATCAAATATACATTTTTCGGGAACAACATCTAAGCAAAGCGCATCGCAGATACAAAAACGGCACTGGAGGAAAGCTTCCTTCAGTGCCGATTTCAATCATTCTCACCAGGACGGTGCAATGCACCAGAAATGGGCGTTTGCAGCGTTAGTCAGAACAGCAATGAACTCAAGCGTTGGCAATCATAACGGTCTTTTTGAAAAACTAAACTTGGAATAATTTGGCTATTTTCAAATTAAATTTGGTTTTCAAGCGAATTTTTATGCTCGACAAATCAGGCGACTTCGCGTTTGATACCATCCAGTCCCTTGGGCATGGGGAAGGTCACCGCCTCCTGCACACCGTCCAGTGGACGCACGCTCTTCACGCCACATTCCTTCAAGCGGTCGATCACGGCTTGCACCAGCACCTCGGGCGCCGAGGCGCCAGCCGTCACGCCCACCCGTATTTTGCCTTCCAGCCAGGCCGGATCGATCTGCGAAGCGTTATCCACCATATAGGCTGGCGTGCCCATTTTTTCCGCCACTTCGCGCAGCCGATTCGAGTTCGAACTGTTTGGACTGCCGACCACGACCACCAGTTCCACCTGCGGCGCCATGAATTTCACGGCTTCCTGGCGGTTGGTGGTGGCGTAGCAAATATCGCCCTTTTTCGGCTCGGTGATATTCGGATATTTCTCTTTGAGGGCAGCAATAATGTCGCGGGTGTCGTCAACTGACAACGTTGTCTGCGAAACATAGGCCAGGCTGTCGGGATTGCCCACTTGCAGCTTTGCCACATCGTCCAGCGTTTCCACCAGATGCATGCCCATGTCCGCCTGGCCCATCGTGCCTTCCACTTCAGGATGGCCGTCGTGGCCGATCATGATGATCTCGCGGCCTTCGCGGCGCATCTTCGCCACTTCCATATGCACCTTGGTGACCAGCGGGCAAGTCGCATCAAAAATGCTCAGGCCGCGCGATTCCGCTTCAGCCCGCACGGCTTTCGACACGCCATGCGCGGAAAATACGAGGGTATTGCCCGCAGGCACATCATCGAGTTCATCGATAAAGATCGCGCCCTTGCTGCGCAGATCGGCCACCACATAGGCGTTGTGCACGATTTCGTGGCGCACATAGATGGGCGCGCCAAATTGGGTCAGGGCCCGCTCGACGATTTCAATCGCCCGGTCGACACCGGCACAAAAGCCACGCGGCTGGGCCAATAACAGTTCTTTATCCATCGTTCTGCTCCTTACAGCACGGAAATCAGTTTCACTTCGAAACGCAGCGGCTGGCCAGCCAGCGGGTGATTGAAGTCGAACAGGGCCGAATCGTCGCGCATCTCGCGCAATACGCCGGCAAAACGGCCGCCGCCCGGTGCGGCGAAGTCCACCAGGTCGCCGATCTTGTAATCGGCGCCCGGCACCGAGTTTTCATCGAGGGTGGCGCGCGAGACCGATTGCACCAGTTCGGGATTGCGGTCGCCGAAGCCTTCGCCGGCAGCCAGTTCAAAGGTCTTGTGCGTGCCTTCAGGCAAGCCCAGCAAACGCTGCTCCAGGAACGGCGCCAACTGGCCCTGCCCCAGCATCAAGGTGGCAGGATTTCCGTTAAAGGTCGTGACAATATCAGTACCGTCCACCGTGGCAAGACGATAATGCAGGGTGAGGTAAGCCGCTTCGGTGACGACTGCTGGTTGCGCGTTGGACATAGTGTGTTTTCAGGTAACTGGTGCAAAACGATATTGTAAGCCACACTGGCCGCGCCTGCCCCATGGCATCGTCAAACAAGTCCGCGCACGTGCAAAACAGGAGAACAACATGGCTATCAAGGATTGGCCAGCCGGCGAGCGGCCGCGCGAGCGCCTGATACAGGATGGGGCGCAAGCGCTGTCGGACGCGGAATTGCTGGCCGTCTTCCTGCGCACCGGCGTGCGCGGCAAGAGCGCGGTGGAACTGGCGCGCGATACAGTCGAACATTTCGGCTCGCTGCGGGGCCTGTTTGGCGCCAGCTTGGTGAGTTTTTCTGCCGTGCATGGCATGGGCAGCGCCAAGTTTGCCCAGTTGCAAGCGGTGCTGGAACTGGCGCGGCGCGCCATCGTGGAAGATTTGCAAGCGGGCCAGGCCTTGAATACGCCGGGCGCCGTCAAGGATTATCTGCGCCTGCTCTTGAGCGGCCTGCAGCATGAATCGTTTGTCGTGTTGTTTCTGGACGTCAAGAACCGCTTGATCACGACGCAGGAAATGTTTCGAGGCACCCTCACCCATACCAGCGTCTACCCACGCGAAGTCGTCAAGCAAGCCCTGCTGCATAACGCTGCCAGCATCATGCTGGCGCACAACCACCCGTCCGGCGTGTCCGAACCGAGCGAGTCGGACTTGCTGCTGACGCGCATGCTGACCCAGGCGCTGTCACTGGTGGAGGTGCGCATCCTCGACCATTTCATTGTCGCTGGACAAAAGGTGCACTCCTTCTCCGAGCATGGACAACTCTAGGCATGTTGCGGCTGTGCGTCAGTTAACCATGTGTAAACAAGGACATAGGTGCACAAGCTGAGGCGTCGCCATAGCAGTAAACCAGGAAGTTTACAAGCTTTCCCCCTCCAAAACCTCTGGATTTAAAGATTGTTAAATTAATTCAAAACAACAAGACACAATTGTTTTTCGCAAGTCATTGATAAAGCTGCTTTTTTTGGATATACTCTCGTTTTTCCAATTGTGGAATGTCTTTAAGGAGTGCGCCATGGCACGTGTTTGCCAAGTCACTGGGAAGAAGCCGATGGTCGGCAACAATGTTTCCCATGCAAACAACAAAACCAAACGTCGTTTTTTGCCTAACTTGCAAAATCGTCGCATTTTTGTTGAATCTGAAAACCGCTGGGTCTCCCTGCGTTTGTCCAACGCCGGTCTGCGCGTCATCGACAAAGTCGGCATCGACGCCGTATTGGCCGATATGCGCGCTCGTGGCGAAAAAGTCTAATTAGCAGAATAAGGGAGCTATCATGGCAAAATCAGGCCGCGACAAAATCAAGTTAGAATCGACCGCCGGTACGGGTCACTTCTACACCACCACCAAAAACAAGCGTACGACGCCTGCGAAAATCGAGATCATGAAATTCGATCCTAAAGCACGCAAGCACGTAACGTACAAAGAAACCAAGATCAAGTAATTGATATTGTGTTCTCTGATGAAAGAGCCGCTCTGATGAGCGGTTTTTTTTCGCCCCGGCCTTTTAATCCAGCACTAAAAGCTGGCAGGCAAAAAAAAGCTATGTCACCGTCAGATGTGGAAACTCTCCCAAGGTTGCCTTCAATAATGTTTCAGCGGACAGGATGCGCCTGGCGTCGAGTATCCAGCGCCAGCCCAGATAATTGGGCAGATAACGTGTCGCCACGCCATGAAAAATGCTCAGCCATCCGCGCAAGCGGCTGTGATACGCGTTGACGTTCTGCACGTGGACCGCGCCGCGCACGCGGATGCCGGCACGCAAGTTGACGGCTTGATGGCTGATGCCCGTTTCCCGGGCAAATGCGGCATACGCCGCATGGCTATCGGTTACCAGCAGGATGTCGCGGTCGATCACGGGCGGCAAGCAATGCAGGAGTTGCTTCTTCGTCAGTTGGCCCTTGCCGGTGACGAAGTCGATGGTTTGCCCGGTGCGGTCGCGCGCTACCAGGATGCACACCTGTTCGCTGGAAATGCCGCGCTGCCGGGCATGACCACCACGCCGGCGTGCCGGACGCAACAAATGCCGCGCCCCTTTCTCCGATTCCAGCAGATACAGCTCATCAGCCTCGGTGATGCCATGCAGGCAGCGCGGACGGTCGGTTTTTGCCAATGCTAAAAAACAGTGGCGCCAGCGAAAACTGGTATTGCGATGGATGCCCAGTTGCTGGGCAGCCTTGCGTACCGAGTCCGAGTTCAGCAAGCAATTCGCGTAGTCCAGCCATAGGACTTTATGCCGGAGATGCGCCAGGGGCGTGCCCGTCAGCGCATTGAATGTTTTGCCGCAAGGAACGCAGCGATAACGCTGCAGATCGTTGGCGCGGCCGTGCCGGTGCACATGCCGAGAGTGGCAAGCCGGACAACATAGGCGTGCCTGGGCCGTGCGTTCGATCAGCGCGACAGCCGCTTGTTCGGGCGGCGTACCGCTCAACATTACTACGCTGTCCAGGCGCTGGCGCCGGGACAGCATGGCGAACTGCATGATGAACGCCTGCCATTGAACCTGTTGCATGGCCATCTCCCTGTTTGGCTGGTCTGATCAGTCAGACCTCAGCTTTGCAGGCAGGTTCCCCTATTTAATGAGGACAGAGCCAAAAAAATGGCCCCGCAAGCGGAGCCATTCATGTCACCTTAGTTTGTTATCAGGCATAACTACGCAGGCGCAGCGAGAAATCTTGCAGCGACTTGATGCCGGACGCTTCGGCGCGCATGCACCAGTCTTGCAGCTTGTGCAGCAATTGTTCACGCGTAAAGTGCGAGCGCTCCCAGATGGCGCCCAGTTCCACGCGCATATGGTGCATGGTTTCCAGCGCCTTGCTGTGCTGGAACAATTCCGACAATTGCTCATGGTGCGCATCGGCCAGCTTGGCCGGTTCGCGCTGCATCAGCTTGCGCGATGACTTCAGGAAACGTTTTTCCAGCTGCGCCTTGTCTTTCAAGTGGTCCAGTTCTTCTTTCCAGGCATGCTTGATCGATTTCGCATATTTGGCCATCACGTCATAGCGGTTGGCAATCACGGATTGCAAGGTCTCGAAATCCGCTTCGCTCTTGCCGTGAGAAAACTTCGGCTCGGGCGCCAACTTCTTCACCTTGGCCAGGCCCAACATTTCCAGGATACGGATATAGCCCCAGCCAATATCGAACTCATACCATTTTGACGACAGTTTGGCCGACGTTGCATACGTATGGTGGTTGTTATGGAGTTCTTCACCACCGATCAGGATGCCGAAGGGGATGATGTTGGTGGCCGCATCGGCGCAATCATAGTTGCGATACCCCCAATAGTGACCGATGCCATTGATGATGCCGGCCGCCGTCACGGGAATCCACATCATTTGCACGGCCCACACGGAAATACCGATCACGCCAAACAGGATGAAGTTGACCACGAACAGGATCACCACGCCCAGCCAGCTATACTTGGTGTACAGATTGCGCTCAAGCCAGTCGGTTGGCGTGCCATGGCCGTATTTGGCCATGGTTTCCATGTTTTTGGACTCGGCACGGTACAGCTCGGCGCCTTCCCAGAAGACTTTCTTGATACCGCGCGTGACCGGGCTATGCGGATCCTCTTCCGTATCGCACTTGGCGTGATGCTTGCGGTGGATGGCTGCCCATTGCTTGGTCACCTGGCCGGTCGTCAACCACAGCCAGAAACGGAAGAAATGGCTGGGAATGGCATGCAATTCCAGTGCGCGGTGCGCCTGGTGGCGGTGCAGGTAAATCGTCACGCTGGCGATGGTGATATGGGTGACCACCATGGTGTACAGAAAAACTTGCCATGCGGACAGATCGGTAATACCAGTTGCCATGAATTGCAATACTGCGTGTAAAACGGAACTCAATGTCATTACTACTCCAAGTGGATGGGGCGTGTGCACGGTCGCTCCAGTCTGGCTGGAGGTCCGGTAGTGTGATTTTAGGCGTAATTGTACGCGCTAATAGGGACGATCAGGCGAAATTGCGCCTTAGACCGCCTATCAAAACCTACTGCGCGTCGCGATTTGCGGCCTGCGATGCTCACTGTGCATCCGCACAGCTCCGCTTCTCAGGCCAACGGGGGCGCCGAGCCTCACTGCCGCTCGCTACGGTTTTGTCAGGCGTTCTTAAGCCTGCTGATCATCAGGTCCTGCAGCAGGCGCGGCAGCTTCCGCCAGCGCGACGGCCGGCATGCCGATAATGCGCAATTCGCGCTGCGGGAACGGCACGGAGACCTTATGTTCCTGCAAGGTACGCCAAATGGCGCGATTGACGTTCGACTTCACCCCGCCCGTGCCATTTTCAGGGTCGGCGATCCAGAAACCGATCTGCAGGTCGAGTCCATCGGCGCCGAAACGCACCAGGGTCGCCGAGGGCGGTTTGGTTTGCGATACGCGCGGCACGCTGGCCGCCGCCGCTTCCAACAGGGGGAAGATGGTATCGATATCGGTGTCGTAGCCCACCGATACGGTGGTGGCCAGCCACACCATACTGTTCGACAAGGACATATTCTGTACCCCGCCGGAAATCAGCATTTCATTGGGCACGATCGATTCGACGCCATCTCCGCCCAACAGCACGGTATAGCGCGTATTAATCTGCGTAACCTTGCCATTGAACTGGCCAACGGTGATGACGTCGCCGATAGTCAGGCTGCGGTCGAGCAAAATGATGAAGCCGGAAACAAAATTGGCGGCAATCTTTTGCAGGCCAAAACCCAGCGCCACGCCGAAGGCGCCGCCAAACACCGACAGCACGGTCAGGTCGATGCCCACCAGCGACAGGCTGACCAGCACGGACACGAGGATCAGCACGGCGCGCCCCATGCGCGACATGACCACGCGCAAGGAGGAATGCAAGCCTTGCATTTTCATCAAGCGATCATCGAGCGCGGTCGCCGCCCACATGGCCAGCACCATCAACACGGCGACAGAAATGGCTGCCTGCAAAATGGCGGCCACCGACACCTTGTTGCGGCCCAGCGGCACCACGATACCTTCCAGGAAAGCGTGCAGGTCTGGCCACAGGCCCGTGATATACAGGGCCATGCCCAGCCATACAACGATGGTGAATACTTTTTCCAGCAACAACATGGTCGGGCTGATTTCGCCGTGGCGGGCAAAAATGCGCCGCAGCACATAAAACCCGAAGCGCACCAGCGCCATCGAGGTGCACAGGGGAATGGCAATGCTGAGCAGGTGGACGGTCTGGAAGCGGGACAGGACGTGCTGCGTCACGCCCAGCAACAACGCCGCCAGCACGGGCGTCAGGATACGGATAAAACTGTGCGTGCGCCGCAGGGCTTCGGCGCTGACGGGCGCGGAGGTACTCGCCGCACTTTCGGCGCGCTGGTTCAGGAACACGCGCAACTGGCGCACCAGCACCCAGCTCAGGGCCAGGCAGGAGGCGATGGCCAGCACCTGCCACAGAATGGCCGGCTGGCGAAAATCGTCAACAAAATCAGTGATCAGGTTCAGCAGTGGCGTATCGTTCATGGCTGGGGCACTCAGGGTAGTGGAACGGCATGGGCCGCTGGCCCCTGCCATGCGCCAGGCGGCGCTGGCTGGTGGTACTGGTCTTGATGGCGGCCCCTGCCGTTGGCATGGGCCGCTTGCAGCGCTTACTCGTCTTGCTCGCCGCCAGCCGGTTTTTCATCGGCAAACACTTTTTTCGGCATCACTTTGCGCTCGAACACGGCAGCGAAGAAGCCATCGGTCTGATGCTGGTGGGGCAACAGTTTCAGATAATCGCCCATTTCCAGCTCGATCTTTTGCTCGGCCAGCACCTTGCTCATCGGCACCAGGAAGAAATCGGGATGGGCAGCCAGGAATTGCTCGGCGATCACGTCGTTTTCTTCATTGAGGAAGCTGCAGGTGGCGTACACCAGGCGGCCGCCGCCCTTGACCAGGCGCGCCGCGCCCGACAGGATGGCTGCCTGCTTGACTTGCAGTTCGCCGATGGCATTCGGTTGCTGGCGCCATTTCACGTCCGGATTGCGGCGCAGGGTGCCCAGGCCGCTGCAAGGTGCATCGACCAGCACGCGGTCGATCTTGCCAGCCAGGCGCTTGATCTTGGCGTCGCGTTCATGCGCGATCTGCACCGGATGCACGTTCGACAGGCCGCTGCGGGCCAGGCGCGGTTTCAGCTTGGCCAGGCGTTTTTCCGACACGTCGAAGGCGTACAGCCGGCCCGTGTTGCGCATCAGTGCGCCCAGCGCCAGGGTCTTGCCACCGGCGCCGGCACAGAAATCGACCACCATCTCGCCGCGCTTGGCGCCGACGATCTGCGACAGGATCTGGCTGCCTTCGTCCTGCACTTCGATCGCGCCGCTCTGGAACAAGGGCATGTTTTGCAAGGATGGCTTCTTGACAACGCGCAAGCCCAGCGGCGCGTACGGCGTCGGCGTGCTCAGGATCGGCGCTTCGGCCAGGGCCAGCATCACGTCTTCGCGCGTGGACTTGAGCGAGTTGACGCGCAAGTCCAGCGAGGCCGGTGCATTCAGGGCATCGGCCAGCAGCATGGTGTCCGTTTCGCCGAACTGGGCGATCAGCTTGTCAAACAGCCATTTCGGCATATTGGCGCGCATGGTGGCCGGCATCAGGTTGCGGTCGATCTGCTTGATGCGGTCCAGCCATTCCACTTCTTCTTCCGTCAGGCCGCCCAGCGAATCGGCGCCCATCGCTTCGGCCAGGCCGAGGATGGTCAGACGGCGCATGGTCGGGCCATTGCCCGCTTCGGCGAAGTCGGTAAAGAACGATTTATTGCGCAGCACGGCATAGATGCCTTCGGCGATGGCGCCGCGCTCGCGCGAGCCGAGGCGTGGATGGTCGCGGAAATAGCGCGACAAGGTGGTATCGGCCGGCGCCGTAAAACGTAAAATTTCGCGCAATACTTCTTCAGCATTCGCAAGTATTGCTGGTGGCAATCTCATTGTTATTCTTCCTGTAATATTTTATTGAGGGTCCACGCGGACCTGGCCATGCTCGACGGACAGTTTATCGTCGATGAACAGGCGGATGGCGCGCGGGTAAAGCAGATGTTCCTGTACCAGCACGCGCGCCGATAAGCTTTCTTCTGTGTCGCCTGGCAAGACAGGCACCACCGCGCTGGCCACGGCCGGACCATGATCGAGTTCGGCCGTGACGAAATGCACGGTCGCGCCGTGTTCGGTCACGCCCGCCTCGATGGCCTGACGATGGGTTGCCATGCCCGGAAACAATGGCAGCAGCGATGGGTGGATATTGAGCATGCGCCCCGCGTAATGTTCCACGAAGGGGGCAGTCAGGATGCGCATGAAACCGGCCAGCACCACCAGATCGGGGCTAAAACCATCGATCACGGTTTGTAAGACCGCTTCAAACTCGCTGCGGTTGGCATAATCCTTGTTGGCAACGACTGCGGTCGCTATCCCGTGTTCCGCGGCAAACACCAGTCCCTGGGCATCGGCCCGGTTACTGATGACGGCGGCAATACGGGCAGGCCACTGCTCGGCTTGCGCCGCGCGCACGACCGCTTCCATGTTGCTGCCGCGTCCGGAAATGAGGATAACGATATTTTTCATAGCGCGCATTGTACCCGCTATGACGGTGCGAATCTAGAAAGGCCGGCATTATTGTTGCGGCGCAGCATACACCAGATGGCGCTGGCGCGTTGCGCCGTGCCAGATTTCCCCCTCCAGTAGCGCCCTGTTTCAGCGCTGCGTGACAAGAGTGGGCATTTACTCGAACGAGTAGAAGACGCGGAACGGGACTTTTTTCTCGGCCCAGTAGTCGGCCGCGTCGCGAAACACGTCGAGCAGGGTCTCGCGCGCTTCCTTGTCAAATTTTTGCGTATTCGGCAATTGCTCGAGCACCACCAGGAAGCCCGTCTGCGTGCCTGCCTTATGCATGGTGTCCGTCAGGCAGACGCGCAGGGCATCGAAATTCTTGGCCAGGCTTTTCGGAAACAGGAATGCTTCTGCGATAATACCGATGACTTGTTGCTTGGTCAGGCCAGCGTGGCAGTGCGCATATAAAAAGTGCTGCCCGAGACGAATCGCCTCGTCTTGCAATTCGGTCACGCGAAAGGCACGGATAGACTGGACAAGGTTGGGCGGCACGGTTAGTAACAAACTCATTTTTCCCTCAAATCGACCTGTTATGTATGGATCTCTTCAAACTGCTGCGGTTCTTATTACATCCCGCACGCGGGTCAATGCGCACGCGGTGATTCGATCTGTATCAATTAAGGTATATATCAATTAAGCGATTCAGTACGATTTTATAAGCCATACGCGTATTAGGGTAACGTGTTGTTCTGCATGAATCAACCCGAATATGATGTCGAACGCAAGATTTGTTACAAAGCGCCCTGTTCAGCGAATCCAACATCGTGTATCGAATGAAAGTGCATGTTACAGACTGTGGGGAGAACGGGCTTTGCTGTTACATTTTGTTGCCATGTACATCACTACGTCACGACCAGCCGGACTACTATAGCTTCAGGTTAAAAAAAATGCCCTGAAAGATACTCTACATAACGAGGTAAGAAATGAACTTGCAAGCCAAATTATTGATGTCAGCCCTTTGTATCGGTGCTTTGCCACTCGCCCAGGCCGCCGACTTTGAGGATTTCGGCCGCGTCACGCGCGTCGTGCCACAAGTGGAACAGATCAACCGTCCACGCCAGGAATGCCGCACAGAGTACGTGCAGGTTCAGACTCCGCCACAACAGCGCAGCGCTGGCGGCTCGATCGTCGGCGGTATCGCCGGCGCCCTGCTCGGCAGCCAGGTGGGCGGCGGTAATGGCCGCACGGCCGCCGCAGCGGCAGGCGCGATCGCTGGCGCCGTGGTCGGTGACCGCGTCGACAACCAGAATAACTACCAGGGTGGCGTGCAGCAACAAGCTGTACAGCAATGCCGCCAGGTCGACCACTGGGAATCGCGCAACAACGGCTACCAGGTCTCGTATAACTACGGCGGCCGTAACTACACGAGCATCATGTCTTACGATCCAGGCGAAAAAGTACGTCTGCGTGTATCGATCGAGCCTTCGCAGCAGTAAGCTGCACAGTCTCCGTAATAGCCAACAAAATGCCAGCCCATGAGGCTGGCATTTTTTATGGCGGCTTGGGGCGGGCTATAATGCGGCACACTTTCAGGCCGTCTTATGCTTATCAAACGAAAATCCATCGAACAAGTCGAATCTTCACGCCCCGCCACGCGCAAGCCGCGCTACGCTCCCGTTACCCTGTCGGAAATGGATGGCGTGCGCTATCTGCATTTCGGCACCGAATGGGTGCAGGGCGCCATGCGCATCCGCAAGCCGGACTGGCCGGAACTGGAATACGCGCAACAGATGATGGCGTGGATGTTGTGGATCAAGCAGCCGCAGCGCCTGGCCCAGCTGGGCCTGGGCACGGCCGCGCTGACCAAGTTCTGCTACCGCCAGTTTCCCGAGGCACAGATCGACGCGATCGAACTGAACCCGTCCGTGATCGCCATCTGCGCTTCGATGTTCAAGCTGCCGCCCAATGACGAACACCTGCACGTGCGCGAAATGGATGCGCTGGACTACGTCAACGATAGCGCCAACCATGGCACGCTCGACGCGCTGCAAGTGGACTTGTACGACGCCACGGCGCGCGGCCCCGTGCTCGACAGCGCCGACTTTTACAGCGCCTGCTGCGCTTGCCTGGCGCCGCACGGCATCATGACGGTGAACCTGTTCGGCGACCACCCCAGCTACGCAAAAAACATCAAGGCGATGAAATTTGCGTTCGAACAGGTGATCTGCCTGCCTGAAGTCCATGATGGGAACGTGGTGGCCATCGCTTTCAAGACCAAAGTCGCGCTCGATGCCGACGCGCAGGCAGCGCTGCTCGAACGGGCAAAACAGATCGTCGCCGACACCAAGCTGCCCGCCAAATCCTGGCTCAAGGGCATCCAAAGCACACTGTAAGCCGGTCTTAGCCCAGGCCGGCGCCCTGAAAGGTAACCGGCCATGTCTTCTTCCCCGCCCCTGGCGCTACCGCAGTTGCTTGCCTGGTTGCAGGAAGATGGACTGCTGGATATCAAACAGGCGGCGCAAGTGCACGCGCAGGCTGCTGCCCGGCAAGCTGCGCCGCGCCACCCGCTGTGCAGCGTGGCCGATTGCGGCCTCCCCTCGCTGACGCTCGATACCCTGTGCGCCTGGCTGGCGCGGCGCGCGCAATTGCCCTATCTGCGTATCGATCCGCTCAGCATCGATTTCAGCCAGGTAGCGAACGTGATGACGGCCAGCTATGCGGCCCGCTTTAATATCCTGCCGGTGGAAAGCACGGCGGAGCGCATCGTGATCGCCACCGCCCAGCCGTATGCACTCGATTGGCAAGCGGGCCTGGGCTCTTTGGCGCCACGCAAGCTGAGCCTGGTGATTGCCAATCCAGTCCACATCGCCGACTATATCGCGCAGTTTTTCAGCCTGGCCGGCTCCGTCAAGGTGGCGCGGCAAGCCTCCGCGCAAGACGTCGCGCTGCGCCATAATTTCGAACAGCTGGTGGAACTGGGGCGGCATAAAAGCAGCCTCGACGCGAACGACCAGCATGTGGTGCGCATCGTCGACTGGCTATGGCAATACGCGTTTGCCCAGCGCGCGTCCGATATCCACCTGGAACCGAAACGCGATGCGGGCTATGTGCGCCTGCGCATCGACGGTGTGCTGCACCAGGCCTACCAGGTGCCGCCCGTGGTGATGCTGGCGATGACGGCGCGCATCAAGTTGCTGGGACGCATGGACGTGGTGGAAAAACGCCGCCCCCAGGATGGCCGCATCAAGACACGTAATGCCCAGGGGCAAGAAATCGAGTTGCGCTTATCCACCCTGCCCACCGCCTTTGGCGAAAAACTGGTGATGCGCATCTTCGATCCCGAAATCGCCATCAAAAGCCTGGCCGAACTGGGCTTTCCACCGCTGGACGCCGAACGCTGGCGGCAATTGACGGCGCATACGCACGGCATCGTGCTGGTGACGGGCCCTACCGGGTCGGGCAAGACGACGACCCTGTACAGCACGCTCAAGGCGCTGGCCAGCAGCGAAGTCAATGTGTGCACGGTGGAAGACCCCATCGAAATGGTCGAACCCGCCTTCAACCAGATGCAGGTGCAGACACAGGCAGGCATGGAACTGTCGTTTGCCGATGGCGTGCGGGCGCTGATGCGGCAAGATCCCGATATCATCATGGTAGGAGAAATCCGCGACCTGGCCACGGCCGAGATGGCAATCCAGGCCGCATTGACGGGCCACCTGGTGCTGTCGACCCTGCACACCAACGATGCGCCCTCGGCCGTGATGCGCCTGCTGGAACTGGGTCTGCCCGCCTATTTGCTGGAAGCGTGCCTGATCGGCGTGCTGGCGCAGCGCTTGCTGCGCTGCCTGTGTCCCGACTGCAAACAAGCTGAAACGGCGCCCGGAGAAGCGCAATGGCAACAGCTGGCGGGCGGCCAGCTGGCGCGGCCAGGCACCATCTTCATCCCCGCCGGCTGCCCCGCATGCCGGCAAAGCGGCTACCGGGGCCGTGCCGGCATCTATGAATTGCTGGTCGTGACAGAACGCTTCAGCCAGCTGATCAAGGCCGGCGCCGACCTGCACGCGCTGAGGCGCCAAAGCATACTGGACGGCATGACGCCGCTGCGCATCGCCGGCGCGCGCAAGATCATCGACGGCACGACCAGCATTGCCGAAGTATTGAAAATCACGGCGGCGCTGGAAGATTAAATGCAGTTTATGCGAGAAGGCTTTGCATTCATGCGCAAACCATATATAATGCGGCCTCTTTCGGGTCGTTAGCTCAGCTGGTAGAGCAGCGGACTTTTAATCCGTTGGTCGCAGGTTCGAATCCCGCACGGCCTACCACGAATGCGCAGCACTAAAAAGCCAATCCTCAGGATTGGCTTTTTTCATTTCTATTGCCTGCAAACTCCCCTTCAGGGAAGCTTGCACGTATTTCAGCCGGAATTAATACCGCGCATCCTTCGGCTTGCCGCCTTTTGGCCAATCATTGATCTTTTCCGGGAAATCGGGACGCGGCATGTGGGTAAAATACGCGGCCACGTCGACCGCGTCCTGGTCCGACAAATTGCCCTGCCCCAGCGGAAATTTCTGGCCGTGGCCCATCACCATATTGGCCTTGACGAAACCGGCCGCCGTGTAAGTCCTGGCCATGCCCGCACCGATATTGAAGGAGCGCTCGCCCCACAGCGGCGGGAAGGCCACCAGGCCATCGGCACCCCGGATGCCTTCGCCATTGGCGCCATGACACACGGCACATTGCTGGGCAAAGATTTTCTTGCCGTTGACCACGTTGGGCACCAGGCTGCGGTCGATCCTGGCGATGCCGCGCCCCGGCACATTATCGCCCGCCTGGGTGGCGCCCTTCATCCAGGCTATATAGGCCACCATTGCCTGCAGGTCGGGCGTGCCCGCCGGCAACGGTGCGCCGTTCATCGAACGCTTGAAGCAGCCATTGATGCGCTCAGCCAGGCTGATCACCCTGCCCGCGCGCGGTGCTTCCGAGGGGAAAAACGCGGAAATGCCGAGGAAGGGCGAGCCCTTGGCCACGGTGCCGCCATTCAGGTGGCAGCTGCTGCAATTGAGGTCATTGCCCACGTTTTTCGGCAAACGGGCCCTGGTTTCCGTCATCAGCTGCATGCCGCGTATCAATTGCCCGGCGTTGGCGTCACCCATCAGGGCGGCAAAGCGGGGCGTAGAAAAATCCGAAGGCGTCGGCGTGAGTTTCAACTCCTTGCGCACCTTCGCAACTTGCGAGGCCGTGACGGCGACACCCTTATTACCCCAGCTGCCGCGCACAAAGGTCAAAATTTCCGCCAGTTCCCCATTCGACAGGCTGTCATAGGCCGGCATGCCGAACGAGCGCGGCGAGTGCTGCGTAACGGCCGATTGCCAGCCCGTCAGCGCGATATGGATCAGCGAAGTGGGATCTGTCGATTGCACGGAATGGTTTTGCGCCAGCGGCGGGAAGATATTGTCCACGCCACGGCCATCGCGCCGGTGGCAAGTGGCGCAAAACTGCGTATAGCCCAGACCGCCACGGGTGGTGTACAGCGCAGCCTCGGTGGCTTGCGCCACGGCCATCGGTTTCTTTGGCGCAGGTCCGCCAGATTGATTGGGCGGCAAGCCATGCAGGTATTCGGCCAGCGCCGCCAGATCGGCATCCGTAAAATATTGCGTGCTGTGCGTGATGACTTCCGTCATGCTGCCAGCCGCCGTGCCGAAACTGTTGCGCCCCGTCTTGAGCAATTGCACGATGTCGTCGGGCGTCCACAGATCGCGCAAATTCACCGCATGCCAGGCATCGAAGGTAAAACCCGCCAGGTATTGATTGCCCTTGGGACCATCTTGCCCCATGGTTTTTTCCTGGAAGGCCACGCCGCGCGGCGTGTGGCAGGAACCGCAATGGCCTAGCCCTTGGGCAAGATAGCTGCCCCGGTTCCAGGTGGCCGATTTGCTGGCGTCCGGCTTGAATGGCTCATCCTTGAGAAATAGTGCATTCCAGAAATACAGGCCCCAGCGCATGCTGAACGGCCATTTCATGTCATTCTCGCGGTTCTGTTGCACCACGGGCGCCACGCCATGCAGCAAATAGGCGTACAGCGCCTGCATGTCGTCGGGCGTGATCTTCGCATAGGACGGATACGGCATGGCCGGGTACAGATGGTGGCCATCGGCCGCCACGCCCTTGCGCATGACGCGATTAAATTGCTCGAAGGAATACTTGCCGATGCCCGTGACGGGGTCGGGCGTGATATTGGTGCTGTAGATGATGCCGAATGGCGTCTTCAATTCCAGGCCGCCGGCCATGGCCGCGCCTTGTGCGCTGGTATGGCAGGCAACACAATCGCCGAGGCGGGCCACATAGGCGCCCCGCTTGATTTGCGCCGCATCGGGCGCAGCAGACCAGGCGGGCCCGGCAAAGCCCAGCATGCCAAACAAGCACAATGCGTAGAGAACAGTAAAAACAGTAAATAATGCTGGTGCAGCAGCTGACTTGGCGTTCATCTTGACCCTTTTATTAGCAGGGATAAGTTTACGCATCCAGCGCCAGCATCGAAATAAGGTGTTTCATGTGGGCATCTAAGGCATTTCACCTAGACGCACCCAAAAAAAATGCGGCCAGTCTGGCTGGCCGCATTTTCAGTACCGCATTACATCATCAGTTGAAACTTAAACCCGTTGCATTCGCATTGCTCAATTTCTTGGCCTTGAAATCGATCACGAAATGATCGCTAGGCTTGGCCGAACCGAGGCCCTTGAAAATCGCAAACACTTGCTTGAACTGATTCTGGAACAGTACGTTCACCGCGTTCTGGTCCGACGGCTTGTCGCCGATCTTGACGATCGCCGCCGGATTGGCCGGGAAGGCGCCCATCAGCACCTTGTATGCACTGACGCGTGTCGCGCCCATGTCGCGCAAGGCCAGTTCGCCTGCATACACGGTACGGTGGAAATCGCCGTAGAACTCATACGCAGAAATTGCCGCAAAGTCGTCCAGCTTCAAGCCGGCCGCCGTGGCCAGTGCCGTCGCCTTGACGGTCGCTGCCGCCCAGTCCGCCGTCAGCTGGCTGGCCGGCACGACCGTGCCGCTGGCCACGCCCTTGGCGGCGCAACTGGCCGTCAATGGCAGCACGCCTGGCACTTGCGCCAGTTGCGCCAGGGTTACCTGGGTTTGCAATTGCGACAGGATCAGCATCTGCTTCACATCCAGCACCATGGCCGCTTCCTTCATTTCACATGGCCAGTACTCATCCATGAAACGCAGGCGCGACAGTTCGCCGAAATAGAAGCGCGTGAAGGCGCCATACGAGGTGGTGTCGAGCACGGCGCGGTTCCAGCGTTTCTTGATATCGTCCGCGTTCGTGCTGCCTTGCAGGTAATCGTATTCCACCTGGTAGTGCGGGAACAGTTCGTTAAAGCGCGGCACCGAATTCAGGGCCACGGTTTGCACGTCGACCGTATCGGCATCCTTGTAATTGACGATCTTGTAGGATGCGCCATACACGGCCAGCGATGGCGACTGCACGTTCACCAGGTAATTGCCAGCGGCATCCTGGTAATCGTTGGTGCCGTTGAAATGCATGTGGCCGCCGATATGCAGGCGCAGGCCCGTGGCCGCCAATGCTGCCGTGGTGGCCGACTCAGGCACGCGCGCCGTCTGGAAGGCGCCCGGCTTGAAGACATCTTTCATCGCGCCGGTCTGGTTCGCATAGAAATCCATGGTCGGATAATGCGAGAAGGCCATCAGCTGCTTGCCCTGCGCCTTGGCGCGGTCCACCACCGACTTGATCCATTCCATCTGGTGTTTCTTATGCGTCAGCACCTTGTTCCAGCCCGCATTGCCGGCGCCATCGAAGCCCTTGAACGATTTTGGATTGGCAGGATCAAAATTGCCGTTCGGAATGTACACATTGGCGTCGATCGACAACAGCCACAAGCCTTTCACCGGCTCCACCAGATAGCTGGCGTCGATGATGCTGCTGCACTTGGTGTATGCCTTGCCGAGCGCTTTTTCGCCGGCCGCCTTGTAGCTGCCGCCTTCGCCTTCGGCGCACATTTCAAACTGGCGGTTCTTCAGGTCGCCCTTGACCACCGCCGCTTCATACGTGTATTTGTTGTCGGCGTACTGGCCGAACGGGGTTTCCCAATACAGGTCGTTCTTGTTCGGCATGAAGCCGAAATCGCCCAGCTTGCCGATCAGGCTTTCATAGCCCTGCTCTTTCAACTGGTCGGTACAGACCACGGTAGGATCTTTCGATTTGCAGGCCGCATTGCCGGTCGCATAGACCTTCTGTTCCTTGCCATCCTTGGTCAGGAAATCGCTCTTGCCCGCTTCATCGTCGTCGTACGGCTCGTTAGGGTCGTGGTTGCCCGGCGCGATAAAGAAGCGCATGCCCTTGGCCTGGTACTCGCGCAGGATGTCGTTGATGCCATCGATGTTGATCGGCTGGGCATCATCGGAATAATCGCCAGGCAAGGCTACCATGCGGATACCTTTACCGTAGGCATCGTCGAGCGCCGAGCGGAAGGCGAAATAGTTTTCGTTGAACAGACGGGTCGACGTCAGCTGCGCATACATGGTGCGGATAGTGGCGTTTTTGCCATCCTTGGTCGGGATGCCGGCAAACTGCGCGCTCTTGAAATCGCCATACACGTTTTCAAAGTGCACATCGGTCATGAACGCGACGCTGGGATTGGCAGGTGCCACCGGAGGCGGCGGCGCCTCGTCATTGTGGTGGCTGCTGCCGCAGCCAGCCAGCAGCGCGGCGAACACCAGCGCGCCCGCCGATACCGGGCGCAAGGGGAACTTCTCTATCATGCATTCTCTCCAGAAAACCTGGCATGCTGGGCAAGCATGCCGGTCTGTTAATTTATAGGAGGTGCAATAATGCCAATAGGAAATTACCTGTTGATGACATAACCATCATTTACAGAAGAAAAAACCGTTAAATACAAATTAGGGCTGCAATAATTCTTCCAATTGCGCATTGCGCCGTGCCGTCAGCAGCGCCAGCCAGGTATCGGCAGGCACGGATGGGTAACGCGCGGCGCCATAACGCAGCCACGCATCGCGATATGCCAGCCACAGGCGCTGGGTGGCGCGCACGCCTTCCTTGCTCACGGCGCCGGGGTAGTCCGCCTGCGGCTGCTTCATCACCTTGCCGTACAGCACGTTAAGCTGCTTGTCGAGCGTCGCCGCATCGACCTTGCCCGCCTGCGGCAATTGCCCTTGCTCATACTGGCGCAGATCATGGGCCAGCAATTCCATCTCGCCGGTCCGGGTGTCGATGGCCATGGATGAACCTGCCGTACCGCTCATGTCCGTTTCCTTGGCGCCACGCGCCGTGGCAAACTTGTCCGTCGCCTGCTGCAACGCTTGCAGGGCAGCCTGGGCGGCGGCAGGCAATGTTTGATTGAGCTTGCTGTTCGCCGCGGTACGGGCACGCTGTTTTTGGCGCGCATCAATGCCACTGCAAACGCCCATCATGTAGCCGCTGGTGATGTCGTCGCACAAATCGATATCGCCATGGGCGCCGCTGGCATCGAGCTTTTGCAGATGCGCGACGCGGCCTTCCATCTCGGCCGGCGCGGCGTCGATACCGCAGGCGGACTTCAGCGCCAGCGCCGGGTTGCGGACTACGCCCAGGCCATTCTGGTACAACATCATCAGCACCGCATTATTCTTCTGGACTAAAGCACATTGCCGTACCGGCTGCCAGTCGGCGGGCTTGGGCGCGGACATACTCTTGGTATCGTAATACATGTTGATCGGCTCGCAGCGTTGCAAACCCGCCACGGCCGATGGCGGCGGCAAGTCGGCGGCAGGCGGCGCGGCGTTGGCCACCTTCATGCAGGCGCCATACCAGGCTGTCGTTTCCGCGTGGCCCACGCCCATGGCGCTGGTATTCGGATAGGAAGACTGCGCAGTAGCTGACTGGGCGGCCAGCAAGGCAAACAGGCCCAACAACAAAGACTTATTCGAAAATACATGGAATCGCATAACGCGCCTGGGGCAGTAAAACTGAAAGGCCGAGTGTAACGCATCAAACAGCCGCCAGCCCGTCCGCATGGCGGCTCGAACCTGCGGTAAATAACGGTTACGGGCGGCCATGGCAGCTTGGCATGCAGTGGACCGATGGGCAATAATGTTGCTCGCCATAACTTTTTCAATTCTTTGGACCACGCTCATGACCTCTCCCCGTCTTCGCCGTTCCATCGGCTCGCTGCTGATTGCTTCAGCTTGCGCCTCGCTCGCTTTTGCCGCACACGCTGCCGATGCCACGGCTGCCGCGCCAGCCGCCGCTACCCAACAAGCCAGACACGCCATTACACATGAAGACGTGTGGCTGATGAAGCGCGTCGGTGCGCCCGTTGCCAGCCCGGACGGCAAGTGGGCCGTGTTTTCCGTGGTCGACAGTGCCTACGATAGCAAGGACCAATGGTCGGACCTGTGGATCAAATCGCTGACGGACGAGAGCGCGCCGCGCCGCCTGACATTCAGCAAGGGCGGCGAAAGCGCCGTCGCCTGGTCGCCGGACAGCCGCCAGCTGGTTTTCGTTGCCAAGCGCGAAGGCGATGAGGCTGGCCAGATCTACCGCCTCGACGTGGCGGCCGGCGGCGAAGCCCAGCGCCTGACCTCGCTGACCCTCGGTGCACGGTCGCCGAAATGGAGCCCGGACGGCAAGCAATTGCTGTTCATCAGCGACATCTATCCAGGCAACAAGACGGAAGCGGACGTCAAGCAAAGCGCGAAAGAGCGCAAGGACCGCAAATACAGCGCGCGCTCGTATGAAACGACGGCGCCCCGCTACTTCGACAAGTGGCTGACGGACAAGCAGGTGCGCCTGTTTATCGTTGACGCGCAGGCCGATGCAACGCCGCGCGATATCCTGTCGGGCTCGCAACTGGCAGCCTTGCCGGGCTTCGGCGGCGGCCAGGGCGATGAAGGACAAACGCTGGACGCCATCTGGACGCCGGACGGCAAGGGCGTCGTCTTCAATGCGGCCACCAACCGCGATGCAGCCCAGCGTGAAGCGATCCATTCGCAACTGTACCTGGTGGCGGCAACGGGCGGCGAGCCACAGCGTTTGACACAAGACCAGCGCAGCTATAACAACCTGAAATTTGCCGCCGATGGCAAGACGCTGTTTACCCTGTCCGATGCCGATACGCCCGGCAAGGTTTACGACGTGAACCGCCTGGCCAGCTTCGCCTGGCCGCTGGTCACCCCGGAACCCACCATCCTGACGGCAAAGCTGGACCGCTCGATCTCGCGCTATGTGCTGCCGGAAGGCGGCAAGCGCATCCTCTTCAGCTACGAACACGCGGGCCTGGAAAAGCTGTACTCGATCGACGTCAAGGGCGGCGAGGTACGCGATGAGCCATCGTTGCCAACCGGCAGCATCAGCTCCTTGAGCAGCGGCGGCAAGTCGCTGGTAGGCGTGTGGGAGTCCAGCATCAATCCGCCGGAAATCTTTGCCTTCAACGGCAAGCAGCCGAAACGTTTGACCTCGTTCAATACGGAAAAAGCCGGCAAGATCGACTGGCAAGCGCCCGAACACTTCTGGTTCAAGACGGCCGATGGCCGCCAGATCCACAATATGATCGTCAAGCCGGCCAACTTCGACCCGAACAAGAAGTACCCGCTGTTTACCGTCATCCACGGCGGCGCGGCCAGCATGTGGCGCGACCAGTTCGTGCTGCGCTGGAATTACCACTTGCTGGCCAAGCCAGGCTATGTCGTGCTGCTGACCGACTACAAGGGTTCGACCGGCTACGGCGAAGAATTTGCCCGCTCTATCCAGTTCGATCCATTGAAAGGCCCGGGCGATGAGCTCAACCAGGGCGTGGATGAAGCGATCAAGAAATATCCATTTATCGATGGCACCAAACTGGCTGCCGGCGGCGCCAGCTATGGCGGCCACCTGGCCAACTGGCTGCAAGCGACCACCACGCGCTACAAGGCCATCGTGTCGCATGCCGGTGAAATGGACTTGATCATGCAGTGGGGCACCAGCGATGGCGGCTTTGGCCGTGAAACCAATGCCGGCGGCCCCGTCTGGTCCAACCTGCCCGTATGGCGCGATCAAAGCCCGGTCATGCAAGCAGGCAATCACGAAAAAGGCACGGGTTTCAAGACACCTATCCTGATTACCGTGGGCGAACTGGACTACCGCGTGCCGGCCAACAATGCGCTGATGAACTTTGCCGTGCAACAGCGCCTGAACGTGCCGGCGAAACTGATCGTCTTCCCGGACGAGAATCACTGGATCCTGAAAGGCGAGAATAGCCGCTTCTTCTACAATCAAGTAGAAGAGTGGCTGGCAAAATACGTAAAGTAATCGCCTTATTTGCTTCTTGAAAAGCCAGGCTCCGCTGACGCGGGCCTGGCTTTTTTCACGCCGTTGGCAAGGCGGCTTTCTGGCGCCGGATGGCCAAGACCAGCAAGGCAGCCAGCAGGCAGGCAGCGCCAGCGGCAAACAGGGCTGGATTGTAAGTCAGCATCAGGGTACGGATGCGGCCTGCGCCATAGGCAGCCACGGCGGCGCCCAGTTGATGGCCGGCAAAGATCCAGCCAAACACCATGCCCGCCCTTTCCTTGCCAAAGGTGGCGCCCACCAGTTTCACGGTCGGCGGCACGGTGGCGATCCAGTCCAGGCCATAAAACATGGCGAACAAGGACAAACCGTACAGGGTGAACTCGGAATACGGCAGCCAGAACAGCGACAGGCCGCGCAAGCCGTAATACCAGAACAGCAGCTTGCGGTTGTCATAGCGGTCCGACAGCCAACCCGACATGATGGTGCCGAACAGGTCGAACGCGCCCATCATGGCCAGCACGGAAGCGGCTGGCACGGCAGACAGGCCGGAGTCACCGCACAGGGAAATGAAGTGCGTCTGGATCAAGCCATTGGTGCTCAAGCCGCAAATGAAGAAGGTGCCGAACAGGATCCAGAAGGTGCGGTTCGTCGCCACGCTGCGCAAGATCAAAAATGGCGTGGCAAAAGTAATGCCCGGTCCGGGCGGTGTGGCCAAGGGCGACATGGGGTCGGCGCCATAGGCGCGCAAGCCCACGTCTTGCGGACGGTTGCGCATGCAAAAGAAGGCCAGTACGGCGACGATGGCGCAGCTGGCAAACACAGGCAACACGGCCAGGCGCCAGCCATAGTGCTCGATCAGCCAGGCGCCCACGGGCAGGAACAGCAGCTGACCCGTAGCCGAGCTGGCCGTCAGCACGCCGATCACCAGGCCCCGATGCGTCTCGAACCAGCGGTTGGCGACCACGGCGCTCAATACCAGCGCCGTCATGCCGGACCCCACGCCCAGCAAGATGCCCCACAGCACCACCAGTTGCCAGAACTGCGTCATGCGGGTGGCCAGCAACATGCCGGCGGCGATCAGCGACAAGGCCACGCAGATGACGTTGCGCAAGCCAAAGCGCTCCATCAGGATGGCCGCAAATGGCCCCATCAAGCCAAACAGCACGAAGCGCACGGCCAGCGCCGACGAGATCTGCTCGGCATCCCAGCCGAACTCGCGGCTCAGCGGCTGCATCAGGGCGCCGGGCAAGCCCAGCGCTGCCGACGAGGTCAGGGCAGTTAAAAAGGTGATGATGACGATGACCCAGGCGAAGTGAATCCCGCGCCGGTCCAGCCATTGTGCTACAGGAAGGGAAAGCATGACGACCTCACAATAAGAAGAAGACCGCCTGTTGGCGGTTTTTTCTCATGATATATGATGATCGTAATTTATACAATCGCAGCATGTTGCATGAAAGGCAATCATGACAAGGAAAAATGAACAAGGCCGTTGACGGATCTCACTGATCCATCAACGGCCTTGCCTGGCGTTCTATCAAGAAAAGTTATTTGACCTTCAAGCCATTCTTCACATCCGTCACGCCTTCCACGCCGCGGGCCAGGTCGGCGGCTTTCTGCACTTGCGCCTGGGAAGGCACGAAGCCGCTCAGCATGACGACGCCGTTGACGGTTTCCACGTGCACGTCGAGCGCTTTCAAGTCATTATCCTTGACCAGGTCGGCCTTGATCTTGGTGGTGATCACCGAATCGGCCACGGCCACCTTGGTGCTGCTGGCGGCGTTGCGCGTCACGCAGGCAGCCTTGGCCGTTGCATCCATGCCATCGCAGTTTTCCTTGACCACTGCCGGCGGATTTTGTGCCACATTGGTGCCATCGCGTGCGCCCGTGTTCGCGTCGGCCAGGGCGGCCGTCTTGGCGGCCTTGGCGTCATTCATGCAGGTGGTTTTGTTGGCGCCGGAACTGTCGCCGCACCTGGCCTTGGCCAGGTCATATTCGGCATTGGCGACCTCCTTGCGGGCCTTGGCTAGTTCGCGTGGCGTATTGCGGTATTGGGCAACGGCGTCCGAATCGGCCTTGGTGCGTGCCACCTTGGCTTCTTCCACGCAGACTTTTTTCGCGTTGCCCGTCTGGCTATCGCAGGCGGCCTTGGCCAGTTTGTAGTCGGCCGTGGCCTTGTCGGTCATGCTCTTGTAGGTGGCATCCTGTGCATAGGCGGGAGCGGCAGCCAACAAGGCGCTGGCACTGGCGGCCAGCATGAGCGCAATCATTTTATTCATGATGGAGTCTCCATGGGTGAGGTTGATGCCATGATTAGACGCCTGCCGCACCCAAAGCTCTGTGCGACAACACACCTTGCCCCGCCATCCATCGCGTCCAGCCATCATCGTTTGTCGCCGCTCAAGCCCTGTCGCCACAATACTTGCGCCTGCTCAAACAATGAAACAGGCGCATCAAAGGCATGCTTGCCGCCTGCCAGGACCAGCCACGCCTGCGTCGCGTGCGAACCGCCCGCCCCGCCTTCCTGCAGGGGCACCTCGCGCACCTGCCTCATCCACGCCAGCACGGCAGCGTAGTCGGCCAGGTGGCGGCTGTGCATCCACGCCAGCGCCACCAGGTCCGCATAGGCTTCTTCACGCCGTGTTTCACGCAACGCTGCCCCATCCATGGACTGGGCGGCAGTATCGACAAACCCGGCTGGCAAGGCATGCCAGTTGCCCTGCGCATAACGCTGGCAATGGCCGATCTCATGCGCCGTCATGGCTTCGATCATCAAGCCTTGTTGTTCGGCTGGCACACCCTGCAAGACCGCTTCGGCCCGGGCATTGCCGCGCATCGACAGCACCAGCTTGCAGCGTCCGCCATCGAAGCCCAGCGCCAGCGGCACGGCATTCGGTGCATCTTGCGGCTGAACAACGATATCGATAGGCAAACCTTGTTCGCGCGCATAAGTAATCACGGGTGCACCCGCGTGCAGCCAGCGGGTTTCCAGCGGATTCAAACCGGACGCTGCCATCGCAGGCAGGCTGCTGAGCCAACCAATACAAAAGGCGGCAACAGAAGAAGATTTTGTCAAAAAATGCATCGCAACCACACCAGGAACAAAGAAAAGGCTGAGCTAGAAACTGCAGGGTAGTGGGCAAAATTATTTCCACAAGGAAAATTTAATAACACTCGCCACAATATTTCAGCCGATCCCGCCAGCGCCCCTGGCGTATTGCTATCAAGGCACTTTGTTCATTTCCAGCTGGAATATCAATTCCACATCATCGGCTACCACCGGCAGGTAGCCCAGCATGCCGAAGGCGCTGCGGCTGACATGGGCGCTGCCGGAAAAACCCACCGACGGCACTTTCAGGAAAGGATTCATGACGGGTCCCGTCATGATGGTGTTGAATGTCACCGGCAGAGTCTTGCCGCGTACCGTCAAGTTGCCGGCCACTGCGTAATGCGTGGCGTCGACACGCTGCACGCCGGTCGAGACAAAGGTTATCTTTGGATAAGCTTGCGCATTGAACCAGTCGGCGCTGCGCAAGGCGGCGTCGCGCTGGGCGTTCGCCGTATCGATCGAAGCGGTGTCCATGCTCAGGCTGACGCTGGACGCAGCAACATTGTTTTCATCAAAATTGACTGTGCCGCTGATGCTGCGGAACATGCCCGGCGTGTGCGTCAAGCCCATGTGCCCGACGGCGAAACTGACATTCGTGTGGGTGGGTTCGATTTGCCACGCCGCCATGCTGGCGCGTGGCAGGATGGCGATGGCGGCGAACGCGATGGAGGTGAAAATTTTGGCTTGCATGATCAGTATTCCCGTGAAATGAACATGCAGACAGCATAGCCACGGATCACGCACCACGAAATAGCGATTGATGGCAATCCGGTTTCGATAAATCGCTAGCCGCAGCAGCTTACTGCGTCAGCAAAGCATGCTGCCGGCGCACTGCCTGCGCCATATGCTCGAAAAACAGCTTGATGCGCGGCGCATGGCGCAAATCGGCATGCGTCAGCAGCCACAGGTCACAATGGCAGGCGTCGGCCGCCATGCCGATACGGTGCAGCGGCGACTCCGGCGCCACCAGCATCACCGGCAGCGGCGCCACGCCCAGGCCCGCTTCGGCCAGCTGGCGGAGGGCGATGAAGGAATTGGCGCGGAAGACCGCTGGCTGGTTCGGCATGATCTGGCGCAGCCACTGCGACACCGCAGCATTGGCCAAGGCGCCATCGGGCAAGATCCACTGCAGCTGCTCCAGCGGGGTATCGCCCGCCTGCTCAAGATAGGCCACCGTGGCATACAGGCCGAAGGCCAGCGTGCCGATGCGCTTGCCGACCAGGTTTTCGGGCGGCGCCAGCGAAGGGCGCAGCGCGATATCGGCCGCGTGCTTTTCCAGGTCCAGCTGCTCGTTGCTGATCACCAGTTCCACCGTGATGGCGGGATAGCGGGCGCAAAAGTCGGCCAGTATCGGCGACACCAGCCGGTCCATCAGCGCATCGGTGGTCGTGAAGCGGATCTTGCCTTCCACCTCCGTGCGCTGGCCGGACAGGCGGCGGCGCGTTTCATTGATGGCAGCTTCGATGTTTTCGGCGGTGGCAATCACGTCCTTGCCGCCTTCGGCCACCACATAGCCGGCCGGCAGGCGGTCAAAGATGCGCACGCCCAGCGTCTCTTCGGCCTTCTGCAGCCGCCGCAGCACCGTGCCGTGCGTCACCTTCAAACTGCGCGCCGCAGCAGCAACCGAGCCATGGCGGGCCACCGCCAGGACAAAGCGCAAATCATCCCAGTCAAATGGCGCCATCATGTCCCTTGAGGCCAGCGCAGCTTACTGCTTCGCCGCCTGGTCCAGCGCGCGCGCCGTGACGAATTCAGGGCGGATATCGTTCGGCACGGCCTTCATCTTGTCGAGCGCCACCTGCACTTCCGGACGGATCACCACGTACTTGGCCATCAGCGCCTTGGCGCGCGCATAGTCGCCGGTCGCTTCGATGGTCAGGAATTCGCGGTCCAGGTCCACCACGGCTTGCTTGATCTTACTGAAATCGACGCCGAACCTGCCGCCGCCCAGCGACACGAAACCGCCCTTGTCGAGGATGTAGTTCAGCTGGATCGCCATGCCGCGCGCATGCGAATCGGTCAGGCCGAAATGCAGGGTGCGAAAGCCCGAGGCCAGGAAGGTGTTGTACAGCTTGCGCTCGGCCACCTCGCCCTGCCCCAGGGTGTCGTTCAACTGGCCCTTGTCCATCATGTAGCGCAGCGCGTACAGGCCGGTGATGTCGGCCTTGGCTTCTTCGATGGTGGAATAGGTTTCCTTCAGATCCTGGCGCGGCGTCGATGGCTTGCCATCGACCTGCGTGGCGTGCGGACCCAGGCCATGCATGATTTCATGCGCGAGGATATGCGTGAAGAAGGAATTGAAGTCCACGTCCTGCTGCGCTTCCGGCGTCAGCACCAATTTGGAGATCGGCGTCAGGGTGGCCTTGAACTTGGCTTCCTGTACGTTCTTCAGCATCACGCGCTTGGAGCCGCGCGCGCTGATGATGCGCTCGTCGTTGGGCAGGTTGTAGGCCGCCGTCTGCACCGCCATATTGCCGTCGCCGGCGCCATACACCTGGTTCACCACCAACATCGGCGCCAGCGCGCCCACTTTCGGATTGCGGTATTGCGCATCCAGCGGCAGGTTGTCTTCCAGCTCCTGCATATGCTTGGCAAAGAAATTCAGCTTCTGCGTCTCGGCCTGGTCGCGGATATTCACGTACGCTTCAAACGCCGCCTTGTAGCCGAACAGTTCATCGTTATACGTTTCGTACGGGCCGATGGTGATGTCGACCGGCGCATCGAGGTCCATCCAGGCGAAATCGGACGGCAGGTAATCGTTGTCGAGGAAAGCCTGGGCGCGCAGGCTGAGGAATTTCTTCAGCGAGGCGTTGTCGGTGGCAGCCGCCGCTTCATTGAGCAATTTGGCCAGCTGCGTCAATTCCTTTTTATATTCGTCCGAGTATTTGACGGTGCGGTATTGGCCGTCCTTGCCGGCGCGGATGGTGGTGAAAAACCATTGCGCCTGCTGTTTATCGACTTCCGGCAAACGGTTCATCCAGCTTTCCAGGCTGGCCTTGCTGGCGCCTTGCGGATAAAAATTGCCCGCTTCCGGTTTTTTCGCGGGGATGGCGATGCCGGCATAGGTGGCGGGCATGAACGACTCGTGGCCATCGAGTACCGACCAGGGTCCCTTGTTGATCCAGAAGTAGTTCAGGCGCGCCTTGCCCAGCGCCGACTTGTCTTTTTTCAGCGCGGCCCACAGCGCTTCATTGCCGGACCAGCGCTGGCGCAGCTGCAGCACGTCGACCAGCTTGGCAGCTTCAACCAGTTTGGCGATGGCCTTGCGGTCGCCCGCCGACAGCTGCGACGTATCGGCGCTCAGTTCAACGGGCGCATAACGGGCGCTCATGGCGTGCAATTGTTCGACGGTGGCTGGCGCACCGGGGGCGGCGCAGGCGCTGCCGACGGCGGCCGCCATCAGCAGGGGAAGCAGGATTTTTTTCATGGTGTCTCGGTTGTTACCGGTCTCAGGACGGTATTGTATGAACAGGCTCGCATTGTAATCCACGCCTGGCTTAAAACGCTTCCCAGGCTTCCTCGGCCGGCTTTGCCGGCGCCGCCCTGGCGACCAGCTTGCGGGCCGGCGCCACGGCGTGCAAACGCGCCTGCACCCTGCCTTGCTCCCTGCCCTGTACGCCATCGAGCTTGAAGATGCTGACCACCTGCGCCAGGCTGCTGGCCTGCGCTTCGAGCGAAGCGGCGGCCGATGCCGACTCTTCCACCAGTGCCGCGTTCTTCTGCACCACCTGGTCCATCGCGCCGATGGTGTGGTTCACCTGCTCGATGCCCGACGTCTGTTCGCGGGTGGCCGTGCTGATTTCGCCCATGATGTCGGTCACGCGCCTGACGCTGTCGACGATGTCCTGCATCGTCGCGCCAGCTTCATCGACCAGGCGCGCGCCTGTATCGACGCGCTCGACGGAGTCGTCGATCAGGCCCTTGATTTCTTTCGCGGCAGCGGCGGAGCGTTGCGCCAGGTTGCGCACTTCCGTGGCGACCACTGCAAAGCCGCGCCCCTGCTCCCCTGCGCGCGCCGCTTCCACGGCGGCGTTGAGCGCCAGGATATTGGTCTGGAAGGCGATGCTGTCGATCACGCCGATGATATCGACGATTTTCTTCGACGAGGCATTGATCGAGGCCATCGTGTCGACCACTTGCGCCACCACCGCGCCGCCCTTGACGGCCACGCCAGAAGCCGACAGCGCCAGGGTATTGGCCTGGTGCGCATGGTCTGCATTCTGCTTGACGGTGCTGGTCAATTGCTCCATCGACGACGCCGTTTCCTCGATCGAGGCGGCCTGCTGCTCCGTACGCTGCGACAAGTCCAGGTTGCCGGCCGCGATCTCGCGCGAGTTGGTGGCGATGGTGTGGGTGCCGGCACGCACTTCGCTGACGATGGCCACCAGGCTGTCGCGCATGCCGCGCATGGCAAACAGCAGGCTGGAACGGTCGCCGGGCTGGGTTTCGATCTGCACGGCCAGGTTGCCCGCCGCGATATCGCCGGCGATGGCGGCCGCATATTCCGGTTCGCCGCCCAGCTGGCGCAGCAAGCCATGGCTGATGCGCCAGGCCGCCAGGGTGCCGATCACGATGGCGCCCACGCACAGCACCACCATGAAGAAGAAAAAGCTGCGCGCCACGCTGGCGGCACTATCGGCCTGTGCCCGGCTCATCTTTTCTTCCAGGTCGATCAGCCGGTTGACCGACGCCAGCCATTCGACGAAGGCGCCCGCGCCCTGCTGATGCAGCACGGTGGTTGCCTGCGGCACATCGTCGGCCAGGCGCAGCGCGATCACCCTGGCGATCAGCGGCATTGCCTTCGCCTCGCTGGCCTTGATCGCGGCCAGCGCCGTGCGCTCTTCCGGCGTCACCTGCTGGCCGCTGCCGATGATCTGCTCCAGCGGCGTGGCCGACTGCGCATAATTGTCGGCCAGGGTTTGAATGCGCGTGATTTCCGGTTGCGCCATGGCCGCATCGCCAGCCAGCACCA
Source organism: Janthinobacterium sp. Mn2066 (assembly GCF_049319705.1). Classification (NCBI taxonomy): domain Bacteria; kingdom Pseudomonadati; phylum Pseudomonadota; class Betaproteobacteria; order Burkholderiales; family Oxalobacteraceae; genus Janthinobacterium; species Janthinobacterium sp. Mn2066. Next base: position 470,981 of record NZ_JBMOUF010000001.1, on the reverse strand, counting down.
CGTCGCGCAAGGCGATCGCGCGGTCATGCACGCTGCCGCGCAAATTGATGGCGTGGCGCTGCCTGACGTTGTTGACGTCGCTGATACTGGTCAGTATGGAATCAATCTTTTGCACCCGGTTGATGCCGAGTGCGGTAACGATCATCAACAGCAGCAAGACCAGGCCAAATCCCGTGTACAGCCGCGTGCTGATTTTAGTGCTTTGCAATTCCATCCCTGTCATCCTCAAAGTGTCCCAGTCCTATTGTTGAACTGTGGAAATAGAGGAAAATTTAACACGGATGGCACATTCCTGCCGGCGGCGGGCCCGAACCCGCCGCCAGGCCGCAGTTTTACCAAACCTTATAGACCTGGCCCGTCTGCACGCCTTCCACGCTGCGGCTGTACGCCAGCGCCACGCGGCTGGCCGGTGCCGGTTCGAAGCCGTGGAAAAAGCCGCCATAGGCATCGAGCGATTCAGTCAATACGGTGGGACTGACCACGTTGATGCGCAAGCCGCGCGCCAGTTCAACGGCGGCGCCCCGCACAAACCCTTCCACCGCCGAGTTGGTCATGCTGGCAGCCGTACCGAAGCGGATCGGCTGGTCCGCCACGATGCCGCTGGTGAGCGTGATCGAGCCGCCGTCGTTCAGGTACTCCTGGGCAACCAGCGCCACGTTGACCTGGCCCATCAGCTTGCTGTTCAGCCCTACCTGGAATTGTTCCGGCGTAAATTCAGCCAGCGGGCCGAAATGCAGGTTGCCGGCCGTGACGATCACGGCGTCGACCTTGCCGATGCGCTGGAACAAGGCGCGTACCTGGGCGATGTCGCTCATGTCGGCCTGGTGGGCGCCGCTACGGCTGCCCACTTCGACGATCTCGTGGCGCTGTGCCAGTTCCGTATTGACTGCCTTGCCGATGGTGCCACTGGCGCCGATGATGACGATTTTCATGATGTTTTCCTGTCTGTGGTTGAACAATGACGCCAGTATGCGCTGCTTCCCAAAAGGAATAAATACGCTAGAATTTACAAGATTACTAATCTACAGTTTGGAATCGAACTCACATGGACAAATTGCGCAGCATGGAGATTTTTGTCGCCGTGGTCGACCAGGGCAGCTTCACGGCGGCCGCCGACAGCTTCCGCATTTCGCCCGTGATGGTGGGCAAGCACGTGAAATACCTGGAACAGCGCCTGGGCACGCGCCTGCTGACACGCACCACGCGCCGGCAAAACCTGACGGAAATCGGCCGGCAGTATGTGGAGCAATGCCGCCAGATCCTGGCGCAGATCGCGGCGGCGGAAACGGGGGCTGAAGCGATGCGGGCCACGCCGCGCGGCAAGCTGAAGATTTCGGCGCCCGTCTCGTTCGGCAGCGAACGCATCGCGCCGCTGATGGCCGACTATCTGACGGCCTATCCGGACGTGAGCCTGGAACTCAATCTGAATGACCGGATGGTCGATCTGGTGGAAGAAGGATACGATGCGGCCATCCGCATCGGCGTGCTGGAAGATTCCGGCATGGTGGCGCGGCCCTTGCGGCACTACGCGATGGTCATTTGCGCCTCGCCCGATTACCTGGCCAGGCATGGCACGCCGCGTACGCCGGAGGAACTGCTTCAGCATGAATGCGTGGATTTCATGCAGTGGTCGCGCCATATGCGCTGGCGCCTGTCCGGCAAGGAAGCGCGCCACGATGGCGCCCCTGCCGAGAGCCGCTTCCGTTCAAACAATGGCCAGGCGCTGCGCATGGCGGCACTGCACGGCTTCGGCATCGTGATGCAGGCGGAGATCCTGCTGGCCGACGATATCGCCGCAGGCACGCTGGTACCGATATTGCAGGACTATGTGCCGGCGCCGCGCCTGATGCACCTGCTGTATCCGCGCGACCGCCAGCCCACGCCCAAGCTGACCACCTTCATCGACTTCATGCTGGAACGCTACGGGCCGGTGATGGCACCACCACCGGCCACGCTCACGTAACTGGGGCTCTTTAGTTCGCCTTGGCCAGCTTGGCCAGTTCGCCTTCCGGCTGCCAGCCGGCGCCCAGCGAGCGGGCCACGGCCACGGTCGCCAGCAGGCGCTGGGTCTTGATCTGCACGGCGGCGCGGTCGGCCGCCAGCGCGCTGCGCTGGGCGTCGGTCACGTCGAGGTAGTTCGAGATACCGCGCTCGTAGCGGGTGCGCGCCACCAGGTAGGCGCGCGCCGCCGCTTGCTGCGACACGGCTTGCGCATCGCCCTGCAACTGGCGCTGCTCCACGTCCGACAAGGCGTCTTCCACTTCCCGCAAGGCCGTCAGCAGCTTGCTTTCATGGTTGGCCACCGCTTCGGCATAACGGGCTTTCGACAGGTCCAGGTTGGCCTGGTTGCGGCCGCCATCGAAGATCGGCAGCGACAATGCCAGCGGACCAATGCTGAACTGGCGCGCACCGCCTTGCGCCAGGTCGCGCAGTTTTTCCGAGGCATAGCCAAAACTGCCCGTCAATTGCAGCGACGGGTAAAACGCACCTTCGGCCACGCCCACCTGGGCATTGGCGGCGCGCACGCCAGCCACGCTGGAAATGAGGTCAGGACGATGGCCCAGCAGGCTGGCCGGCAAGCCGACCGGAATGGCGGGCGGCAGCGGCAGCGCGGCCGGATCGGTTTGCACCGGCAATTGCATGGCGGCCGGCGACTTGCCGGTCAGGGTAGCCAGGCTGTTTTCCAGCAGGTTGCGCTGGCGCTTGACATCGTGCAGGTCGGCTTGCGCATTGGCCAGTTCGACCTTGGCGCGCGCCAGGTCCAGCTCATTGGTCAAGCCGCCGTTAAAGCGCGCCTCGACCAGTTGCAGGGACTCGCGGCGTGTATCGAGCGCGCCGTTCAGGATCGCCATTTCTGCATCCAGGCCGCGCAGCTGCCAGTAGGTATTGGCCACTTGCGACGACAGGATCAGCAGCACGCCGTCGAGGTCAGCCTGCGCCCCCAGCGCCTGCGCATCGGATGCTTCGACCAGGCGCTTGACGCGGCCCATCAGGTCGACTTCATACGACATCGATACGCCCACTTCCACGTCGTTGCCGCTGATCGACTGGCCGCCAAAGGCCATGCCCTCGGCAGTCTTGGCCGAGCTGTGCGAATTCGAGATCGAAGTGCTGGCGTCGAAGCGTGGCCGTTCGCTGGCGCGCGCCGTATTCGTCTGCGCCAGCGCCTGCAGCAGGCGCTCGCCGGCGGCCTTCACGCTGGGGTTGTCGCGCAAGGCGCTTTGTTCCAGGCGGTTCAGGGTCTCATCGTGGTAGATGCTCCACCAGTCAGTGGGCAGCTGCGCCTGGCTGGCGGCGCCCGCCGCATGGCGGAAACCCGTATCGGCGACATTCGCCGGCGCCTTGAAATCCTGGCCAACGGTAGTGCAGGCGCTGAGCGCCAGGGCCAGCGAGACGGCCAGCGCAATTTTCGTCATGTTCGTGTATGCAGTTTGCATGGTATTTACCTCTTGTTTTTTTCAGGGACGATCAATGACCGCCACCACCGCCACCGGGGGCCTTGAGTTTGTCGGCCAGCCACAGGGGCACGATGCAGCCCAGCAGAATGGCGCCGACGATCAGGAAGCCATCGTTGTAGGCCATCACATAGGCTTCGCGGCGCACGATGCCGTCGATCGCCTGCAAGGCCTGGTTGCCAGCCGTGACCGCATCGGCGCCCTTGTCCATGAAGGACGCCGTCAACTGGTCGATACGCAATTGCGTCGCGCTGGAGAACGAGTTGATCGCCTCGCCCAGGCGCTGCGAGTGGAAGTGTTCACGCGTGCTCAGGGCCGTCGCCAGCAGGGCGATACCGATCGAACCGCCAAGGTTGCGCGTCATGTTGAACAGGCTCGACGCCGATGGCATGTCTTTCGGCGCCACGCCCTTCATGGCGAAGTTCGACAGGGTCAGCATCACGAAAGGCTGGCCCAGCGCGCGCACCACTTGCGACCACAGCAACTGGTCATAGCCGGTCGACGCATCCATGTAGGCGTTCATCAGGCAGGAGCCGCCAAACAGCAGCAGGCCGAACGAACACAAAATTCGGTTGTCCACCGTCGACGACAGCTTGGCGACAAACGGCATGATGAATAGCTGCGGCAAGCCCACCCACATGATGACTTCACCGATCTGCATCGGCGAGTAGCCGGCGATCTGCCCCAGGAACAGCGGCAGCAAAAAGGCCGAGCCGTACAAGCCCATGCCCATCACGGCCGACAGCACGGTCGCCACCAGGAAGTTGCGCTGGCCGTACAGGGCCAGGTTGACGAACGGTTCGGCGCGCGTGGCGCTGGTCACTACCCAGCCCAGGATACCGGCCAGCGCCATCGCGGCAAAGGTGATGATGAAGGCCGAATCGAACCAGTCCTTCGAGTTCCCCTCTTCCAGGAAGATGGTCAGGCTACCGAGGCCCACGGCCATGCAGAAGATGCCCAGCCAGTCGGCTTTCCACAAGGCCTTCAGGTTCATCGGCTCGCGGTCCAGGCCATAGATCATGCCGAGGATCAGCAGTACGCCGGGCACCCAGTTGATGTAGAAGATCGATGGCCAGCCATACAGTTCGCTCAGGTAGCCGCCCAGGGTCGGCCCCATGGCCGGCGCCAGGGTGGCGGTCAGGCCGAAGATGGCCATGCCGGTGGAACGCTTCGACGGCGGCAGCTTGAGCATCACCAGGGTGAACGCCATCGGGATCAGCGCACCGCCCGTAAAGCCTTGCAGCATGCGGAAAACGATCATGCTTTCCAGGTTCCAGGCCGTGCCGCACAGGGTGGAAAACAGCAGGAACAAGGTGGTCGTGCCGATCATGTAGGCGCGCAGGCTGAACACGCGCACCATCAGCGCGGTGAGGGGGATGACGATAATCTCGGCCACCAGGTAGGCCGTGGAAATCCACGAGCCCTCTTCCTGGGTGGCCGACAGCGAGCCAAGGATATCCTTGAGCGAAGAGTTGGTGATCTGGATGTCGAGCACCGCCATGAAGGCGCCCAGCATGCCGGCGGCGACCGCCAGCCAGGTGCGCCCGGAGACTTTCTCGCTGATCACGGGAAACGCCGGCGGTTTCGCCAGTGTGTTGGAAGAGCTGCTCATGGCACGTTAGCGGGCGGCGGTCTGGGCTGGCGCAGCCTGGCCGGCAGTCTTGTCGATACCAGGCTGGTTGATTTCCACTTCGGCGATCACCGACATGCCGGGCACCAGGCGGCCGTTGAGGGCCTTGATATCTTCCGGCTTGAAGACGATCTTGACGGGCACGCGCTGCACGATCTTGGTGAAGTTACCGGTCGCGTTATCGGCTGGCAGCAGGGCAAATTGCGCGCCCGATGCCGGTGCGAAGCTGTCGACGGTACCGATCAGTTTTTTGCCTGGCATGGCGTCGACGCTCACGTGTACGCTCTGGCCACGGTGCAGGTCGGCCAATTGCGTTTCCTTGAAGTTGGCGGTGACCCAGACATTGTCTTGCACGATGGCCGTCAATTGCTGGCCAGGCTGCACGCGCATGCCCGTTTCCACGTTACGCTTGCCGATACGGCCCGAGACAGGCGCCAGGATGCGGTTGTATTGCAGCTGCTGTTCCGCGTCTTTCAATTGCACGCGCAGCACGGCCACTTGTGCCTTGGCCACGTCGCGCGCAGCCAGGGCGGCGCCGATCTGCGCCTTGGCGGCGACAGCGCTGTCGCGGCGGGCGGCCAGGTCGGCCACGGCGCTGGAGCGGGCTGCATTGGCGGCGTCCACTTCCGCTTTCGAGACGGCTTTCATCTGGCTGGTGTACAACTGGCCATAACGGTCGGCATCCTGTTTCGCGCGCAGCAATTGCGCATCGGCCTGGGCGATCTGGGCCTGGGCGCCGCTCGCTTGCGCCTGCGCTTGCGCGATCTGCGCATCGGCCTGCATCACTTGCTGTTCCGCGCTGGCGATCTGCGCAGTGATTTGTTCCGTCTTCACGCGCTGGTCGAATGGATCGAGTTCAGCGATCACGTCGCCCTCTTTCACCAGTTGATTATCGTCAATCAATACCTTGGTCACGACGCCGGAAATACGCGCCGAGACAGGATGCACGTGGCCGGAAACGTAGGCATTTTCCGTTTCCACAAAGTAATGACTGCGATACCACATGCGCGCGCCGGCACCCAGCGCAACCAGCACGATCAAGCCGGCGATGATTTTCACGCGGTTATTCGGTGCGGGGCTGGCGGCAGCGGCGGGCGTGGACGGTGCGGCGGGGGCCGCGGTAGGGGCCGTTGGAGGAACGGCGCTAAGCGCCTTTTGTTCTGCTTGGCCAGGCTGGTTGGACATACTGCGCTCCGAAAATGAAATGATATAGGTTCATTATTGGTCAAAGGAAAGCGCTTGTCAAGAAATGAAACGATTGCATTTCATTTTAATTTGCACTACAGTGTTAGTCATCACTCACCAACCAAGAGACCCCGAACATGCCTGATCCCGGCCTCAGCGACACCTTGCCCGTCCAAACTGATCAAACTGATACTGAGCACGATAACGCCGCCATGGAGATATTTTTCTGCGGCAAGTCTGCCGGCCGTCCGCGCGAGGCCGACAAGGAAGCGCGCGCCGAAAACCTGCTGTACACGGCCGGCTGCCTGTTCCTGGAAAAGGGTTATGGCAAGGTGAGCCTGGAAATGATCGCGCGCCAGGCCCATGTGGCGGTACGCACGATTTATGTGAAGTTTGGCGGCAAGTCGGGCCTGTTCAACGCCGTGGTGGAACAGCGCCGCGCCGCCTACTTTGCCACCATGCCCGCGCTGGAAACAGATATGCGCCCCCTGCCCGCCATTCTGGGCGAGTTCGGCATGCTGTTCCTGCAATTAATCACCATGCCGGCAGCCATCCGGCTGAACCGCATGGTGGTGGCTGAAGCGGCCAGCCACCCTGAGCTGGCAGAGACGTTTCACAAGGTGGGACCGGGACGCACGCGCGACATGCTGACGCGCTTCTTCAACCGTCCCGACATCGCCATTCAGTTCCGCGCGGAATTGACGGCAGAACAAATTGCCATACATTTGCTGAACTGCCTGATAGATGACCAGATGTCGCGCCTGCTGTTCCCGCCGCTGACGCAACCCGACACGGCGCAACTGCGCAAGCTGCTTGACCACCGCCTCGACCTGTTCTTGCGGGCGACCTTGCGCGCGCCGCTGGCGGCTTGAAAACCTAATGAGCTGGCTTGGGAGCCAGAGGAAGCGCCTGGCTCAGCTTGCCATCCACGGCGGCATTGACGGCATTCAGTTTTCCATAGCCATAGGCAATCAGGGCAACCAGGATAATCGTCAGGAAGTTGGTGATCAGGGCGGCGCCGACTTCGGCCATCCAGCCATAGATGCCGCGCTTGGCGGCCAGTTCCCTACGGTAAGAGATGAGCTCGGTGCTAACTGCCTGGTGGGTGGCGTCAAATTTGGCCGCCAGCGCCGATTGGACGGTATCGGCGCTTAATTGATCCAGGCGCTCCTTTGTTGCGACACCGAGGAAAGTCACGGTCAGCGCTGTGGCCCTATCCTTATAGCCCTGCAACTGTGCCGGAAGGACGTTAAAGTCATGAAACATCTGGATTTCAAAGGCAGTCGGCTCCACACCACCGTTTGCTGCCTTGAGATGGACGATCCACTCTACTTTCGTTTGCTTGTATAGTGAATAGGCCAAGGCCCCTATAAAGTCATTGGGGCCCGTTACCAGCTGATCATAAACGTGCAATGCCACGCATGAACTCAGGCAGCCAACAGTTCGCGGGCCTTGGCCATGGCGGCATTGATTTCCTTGGCCGAGAAGGGGATATTTGCGCTGGAAGTGTTTTTGGTGAGCGGCTCAGGATCTGGCCCACCATCACTGGCAATCTCCAGAGGAGTCTTTTGCGCCATCAATTTTTTGTTAATGCGCAACGCGTCAGCTACGCTAAAGAAATGTCGCATCATGCCCCCTTTAAGCTGCTCCTACCGATCTAACCAGCATAGCACGTAAAACCAGACAGACATTGAGCTATTACAAAGGCCGCTTATTGCGGCACGCCAGACGCCTGCGGCGCAGCCGCTTCGCTACGCTCGCCACTCAAGCCCAGCGCCCGCAAGAAAGGCCGGGCTGCCGAGGCTCCCTCGACGCCGAAGACCGCCTCGCTGCCATCGCGGCGTTCGGGGCCGTAGCGCATCAGGTCGAATGAGGTTTCAAAGCGCTGCGCCAGGAAGTAGGTGCGGAAGTAATCGAAGGCAAACACCACCTGGCCATCGGTGCGCGCCAACAAGCCTTGCGCATACAGCGGCGACAACCATTGCTCTGCGGATATATCCCAGCCCTTGACGGCGCAATAATCGCCGGCAAAGCAATCGAGCTCCTCTTGCAGCAGGAACAAGGTCTTGGCTTCGAACAGCACGAAGGCCAGCTCGATCAGGAATTCACGCGCATCCGCCGCCGCACTGATGTCCTTGCGCTTGCCCATCAAACCATCGAAGTAGTCGCCCTCAGCGGCCAGTTGCGGCAGCAAGGTGGCAAACACATATTCGGCATCGCGCTGGCCCGCGTCGCGGCCATCGGGCGTGTACAGCACGGACAGGGCAAAAGCCTTGCTGACTTCATCAAACTCGCGCAAGGCTACCGTCCACGGCGTGAGCGGCGCCTCGTCACCAGCGCTTCCCACACCGAATTCCAGCACGGCATAGGCAGCCATCTGACCATGCGGGCCGTAGAGGCTGCCCGGATTGCTCTTGAACAAAATGCCCAGCGCCTTCATCAGTGAACTGGCTTCGCCCGTGTGCTGGTGCCCATGAAAGACCGCGTGGATATTCTTGTACAGCGCGCGCTGCTCGGCGCCAGCATGCTCGTCAGCGGAAAAGAAACTGAAACCCGCATTGCCCAGCATGCCAGCCGGCGTACCCTGGACCCGGTTTCCCGGCACCAGATAAAAGCGCGCGCCAGGCAGGCTGGCCGCCTGCAGCAGGGGACGCAGGAAATATTCGTAGACGTAGGTAGGCGTGGTGCTGCTGTCCGCATCGGCCGCCAGCAGCTGGCCCGTGAAGAAAATCGCATCGATCTGCTTGCCGGCATCGCGAAAAGCGGCCACATCCTGGAACAGCGAATGCAGCATGAGCGCCTGCTCTTGCTCATCGGCGTGGCGCAGACGCACGTCGGAAATATGGAGGGCGGTAAATTTTTTCATTGTTGCAATACTTTCTCAGCACAGCCAAACCTGACCGAACAATAGCAACTTCATGGGAAAAAGCACACGCCCCAGGTCAAGCATAAGCGAAACATAGTTACAGACCCATATTGTCCCACTTTTTCCACAGGGAAATACTCACCAATATTCACACTGCGGCGTATAAGTGACACCCGCTGCGGCTCGAGACGAACCAAGAATAAAAAAACCGGGAACATGTCCCGGTTTTTTGTACTGAAAGTCAATCTTGCATCAGCGCTTGCGTGGTGGCGGCAAGTCCGTGCACGTCCCTTCGTAGACTTCCGCCGCCATGCCGATCGATTCACCCAGGGTTGGATGCGGATGGATGGTCTTGCCGATGTCAGTGCCGTCGCAGCCCATTTCGATCGCCAGGGCGATTTCACCGCGCATCGTTCATCCTGTCGCCGGCGTGCGTGCCGACGCTGGTCCAGCACATCAAAGGTGTAAAAAAACCCGTAATCACTTGCGGGCTTTTCAATACTAAAACAACATTTTGCATCAGCGCTTGCGTGGTGGCGGCAAGTCCGTGCACGTCCCTTCATAGACTTCCGTCGCCATGCCGATCGATTCACCCAGGGTTGGATGCGGATGGATGGTCTTGCCGATGTCAGTGCCGTCGCAGCCCATTTCGATCGCCAGGGCGATTTCACCGCGCATCGTTCATCCTGTCGCCGGCGTGCGTGCCGACGCTGGTCCAGCACATCAAAGGTGTAAAAAAACCCGCAATCACTTGCGGGCTTTTCAATACTAAAACAACATTTTGCATCAGCGCTTGCGTGGTGGCGGCAAGTCCGTGCACGTCCCTTCATAGACTTCCGCCGCCATGCCGATCGATTCACCCAGGGTTGGATGCGGATGGATGGTCTTGCCGATGTCAGTGCCGTCGCAGCCCATTTCGATCGCCAGGGCGATTTCACCGATCATGTCGCCAGCGTGCGTGCCGACGATGGTGCCTCCGATGATGCGGTGCGTTTCCGCATCGAACAGCAGCTTGGTGAAGCCTTCGGCGCGGCCATTGGCCACGGCGCGGCCCGACGCGGCCCACGGGAAGTGGCCCTTCTCGACCTTGATGCCCTTGGCTTTCGCTTCGTCTTCGGTGATGCCGGCCCATGCCACTTCCGGATCCGTGTAGGCAACCGATGGAATCACCTTGACGTCGAAGTGCGACTTCTGGCCTGCCGCCGCTTCGGCAGCCACGTGGGCTTCATGCACGGCCTTGTGCGCCAGCATCGGCTGGCCCACCAGGTCGCCGATGGCGAAGATATTCGGCACGTTGGTGCGCATCTGGCTGTCGACGTTGATGAAGCCGCGGTCGGTCACTTGCACGCCGGCCTTGTCGGCAGCGATCTTCTTGCCGTTCGGGCTACGGCCGACGGCCACCAGCACCAGGTCGTAGAGCTGCGGTGCAGGTGCAGTCGCACCGGCTTCGGCGGCTTCGAACGTGACCTTGATACCTTCCGGCAGCGCCTCGACGGCCACCGTCTTGGTCTTGGTCATGATGTTGTCGAAGCGTTTTTCGTTGTACTTCTGCCAGACCTTGACCGCATCGCGGTCCGCGCCCTGCATCAGGCCATCCATCATTTCCACCACGTCGATGCGCGCACCGAAGGTCGAATACACGGTCGCCATTTCCAGGCCGATAATGCCGCCGCCGATGACCAGCATGCGCTTCGGAATCTGGCGCAGTTCCAGTGCACCGGTCGAATCGACGATGCGTGGATCTTCCGGCACAAATGGCAATTTGACTACCGACGAACCGGCAGCGATGATCGCCTGCTTGAACTGCACGACCTTTTTGCTGCCGTCAGCAGCCGTCACTTCGATATGGTTCGCCGAGAGGAACTGGCCCACGCCGGTGACAACTTGCGTCTTGCGCGCCTTGGCCATGCCGGCCAGGCCGCCGGTCATGTTCTTGATCACGCCTTCCTTGTACTTGCGTACCTGGTGGATATCGATGGTCGGCTTGGCGAAAGTGACGCCCGTGTTGGACATATGCGCAGTTTCATCGATCACGGACGCCACGTGCAGCAGCGCCTTCGACGGGATGCAGCCGACGTTCAGGCACACGCCGCCCAGGGTTTCATAACGCTCGACAATCACCGTGTTCAAGCCCAGGTCGGAGGCGCGGAACGCCGCCGAGTAACCGCCAGGACCGCCACCCAGTACCATCATGTCGACATCGATATCGACCTGGCCGCTGTAATTGCCGGCCGGGACGATTGCGGCAACTGGTGCTGCAGGTGCGGCGGCAGCCGGTGCCGGCGCCGCTGCTGGTGCGGCAGGGGCAGCCGCTGGCGCGGCAGCCGCCGCGCCTTCCGTTGCTTCCACCACCAGCAGCACGCTGCCTTCAGCGATCTTGTCGCCGATCTTGACTTTCAATTCCTTGACCACGCCGGCGTGGGTCGAAGGAATTTCCATGCTGGCCTTGTCCGATTCCACGGTGACCAGCGACTGGTCCAGCTTGATGGTATCGCCAACCTTGATCATCAGCTCGATGACTTCGACTTCCTTGAAGTCGCCGATATTCGGTACTTTTACCTCTACTGTGCTCATCAATCGCTCCTTACAGCAGAATTTTGCGCATGTCGGCCAGGACTTCGCCGAGGTACACGGAGAATCGTGCGCCCATCGCGCCATCGACCACGCGGTGGTCGTACGACAGCGAAGTGCCCATCATCAGACGTGGCTGGAAGGCCTTGCCATCCCATACCGGCTTGATCGAGGCTTTCGACAAGCCCAGGATGGCTACTTCCGGTGCATTCACGATAGGCGTGAAGTGCGTGCCACCGATGCCGCCCAGGGACGAAATTGTGAAGCTGGCGCCCTGCATGTCGGCCGGTTTCAGCTTGCCTTCGCGCGCTTGCAGGGACAATTCGGTCATCTCTTTGGCGATTTGCGTGACGCTCTTCTGGTCCGCGTTTTTGATCACGGGAACCACCAGGCCGTTCGGCGTATCGGCCGCGAAGCCGATGTTGTAGTACTGCTTGAGGATCAGGTTTTCGCCCTTGGCGTCCAGCGATGCATTAAATGCCGGGAATTTCTTCAGCGCGGCGACCGACGCCTTGATGACGAAGGCCAGCATGGTCAGCTTGGCGGCATCCTTGTTCTTTGCGTTGGCCGCATTGGTCTCGACGCGGAAGGCTTCCAGGTCCGTCACGTCCGCTTCGTCAAATTGCGTGACGTGCGGGATCATGACCCAGTTGCGGTGCAGGTTAGGACCCGAGATTTTCTTGATGCGCGACAGCGGCAGCAATTCGGTCGCGCCGAATTTGCTGAAGTCCAGCGATGGCCATGGCAGCAAGTCCAGGCCCACGCCCGAACCAGCCTTGGCGACCGGTGCCGCATTGGCAGCACCTGGCGCAGCGACCGCACCCGACATCACGCCCTTGACGAAATTCTGCACGTCTTCCTGGGTGATGCGGCCTTTCGGACCGGAGCCGCCCACGCGGGACAGTTCCACGCCCAGTTCGCGCGCAAACTTGCGGATCGATGGCGACGCATGCGCCAGCTTGCCATTCACGGCAGGCGCGGCAGCTGCGACAGGGGCAGGAGCGGCAGTAACTGGCGCCGAGGCGACAGCGGCGGCTGGTGCGGCAGCAGCTTGTGCCGGCGCAGCGGCAGGTGCTGGAGCGGCGGCTGGAGCAGCACCGGTCGTTTCGACGATCAGCACCAGCGAATCCTTGGCCACCTTGTCGCCGACCTTGACTTTCAATTCCTTGACGATACCGGCGTGGCTCGATGGGATTTCCATGCTGGCCTTGTCCGATTCGACCGTCAGCAGCGACTGGTCGACCTTGATCGCATCGCCGACCTTGACCATCAGTTCGATGACTTCGACTTCCTTGAAGTCGCCGATATCGGGCACGGTCACTTCGACCAGCGCAGGCGCGCCGGAGGCGGCCGCCGGCGCAGGGGCTGCTGCAACTGGTGCTGGCGCAGGGGCTGCAGCAGCAGGTGCGGGAGCTGCGGCTGGCGCAGGGGCGGCAGCAGCGCCGTCGGCCACTTCCAGCAGCAGGACCAGCGAACCTTCGGCGATCTTGTCGCCCACGTTGACTTTCAATTCCTTGACGACACCGGCGTGGCTCGATGGGATTTCCATGCTGGCCTTGTCCGATTCGACCGTGATCAGCGACTGGTCGACCTTGACCGTATCGCCAGGCTTGACCATCAGTTCAATGATCTCGACTTCCTTGAAATCGCCGATATCCGGGACTTTGACTTCCACAATGCTCATAGCTTGCTCCGTTATTTTATTTGTCAGATGGACTCGCAAACGCGCCAAGGACGTACTTGCGTACGGCCTTGGCGCGATCGAATCCGCACAACGATTACTGGGTCACCGGATTTGGTTTGTTCGCGTCGATGCCATACTTGGCAATCGCCTGCTCTACCACCGACACGTCGATCTTGCCCTCGTCAGCCAGCGATTTCAGCGCGGCCACGGTCACATAATAACGGTTCACTTCGAAGAACTCGCGCAGTTTGGCGCGGCTGTCCGAGCGGCCAAAGCCATCGGTGCCCAGCACTTTGTAGGTGCGGCCCTTCGGCATGAAGGCGCGGATCTGTTCTGCGAATGCGCGCATGTAGTCGGTGGTGGCGACGATCGGGCCGTCGGTGTCCTGCAGCAGCGACGTCACGTACGGCACGCGCTGTTCTTTCGACGGGTTGACCATGTTCCAGCGTTCTGCGTCCTGGCCATCGCGGGCCACCAGGGTCAGCGATGGCGCCGACCAGACGTCTGCCGCCACGCCCCAGTCGTTTTGCAACAGCTCGGCGGCGAAGATCGATTCGCGCAGGATGGTGCCGCAACCGATCAGCTGCACGCGCAGCTTGGCGTCCGCCTGGCCTTCCTGCAGCTTGTACATGCCTTTCAGGATGCCTTCTTCCTGGCCGGGCTTGATGCCTGGCTGGGCGTAGTTCTCGTTCATGATCGTGATGTAGTAGAACACATCTTCCTGGTTGGCGATCATGCGGCGCAGGCCGTCCTGCACGATGACGGCGACTTCATGGCTGAAGGTCGGGTCGTATGGCATACAGGTCGGGATGGTCGCGGCGAAGATATGGCTGTGGCCATCTTCGTGCTGCAAGCCTTCGCCGTTCAGGGTGGTACGGCCAGCGGTGCCGCCCATCAGGAAGCCGCGCGCGCGCATGTCGCTCGCTGCCCATACCTGGTCGCCGATGCGCTGGAAGCCGAACATCGAGTAGAAGGTGTAGAACGGGATCATGATGCGGTCGTTGGTCGAGTACGACGTCGCCGCAGCGATCCACGAGCTCATGCCGCCTGCTTCGTTGATGCCTTCCTGCAGGATCTGGCCGGCCTTGTCTTCACGGTAGTACATGACCTGGTCTTTATCGACTGGCTCGTACAGCTGGCCTTTCGGATTGTAGATACCGATCTGGCGGAACAGGCCTTCCATGCCGAAGGTACGCGATTCATCGACCAGGATAGGCACCACACGCTGACCCAGGTTAGGGTCTTTCAGCAGGGTCGTGATGACGCGCACGAAAGCTTGCGTGGTCGAGATTTCACGGCCTTCCGGGGTCGCTTCCAGCACGTTCTTGAACGCGTCCAGCGCAGGCACTGGCAGGGTTTCTTCGGCTTTTTGACGGCGCTGCGGCAGGTAGCCGCCGAGGGCCTTGCGGCGCTCGTGCAGGTAGACCATTTCCGGCGCATCGTCGGCAGGCTTGAAGAAAGGAATATCGGCCAGCTTGTCGTCAGGAATCGGCAGCGAGAAGCGGTCGCGCATTTCGCGCACGGCTTCGTCGTTTAGTTTCTTGGTCTGGTGCGCGGTGTTGCGCGCTTCGCCGGACTTGCCCATGCCGTAGCCCTTGATGGTTTTCACCAGCAGCACGGTAGGCTGGCCCTTGTGTTCCTGGGCGACCTTGAAGGCAGCGTAAATCTTGTGTGGATCGTGGCCGCCACGGGTCAGACGCCAGATGTCGTCGTCGCTCATGTTGGCAACCATTTCCAGCAGCTTCGGATGCTTGCCGAAGAAGTGCTTGCGCACGTAGGCGCCATCCTTGGCCTTGAAGTTCTGGTACTCGCCATCGACGGTATCCATCATCACTTGCTGCAGGATGCCATCCTTGTCTTGTGCCAGCAGGGCGTCCCAGCCCGGGCCCCAGATGACCTTGACGACGTTCCAGCCGGCGCCACGGAATTCGCCTTCCAGTTCCTGGATGATCTTGGTGTTGCCGCGTACCGGGCCGTCCAGGCGCTGCAGGTTGCAGTTGACCACGATGACCAGGTTATCGAGCATGTCGCGTGCGGCCAGGCCGATTGCGCCCAGCGATTCCGGCTCGTCCATCTCGCCGTCGCCGCAGAATGCCCATACCTTGCGGTTGTCGGTCTTGGCGATGCCGCGTGCGTGCAGGTACTTCAGGAAGCGAGCCTGGTAGATCGCCATGTGCGGGCCCAGGCCCATCGACACGGTCGGGAACTGCCAGAAGTCAGGCATCAGTTTTGGATGCGGGTACGACGACAAGCCCTTGCCATCGACTTCCTTGCGGAAGTTCAGCAGCTGCTCTTCCGACAGACGGCCTTCGAGGAAGGCGCGCGCGTAGACGCCAGGCGAGGAGTGGCCCTGGATGTACAGCAGGTCGCCGCCGTGGTCGGCGGTTGGCGCGTGCCAGAAGTGGTTGAAGCCGATGCCGAGCATGTTCGCCAGCGAGGCAAACGAGGACAGGTGGCCGCCGAGGTCGCCGTCGGCGCGGTTGGCCTTGACCACCATGGCCATGGCGTTCCAGCGCATCCACGAACGCAGGCGCTCTTCGTATTCCAGGTTGCCCGGGCAGTGTGCTTCTTGTTTGGTGGGGATGGTGTTGACGTAGGCGGTGGTGCTGGAGAACGGGATTTGCGAGCCATTGCGGCGGGCCAGGTCGACCAGGCGTTCCATCAAATATTGTGCGCGTTCCGGACCTTCATTTTCCAGCACGGCTTCGAGTGCGTCCAGCCACTCTTTGGTTTCCTGCAAATCCGGGTCGGTGCCGATCTGCGTCGTTACCTGATTCAGTTGAGCTGACATCTGTTGAGTCTCCTGTTGTGATCGCCCCACCCCGATTTTCCGGATCGCTGTCGGACGGTATTTCGCTGATTATTTACTATTAAGATCAATTAGTGGGGCGATTCTAACAGCGTATTTAGTATTTTTCAAATGGCGATACATGATTTCACATCGTGAAACACCCCTATGAAATTTATGCTGCACTGCCGCAAATTCTAGATGGAAATTAATACTGAAAGAGCGTCAATAGCGCCGGTTTCATGCCCACGGCTTTATAATCTGGTTTTCCCTCCCACCAGCCTCTCAGCTCTCATACCATGCCAGCACAACTGATCGACGGAATTGCCCTCTCCCAAAAACTGCGCGCCGAAATCGCCACCCGCGCCGCCGCCCTGACCGCCAAGGGCACCCAGCCCGGCCTGGCAGTGATCCTGGTCGGCGAAGACCCGGCCAGCCAGGTCTATGTGCGCAACAAGGTCAAGGCTTGCGGCGACGTGGGTTTCCACTCGGTGCTGGAAAAGTACGAAGCGGACCTGTCCGAAGCGGACTTGCTCGCCCGCATCGCCAGCCTGAACGCCGATCCGGCCATCCACGGCATCCTGGTGCAAATGCCTTTGCCTAAACACATCAATCCACACAAGGTCATCGAAGCGATCGCCACTACCAAGGACGTCGATGGCTACTCGGTGCTGAGCGCCGGCGAACTGATGACGGGCTTGCCAGGTTTCCGCCCTTGTACCCCGTACGGCTGCATGAAACTGATCGAAAGCACGGGCGTGGACTTGCGCGGCAAGCACGCCGTCGTCATCGGCCGCAGCAACACGGTGGGCAAACCGATGGCGCTCCTGCTCTTGCAAGCGAACGCTACCGTCACCATCTGCCATAGTGCGACACCGGACCTGGGCCTGTACACGCGCCAGGCCGACGTGGTGGTGGCTGCCGTCGGTCGCCGCAACACCTTGACGGCCGACATGGTCAAGCCGGGCGCCATCGTGATCGACGTGGGCATGAACCGCGACGACAACGGCAAGCTGTGCGGCGACGTGGATTTTGACGGCATCAAGGAAGTCGCTTCGCACATTACCCCGGTGCCGGGCGGCGTGGGTCCGATGACCATCACGATGCTGCTGATGAATACGGTAGAAGCAGCAGAACGCATTTGATTGACCGTGGGCGGCTGGTCCGCCCATGACATATATATAGGAACAGGATTAGCTGATGACAACTGACAACCCACTGCTGGACTTCTCCGGACTCCCCCGCTTCGATGCCATTGCCGCCGAGCACGTTACGCCGGCCATCGACACCTTGCTGGCCCAGGCACGGGCCACCGTGGCCAAGCTGACGGCGCCGGAAACAGCGGTCAGCTGGGACAGTTTTGTTGCACCGCAAGATGACATCAGCGAAACCCTGGGCCGCGCCTGGGGCATCGTCAGCCACCTCAGCAATGTGGTCGATACGCCCGAACTGCGCGCCGCTTTCAATGCCAATCAACCCAAAGTCACGGAGTTCTGGACCGAACTGGGCCAGAATGAAGTGCTGTTCGACAAATTCAAGCAATTGCAAGCCAGCGCCGAGTACGCCACCCTGTCGCCGGCGCGCAAGACCATCGTCGAACACGCGATCCGCGGTTTCCGCCTGGGCGGCGCAGAGTTGCCTGAAGATAAAAAAGAACGCTTCGGCGCCATCCAGGAAGAACACGCGGCCGTGTCCACGCGCTTTTCCGAAAACGTGCTCGACGCCACCAATGACTACAAGCTGCTGGTGGACACCGAAGCGGAACTGGCCGGCCTGCCCGACGACGTCAAGCAGGCGGCCCGCGCCGCCGCTGAAAAAGACGGCAAGAACGGCTACCAGTTTTCGCTGCACTTCCCTTCGTATTACCCGATCCTGCAATTTGCCGACCAGCGCGCGCTGCGTGAAACCATCTACCGCGCCAACGCCACCAAGGCGTCCGAACAGGGCGATGCCTTCAGCAAGAAAGACGACTGGGACAATGGCCCGAACATCGTCACCCTGCTGAAACTGCGCGATGAAGAAGCCAAGATGCTGGGCTACAAGAATTTCGCCGAAGTGTCCCTGGTGCCTAAGATGGCGCAAAGCCCGGAACAGGTGATTTCCTTCCTGGAAGACCTGGCCCGCCGCGCCCGCCCGTATGCGGAACAGGACCTGGCCGAACTGCGCGCTTTCGCCAAGGACGAACTGGGCCTGGACGAGCTGCAAGCCTGGGACGTGCCTTACGCGTCCGAAAAGCTGCAGGAACGCCGCTATGCGTTCTCGGCGCAGGAAGTGAAACAGTATTTCCCTGAACACAAAGTCATCGACGGCTTGTTCCGCCTCGTACAAACCTTGTTCTCGGTCAATATCGTGCTGGACATGGCCAGTGCCTGGCATCCGTCCGTGCGTTTCTACCGCATCGAACGCGACGGCCAGCTGGTAGGCCAGTTCTACCTGGACCTGTATGCCCGCGCCGGCAAGGGCGGCGGCGCCTGGATGGACGATGCGCGCGGCCGCCGCGTACACAATGGCAAGCTGCAAACACCGGTTGCCTACCTGACCTGCAACTTCACGGAACCGGCCCTGGTCGATGGCGTGCTGCAGCCTTCGCTGTTCACGCACGATGAAGTGATCACCCTGTTCCATGAATTCGGCCATGGCTTGCACCATATGCTGACGCAGGTCGATGAAATCAGCGTGTCGGGTATTTCCGGCGTGGAATGGGATGCCGTGGAACTGCCTTCGCAATTCATGGAAAATTTCTGCTGGGAATGGGACGTGCTGCAACACATGACGGCCCACGTGACGACGGGTGCACCGTTGCCGCGCGCACTGTACGACAAGATGCTGGCAGCAAAGAATTTCCAGTCCGGCTTGCAAACCCTGCGGCAGTCGGAATTCTCGCTGCTCGATATGCATTTGCACTATGACTACAATCCCTTCGGCACGCAAAGCGTGCAGGAATTGATCGATAGCGTGCGCCGCCAGTTCGCCGTGGTAATACCGCCCGCCTACAACCGCTTCCAGAACTCGTTTGGCCATATCTTTTCCGGCGGTTACTCGGCGGGTTATTACAGCTATAAATGGGCAGAAGTGTTGTCTGCCGACGCCTATAGCGCGTTTGAAGAAGCGGCTGCACTGACGGGTGGCGTAGTCTCGGCGGAAACGGGCAAACGCTTCCAGGCGGAAATCCTGGCCGTGGGCGGTTCGCGCCCGGCGCTGGAATCGTTCAAGGCCTTCCGTGGCCGCGAACCAAGCATCGACGCCCTGCTGCGCCACAGCGGCATGGCCGCCTGAGCGCCATGACCCGCGTCGATTTTCACAGCAACGTACCCGACAAGCTGGCCTATGCCAGCCGTCTGGTGCGCAAGGCCTATATGGCGGGCAACAAGGTGGTCGTGCTGACAGCCGATGGCGAACAGCTGGCCGCCCTGAACGCGACCATGTGGACCATTTCGCCGACCGACTTCCTGCCGCACGTAGCAGCCGGCGATCCATTGGCGGTCCACACGCCCATCGTGCTGACCGACAATATGGATGTCGAGTTGCCGCACCACGATATCCTCGTCAACCTGTCGCAGCTGCCACCGGCCAACTACGAGCAATTCCAGCGCGTGTTTGAAATCGTCGCGATGGATGAACACGATGCCCAGGCCGGCCGCCAGCGCTTCCTGCACTACCGCAAGTCGGGTGTGGCGCCGACCCACTTTGTCGCGGGAAAAACATGAGCGAGCAGACATTCGATCCGGGCATCCCCCTGTTGACGGAAGTGCTGTCGGGACCGGAAGCGCTGCAGCAAGCGCCGGAACCGGAACCGGAACCGGAACCGGCCCCCATCGCGGCGCCGGTGGCCGCCGTCGCAGAACAGCCGGACTGGGACGCCATCGAACAGCGGCTGACGCAGCGCATCCTGCATCAGGTGCAGGGCAAGATCGACCACCTGCTGGAAGAGCGCATCGCCCACGTCTTGCAGACCGCCCTGCAAAACGCCCTGATCGGCATGCGGGGCGCCTTGCGGGCAGACTTGCAGCAATCGCTGGAACAGATCGTGGCGCATGCTGTGAGCCATGAATTAGGTCATTTGCATCCGCCACAGCATTAATTTGGGCTCAGTCACTTCGTGATCGGAATATCCCCCATTGGGGGACATTCCCCCGGCGGGTCTGCCCCCAGTATTTTAGCTACACCATTCCCCCTCCCAGCGCCATTCTTTGGTGCATCCAAGCCGCTAATCCCGGTGCATCGCGCCTCGTTTTGGTGATTGTCGCGACAAACAACACAAAGGCCGAAATCCGGCTTTTCTCGGCCTGTTTTTTGTTGTACCTTTCTCCACCAGTACCGCCTTTCGAAGCGGTTTCACGAGACGCCGCCGTATCTTTATCCATTGGAGAATGTTTATGCAGCTCAAGACCAAAGTCCTTCCGCTCGTCATCGCCCTGGCCTTCACCGCGCATGCAGGCGCCCAGGAAATCATCAAGATAGGCCATGTCGCCCCGGTCTCTGGCGCCAGCTCCCACCTGGGCAAGGATAATGAAAACGCGGCCAAGATGGCGATCGAGGACTTGAACGCCAAGGGTTTCAAGATCGACGGCAAGCCCGTGAAATTCGTGCTGGTGGCGGAAGACGATGCAGGCGACCCGAAACAGGGCACGGCGGTGGCGCAAAAGCTGGTTGACGCCAAGGTCAACGGCGTGATCGGTCACTTGAATTCCGGCACCACCATCCCTGCTTCACGCATTTATTTCAATGCCGGCATTCCGCAGATTTCACCGGCCGCCACCAACCCTACCTACACGCAGCAAAAGTTCAACACGGCTTTCCGCGTGGTGGCCAATGACAACAAGCTGGGCGGCACCCTGGGCGCGTATGCCGTCGGCAAGCTGCAGGCGAAAAAGATTGCCGTCATCGATGACCGTACGGCCTACGGCCAGGGCGTGGCCGAGCAATTCGTCAAGGGCGCCAAGAAGGCCTTGCCGGGCGTGCAAATCGTCGGCAAGGAATTTACCAATGCCAATGCGACCGACTTCAACGCGATTTTGACCAGCATCAAATCCAAGAATCCTGACCTGGTCTTCTTTGGCGGCATGGATTCCGTGGCTGGTCCCATGTTGCGCCAGATGAAGGCGCTGGGCATCAAGGTCAAATTCATGGGTGGCGACGGCATGTGCACGGAGCCGCTGGGCCAGCTGGCCGGCGATGCGGTCGGCGAAAACATGATCACCTGCGCCGAAGCGGGCGGCGTGACGGGTGCGGAACAAAAAGCCATGGACGATTTCCGCGCCCGCTACAAGCAGAAATACAATATGGAAGTGCAGCTGTACGCGCCCTATGTGTACGACGCCGTGATGACCATGGCTACCGCCATGCAGGACGCCAAGTCGGCCAAACCGTCCGTCTACCTGCCCTTCCTGGCCAAGGTGCATTACCAGGGCGTGACGGGTCCGATCGCCTTCGATGCGAATGGCGACATCAAGGATGGCTCGCTGACCCTGTTCACCTATCGCGGCGGCAAGAAGACCAAGATGGAAGTCGTGAAGTAATCAGCTAGAAGACAGAGCCATACAAAAATGTATGGCTACTGTACGATGTCCATCAATTCCCAAATGATGCGGCGGGGCCGATACTGGCTCCATCAATCATGAGGAGGGCAAGATGGACATCCATACCAATCAACACAAGACGGCACTGGTGCTGGGCGCCACGGGCGGTATCGGCGGCGAGCTGATGCGCCAGTTGCTGGCGGCCGGCTGGCAGGTACGCGCCCTGAAACGCGGTGAACTGCCATCGATATCCCCGGATGGGCTGACCTGGCTGCGCGGCGATGCGCTGTCGCGCAGCGATGTGATGGCGGCCGCCAGGGGTTGCGAGGTGATCGTGCACGCCGTCAATCCGCCCGGCTACCGCAACTGGGGCCAGCTGGTGCTGCCCATGCTGGACAACACCATCGCCGCGGCCATCGCCGGACAGGCCACCATCGTGCTGCCCGGCACTGTCTACAACTATGGCCCCGATGCCTTTCCCGTCGTGGACGAAGAGGCGCCGCAACACCCGCAAACGCGCAAGGGCGCCATCCGCGTGGAACTGGAAGCGCGCCTGGAGCTGGCCAGCAGACAAGGCGCGAAGGTGATCATCGTGCGCGCCGGCGACTTCTTCGGTCCCCGGTCAGGCAATACCTGGTTTGCGCAAGGCCTGGTAAAACCGGGCCAGCCGGTGCGCACGGTGCAATACCCAGGCGCAGAAGGAGTGGGCCACCAATGGTCTTACCTGCCCGACGTGGCGCGCACCATGTTGCAATTGCTGGAGGTGCGCCACAGTTTACCCACGTTTGCCCGCTTTCATATGGCCGGGCACTGGGACCACGATGGCCGGCAGATGACATCGGCCATCAGCCGCGCCGTGCTGCAGTCAGGCAAGGCGGCACCGGCCATCCGGCGGTTTCCATGGTGGCTGATGACCCTGGCCTCGCCATTCGTGGAAACCCTGCGCGAACTGCGCGAGATGCGATATTTGTGGCAAACGCCGCTGCAGATGGAGAATCGCAAACTGCTCGCCGTGCTGGGCAAGGAACCGCATACGCCGCTTGATGAAGCGGTCAGGGCGACCTTGCAGGGGATGGGCAACCTGGCTTAGGCCGCAAAAAAAGCGCAGGCGCGCTTTTTTTACGGCGCGATCCGGGCCTACATGGCGTTGATGATGGCGGCGGCCTGCGCTACCTGATGCGCGGCCAGATAGTTGGCTGCGTTGTTCAGGTTTTGCTGTTGCGCCGCATTGCCTGCGTACTGGACTCGCTTCTGGTACAAGCTATAGATTAATTGCAACTCACTTTGATTCGAACTCACCCCGAGCGCTTGCTGCATCGTCGTTAAATAGCTGTAGCCAAACTCCCGCGTCGGCTCGATCATGGTGCCTTCGCCATAATCATTCCAGGTTGCCAGCTGGATATTGTCGACACCAGGAGCAGCCAGTGCCTTGTTGAGCGTCGTCGCAAATGTCGAACCGTATGGCAAGGTCCAGGTCGGGCCTTGCCAGTTCCCCGCCGCATAGAAGGTATTAAATCCAGGATACGCGATGCCAAACTTGAGATTCAAGGGGTGGTTATTGTAAAAATTATCCAGGCCCGCCATGCCGTCGGAATAAATCCATGCGAATTCCCCTTTGCCGCTGGAACCAGCCTGGCCGATCTGGTACCACAGCGTCAGGAACGTGGGCGGCTTGGGGAAGGTCGAAAAGATCGTGTTCCAGTCGCTGCCGTTGACGAAGGTTTGCGGCCCGAAATCCAAAATCAGCGGCGCGCCATTGACTTGAATATAGTTGCTTTGCGTCGTGTAATTAGACTTCAGGTAAGCGATGTCTTGCTGGGCCGCCGCCATCTTGTTGGGGATCAGCCCGGCGTCATACGCCATGCCGATATTGTGATCCTCGTACACCATCGCAAAGCTCAAGCCCAGCTTGGCCGTTTGCGCCACGATAGCCTCGGCATTTTGCCGATTCTTGGCATAATCCCATACGTTCTGGCTGCCTGGCCAGTCGATCAAGACGCCATCGACACCGGCATACTTCATCAGCAGCAATTGATATTCGATGACATAAGGATCGCCGGAAGCGTATGGCCCCGTCTGCGGATAATAGTACGAGGCAATCTGGCGTTTTCCGCTTGCATCGACGATGTCCGGATTTTGATTCGCCATGGTCCAATGCAGGCCCCACGCGCCATTGCCCGAGGAAGCCTTGGTTTCAAACCACGGCATCATGTGCATATAGATTTTCTTCGTCGCGCTCTTGGGCACAGCAACGGGGGCGGGGGCGACTTCCGCTTGCACCGATTGCGATTTCAGGACCGTATTGCCGCCATCTTCGACCGTCCCGCTGCCGCAGCCGGTGAGTACGCCACCGGCCAAGGTCATGCACAGCATGCTGCTGATTATTCTTTGCATTTTTTCTCCGTAAAGTGACACCGTCCATCAGGACGGCTTTTTAGTTTCCAAGTAATCTATTTCTATCACTGCAACTACTTGCTAACTTAACTCGAACGGAGCACCCTGCGCAAGATGGTGACGACAAAAAAAAAGCGCAGACCAAGGTCTGCGCGCTGCTTAACCAGTGAAGGTCATCTCAGTTCATTTTTGCGACAACACCCATTTGACCAGGGTGTGCGCTTCCGCTTCGCTCACTTGCGGATTGGCGGGCATCGGAATCGCGCCCCAGGTACCGGAACCGCCCTTCATGACTTTCGCCACCAGCTTGCCTTCCGCGTCTTTCTGGCCCGCGTATTTGGCGGCCACATCCTTGAATGCAGGACCGACCAATTTCGTGCTGACTGCGTGGCAAGCCATGCAATTCTTTGCTTTCGCCAGGTCAGGATTGGCCATCGCCATTTGCGAGGTCAACGCCGACACTGCCACTACAGCCACCAACATGGAACGATTCATTGTCTTTTCTCCAAAGTTACTTCCTGCGGCATTTTACCGTGTTTCCGCAGGCTCACTACGAGCCCAGATCAAGCGTTTCATCATCGTCAACGGTTGGGCACCTGTATTGTGCCCCGATTCATGCCGCTATTCCCACTTTGTTTGTAAGGCCTTGTAACGTGGTCACACGTCGCTAGGCCGCCGGGGCCGCCTAGCGTTTCTTTAATTGCGACAGATCGCGCACGGCGCCACGGTCTGCCGACGTGGTCAGCGCTGCATACGCCTGCAAGGCTTGCGAGACGTAGCGGTCGCGGTTGACGGGCAGCCAGGCGGCGTCGCCCTTCGCTTCCATGGCGGCGCGGCGCTCGGCCAGTGCGGCGTCCGTGATGCGCAGGTTGATGCGGCGCGCAGGAATATCGATATCGATGAAGTCGCCCTCTTCCACCAAGCCGATGGCGCCCCCTTCGGCCGCTTCCGGCGAAGCGTGGCCGATCACCAGGCCCGAGGAACCGCCCGAGAAGCGCCCGTCCGTGAACAAGGCGCACGCCTTGCCCAGGCCCTTGGATTTGATGTACGAGGTCGGGTACAGCATTTCCTGCATGCCGGGGCCGCCTTTCGGGCCTTCGTAGCGGATGATGACCACGTCGCCTTCATGCACGGTATCGGCCAGGATCGCTTCGACGGCGGCATCCTGGCTTTCAAATACGCGCGCCTTGCCCGAGAACACCAAAATGCTTTCATCGACGCCAGCCGTCTTGACGATGCAGCCCTTCTCGGCCAGGTTGCCGTATAACACGGCCAGGCCGCCATCCTGCGAATACGCATGCGCCTTGTCGCGGATGCAGCCCGTGCTGCGGTCCGTATCGACGCTGGCGAAACGCTCCGATTGCGAAAACGCCGTCTGGGTCGGCACGCCGCCCGGTGCAGCGCGGAACAGCTGATGCACGGCCGGGTCATCGGTGCATTTGATATCGTTGTGCGCGATGGCGTCAGCCAGGGTAGGGGCGTGAATGGTCGGCAAGCTGGTGTCGAGCAGGCCGGCGCGCGCCAGTTCGCCCAGGATGCCCACGATGCCGCCGGCGCGGTGCACATCTTCGATATGGTATTTGTCCGTCATCGGCGCCACCTTGCACAGGCAGGGCACCTTGCGCGAAATGCGGTCGATATCGGCCATCGTGAACGGTACTTCGGCTTCGTGCGCGGCCGCCAGCAAGTGCAGCACGGTATTGGTCGAGCCGCCCATCGAGACGTCGAGCGCCATGGCGTTTTCAAACGCGGCCTTGGTGGCGATCGAGCGCGGCAGCACCGAGTAATCGTCCTGCTCGTAATGGCGCTTGGCCAGTTCCACGATCAGGCGCCCGGCGCGCAGGAACAGCTGTTCGCGGTCTGCGTGCGTGGCCAGGATAGTGCCGTTGCCGGGCAGGGCCAGGCCCAGCGCCTCGGTCAGGCAGTTCATCGAATTGGCCGTAAACATGCCGGAGCACGAACCGCAGGTCGGGCAGGCCGAACGCTCGATTTCCGCCACGTCGGCGTCGGACACGGTGCTGTCGCCCGCCTTGATCATGGCGTCGACCAGGTCCAGCTTGATGATCTTCTGGCTGCCGTTGACCACCTTGATCACCTTGCCCGCTTCCATCGGGCCGCCGGAAATGAAGACCACGGGAATATTGATGCGCATGGCGGCCATCAGCATGCCCGGCGTGATCTTGTCGCAATTCGAGATGCACACCATGGCGTCGGCGCAATGGGCGTTGACCATGTATTCGACGGAGTCGGCAATCAGGTCGCGCGATGGCAAGGAATACAGCATGCCGCCGTGACCCATGGCGATGCCGTCATCGACGGCGATGGTATTGAATTCCTTGGCCACGCCGCCCGCTTTTTCAATCTCGCGCGCCACCAGCTGGCCCAGGTCCTTCAAATGCACGTGGCCGGGCACGAACTGGGTAAACGAGTTGACGACGGCGATGATCGGCTTGTCGAAGTCGCCATCCTTCATGCCGGTGGCGCGCCACAGGGCGCGTGCGCCAGCCATGTTGCGGCCGTGGGTGGTGGTGCGGGAGCGGTATTGCGGCATGATCGACCTTCCTGAAGTATTGAGTGCCTGACTGCCGGGCCATGTTGACAAAACCCTGTCTGCAGTGGGGGTACGCCAGATTGCCTTGCGCAGCTGCCACTGTCAAATATATGATGCACTGGTCTGTGAGTCGTTTTAGATATCACAGAACTATATCCGCATGGAATCGCATATGAACCTGGAATTACGGCAACTGCGCTACTTTATTACCGTGGCCGAGGAATTGCACTTCGGCCGTGCCGCCCTGCGGCTGCACATGACGCAGCCGCCCCTGTCGCAAACCATCATGGCCCTGGAAGAATTGCTGGGCGCGCCACTATTCGTGCGCACCCGGCGCGAAGTGCAGCTGACGCCGGCCGGCGCCGCCCTGCTGCCCGAGGCGCGCCGTTTGCTGGCCCAGGCGCAAGCACTGCCAGCCCTGGTGCAACGCGCGGCGCAAGGCGAAGCAGGCCGGCTGAGCCTGGCGTTTGTCTCGTCGGCCGACTACAGCGTGCTGCCGCCGCTGCTGCGCGCCTATCAAACGGCCTATCCGCAAGTCGCCATACAGTTGCAGGAAGCTACCTCAGACTTGCAGCTCGATGAGTTGCTGCAGGGCCGTATCGATGCCGGCTTGCTGATCCCGCCGCTGCCCGACAAGGCCAAAGCGGCGCTCGACTATCTGCCCGTGCTGGCCGAGCCGCTGGTGCTGGCCGCCCCGTCCGGACTGGATGCGCTGCAAACGCCGGGTCCCGTACGGCTGCAGGATTTACCGCCCTTGCCGCTGATCATTTTTCCACGGACCATCTCGCCTGGCCTGCACGACGCCATTCTCGGCGTCTTCCGCGCAGCCGGCATCACGCCGCAGATCGGCCAGGAAGCGATCCAGATGCAAACCATCGTCAGTCTCGTCTCGGCCGGCATGGGTATCGCGCTGGTGCCGCAATCGGTATCGAATCTGATGCGGCCCGGCGTAGAATACAGGCCATTGCACGATGCAACGCCGCTGGTGGAAACGGGCCTGGCCTGGCGCCGCGACAATCCATCGTCCGTGCTGCAGGGCTTTTTGGCACTGCTGCGCAAGCAAATCGATAGTGCATTAAGAGCCGGCTAAGCCGCCCGGGCGCCAGCTCATGCATACTACGCAACAATGATTTAACTTAAGAAAGAATACCGATGCTGATACACCCGATGCCCGACCCGATCGCCATACAAATCGGCCCGCTCGCCGTGCACTGGTACGGCCTGATGTATGTACTGGCCTTTGCCCTCTTCATCATCCTCGGCCGGGTGCGCATCAAGCAGCCGCACATCGCCATCCTCGGCTGGAAGAAGGAGGACCTCGACGATATGCTCTTCTATGGGATGCTGGGGGTCGTGATCGGCGGGCGCCTCGGCGAAGTGCTGTTCTACCGCCCCGAATACTTTGCCCAGAATCCGCTGGAAATCTTCATGGTCTGGCATGGCGGCATGTCCTTCCACGGCGGTTTCCTCGGCGTGATCCTGGCCATGTACCTGTGGAGCCGCAAGGCCGGCCGCAACCTGTTCGACGTGCTCGACTTCATCGCGCCGCTGGTGCCGCTCGGTTACGCGGCTGGCCGCCTGGGCAACTTCATCAATGCCGAACTGCCAGGCCGGATCGCGCCGGAAAGCTTGCCATGGGCCATGCAATGGCCAGGCATCCCCTACCCGGTCCACCCATCGCCGATCTACCAGATGCTGGTCGACGGCATCCTCGTCTTCATCATCCTGTGGCTGTTCTCGCGCAAGCAGCATCCGCGCATCGCCGTGGGCGCCATGTACACCTTGCTGTATGGCTGCGCGCGCTTCTTCACGGAATACTTCCGCACGCCGGACTGGCAAGTCGTGTGGTTCGGCGTGCCGATCACCTCGGGCCAGATGCTGTCGCTGCCGATGATCGTCGGTGGCATCGCCCTGCTGGTATGGTCGTACAAGAAGCGCATCATGGCGACGCCACCGACCAAGGGCCGCGCGGCAAGCTGACGCCCGCAAGACGCACGGGCGGAAACGGTTTCCCGTCTCCGCCCCTGACACTACCTCCGTTCCCCGCACACCCCCTCCCATCCAGGCCGCATTTCCCAGCGAGATGCGACCCGCTGTGCCTGCGCGCGCCAGTCATCCCTGACAGATAGCGGCAGGCCCCAGAGCAAACACGCGCACTCATGACTGGCAAGCATAAATCTTATGCTGTTCATGCTATCGCATTCATGCGCCCATTGCCTCAGACTTCTCCCATCGCGATGTACTTCCGCCTCATGAGACCAGTACAACACATCACACATGCAGCCGTGGCTGCAACGAAAGGAGCCGTAAAATGGCACGTATCATCATCACAGGATCATCCGACGGCCTGGGCCAGATGGCAGCCCGGCTGCTTGTGGCAGATGGCCACAAGGTTGTACTACACGCACGCAATGAAGAACGGGCGGCACACGCCATCAGGCAAGTTCCCGGAGCCGAAACGGTACTTGCCGCCGATTTGTCGAGCATGGCGGAAACCATGGACCTGGCCAACGATATCAATGCGCTGGGCAGCTTCGATGCCATTATTCACAACGCAGCGGTCGGCTTTCAGGAAAAACAGCGGATCAGCACGGTGGACGGCTTGCCCCATGTTCTTGCAGTCAATACCCTCGCGCCGTACATCCTGACCGCCCTGGTCAAGCGGCCGAAGCGATTGATCTACATCAGCTCCAGACTGCATATGAACGGCGATGCCTCACTGTCGGACCTGACTTGGCAGACGCGGCAATGGAATGGCGGACAGGCGTATGCAGACTCGAAACTGCACATGGTCCTGCTAGCTTTTGCAGTAGCGCGGCACTGGCCGGAAGTGCTGTCCAACTGCGTCGAACCCGGCTGGGTTGCCACCAAAATGGGCGGAGCGGGTGCGACTGGCGATCTCAGCCTTGCTCCTCGCACCCAAGCCTGGCTGGCAGCAGGCACTGCGCTCCCGACACGCGTCACGGGTGATTATTTTTATCACCAGCAATCTGCGCAAGCCCTCGGTGCCGCCTTTGATACCGCGCTGCAGGAACGCTTTCTGGCGGCCTGCAACGAGCTCTCGGGCATCCAGCTGCCCGAGAGCTGACTGTGCATAGTCAATTGCAACAGCAATACCTGTGCTGACAAATCGTCGTCACCTCATGTCTTAGCTTATCTACACTTAACAGGATAAAACCATGCAATCAGGAACTACATCTTCCGGACACGCCTCCAGCGGCGCTCACTCCGTCACAATTTCCAAAGGACGCAGTGTCGCAGCCGTGCTTGCCCTCAGCCTGGGCTGCTTTTCCTTCGTCAGCACCGAACTCATGCCCGTCGGCGTGCTGCCATCGATGGCTGCCGGGCTCAACGTCTCGCTAGGCGTCGCAGGCTATCTGGTCACCATCTTTGCCTTCATGGTTGCCATCACGGCCGCCCCGCTGACCAGCCTGCTGGGCTCCATCAACCGCAAGGCACTGATGGCAGGTTTGCTTGCCGCCTGCTTTGCGGGCAACCTGATCACTTACCTGGCTGCCGACTATTTCGTCGTTTTCATCGGCCGGATACTGGTCGCCGGCGCCATCGGCGTATTCTGGTCCACGGCAGTGGTCACCGCCGTGCACCTGGTGGCATCCCGTAACGCGGTGCGCGCCACCTCCGTCGTATTCGGTGGCGTATCGCTGGCCACCGTACTGGGTGTTCCTGCAGGAACGATCCTGGGAGAAATGTACACCTGGCGCGCCGTGTTCGCCGCCTTGTGCTTCCTCAGCCTGGCGGTGTTTACCCTAATCGTCTGGTCGGTGCCGGCCGTGCGCATCTCGAAAGCAGCCAAGAGCGGTGCCATGCGCTCGGTGCTCCGGAATCGCAATTTGCTGGCAGTCTTCGGCATTACTGCACTGGTCGTCACCGGCAACTTCCTTGCCTACACCTACATCACGCCATATCTGGAACAGATCGCCGGGCAAAGCGCAAGCCAGATCAGCATGCTCTTGCTGGTCTACGGCGCAGCCGGCGTGATCACCAATTTCGCTGTCGGCCCGTTCGCCGCGAAGTCGCCCCGCACCAGCCTGGGCGTGGTTGCCGCCCTGTTTGCCATCAGCCTGGCGTCTGTCAACCTCGCCGTGGGTAGCCATGCTGCCGTGTTCATAGCGATCGCCGCCTGGGGTGCCGCCTACGGCGCACTGCCGGTCTTGCTGCAAACCCTGGTCTTCAAGGAAGCCTCGAAGATTCATGGTGGCGCGGATGCAGCCACTGCCATCAATGTATCGGTGTTCAATGCCGCGATAGGCCTGGGCTCCCTGCTTGGCGGCCTGATGATCAACATGGCCGGCGCAAAACCGATTCCCTATGTTGCAGCAGGCTTCGCCCTGGCCGGACTGCTGGCCGTGATGGCCAGCCGCGAAAAATAGACCCGGTGGCGTCAGGCTGCATTCGAAGAGCGTGGCGCCGATTAATTTAGCTTGACTTGAATTAACACATCAGACAGGAAAAAATGAACAAGATAACCGTATTGGGCCTGGGCGCGATGGGATCGCGCATGGCCAAACAATTGATCAACGCTGGACACTGCCTGACGGTCTGGAACCGCACGCCTGAGGCCGCGCAGCAATTACGCAGTCTGGGAGCCAGGCAAGCATTGTCACCGCGCGAGGCCGCCGTTGGCGCCGAGTTCGTCATCGCCATGCTGCGCGACGACGATGTATCGCGGCAGGTATGGCTGGATGAAGAAACGGGGGCACTGGCCGGCATGGCGGCCGGCGCCGTGGCAATAGAAAGTTCCACGCTGACACCCGAATGGGTACGCCAGCTGGGCGCCCATGCGCAACAGCGTGGCGTCGACCTGCTGGAAGCGCCCGTATCGGGCTCGCGCGCACAAGCCGATGCCGGCCAGCTTGCCTATCTGGCCGCAGGCGATGCCGCAGTGCTGGAACGCAGCCAGCCACTGTTGCAAGTCATGGGTTCGAGCGTGCATCATATTGGCCAATGGGGCGATGGCGCGTTGGCCAAGCTGGCGACCAACGCCATGCTGGGCATCCAGGTGACGGCGCTGGCCGAAATTATCGGCCTGCTCTCGCGCAGCGGCATCGACGTTGCCCAGGTGATGGCGGCCATGGCCAGCACGTCCGTCTGGGCGCCAGTGGCGTCCTATTTATCCAATACTATGCTGACAGCCAACTTTGCCCCGCAGTTTCCCGTGCATCTGATCGAAAAAGACTTTGGCTATATCTTGCGAGAAGCAGGTTCTACCGAGCAAGCACCCACCATCGCCGCGGCGCATGCAGTGTTCCTGGCCGCCATCGCCAATGGCAGCGGGCAGGAAAACATGACCAGCGTGGCCAAGTTGTTCATGCAGCCGCAGCAGGCAGACAGCTAAACTTTCAATGTCTCCGTAATCACCTTCCATTGCGCCGGCGTCACCGGCGTGATGGACAGACGGCTGCCCTTCTTCAGTAGCAGCATATCTTCCAGCGCCGTCATCTGGCGCATCTCGGCCAGTGGCAGCAGCACCGTCTTTTTCACGCCCCGCACATCGACGCTGATCCAGCGCGGCTGTTCCTGCGTGGCTTTCGGGTCGAAATACTTGCCGCCCTCTTCAAACTGGCTGTGATCGGGGTAAGCCGTGCTGGCTACTTCGGCGATACCGGCCACACCGGGCTGCGGGCAGCTGGAGTGGTAGAACAGCACGCCATCGCCTAATTTCATGCCGTCGCGCATGAAGTTGCGGGCCTGGTAGTTGCGCACGCCAAACCACGGCAAGGTATGTTTGGGCGCCGCTATCAAATCATCGATGCTGACCTCGTCCGGTTCCGATTTCATCAACCAGTATTGTTTCATGCGTGCTCCCGTATCAAAGCAACAGACGTAAAAAAACGGCTGCGCATCCATGCTGCAACCGTTTTCAGTTGTATTTCAAGGTTATTTCAATTCGGCCCCGCCTGTGCCGCTGTGCCGGCATCCCGAACCAAACGGTTCAAGGTGGTCACGTTAGTTCAATTTCGGGTTCGTCGAACGAGCGACGCTCACTCCCATCAAACAAAATTCGCAACCGATGCGCATAAATGGTTCAAGGAATATATGGCAATCGCGAACACCGCAGGGTAGGACGAAGTTTACTCCTTTGATCGCGCATCGCAAAGACAATTCGTAGCAATTCGTACGCGGCTGGCTTAAAAAAGATTTTCCTGGGGCGTCAGCGCGGTATCGAGCACCGTATGCATGGCGGCGATCTTTTGCTTGACTTCCAGTATAGACAACTCCGACAACGGACCTTGCGGTGACTTGACGGACAGGAATTCAGCGGCCACGCCCAGGGCGGCCAGCACGGCGATGCGGTCATTGCCCTTGACCTTGCCCGCGTCGCGGATGGCCTTCATCTTGCTGTCGAGGTAAATCGCCGCTTCACGCAGCGCGCGCTCTTCGCCGTCGGCGCACAGCATGCTGTAGGCCTGGCCCATGATATTGACATCGACACGCGGCATTACGCTTCCTTCCCGTTCTCGGCAATATGGTTTTCCGCTTCCGAGGCGGCTTGCTCCAGGCCGGCCTGCACCAGTTCAGGGATTTTTTCCAGCAAGGCTTCCACCCGCTCCTGCGCCTCGCGCATGCGCTGCACATACATGGCGTTGTCAGCGGACAAGGCAATATTGTCCTTGCGCAGTTGCGCGTTTTCACGACGCAGCGCATGGGTCATTTCGGCCAGCAAGCCGATTTTGTCGGATAATTCGTTGAATTCGGAAATCATCCCGCCACTATAGGGCGGACGCTCCATGGGCGTCAATCGAATCACACCGCTGTCACACATATTTACATCAATACAGTGCTGTTGTCGTGAAAGAACGGTTTTCCAGACCCCGCAGCGGCAGCCCGGCAGCCACCACGGGTAAGCCACTGCTTACTTCTTATGGTTCACGCGGCATCACTTTTCATGTCCTGGCACGATGTCAAAAGTGTGCGTGCGATTCTCGCAGGAGCGGCGCTGCAAGGTTTGCGTACCACCCTTGCCATCCAATATCATCGTCAGGTCGCGGCAGGTGTGGTAACTCCCCGGCTTGGCGCCCGTGTTCGATGGCGCCAGGCTCACTTTCAGGGGCACGGGATTGCCCAGGCCCTGGTTGCTCCAGCTACTGGCCACACCTTCCTCATTGTCGCGCAAGACGGTTTCGGCCGCCTCGAGCAGCGCCTGTTTCTCCTTCTCGTTCAGCTTGGCCACCGTGATATCGGACAAAAACGGTGGATAAGCCACGGGCGCCGCATCCTTGCCCTGCACATCCCAGCGTCCGCTATCTTGCGAACAGGTACGGCGGCTCAGGTCCTGCGTCTTGCCAGCGGCCGTGACGATGAATTTCAGGTCGCGGCAGGCGTGCGCCTGCAGGCTATGTTCGGTCAAGCCGGAGTTGCCGAAGTTATACGTCACCGTCACCAGATGGGCCTTGTCGCTGCCGCCGCCGTTACTCCAAACATGGGCTTCTTGATCGTCATCGTCCTTGTTCAAGTCGTTGAATAAATCGTTGAGCAACATTTCCTTTTCCAGCGGCGTCAGGCTGGCGATCGTCAGCTCGTCGAGGATGGTCGCCGTTTGCGCACTGGCCGTGCCCATGCAGGCCAGGCCGATCACGGCGCCGCCCAGCAAGCGCGAGATTACGGGAGAAAAGATCGCTGTTGTTGGTTTCTTTTTCATAATAATTTTGATGTTTGATATGCAATCGCAATCATCTTAGCAAATTTAATAGCCAAAATACTGCAAGCCATCCGTACAGGAACGGGCCCCGGCCATCGCCCATGCTACAGTCGCGTTTGCTGCTGACGCCCGGGAAAGAGGCTTGCGTCAGCGCAAACCCCGTGCAAATGCAGGCTGCACGTAGCGTTTAAGCATATACCCATTCGGAATAAGCTCTTGAATAAGACCCCTACCGTCCCTATAATTGGCACTCGTTAGTAGAGAGTGCTAACAAACTCTTTCCTAGTAATCCTCAAGCAATGCTGGTGTTTGCTCAGCGAACGGCAAGCTACGCGACTGGTGGGCGACGCCATGACGCGAGACCGCAAGACGCCAGGCAACATCAATATGGCATGAGGCTTACTGAACGGTTGCAGCTGTTGTTTCAATGGCAGTCAACTGAAAGCAGGCCTGGCTTCGTGCCGGGCTGGTTTTACCACTAAGCAATACTTATCCATTGAACTTTAAGGAGTTTTGTATGAATCTGCGCCCATTGAACGATCGCGTTATCGTCAAACGCCTCGACCAGGAAACCAAGACTGCGTCCGGCCTCATCATCCCTGATGCAGCTGCTGAAAAACCGGATCAAGGCGAAGTCCTTGCCGTAGGCAATGGCAAGATTCTCGACGACGGCAAAGTCCGTCCTCTGGATGTCAAAGTAGGCGACCGCGTCCTGTTCGGCAAATACGCTGGCCAAACCGTCAAAGTTGACGGCGATGAGCTGCTGGTTATGCGCGAAGAAGACATCATGGCGATCGTCGTCAAGTAATTGTTTCCACGTTGTAGACATCTACATCCTGAAATTTCTGGAGAATTAACATGGCAGCTAAAGAAGTAGTTTTCGGCGACGCAGCGCGCGCCAAAATGGTTGAAGGCGTCAACATCCTCGCCAACGCAGTCAAAGTTACCCTGGGCCCTAAAGGCCGTAACGTGGTACTGGAGCGCTCGTTCGGCGCCCCTACCGTGACCAAGGATGGCGTGTCGGTTGCGAAAGAAGTCGAACTGAAAGACAAGCTCATGAACATGGGCGCGCAAATGGTCAAGGAAGTAGCTTCCCGCACCAGCGACAATGCCGGCGACGGCACCACCACCGCCACCGTGCTGGCACAAGCCATCGTGCGCGAAGGCATGAAGTTCGTTGCCGCCGGCATGAACCCGATGGACCTGAAACGCGGCATCGACAAGGCAGTTGCTGCCACCGTGGAAGAACTGGCGAAAATCGCCCGTCCTTGCACCACCACCAAAGAAATCGCCCAAGTCGGTTCGATTTCGGCCAACTCGGATGCATCGATCGGCGAGCGTATCGCTGAAGCGATGGAAAAAGTCGGCAAAGAAGGCGTGATCACCGTGGAAGACGGCAAATCGCTGAACGACGAACTCGATATCGTTGAAGGTATGCAATTCGACCGTGGCTACCTGTCGCCATACTTCATCAACAACCAAGAGAAACAAGTTGCCGTCCTGGACAGCCCATTCGTGCTGCTGTGCGACAAGAAAATCTCGAACATCCGTGACCTGCTGCCGGTACTGGAACAAGTCGCCAAAGCTGGCCGTCCACTGCTGATCATCGCAGAAGACATCGAAGGCGAAGCGCTGGCTACCCTGGTTGTGAACAACATCCGCGGCATCCTGAAAACCTGCGCAGTGAAAGCACCAGGCTTCGGCGACCGCCGCAAAGCCATGCTGGAAGACATCGCTGTCCTGACCGGCGGCCAGGTGATCGCTGAAGAAGTCGGCCTGACCCTGGAAAAAGTAACCCTGGCCGAACTGGGCCAGGCGAAACGCATCGAAGTGGGCAAGGAAAACACCATCGTCATCGATGGTGCCGGCGAAGCTGCCTCGATCGAAGCACGCGTGAAACAAGTACGCGTACAGATCGAAGAAGCGACCTCGGACTACGACCGTGAAAAACTGCAAGAGCGCGTCGCCAAACTGGCTGGCGGCGTTGCCGTGATCAAGGTTGGCGCAGCCACCGAAGTCGAAATGAAAGAGAAAAAAGCCCGCGTTGAAGATGCACTGCACGCTACCCGCGCTGCCGTGGAAGAAGGCATCGTGCCAGGCGGCGGCGTAGCCCTGCTGCGCGCACGCGCCAACATCTCGATCAAAGGCGACAACGCCGACCAGGACGCCGGTATCAAGATCGTCCTGCGCGCAATGGAAGAGCCACTGCGCATGATCGTGCAAAACGCCGGCGAAGAAGCTTCGGTGGTCGTGGCAGCTGTGTTGGCTGGCTCGGGCAACTACGGCTACAACGCAGCCAACGGCACCTATGGCGACATGGTGGAAATGGGCGTGCTGGACCCAGCCAAAGTAACCCGTTCGGCGCTGCAAAACGCTGCTTCGATCGCTTCGCTGATGCTGACGACCGACTGCATGGTCTGCGAAATCGCTGACGACAAGGCAGCTGGCGGCATGGGCGGCGGCATGGGTGGCATGGGCGGCATGGGTGGCATGGACGGCATGATGTAATGTCCTGCAGCCCTGCGCGCAGGCGACGGCGCGCAGGGCTGCCTACGCCGGCACAGCGCCAGCGGGCCAAAAACTGCTGGCGCGACATCGGCGGCCCCACAGCCACCTTCTTCGGAAGGTGGCTTTTTTTTCGTCTTTTTTTGCCCGTTGGTACTTTTTGCTTTAGCATGGCCGCCATCATCCACCTCATGCAAACCGCCATGCCGTCACGCGCCTCCTCCTCCAAAACCGCCATCATTGCCGGCACCCTGGCTGGCCTGCTGGCTGCCGCACTGGCGGCCTTCTATGTGTACCAGCATGCGCCATCGGCGCCGCAGGAACGCCAGGAAGCAGCCACAGCAGGAAAAGCGGCAGCGCGGCCGGAAGAACAGGCCGTCACGGCCCTGATGGCGCTGCCGGAATTGAAGGCCTGGGCCGCGCATATCGAAAAAGTGTCCGACGGACGCGCGCATGGCGCCGTGATGCTGACGGCCCCCGAACAGCGCCTGGTCGAGGGCCAGTCCTATTACCAGCTGAGTTTTTTTGAAAACACGCCGGAAGCGGCCCACCACTGGGAAAGCTTCCTCGTCACGCCCGACGGCAAGCATATCCTGGTGGACGACACGGCCAGCGATGAAGTGCTGAGCCTGGAGCGCTGGCGCCAGGAAAGCGCGCCCATGGACCGCGTAGCTACCCAGTAACAGCCGCAGGCGTAACAACAGCAGCACTTTTCACCCGCGATACCCACCACACCGTCAACAGCGACAACGCTGCCGCCACCCAGCCATTGACGCCGTAGCCGCTGATATGGCCGGCCGCATCGGTCGACAGGGTCAGGCCGCCCAGCAAGGCGCCCAGGCCGCTGCCCAGCTGCTGCAGCGCAGAATTCACACTGAGGAAAGCGCCCCGCTTCTGCGGCTGCGGGATGGTCGTCAGCAAGGCTTGCAACGGGATGGTGCGGCCCGAGACCAGGGTCATGAAGAACGGAAACACCACCAGCAGCGCCAGCAAGGGCAGTTGCGGCAAATGCGTGATCAACAGCATGGGCAGGATAGACAGCAGGGCGATCCAGCGGTACACCTGCTGCTTGCCCGCTTTATCTGCCCAGCGCCCGATCAGGCGCGCCGTAAACAAGGTGGCGCAACCGCCGGCCAGGTAGACCCAGGTGACATCGGCCGGGGCGATACCGAGATTGCCCACCAGCACCGGTGAAATAAACGGGATCACCAGCATCGACGCCGTCATGTTGACGATGGACAAGGCAAACGCATCGAGGTGGCGGCGTTCGCGGAACAGCGCCAGCAAGTTCGGCAACACTTGCGTCAACGGCGTTTTCGGCCCTGCCAGATGCGCATTCAGGGAAGGCAGCACACGCGAAGCGGCCAGCCAGATCAGCAATGACAGGATGACCAGCAAATAGAATGGCGAAGCCCAGCCGAAGTGGGCGGCCAGCACCACGCCGATCGGCACGCCCGCCACGGCCGCCATCGCAAACGAGGTCATGACGATGCCGGTGGCCGCACCGCGCCGCTCGGCCGGGATCACGTCGCCGATGATGGCCATGATGATGGCGCCCAGGACCCCGCCGGTGAGTCCCGCAAACGCGCGCGACCAGATCAGCACATGGAAGTTGGGCGCCACGGCACACGCCAGGTTGGACACGGTAAACAGGCAAAACATGGCCAGCAGCAGCTTTTTACGGTCGAAGCGGTCGATATACGTAGCCGCCAGCAAGCCGGACAAGCCCGCGCACCAGGCATAGGCCGAGACGGCGCCCGACACGGTGGCCGGGCCGATATCGAATGCGTGCATCAGCTGGGGCGCCAGCGGCATCATCACCATGAAATCCATGATGACGGTAAATTGCGTCAGGGCCAACAGCCACAGCAGCCAGCGTTCGCGGGCAGGGGTCAAGGTTGTCATCCCAGCTCCTCGATATCTTTCCTGGCCTGGCGCAGGATGGCGCAGATGGCGTCGAGACGGGTAGCACCGGGCGCGTCATGACGCCCGCGTGCGATCACGGCGGCCTTGAGTTCATGCATCAGCTGGCGCAGATCATCTTCCGCTGGCGCCGCGACCCTGGCAGCAATCGCATCCACGTAGGCGCGGTTGACTGCCAAAAAGGCCAGGCCTTCCTGCGTGATGCTGTGCAGCTTCTTGTTGCCGTCCAGGCTGACGGCCACATACCCCTGCCCCACCAGGCCATGCATCAACGGATAAATGGCGCCGGGACTGGGCGCATAGCCGCCACCGGCACGCTCGGCGATGGCCTTGATGATGTCGTAGCCATGGCGTGGTTTGTCGGCAATCAATTGCAGCACCAGGTAGCGCAAGGTGCCCGCATCAAACATCTTGGGGCCGCGCCCCGGCGCACCATGGCCGTGACCATGGCTGTGTTGCAACGCCTGCAGCCGGTGGCCGCCGCGCAGGAAGTGAAGCATGAGAATCCTTAAGATATATCGCAATAAGATATATCTTAATTTGATGCACACAACAGTGCAAGGTTTACTTTTCCGTGACCAGCTTCGATACTGGCGGCATGCCTTCCTTCCACGTGCGTCCCCTCACCACCGACGATACGCCCGCCTACCGCGCGCTGCGCCTGGCCGGCATCGGCGAATTGCCCGCCACTTTCTGCACCACCTACGCGCTGGAAAGCAGCTTGCCGCTGGCGCACATCAGCCAGCGCCTGCAGGCGAACCGCTACCAGATCATCTTTGGCGCCTTCGACGGCGATCATCTGGTCGCCATCGCCGGCCTGCGCCGCGAACCGATTGCCGTGGTACATGACAAGGCCAGCGTCTGGGGCGTGTATGTAGCGCCCGTTGCACGCGGCAAGGGAGCGGGATGGCAGTTGCTGCAGGCAACCATCGAGCATGCCTGCGCCATTCCCGAACTGGCGAAGCTGCGCCTGGCGGTGGCGCAAGACAACCACGCGGCACTATCGCTGTACCTGCGCTGCGGTTTTACGCTGGACGAGGGCGCGCTACCGCTGGGCATGCTGCAAATGCAATTGCTGCTGCCCCGGCCTGCCATCGCGGAAACCATGTCAGAAAGTGATGTCTTTATGAAAATCAATGGCTTACGGAAAGTGGAAAAATAGCGGATAGACCATTTTTCCTGTTGCCATCAAGCTCTTCAGGCCTTAGCATCGCGGCTTATAAAAATACTTAGGAAGAGACCATGTCAAAGGCCGAGACCGCCAACGGGCAGATGCCCCGCCAGATACCGTACATCATCGCCAACGAAGGCTGCGAGCGCTTCAGCTTTTATGGCATGCGCAACATCCTCACCCCATTCCTGATCAGCACCTTGCTGCTGATGATCCCCATCGACCAGCGCACGGGCGAAGCCAAGCACGTCTTCCACACCTTCGTGATCGGCGTGTATTTCTTCCCGCTGCTGGGCGGCTGGCTGGCCGACCGTTTCTTTGGCAAATACAACACCATCTTCTGGCTTAGCCTCGTGTATTGCGCGGGCCATGCCTGCCTGGCGATTTTTGAAGATAACGTCAACGGCTTCTATTTCGGCCTGTTCCTGATTGCGTTCGGCTCGGGCGGCATCAAGCCGCTGGTGGCGTCTTTCGTGGGCGACCAGTTTGACCAGACCAACAAGCACAAGGCCAAGCTGGTGTTCGACCTGTTTTACTGGATCATCAACTTCGGCTCCTTCTTCGCTTCGCTGCTGATGCCGATGTTCCTGCGCGACTACGGTCCGTCGATCGCCTTCGGCATCCCCGGATTGATGATGCTGGCCGCCACCATCGTTTTCTGGATGGGTTCCAAAAAATACGTACACGTGCCGCCTGCGCCACCTAATCCAGACTCGTTTACCCGCGTGGCCCGCACCGCCCTGCTGGCGCAAGTCGATGGCGGTTCGCGCCCTGGCCTGTACGTGGCTTACCTGGGCGTGGCCGGCGCCCTGTTCTCGTTCTACATGATTCCCGACTGGGGCTTCGTCATCTCGGCCTGCTCCGCGCTGGTGCTGCTGCTGGCCTTCGGCAGCATCGGCACGGCCATGCAGCTGGAGCGCGCGCGCGGCATCCACCCTGACGAAGCGGTCGAAGGCGTGCGGGCAGTGTTGCGCATCCTGGTCATCTTCGCCCTGGTCACGCCGTTCTTCTCGCTGTTCGACCAGAAGGCCTCGACCTGGATCGTGCAGGCCAACACCATGGAAAAACCAAGCTGGTTCCTGCCGGCGCAGATGCAGGCGTTGAACCCGATGCTGGTGATGCTGCTGATCCCGTTCAACAACCTGGTGCTGTACCCGATGCTGAACCGCTTCGGCCTGGAAGCAACTGCCCTGCGCCGCATGACGGCCGGTATCGGCTTTTCCTCGCTGGCCTGGATCGTCATCGGCCTGCTGCAGCTGGCGCTCGACAGCGGCAGCGCGGTCTCCATCATGTGGCAAATCCTGCCGTACGCGCTGCTGACCTTCGGCGAAGTGCTGGTCTCGGCCACCGGCCTGGAGTTTGCCTACAGCCAGGCGCCCGTGTCGATGAAAGGCGCCATCATGAGCTTCTGGAACCTGTCGACCACGGTCGGCAACCTGTGGGTACTGATCGTCAACAAGAGCGTGATGAACGAAGGCGTGATCGGCAAGATTGCGGAAAGCGGCATCAGCGTGACCGCCTTCCAGATGTTCTTCTTCGCCGCCTTCGCCGCCGTCGCCATGCTGGCCTTCGGCCTGTATGCGAAGCGCTACAAGATGGTCGACAACTACCGCAAGGTCGCCGCTTAATTCAGGCGTAGAACGACCTTGCCGAACGGGCTGGCGCCCAAGCGCGCCAGCCCCACATCCACCTGATCGACGCCGAATACACTTTCGATCACCGGCACGATGCGGTGCAGCTCGATAAACGCATTCATCCGCTCGAACATGCTGCGCGAACCGGTTTCCACGCCGCGCACATTGATATTCTTGTTCATCACCGTGAAGATATCGAAGGGATTGGTTTCTTCCTGCACCACGCCGATAATCGCCACCGTCCCCTCGAATGCAGCGGCGCGCGTGGCGCGGCGCAGCGAGTCGGTCAAGCCCATGTCCAGCACCAGCCGCGCCCCCTTGCCGTTCGTGAGCGCCTGCACCTGCTGATCCCATTCCGGCGTCACGGAAGAATTGATGGCGTCGTCGGCGCCTGCCGCCAGCGCCAGCTTCAGCTTCTCTTCGGTGCGCGACACCACGATCACGCGCGCCCCCAGCGCCTTGGCGAACTGGATCGCAAACACGGCCACGCCGCCCGTGGTTTGCACCACCACCGTATCGCCAGGACTCAGTACCTTCAATTCTGCCACCGCATGCCAGGCGGTCAGCGCCGCCACCGGCAAGGTTGCCGCTTGCGCATACGATAGAAAATCAGGGCTGGCCACCAGCTCCTCTTCATGCAGCTGGATTTTTTCGGCCAGCACGCCATCGCGGCCACGGCTGCCCAGCGAACCGCGCAAGCCTTCTGCCGTCAGGGGGCCATCGATCCAGTTCGGCAGCACGGTGGTACTGACCCGGTCCCCCACCTTGAACCGACTGACCGCCGGGCCGATGGCTTCCACCACGCCCGCCGCATCGCTGAACGGAATGCGCCCTTCGACGGGCGGGCGGAAACGGTTGCCCTTGACGAAATACACATCCCTGAAATTGAGGGAAATCGCCCGCACGGCCACCAGCACATCGTGCGGGCCCAGTGGCAGCGGCGCTTGCTGATGGCGCACCAGCTGGCCCTGGCCATCGGTACGGTAAATTGCGTAAGTCATAGCGGCTCCGGAAGAATTTGCAGGTAACCAGTATCGACTTAAGCACGTGGATTAACAATTGGCTTAAAATACAAAGGTTTATTGCGCTAGCGGCAAAGACGGAGGGACGCAAATGGAAATGCTCAATGAAATGGCAGTCTTCGCCCAGGTGGTCGACAGCGGCGGCTTTTCCGCGGCGGCGCGCCATCTGGGCGTGGCCACGTCCGCCGTCAGCCGCCACGTGACGCGCCTGGAAGCGCACCTGGGCGGACGGCTGCTGCAGCGGACCACGCGTTCGCTGTCGCTGACGGAACTGGGCGAGCAAGTGCATGCAGCGTGTGTGCGCATGCTCAGCACGGCGCGTGAAGTCCATGTGCTGGCCGGCAGCTACCGCGCCCGGCCCAATGGCGTGCTGCGGGTCAGCGCGCCGATCGTGTTTGGCCAGGTCTGGCTGGCGCCCCGGCTGCCCGGCTTTCTGGACCTGCATCCGGACGTCGATGTGCGTGTGACCTTGACCGACCGCACCATCGACCTGGTGGAAGACGGCATCGACCTGGCGATCCGCATCGCGCGCGAACTGGCGCCAGGGCTGGCCGCGCGGCCGCTGTGCCAGATGCAGTATGTGCTGGTGGCGTCCCCAGGCTACCTGGCGGTGCATGGCGCGCCGGAACAGCCGGAAGATTTGCTGCAGCACCGCTGCTGCTACCTCGGTTATGGCCCCTTCAATGGCCCCTGGCCCATGCGCAGTGCTGAACGCAGCGTCGATATCACCATCCCCACCCGCATCACCATCAACAACAGCGGCGCCATCATGGCGCTGGTGGAAGCCGATGGCGGCATCGGCATGGTGCCCGATTTTGCCGCCCACGCGGCACTGGCCGCCGGACGGGTGGTGCAGCTGCTGCCGGCATGGGCATTAGGCGCGCCGTACGCTGGCGCCGTGCACGCCGTCTATACGCCGGGCCGGCACCTGGCCCTGAAGGTGCGGGCCCTGATCGATTACCTCACGATGACTTAGGTCGTCACCGTCGGCGCAGCCAGGCCCGTGCGTTCGCGGATCTGCGCCACCTGCTCCGCCACCGCGATCAGGCCGGCCAGCGCCTCTTGCGTGGGGATGTCGTGCTGCGCGGGATCGGCTTCGTAGCGCTCCAGGTACAGCCGCAAGGTTGCGCCTTGCGTGCCCGTGCCGGACAGGCGCAGCACGATGCGCGCACCGTCCATCATGATGATGCGCACGCCCTGCCTGGTCGCCACCGAACCATCGACCGGGTCGGTGTAGCTGAAGTCGTCGGCCAGCGCCACCGTGTAGGCGCCCAGGGTCTGTCCTGGCAGCGCAGGCAACTGTCCCCGTAAAAACTCCATCAGCTGCGCGGCGACATTGCTGTCGATATCTTCGTAGTCGTGGCGCGAGTAGTAGTTGCGGCCAAAGCGGGCCCAGTGCGCGCGCACGATGGCTTCTACCGGCTTGCCCGTGGCCGCCAGCAGGTTGAGCCAGAACAGCACGGCCCATACGCCATCTTTTTCACGCACGTGATTGGAACCCGTGCCATAGCTTTCTTCTCCGCACAGGGTGGCCATGTCCGCGTCCAGCAGGTTGCCAAAGAATTTCCAGCCGGTCGGCGTCTCGAAGCAGGGAATGCCCAGCGCGGCGGCGACCCGGTCGGCCGCGCCCGAGGTGGGCATGGA
This sequence comes from Janthinobacterium sp. Mn2066, assembly GCF_049319705.1. Lineage (NCBI taxonomy): Bacteria > Pseudomonadati > Pseudomonadota > Betaproteobacteria > Burkholderiales > Oxalobacteraceae > Janthinobacterium > Janthinobacterium sp. Mn2066. Next base: position 426,779 of record NZ_JBMOUF010000001.1, on the reverse strand, counting down.
GCGGGCGATCCCCTTCAAGCCTGCGCGGTAGCCGGGCGCCACATGGGCGTTGGCGGCCAAAATAGCCAGGCTGTCCGAAGGCGTGACATCGAAACGGCGGCCGACGATCATGTTGCGGTCGCCATCGCCATCGGAGGCGGCGCCGAAGTCGGGCGCATCGCTTGCCGCCATGCGCTTGATCAATTCATGCGCATTGACAGGGTTCGGATCGGGATGGCCGCCGCCAAAGTCTTCCAGCGGCAAGCCGTTGATGACGCTGCCCTTGGGCGCGCCCAGCAAGCCTTCCAGGATGCGCGTGGCATAGGGGCCGGACACCGCATGCATGCCGTCAAAGCAGATGCGCAGTCCGCCCGCGAACAGCTTGCGGATGGCGTCGAAGTCGAACAGGCGCTGCATCAGTTCCGCGTAATCGGCCACCGGGTCGATGACTTCGACGGCCATCTGTCCGATATGTACCGTGCCCAGGGTATCGAGGTCGATATCGGGCGTGTCGGCGATGCGGTACTCGCGCAGCTGCTGCGTGCGCGCATACACGGCTTCAGTGACTTTTTCAGGCGCCGGGCCGCCATTGGCGATGTTGTACTTGATGCCGAAATCGCCATCGGGGCCGCCGGGATTATGGCTGGCCGACAGGATGATGCCGCCGCTGGCGTCATGCTTGCGGATCACGCAGCTGACGGCTGGCGTCGACAAAATGCCGCCCTGCCCCAGCATCACCCGCGCATAGCCATGCGCGGCCGCCATGCGCAGCACCGTCTGGATCGCGCTGCGGTTGTAAAAGCGGCCGTCGCCGCCCAGCACCAGCGTTTTACCGGCGCAATCGCCCAAGCTATCGAACACGCTTTGCACGAAATTTTCCAGGTAGTGCGGTGCGCGGAAGACGCCGACCTTCTTGCGCAGCCCCGACGTGCCCGGCTGCTGGCCGGCGATGGGAACCGTCTGGATGAGTTGAATTGCCATGTTGCCTCCTTATTAACTCCATATGGTAGCGCATGGCAGGCGGCCCGCAAAGCGTTGTACGCGTGCCACGGTGCGCCAGGCCGCTTAGCCAGCGCACAAAAATCACCATCTATACCTTATAATGAGAATCATTCTCATATGTGGCACGTCAGGTTGCCTATACTCAACATCCGGACGCCGTGCTTGCCCACTATTACCAAGAACTGTTGAACTTCTGCTGGCGCAGCTTGCGCAACCGCGAAGCCGCCGCCGACCTGGTGCAGGAGAGCTATCTGCGCGTGCTGGGCGTGCAGGACAATTCAGAACTGGGCGAGCAAGCCGTGCGCGAGCCGCGCGCCCTGCTGTACCACACGGCGCGCAACCTGATGATCGACAAGCACCGCCGGGCCGCGCTGCGCCAGCACGATGCGCTCGACGCCTTGCCGGAGGCCGCGCATCCGGCCGCGCCACAACATCTGCAACCGGAACAGGTTTTGGAGGGCAGCCAGGACTGGCGTGCCTGCGTGGACGCCATCGACGCGCTGCCGCCGCGTTGCCGCGACGCCTTCGTGCTGCACATCTTCGAGGAATTGCCGCATGCACAGATCGCCGCGCGCATGGGCATTTCCGTGAGCATGGTGGAAAAACATATCGCGCGCGGCATGCTCAGTTGCCAGAAGCAATTGCAATCGCTGCGGGAGTCGGCATAATGCGGCCCATGCAGCAACCACCCTCACGTCACGATTTCGGCCCGTCCGCGCAGGACGAAGCGGACTTGCGCGCGCACGCCGAGGATGCCACGCAAGATCCGGTCGCGCTGGCGGCCGCCACCTGGTTCAGCCGCCGCCATCAGCTGGACGCCGGCCAGCAAGCCGCTTTTGAAACCTGGCTGGCGCAGGACGTAGCCCATGGCCGCGCCTACGCGGCCATGCAGGACACGCACCGGCAAGTACGCCAGATTCCGCCCGAGATCGCCGCCCGCTGGAAAGTGGCGCCCGCCGCGCCCACAACCCCGGCCGTGCAGCCGCGCCGCCACTGGCTGCGCGGCTGGCCGTACGCGGCGGCGGCCATGCTGGCCCTCAGCGTGGCCGCAGGCGGTTATGAATGGTCGCAGCAGCAAGCGACCTTTACCCAATCCTACGCCACGCAGCGGGGCCAGCGCCTGGCCGTCAACCTGCCCGACGGCAGCACCTTGACGCTCGATACGGCCACCCGCCTGAACGTCAGCCTGTATCCCCGCCGGCGCGAAGTGCAGTTGCTGCAGGGCGAAGCCATGTTCCAGGTGCAAGCAAAACAGGGACTGCCTTTCGACGTGCTCAGCGGCCCGCTGAACGTCACGGTGGTGGGCACGCAATTTTCCGTCCGCAATACCCTGCCCTACGATGGCAACCTGCGCGTGGCCGTGCAGCAAGGCCATGTGCGCGTGACGGCTAATGGCCAGAGCCAGGTCGACCTGCTGGCCGGCCAGGGCGTGCAAGCCGATGCGGCGGGACAGTTGTCCAGCATTTCGCACTTGCCGCCCGATAGCGTGGCGCCATGGCGCAACGGCCGCGTCATCGTCGACAACCTGCCGCTGGGCCAGGTGCTGGCCGAATTCGAGCGTTATGGCGACACGGGCCTGGTGGTGCGCGACCCGGCCGTGGCCCGCCTGCGCATCGGCGGCAGCTTCAGCCTCACGCAGCTGGACGGCTTTGCCGCCGCCCTGCCCCATCTGCTGCCCGTGCAGGTGGTGCGGAGCAATGGCCGCAGCGAAATCCGCCTGGCGCCCAGACTGCAGGACCAGCGCCCCTCGGCTCAGCTGCCGGCCCCCCTTGCTGCGCCACGATAAATTTTTTTTGCAAATAAATCTCATTCGCAGGTGAGGATGAGGCCGCCTTGTGCGTCTACCTGGTTAATCAAGACGTTTTAAAAATGAGCTAACCTGGAGAATGCATCATGTGGCAACCCCGTTTCAAACCTGCACCGATCGCCCTGGCCGCCATGCTGGCGCTGGGAACGATCAGCCTGGCGCAGGCGCAATCCCCCTCCTTCGCGGCAGTCAAATTGAGCATCGCCGCCCAGCCGCTGGGCCAGGCCTTGAATGAACTGGCGCGCCAGGCTGGCGTGCAACTGCTGTTTTCACCCGAACTGGTGGCCGGCAAAACCGCGCCGGCCGTCAATGGCAGCCTAAGCCTGCACGACGGCCTGGACCGCCTGCTGGCCGGCAGCGGCCTGCAAGCCGTGGTCGAAGGCGGCACCGTCACCATCAAGGCAGCGCCGAAAGTCTCGCATGAGACCGCCACCCTGTCGGAAATCACCGTCACCGCCAATGGCGAGCGCACGGCCACCAGCGATGGCACGGGCAATTACGCGACGCGCGCCGTGACCCTGGCAGGCGCCGAACGCTCGCTGCGCGAAACGCCGCAATCGGTGTCGGTCGTCACGCGCCAGCAAATGGATGACAAGAATTTGTTCACCCTGGACCAGGTGCTGGAACAAAGCACGGGCCTGACGCGCATGAACCGCAGCTTCGGCTCGCACGAATTCCTCTCGCGCGGCAATGCGCTGTCCTACCTGGTCGACGGCATGCCGGGCGTGGCCGACAACGCCACCGGCTGGCTGATCCCCGACATGGCCGTCTACGACCGCGTGGAGATCCTGCGCGGCTCGGCCGGCCTGATCGTCGGCGCCGGCACGCCGGGCGGCGTGGCCAACCTGGTGCGCAAGCGCCCGCGCGCCGAAGCCCATGCGGACGTCACCGTCACGGCCGGCAGCTGGAACCAGCGCCGCGTGGAAGTCGATGCAGGCACGCCCCTCAATGAGGCCGGCACGGTGCGCGGCCGCGCGCTGGTCGCCTATGAAGACCGCGGTTATTTTTATGACGCCGCCCACAGCCGCATGCCGCTGTTCTACGGCATTATCGAAGCGGACCTCGATGCATCGACCACCTTGCGCGCCGGCGCGCGCCACCAGCACACGGTGACCGACGGCTACTGGCTGTTCGGCCTGCCCCGCTACAGCGATGGCGGGACCTTGCCGATCCGCCGCTCGACTTCGCTGGCGCAGGACTGGAACCGCCATGATGCGACGATCGCCGAATTGTTCGCCGACCTGGAACACCGCTTTGCCGGCGACTGGAAAGCCAAGGTCGCCATCAACCGCACCCTGGGCGACTTCGACCAGCAGGCGGCCATCGTGCGCGGCAGCATCGACCCTGCCACGCAAGCAGGCGCCAGGCTGTACACGGTCAATTACCGCAACCAGGACATCGTCACCACCGGCCTGGACGCCAACGTGGGCGGCAGTTTCCAGGCCTGGGGCGGCAAGCATGAACTCCTGTTCGGCCTGAATGCCTCGCGCGCCCTCACCAACGACCACGCTGCCTCGACATCGCCCGGCCTGCCGTTTGACGTGTTTAACCCGAACAATGCGCTGATCCCGCAGCCTCCCCATCCAGCCTGGACCTCGCTGCCGCATATCAACGAACAGCATTACGGCGCCTACGCCAGCACCCGCTGGGAATTGAATCCGAACCTGCACCTGCTGCTGGGCGGGCGCCTGAGCTGGTTCGACAAGAACACCACCGGCAAGCTCGATACCGACCCGGTCAGCCGCTACAAGGAAAGCGCCGAGTTCACGCCGTATGCGGGCGCAGTCTATGACCTCGACCGGCGCTGGTCCGTGTACGGCAGCTATGCCAGCATCTTCCAGCCGCAAAGCCTGTACTTCACCATGGGCGGGCAAGCGCTGAAACCGGTGGTGGGCGACACCTATGAAGCGGGCGTCAAGGGCGAGCTGTATGACGGCCGCCTGAACGTGGCGCTGGCCGCCTTCCGCATCAACAAGCGCGACATGGCCGTGTACGACCAGGCATCCGATGACAGCTGCCTGAAGTGGGATATCTCGGGCAGCTGCTATGTAAATGGCCGTCCGATCCGCAGCACCGGCATCGATGCAGATGTCAGCGGCGAAATCCTGCCGGGCTGGCAGCTGTCGTCGGGCTACACCTATAACGTGACGCGCGCCGAAGGCGATGAAACGCCGCCGTCCGTCACGCCCAAGCACATGCTGCGCGTGTCGACCAGCTACCGCCTGCCCGGCGCCTGGAACCACTGGACCATCGGCGGCGGCGTCTCGGCGCAGACTGGCTACCTGTACCAGGCGGACGACAATCCCGACGTCGGCTTTCGCAATGGCGGACGCACCGTATGGGATGCGCGCGCCTCCTATGTGTTCAACAAGAACTGGACGGCGAACCTGAGCATCGCCAACCTGACCGATAAAACCTATTGGGCCGCTACCGGGGAACTGCGCCGTGGTAACTACTTCGGCGAACCGCGCAACATCATCCTCAGCCTGCGCTATACGCCCACCCTGGGCCACTAACAGCGCCTGACCAGCCCTCTGCCACCGTCCCTGCCCATGCCTGGGGACGGTGGCTTGCCTTCCTTCCTGTCCATCTCCGACGAATAGCCTGGTGCACCGGGAGCGGGCGGTGCTTGCCCTTTTCACATTGATAAAATATAATAAGAATCGTTCTCATTCGCAATGAATGCCTGACGAGCCTGCGCGCCACCTCCACGCCTGCAGGCATGACTGGTGCGCCAGCGCAGTGAAACACAGTGCGCCAGCCAGGCCTACGCGCCCAGCAAGCTTCCCACGCTACGCCGCAAGACGCCAGGCCGCCCGCCTCCGGGAGCGGCGGCCATTCTTTGATCATCATGACAAGACAGGACCTACCATGCAACTGACTTCCATCGCCCGCCTCGGCGCCCTCGCCACCGCCCTGCTGGCTGGCGCCATCGTTTCCGGCACGGCCAGCGCCCACCAGATCTGGCTGGAACAGCATGGCAAGGCCGCCAGCGTCTATTTCGGCGAATTCGGTGATAACCTGCGCGAAGCCTCGCCGGGTTTGCTCGACAAGTTCACGCTGCAAAGCGCCGCCCTGGTCACGGCGAAGGGCACGCAGCCCCTGCAATCGAACAAGCAGGCCAACGCCTTTGCCCTGAACGGCAAGGTGGCCGCCGGCGAGAGCATCATCGTCCAGGAAAACAGCTATCCATCGTGGGAAGAAAAAAAGGATGACAAGGTCACGCGCGCCATCTGGATCCCGGCTGCGCGCCTGGTGGCCGGCCATCAGGCGCAAACGGCGGCGCTGACCCTGGACCTGGTGCCGACCGGCAAACCCGGCCAGTTCCAGGTCAGCTATCAAGGCAAGCCGCTGCCCCAGGCCAAGGTCAACGCCGTGGTGCAATCGGGCTGGAGCAAGGAAGCGTACAGCGATGAACAGGGCCTAGTCAGCTTCCCGCTGCCATGGAAAGGCACGTATGTGCTGGAAGTGCATCACACGGACAACACTGCAGGCAAGCGCAACGGCGAGGACTATGCCAAGGCCATGTACGTCACCACCCTGAGCCTGGTGCAGCCGCAAGGCGTGGCACCGTTGCCCGCGCCGCCAGCGGCCGCCCCCAGCAAGGACCACGGCTGATCATGCAAGCGCCCGCCATCACTGAAAGAATGCCGCGCCTGCGGCTGTCCGCCGGGGCGCTGTACCGCCTCGGCGTGGCCTCGCGCAGCATCGCGGCCATCGCCGGCGGCTACGTGCTGGCGGCGCTGGTCACCATCCTGCTGTCGGTTTGCCTGCCCATGGCGCGCGCCGAAGCCGTCATGACGGCCACCCTGCTGTCGTTTGCCATCTACACCTGCGCCGTACTCTGGGTCTTCGCCACCGGCAGCGCCCTGCGTGCCTGGCTGGGCCTGCTGATACCGGGCGCCGTCATCGCCGTCATCCTGCAGTCGATGGGCGCGCTATCCTGGAGTCTCGCATGAAAGAAGGTTTCCGCCAGTCGATGGCATGGCTGCACACCTGGTCCGGCCTGCTAGTGTGCTGGATCCTGCTGCTGGTGTTTTGCGCGGGAACGGCCAGCTACTACCGCAATGAAGTCACCCTCTGGATGCAGCCCGAACTGCACGGTGCAGCCGCCAGCAAGGTCAGCACTGAAGCTGCGGCCACGGCGGCGCAACACGCCATGCAGGAGCGGGCGGACGGCGCGCCGCGCTGGTTCATCAGCCTGCCCGGCGAGCGCACGCCCGCCACGCAGCTGGGCTGGAGCAAGCCGTCGAAGCCCGGTGAAAAAAAGCGCGGACGGCGCGGCAACTTCCACACTGAAATGGCCGACCCGGCCACCGGCGAGGTCTTGTCCAAGCCGCGCGACACACGCGGCGGCGAATTCCTGTACCGCCTGCATTTCGACCTGCACTATATGCCGGCCATCTGGGCCCGCTGGATCGTCGGCTTTTGCGCCATGTTCATGCTGGTCTCCATCATCAGCGGCATCATCACGCACAAGCGCATCTTCAAGGACTTGTTTACCTTCCGGCCGAAAAAAGGCCAGCGCTCGTGGCTGGACGCGCACAATGTGACGGCCGTGCTGGCCCTGCCCTACCACCTGATGATCACCTACACGGGGCTGGTCACATTGATGTTCCTGTACATGCCGTCGGGCGCCACGGCCGCCTACAAGGGCGACCAGGATGCCTTCTTTACCGAAGCCTTCCCCGGCGGCGCCAATGACCGCAAGGTCGCCGGCGTGGCGGCGCCACTGACGCCGTTCGCGCCGCTGGTGCGCCAGGCCGAACAGCACTGGGGCGGCAAGGTCGAGCGCATCTCCGTCAATCATCCCGGTGACGCCAACGCCGTCATCACCTTGTCGCGCGCGGCCGGGCGCGACATGTCGTCCAAGCAGCCGTCGATGGACTTCGATGGCGTCAGCGGCAAGCTGCTGTCGACCAATGGCGACGCGCTGCCCGGCGCCTCGGCCACGCATGGCGTCATGTATGGCCTGCACATCGCCCACTTCGGCGGACCGCTGCTGCGCGCGCTGTTCTTTTTGTCCGGCCTGGCCGGCTGCGCCATGGTCGCCACCGGCGCCTTGCTGTGGGCCGTCAAGACGCGCCAGAAACAGGCCAAGGCGCTGGCCGCCGGCCAGCGCCCCAGCTTCGGACTGCGGCTGGTGGAAGCGCTCAATATCGGCGCCATCGCCGGCATTCCGATCGCGTTTGGCGCCTACTTCTGGGCCAACCGCTTGCTGACGGTGGGCATGGAAAACCGTCCTCAGGAGGAAATCGCCTGCTTCTTCGGCGCCTGGGCGCTGGCAGCCATCGTGGCCCAGCTGCGGCCATCGCGCACCATGTGGCGCATCCAGCTGGCGGCCGGTGCCTTCCTGTTCTGCGCCCTGCCCGTGCTGAACGTGTTGACCACCGAGTCGCACCTGGGCGTGAGCTTGTTCCTGGGCCGCGGCCCCGCCTCCGTGGCGGCGTTCGACCTGGTGGTGCTGGTGCTGGGCCTGGGCCTGGCCTATGCGGCCTGGAAACTGAAACCCTTGCCGGCCAAGGCTGGCAAGGCGGCGCCGGCCGCCAAGCCTGTCACACCAGCCATGGAGGCGGCATGATCACGTCCTTGCAAAACTTCCTGGTTTTTGCGCTGTGCTACGCGGGCCTGTCCTGCCTGTGCCTGGCGATGGACCGGCATTACGCCGACCTGCACGGACGCGGCGCCGAACCGCCGCCGCAGCTGCGCCGCCGCCTGCAGTGGGGCGGCTCGCTGGCCTTGATGATCGGCCTGGCCTGGGCCATGCACCTGGCCGGTTTCGGCTACGGCCTGGTGTCGTGGGTGGGCAGCCTGACCGGTTGCGGCTTGCTGCTGATCTGGCTGCTGCCCTATGCGCCGCAACAGGCGATGCGCCTGGCCCGTTTCATCGGCGGCGCGGCCGTACTGGCCGCCGTGCTGCTGGCCGTGTTGTAAGGATCCACCATGCCTGGCAGCCCGTTCGCGCTTCCCCCTTTGCCGCCGACGCAACTGGACAGCCTTTACAGCGCGCATCGCGGCTGGCTGGCCCACTGGCTGCAGCGGCGGCTGGGCAATGCCTCCGAGGCAGCCGACCTGGCGCAGGACACCTTTGCCCGCCTGCTGGCGGGAGGCTCAGCCCAACCGGCAACACCGGCCCTGCGCTCGCCCAAGGCTTACCTGGCCACCGTCGCCAAGCACTTGTTGATCAACCATTTGCGGCGCCACTCGCTGGAACAGGCCTGGCTGGCGACGCTGGCCGAGGTGCCCGAACAACACGCGCCATCGGCCGAGCAGCAAGTCGAAATCCTGCAGGCGCTGCAGGCGGTCGACGCCATGCTCGACGGCCTGAAACCCAAAGTGCGTGCCGTCTTCATCATGGCGCAGATCGAGGGGTATCCCTATGCAGAAATCGCCGCCCGGCTGGGCATCGGCGAACGCTCCGTCAAGCGCTACATGGCCGAGGCATTGACCGAATGCGTGCTGCTGGCATGAGTAGCGTCGCAGCCGCGCCCCTCTCGCGCAAGGTGGCGCGTGAAGCCGTCGAATGGTATTTGCTCGAGCAATCGGGCCAGGCCACGCCGGACGACCTGGCCGCATCGGCGCACTGGCGCACCCGCGATCCCGAACATGCACGCGCCTGGGCCAAGGTGCAGCAAGTGGGCAAAACCGCCTGCATGCTGCCACCGGAACTGGCGGCGCCAGTGCTGCGCCGTCCGCAACGGCGCGTAGCCATGCAAGCGCTGCTGGCCTTGATGCTGGCGCCCGGCGCCTGGATGCTGGTGCGCAGCGACCTGTTGACGAATACCTTGGCCGACTACCACAGCGGCGTCGGTGAACGGCGTACTATCCGCCTGCCCGATGGCGGCCGCCTGATGCTCAACACGGACAGCGCCGTTGACATCGCCTACACGCAACACGAAAGGCTGCTGACCTTGCGCCGCGGCGAATTGCTGATCGAGACGCAGGCCGACCGGCGTCCCTTCGTGGTCGCCACGCGCCATGGCCGCATTCGCGCACTGGGCACGCGCTTTATCGTGCGCCTCGATCATGAAGGCAGCCATGTGACGGTGCTGGAACACGCGGTGGAAATCACCCCGCGCGCGCCATCGGCCACCATCCGCCGGCTGCAGGCGGGCCAGCAAAGCTGTTTCAATGATGACCATGCCGACTTGCCCATGCCGGCGCCGCAGCAGGCAGACGCCTGGTCGCGCGGCATGCTGGCGGCGAACAATATGCGCCTGGACGACTTCGCGGCCGAACTGGCGCGCTACCGTCCTGGCCTGCTGCGGGTGGAGGTGCCGGCAGCCAGCCTGCGCCTGTCGGGCGCCTTCCAGCTCGACGACACCGACGCCGTGCTGGAAAACCTCACGCGCATCCTGCCCGTCGAGGTGCTGTACCGCACGCCGTACTGGGTCACTATCACTGCCTGCAAAAAATAAATTTAAAAAATTGGCCCTTTTTTCGATCACCGCCTGTCCTGTACATATCCGCAACGACATCGACTGGAAAGGCAAGACCATGCACCAATCCCAAGCTACCCTGACACCCCTCGCACGCGCCATCGGCAGCGCCTTCCTGCTCCTCTCGCTGGCGCATACTCCAGCGATGGCTGCCGAAACGGCCGCCACGCCAGCCACCGCGCAAGCGACTTACAAGGTGGCCGCCGGCGAGCTATCCACCGCCATCGCCAGCTTTGCCGTCGACGCCAGGGTCAGCGTGGGCGCCGCCGCCGAACTACTGCAAGGCTTGCGCACGCCGGGCTTGAACGGCAGCTACACGGTGCCGCAGGCGCTGGCCCAGCTGCTGGCCGGCACGGGACTGGAGGCCGTACCCAGCGGAGAACGCAGCTATGTGCTGCGCAAGACTGGCGCGTCATCCAGCGCTGCGCCGATCGCCGCCACCCTGGGCGAAGTGGCCGTCAGTTCCAGCGCCCTGCGCGACGGCACCACGGAAGGCAAGCGCAGCTACGCCGGCCTGACCAGCGCCACGCGCCTGAACCTGTCGCTGCGCGAAACGCCGCAGGCGGTCAGCATCATCACGCGCCAGCAAATCGAAGACCAGGGTTTGAGCACCCTGCAAGACGTGCTGGTGCAGGCGCCTGGCGTGACGGTCGACCATTCATCGAGCACGCGCGAATACGACCAGGTGTTTTCGCGCGGCTTCGAGGTAAGCTCGTATATGTTCGATGGCATCCCGACCAGCAAGAATCTGGAAGCGCGCACCTATGACATGGCGATTTACGACCGGGTCGAGATCATCCGCGGCGCCACGGGCCTGATCAGCGGCACGGGCAGCCCGTCGGCCGCCATCAACCTGGTGCGCAAGCGCCCCGGCCGCACCTTCGCCGCCACGGCCGGGGCGCAGCTAGGATCCTGGGACCGCTACCGCATCGATGGCGACCTCTCGACGCCGCTCAATGCCGATGCTTCGGTACGCGCGCGCATCGTCGCCGCGCACGAAGACCAGCGCTCCTTCGTCGACCGCTACCAGCAAAAGAAGGATGTGCTGTACGCCATCGTCGAAGCGGACCTGACGCCGTCCACCGTGGTCAGCGCCGGCATCCACTACCAGAAGGAAAAGCTGAAAGGCGCGGGCCGCGAATTCCCCGTTTTCTACAGCGACGGCTCGCAAACGCACTTCCCGCGCTCGATGAACGGCACGGCCGCGTGGAGCTACTATGACCGCGAACAAAGCCTGCTGTTCGCCACGCTCGACCATTATTTCGACAATGACTGGATCGCCAAGCTGGCGCTCAGCCGCAGCGCCAACCAGTACGATGCCTTGCAGGGTTTTGCAGGCAACGGCTATGCGGACCGGATCACCGGCGGCGGCTTGAAACTGTGGCTGGCCAACTGGCACAGCAAGCCGCAACAGACTTCACTGGACGCCTACGTGAGCGGCCCGTTCGAAGCGTTCGGCCGCAAGCATGAACTGGTGTTTGGCCTGAGTAGCTCAGAGCTCAGGACGGATGGCCCGATCTATCCCAGTTGGCGCCTGGACGGCTACGACTACACGATACCGGATGTGAATCACTGGAATGGCGGCATGCCGGTGCCCGACTACAGCGGCACGCGCCTGGGCACGTCCTACGACAAGGAACGGGAAAGCGGCCTGTATTCCACCCTGCGCCTGCGCCCGACTGACGCGCTGTCGGTGATCCTGGGGGCGCGCCTGTCGTACTGGAAGCGCGATATCCGCAGCGATTACTACAATGACGTGCCGCTGTACGACGCCATGCGCGAAAACGGCAAGATCACGCCGTATGCGGGCATCGTGTATGACCTCGACAAACACTGGTCGGCCTACGCCAGCTACACCAGCATCTTCACGCCGCAAAGCCAGCGCGACGTCAACAGCCGCTTCCTGCCGCCGCTGGAAGGCAAGAATTACGAGGTGGGCGCCAAGGGTGAATTCTTCGGCGGAAAACTCAATACCAGCGCCGCCATCTTCCAGCTGCAGCAGGACAACCTGGCCGAACCCGATCCGGGCAATATCTGGATCATCGGCACGGGTGGCGGCTCCTACGCCTACCACACGGTGAAGGGCGCCACCACGCGCGGCTTCGAGGCGGAAGTGTCGGGCCAGCTGCGCCCCGACTGGCAGCTGACGGCCAGCTATGCGTATAGCCGCATCCGCAACGCGGAAGGCCAGCGCATCCAGACCAGCCAGCCGCAAAACATGGCCAAGCTGTGGAGCACCTGGCGCCTGTCGCAAGGCGTACCGGGACTGACCCTGGGCGGCGGCGTGAACTGGCAGACCAATATCTACATGGATGAGCGGGGACCGAACGGCGAGCGCTTCACGCAACAGGCTTACGCGGTGGCGGGCTTGATGGCGCAATACCAGCTCAGCCCGCAACTGGTGGCTACCCTGAACCTCAACAACGTCTTCGACAAGCGCTACTACTCGACCGGCATGGGCGGCTATTATGGCGACCCGCGCAACGCCATGCTGACACTGCGCTACAAGTTTTAAGCAGTGTCATGCCGGGGCGCCGCTCCTGAGCAGCGCCTCGATGCCGTCCGGCGCCATGGCGCGGCCCAGGAAGTAACCGAACGCTTCATCGCAGCCCATGGCGGCCAGCAGTTCGAGCTGTTCGCTATTTTCCACGCCGCTGGCGATGGTGCGCAGTTTCAGCGTATGCGCCATCGCCACGATGGCGCGCACCATCGCCCCCGCCTCGGCATGGCCCTGGCCTTCCGCCCGCCCCAGATCGTCGACGAAGCATTTTTCGATCTTCACGGCGTCGGCGGGGAAGCGCTTCAGGTAATTGAGCGAGGTGTCGCCAGTGCCGAAATCGCTGATGGAAATGCGCATGCCCAGCTGGCGGAACTGGCGCAGGATCAGCTCGCAATTCTGGTTGCGGTCGATCAGGATGGCGGCCGCGATTTCCAGTTCGATGCAATGGCCGGGCACACCGGCCGCCTCCAGCGCAGCAGCGAAGTGGCGCGCGATGTCGCGCTGGTAGAACTGGCGCGCCGACAGGCTGACGGACACGATCAAAGGCTGGCCCTGCGCGATCCAGCTGCGCGCCTGCTCCACGGCCGTGGCCAGCACCCAGGCGCCGACGGGCAGGATCAGCGCGCTTTCCTCCAGCACCGGTAAAAAGTCGAGCGGCATCATCAGCCCCAGTTCCGGGTGCTTCCAGCGCAGCAGCGCCTTGACGCCCGTGATCGCGCGCGTGTCGAGATTCATCCTGGGCTGGTAATACAGCACGAACTCATTGCGTTCGAGCGCATGGCGCAGCGCCGTCTCGATGATGGTGCGCGAATACGACTGCGTCTGCATGCACGAGGAATAGCGCAAACAGGTGCCGGGCGCGCGCCGCTTGGCCGCATACATGGCCAGGTCGGCCTTTTCGATGAGCGCATTGACATCGTCGTCGTCATCCGGATACAGGGCCACGCCCACGCTGGCGGCCACCGTCAGGCTGTATTCACCGATGACGAAGGGCGCGGCGACGGCGTTGATGATTTTTTCGGCTACCCGCTCGGCGTCCTGCGCCGCATGCAGCTCGGTCAGCAGGATGATGAATTCGTCGCCGCCCTGGCGCGCCACCGTATCGACCTTGCGCACGCATTGCTGCACCCGGCGCGCAAACTCCGTCAGCACCTGGTCGCCCACGTCGTGGCCCAGGCTGTCATTGATAGCCTTGAAGCGGTCGATATCGACAAACAGCACGGCCAGCAAGCCCTGGTGGCGGCGCGCATAGGCGATGCCGTGCTCGAAGCGGATCTGGAAGTGCAGCCGGTTCGGCAGCCCCGTCAGGACATCATGGTGGGCGATGAATTCCAGCTGCGCCTCGGCGCGGCGGCGCGCCGACACGTCATGCAGCAGCAGCACCGCGCCGCCGTGCGCCAGCGGCGCGCAGCTGTATTGCACGTCGATCCGCTTGCCGTCGAGATGGCGCAGCAGCACGGCGCCGCGCGCCACTTCCAGCACCTCCTGCTGGAGCAGGCAGTCGCGCACCTGGCGCGCCGTATCGACAGCGACACCGTCATGTAGCAAGGGCAGCAACTGGCTCACGGAAGCACCCAGGCCATCGCCGGGCGAGCGGCCACTGAGCGCAGCGGCACGCGCATTGAGGTAGTGCACCACGCCGTCCTGGTCGGTGCCGATCACGGCCGCCGGCAGCGCATGCAGCAGCGCCAAAGTGTGCGCCTGCGCCGCATGCAGCACCTGGCCAGCCGCATGGCGCGCGCGCCACACGCGCAGCGCATGCCATTGCCAGGCCAGCAGTACACTGAGCAGGATGGCAAGGGCAAAACATGAGGCCAGCAGCAGCGCCGTCATGCATCACCTTGCAGGCGGAAGATCGGGAACATGGTTTTCCTTTGCTACACGCACCTGCGCCAGGCGCAGAAACATGCGGAAAGGAAATGATAAAAGAATTGGGCGGGCCTACCGGACAGAATAGGCCACACTTGACTGGTGTCAATCCATCAAGAGCCTGGTGCAGCCATTGCCATCTCTGCACGCAACAAAGGGTAGAGCCGGCGGTAGCGCGCCAGCCGCTCCTGCAGCACGCCGGGCGCTTGCGGCGCCACGGTTTCCTGCACCGGCGGACGCGTGCACACCTGCGATGGCGGCAAGCCCGTCACGGCCATCTGCGCCAGGCGGGCCGCGCCCATGGTGCCGCCGGCCACGCCGTGGTCGTGGCGCAGCACTTCCAGCCCGGAGGCGTTGGCGCACAGCTGCGCCCAGAAGCGGCTGCGCGAACCGCCGCCCACGAAGGAAGCTTGCCGCAAATGGGTGCCGGCGCTGCGCAAGGCTTCATTGCCATCGGCCATGGCAAACGCCACGCCTTCCATCACGCTGTACGCCAGCTCGGCGCGGCCATGCCCGGTCGACAGGCCGAAGAATACGCCACGTGCATTCGCATCGTTGTGCGGCGTGCGCTCGCCGCTCAAATACGGTAAAAAGATCGGCGCCGTACGCGCTTCGACGTTTTCGGCCAGGCTGGCCAGTTCGCCCACATCGTTTGATTGCGTCAGCTTCGCCACCCAGCTGAGGCTGGACGCGGCGCTGAGGATCACGCTCATCTGGTGCCAGCGCTCAGGCAGACAATGGCAAAACGCGTGCACGCCCTGGCCCGGATTCGGCGCAAAGCCGTCGCTGCCCGCAAACAGCACGCCCGAGGTGCCCAGCGACAGCAAGCCGGCGCCCGGCTCCACCACGCCCAGGCCCACGGCCGCCGCCGCATTGTCGCCCGCGCCGCCGGCCAGCACCACCGGGTGCGAGATACCCCATTGCTGGCACAAGGATGGACGTATGCGGGCGGCCGCATGGCTGCCTTCCACCAGGCGCGGCATGTGCTCGCGGCCCAGGCCAGTCGCGGCCAGCATGCGCTCGGACCAGTCGCGCCTGGCCACGTCCAGCCACAGGGTGCCGGACGCGTCGGACATGTCGGACACATAATCACCGGTCAGGCGCAGTGCCACATAATCCTTGGGCAGCAAGACTTTACGGATGGCGCGAAACAGTTCCGGCTCATGCTTTTTCAGCCACAGCAGCTTGGGCGCCGTGAAGCCGGGCATGGCCTGGTTGCCCGTGATGGCGCGCGATTCGGGCACCAGCGCTTCGAGTTCCACGCATTCGGCAAACGCGCGCGTGTCATTCCACAGGATGGCCGGACGCAGCACCCGGTCCTGGCCATCGAGCACGGTGGCGCCATGCATCTGGCCCGACAGCGCAATGCCGCGCAAGCCCGAAAACGCCACCGGCTGGGCGCTGCGGATGGCGGCGATCACGTCCAGGGTGGATTGCCACCAGTGTTCCGGGTCTTGCTCCGACCAGCCCGGATGGGGGCTGGACACGCGCAGGCTCACGCCGCTGCTGGCCAAGATGGTTTGTGCGTCATCCGTCAGGATGGCCTTGATTTCGGAAGTGCCGATATCGATACCGAGATAAGTCACGATGATTCCACAAAAAGTAAATGGGCAGGCGCCCGTGCATTACATTCATCAATCTGCGCAATGGTAATCGGGGCGGCAGGAAAAAAAGCGGTATTTCCAGATACTTTTCCCCATTTTGACGATACGCATCCGCCAGCCTATGCGACGCCGTCAGCCGTGCCGGCGAAAATCGCGGCGATAGATATTGGTATCCTTGCCATCCGGCGGCAGGCGCGAGAACCGCTCATAGCGCAGCCCCAGTTTATTGAGCAGATTGATCGAGGCCTGGTTGTGCGGCGCCGTAATGCCGTACACGGTGGCGATGCCCAGCGCATGTTCGGCGTGGCCCATCACGGCGGCAGCCGCCTCGCCGGCATAACCCTGGCCCCAGTAAGGCGGCCGCAGCGCGTAGCCGATATCGGGACCGGGCAGGCTGGCCCGGCGCACCAGGCCGCCCATGCCGATGGTGGCGCCGTCGCTGCGGCGCTCTATCATGTAGAGCGAATAGCCATGCTCGCGGAACTGGGCGATGGCCCCCGTTTCCAGCGCCGCGCGCGCCGCTTCCACCGTGTACAGCTTGCGGTCGCCGATATTGGCCACCCACGACGGGTCGTTGACCAGTTCCAGGTAAAACGCCGCATCATCGACGGTCACGCTGCGCAGGCGCAGACGGGGCGTTTCCAGGACGATAACAAAGCTCATGCCGGCCACTGCATCGGGTCGCTCAGCAACTGGTACATCACATACGCGTCGACATAGCCGAGGTTGGCGTGGCGGTAGGCCAGCGGCAAGGTGCCGATGACGGAAAAGCCCAGCTTTTTCCACAAGGTGACGGCGCCCAGGTTGGTGCTGACGACAAAGTTGAACTGCATCGCCAGGAAACCGGCGCGGCGCGCCTCCTCCATGCAATGCACGCCCAGCATGCGCCCCACGCCCACGCCCTGCGCGGCCGGATCGACCATGAAGGAAGCATTGGCCACATGGTCGCCCAGGCCAACCTGATTGGCGACCAGTTTATACATGCCCAGCAGGCGCTCATCGCCCATGGTGGCCACGAAGCTGCGCACGCCGGGGCCGAACCAGTAGGCATGGCATTGTTCGCGCGTGGTCTCGGCCGTGAACGGATAGGTTTCACCGGTGGCGACCAGCACGCGGAAAATCTGCCACATGTCCTCGAAGTCCGATTCCACGGCAGGACGAATATCAATTTCTTTCAAGGCAGCTCCAGCAAAGATCAACAAGTGATGACGATTGTCGGGGATTTGTCCAGGGGCGTCCAGTGCCGCACGGACGCCCGCCGGGGAGAATCAGCGCCCCAGGCGGAAGTTCACGCTCTCGGGCCGCCCCGGCAGCGACAGACGGGCATGGGCAGGCGGCGCCTCGCTGACCACCTTGCCGCGCCGCAGCACCAGCTTGCGCGCAGCCCGCAGGCGCAGCGCTTCGACGGTGGAGCCGCAATCGAGGATCACCAGGTCTGCGTGGCAGCCGGGCGCAATGCCGTAACCATCCAGGCCCAGGATACGGGCTGGTGTTTCCGTCACGGCCAGGAAGCAGTCGTGCATGGCTTGCTGGCCCGTCATCTGCGCCACGTGCAAGCCCATGTGCGCCACTTCCAGCATGTCGGCCGAGCCCAGGCTGTACCACGGGTCCATCACGCAGTCGTGGCCAAACGCGACGGGAATGCCGGCCGCCAGCATCTCGGGCACGCGCGTCATGCCGCGCCGTTTCGGATAACTGTCGTGGCGGCCCTGCAGGGTGATGTTGATCAGCGGGTTGGCGATCGCCGCCACACCCGCCTCGCGGATCAGCGGCAGCAGCTTGCTGACATAATAATTGTCCATCGAATGCATCGACGTCAGGTGCGAGCCCGTCACCCGGCCCTGCATGCCCAGACGCTGGCTATGGTAGGCCAGGGTTTCGATATGTCGCGACAGCGGATCGTCCGATTCATCGCAATGCATGTCCACCATCAAGCCGCGCTCGCAGGCGAATTCGCACAGCAGGCGCACCGATTCGGCGCCGTCGGCCATGCTGCGCTCGAAATGGGGGATGCCGCCGACCACGTCGACGCCCATGGCAATCGCCCGCTGCAGATTATCGAAGGCGCCGGGGCTGCGCAGGATGCCATCCTGCGGGAAGGCCACCAGCTGCAGGTCGAGATACGGCGCGACCTGGCGCTTCACATCGAGCAGCGCTTCGACGGCCAGCAAACGCGGATCGCAAATGTCCACATGCGAGCGGATCGCCAGCAGTCCGCGCGCCACGGCCCAGTCGCAATACTGCAAGGCCCGCGCCACCAGCGCATCCTGCGTCAGTTGCGGCTTCAATTCTCCCCACAGCGCGATGCCTTCCAGCAAGGTGCCGGAGGCGTTCACCCGCGGCAAGCCATAACTGAGCGTGGCGTCCATATGGAAGTGGGCGTCGACGAAGGGCGGCGTGACGAGGTCGCCCGCCGCATCGATTTCATGCGCGCCCTTCACCGGCAAGGCAGGACCGACGGCGGCGATGCGGCCCCCCTCGATGGCGATGTCGGCATGCTGGCGCCCATCGGGCAGGCTGGCGTTGCGGATGACCAAATCCATGATGACTCCTGATAGCTGGCGATGCGCTGGGGCTTACTTTTTCTTCCAGTAGGCGAATTCGGTTTCGTAGCAGACCGTCTCGATTTCAGCGATCTTGTCCTGCATGGCCGACTGGGCGTCGAGAATGGCCTGGTTGTAGACGGACGGACCGATTTCGCGCACGCAGAAATCGAGCAGCAGCCTGGCCTTCAATTCGCCCACGTCTTCATCGAGATTCTCGGCGCAGTAACGCTGGATCGAGACCAGCAAACGTTGTTCTACTTCCTGCTGCAATTTAATCGCCATCTTTTATCTTCTTTATCATTTTATCGCCGATGCTGCATCGCATCAAACTACCGGCTATCATAGCCATAGCCACAGAATTCGTACTGACGTATTGCGTTCGCGCAAACTTGCCTTACTTTCCAACAAGCTGGAAAATTGCCGGATACGCAGGACAACAGCACGATTAGAAATAACTTTCAACCAACTCGAATCACCGTTAGAATATTCATATTGCGTTGCATCATAAACAGCGTCCAATCAAATCGAAGTACGCCAGACACTTTACAAAACGCGGCCGGCTCTGGTTTTCGGGATGTGCAGAGCGTTTTGCCAGCATTTTAATCCGTACAAAGGAGTAAATATGTTTTCGCTTCCAGAACAATTTTCACTAGCCGCGAAATCGCAACTGGAAAACCAGCTGCAGATCTTCAGCACCCTGACCAGCAAAGTCTTCGAGAGCGCTGAAAAAATCATCGCCCTGAACATCAATACCGGCAAGGCGGCCATTTCCCACACGGCGGAAACCGCGCAGCACCTGCTGGAAACGCAGGACCCGCGCGAATTCTTCAGCTATAGCACCAGCCAGGCGCAGCCGCAGATCGAAAGCGTGCTGGCCTATAGCCGCCAATTGTTCGGCATCGCGTCCAGCACCCAGGCCGACTTGCTGGCCTCGGCCAAGGCCAGGCTCGACCAGGCAGCTGCGGCTCCTGCACCGGCACCGGCGCCAGCCCCGGTGGCGGCCAGGCCGGCTCCTGCGCCAGTGCCGGCAGCCGCGCCAGCGGCGGCGCCGGAAGTCAAGCCAGCACCGGCAGCCAGGCCAGCGCCCGTGGAAGCGGCCAAGCCTGCCGCCAAGATCGTGCCCGCGCCTGCGGCTGCCCCCGCGCCGGCATCCAAACCCGCCGTTGCCAAACCCGCCATCAAGCCGGTAGTCAAAGCCGCCGCGCCAGCAGCCAAACCGGCTGCCGCACCAGCCCCGGCACCCGCCAAGGCAGCCGCGCCAGCGCCAGCAGCCGTCAAGCCGGCCGTCAAGCCCGTCGCCAAGGCCAGCGCAACACCCGCCGCCAAAGCGGCCGCCAAGCCTGCCGTCAAGGCTGCGTCACCGAAGCAGCTCGATATGCTGAGCGGCAAGGGCAGCCCACGCAAATAAGTCCCGCGCAGCAGGTTGGGAGCAGCAAAATAACGGGCTACGGCCCGTTTTTTGCGTGACGCTTATCGTCCTGCCCTCAGCGGGTTTGCCAGCCTTGTTGTATCCTACGCGTACTTTCCGTGCGCGTGCCCCTCCTTCCGCCCCGCGACACCCCATCATCAAATTAAAAGGTAATACATGAGTTTATCGAGGCTTATCGCCGGCTTCGTGCGCCAGCATTGGCCGTCGTACGCCGCCGCCGCCGTCATGCTGACGGGCGTGGCCGCACTGACCGTCTGGGTGCCGCGCCGCGTCGGCGCCATCATCGACGCGCTGGCCGGCCACCGCCTGGCCCCCAGCGACCTGTGGCTGGAGCTGGTAACCCTGCTCGCCGCCGGCGTCTGCATTTACTTCCTGCGCGTCGGCTGGCGCATCACCCTGTTCAAGGCTGCCTACCAGCTGGGCGTGATGCTGCGCACGCGTTTTTATACGCGCATGTCGCAGCAGGGCGCCGCCTTTTACCAGGGCCAGCGCACGGGCGACCTGATGGCGCTGGCCACCAATGATATCGACGCCATCGAGATGGCGGCTGGCGAAGCGATGCTGGCCGGCTTCGACGGCACATTGACCTTGCTGATGGTGCTGGGCATCATGCTGCTGGGCGTGGACTGGCGCCTGGCCTGCATCGCCCTGCTGCCGTTTCCCCTGATGGGACTGGCCTTCTGGCGCATTTCCAGCCATATCCACACGGCCTCCACCGATTCGCTGAAACGCTTCGCTGCCTTGAACGACCATGTACAGGAATCGCTGTCGGGCGTGCGCACCCTGCGCGCGCTGGGCCTGGAACAGCGCAGCAGCAAGCAGTTTTCCACACTGGCCGGCCACGCCGCCCACGCCAGCCTGACGGCGCAGCGCTGGGAAGCCGCGTACGAGCCGGCCGTCGGCCTGACCCTGACGGCCGCCACCGCGCTGACCCTGGGCCTGGGCGGCTACCTGGTGTGGCAAAACCAGCTGACCATCGGTTCGCTGACCAGCTTTTCCATGTACCTGGGCCAGCTGATCTGGCCCATGTTCGCCGCCGGCTGGGTGCTGTCGCTGATCGAGCGCGGCCGCGCCGCCTGGCAGCGCTTGCACCCGATGCTGGACGCGCCGCTGGCCATCGACGATCACGGCACCATCGCCAGCCTGACGCCCGGTCCCCTGCAGCTGGCCGATATCGGCTTTTCGTACGCTGGCCAGACACAGCCCGCGCTGTCGCACATCTCCTTGCAGCTGCAGCCTGGCCAGACCCTGGGCCTGGTCGGCCCGACCGGCAGCGGCAAGTCCACCCTGCTGCGCGTGCTGCTGCGCCAGGTCACGCCGCAAACGGGCGCCGCCACCTGGAATGGCCAGCCACTGGACGCCTACACCCTGCACGCGCTGCGCGCGGCGATCAGCTGGGTGCCGCAGGAGTCGTTCCTGTTCTCGGCCACCATCGCCGACAACATCGCGCTGGCCCGTCCCGAGGCGACGCAGCAGGAAATCGAACGGGCGGCGCAGCTGGCCGACATCCATGGCGATATTTTGCAATTCCCCGATGGCTACCTGACCCATGTGGGCGAAAAAGGCATCACCCTGTCCGGCGGCCAGCGCCAGCGCGTGGCCATCGCGCGCGCCCTGCTGGCCGATAACGGCTTGCTGCTGCTGGACGATGCCTTGTCGGCGGTCGATACGGGCACCGAAACGCGCATCCTGCAGCACCTGGAAGAACTGCGTTTGCGCCGTCCCGAGCGCAGCGCCATCATCGCCAGCCACCGCCTGAGCGCCGTCGTCAATGCCGACCTGATCCTGGTGCTGCGCGATGGCCACATCACTGAAACCGGCAGCCACGACAGCCTCCTGCAGCAGGATGGCTGGTATGCCAGCCAGTGGCGCTACCAACAACTGGAGGCCAGCCTCGATGCCATCTGAAAAGTCAGCACCCAACAGCGCCGCACCAACAACCATGCAAGCCGATACTGAAAAACAGCCGGTGCACCGCCAGGCCCTGCAGGCGATCGGCCTGCTGCGCCGCGCCGCCGCACCCGACCTGGGCCACCTGAAATGGGCCACCTTCTGGCTGATCATCGCCGCCGGCCTGGAAGTCACGGGCCCGATTCTTGGCAAGGCGCTGATCGACCAGCACCTGCTGCCGCGCCACCTGGACTGGACCCGCATGTCGCTGCTGCTGGCCGGCTGCCTGCTGACGGGCTGGGCCGCCAGCGGCCTGCGCTACCTGCAGCTGGTGCGCCTGTCCGGCCTGGCCATGCGTTCCGTGCAGCGGCTGCGCGAAACGGTGTACCAGCACGTGCTGCGCCTGCCGATGGCCTTCTTTGACCGCGCCATCACGGGCCAGCTGGTCAGCCGCGTCACCAACGATACGGAAGCGGTGAAATCGCTGTACGTGCAGGTGCTGTTCGTCATCCTCGACAGTTCCATCGTCCTGATCGGCACCATGGCCGCCATGGCCTGGATGGACTGGCGCCTGATGCTGATCGTGCTGGCCCTGCTGCCGGCCGTGCTGGTGATCGTCTTCCTGTACCAGCGCTGGAGCGCACCAGCCGTGACGCGCACGCGCGCGCTGCGCAGCGAAATCAATGGCCAGATCGCCGAATCGATCGGCGGCATGAGCGTGCTGCAGGCGAACAATGCGGAACGCCGCTTCGGCGCCCGTTTTACGGGCATCAACCAGGACCATTACACGGCGCGCCTGCAGGAATTGCGCGCCAACGCCTGGCTGCTGCGCCCCGCGCTCGACATGCTCAATATCGTGCTGCTGGCGGTGGTGATCTTCAGTTTCGGCCGGCGCGACATCGGCGCGGTGGAAGTGGGCGTGCTGTACGCCTTCATCAGCTACATCGCGCGCGTGATCGAGCCGCTGATCCAGATCACCATGCAATTTAGCCAGCTGCAGCAATCGGTGGTCGCCACCGCCCGCGTCTCGGCCCTGCTCGACGAAGCGCAGGCGCTGGAACATGCGCAGGGCAAGCCGGCGCCGGCCGCGCGCCATGGCGCCAACGACGGCAAGTCGCCGGCGGTCGCCATTTCGCACCTGACGTTTGCGTATATCGACAACCAGCCGGTGCTGCACGACCTGTCGCTGGAGATACCGCAAGGCGCGTTCTTCGGCATCGTCGGCCACACGGGCAGCGGCAAGTCGACCCTGCTCTCCTTGCTGCTGCGCTTTTATCCTGTCACGCAGGGCAGCATCGCCGTCAACGGGATTGCCCTCGACAGTATCGCCAACGAGCATTTCCGCGCCGACGTGGGCCTGGTGCCGCAAGACCCCTTCCTGCTGGCCGCCTCGGCGCGCGAAAACATCGACATGGGGCGCGGCTACACGCAGGCGCAGATCGAAGCGGCCGCGCGCGCCGCGCATGCGCACGACTTCATCGCGGCGCTGGAGCACGGCTACGACACGCCGCTGGGCGAAGGCGGCTCACGCCTGTCGTCGGGACAAAAACAGCTGATCGCGATTGCCCGCGCACTGGCCGGCCAGCCGCGCATCCTGCTGCTGGATGAAGCGACCTCGCGCATCGATAGCCAGACCGAGCAGATCGTGCAGACGGCGCTCGATGAATTGCGCGGCAAGGTCACCATCATCGCCATCGCCCACCGCTTGTCGACCATCCGCGACGCCGACCGCATCATCGTGCTGAACCATGGCCGCATCACGGAAGCGGGACCGCATGAAGAATTGATGCAGATCGACGGCGGCCTGTACCAGCGCTTGTACCTGTTACAACAGCTGGCCCAGTAAAACTGTCCCTGTCAACACCCCCAGTGTGTATTTTTGCAAAAAACTGCACACGGTATGATATTTCTTGATTGCAACGGAATATAATCTTTGCAGACTAGGGTGCTCAATGGGACGGTACGTTGGCTGGTAAATACAAGATGGCGTTGCAACAGGGAGGGCCGTGGCTGCTGGCCTTGGCCTGTCTGTGGCCAGTGCATGCCGGCGCCCAGGAAGACCTGGAACAGCGCCTGCTGGACGTGCGCGAAGATGGACGCTTCGTGCCGGACCGCGCCCTGCAGCATCTGCAGGAGATGGAAGTGCAGGCGCGCAGCGCGCCGTTGCCCGTGCGCGCCGAATTCCTCACTCAACTCAGCAATGCCCGCATGCGCCTGGGGCAAAACGACATCGCCATGCAACTGGCCGAGGAATTGATCGCCTACGCCAAAACCAACCATGACGACGTGGCGCTGGCCAAGGGCTTGCTCAACAAGGCCTATATCAAGTTCGCCATGAACGAGCGCCATGTTTCGCACCAATTGGCCTTCGAAGCGGAAAAAATCGCCAACCAGACCAGCAACCTGTCCGTGCGCGTGCAGGCGATGATCGGTGCGGGCCAGTCCTGGGCCGAGGAAGGCAATTTCCCGCTGGCCCTGGCCAAGCTGCAGGCTGCCGTCGACCTGGCGCGCCAGAGCGACTCGCCGTGGGACCTGGCCGCATCGCTCAATGCGCTGGCGGTGCTGTACCGGCAAATGCGCGAATACGACAAGGGTTTCCAGGCGCTCGATGAATTGCTGGTCCTCACCGGCAGGCTGGGATCGCCGGGACGCATGGCGCAGGCAAAAAATACCGAATATGGCCTGGCGCTGGACGCGAAGCAGCCGGTGCGGGGCCAGCGCGCGCTGCTCGATGCGCTGGCGCTGGAACGCAAGCTCGACGCCAAGGGCATGCTGGCGCCCACCCTGGTCAACCTGTCGGACAGCTATTTGAAACAGGGCGATTACCAGCAGGCCCAGCGCTACGGCAACGAAGCCATCAAGGCGGCACAACTGGTCAACAATGGCCTGATCGAGGCGGCGGCGCACGTCAACATCGGCCAGGCGCAAATCGGCCTGGGACGCCTGGCCGAGGGCAAGCGCAGCGTGGAAGCGGGGCTGGCGTACTATGAACGCACGGCCAACCAGCCCGACATGCAGGAAATCCTGCTGGAATACGGCCAGACCCTCGAGAGGGCTGGCGACATGCGCGGCGCCGTGGCAGCCTATCACCGCGAGCGCAGCATCTCGAACCAGCTGTTTGAAAAGCAGCGGCAAAAAGCCGTGTATGAACTACAAGAAAAATACGAAGCGGAAAAGAAACAGCGGAAAATCGAGTTACTGAGCCGCGAAAACCAGGTGAAAAGCGCAGAAATCGACAACCGCCGCCTGCAGCAGCGCATCTGGTGGCTGCTGGCGCTGGTGCTGGCGATGGCGTCCGTCATCGTCGGCATGCTGTACCGCAAGGTGCGCCATGCGAACGTGCAGCTGAACGTCAAGAACCAGGAACTCAAGCGCCAAAGCTCGCGCGATCCGCTGACGGCCCTGTACAACCGCCGCCACTTCCAGGAATTCATGCGCCAGCACGGCAGCCATGCGGGCAAGCTGGCGCCGCGCCAGGCCATGACCGATACGGACGCCGAAATCGTGGGCGCCCTGTTCCTGCTCGACGTCGACCATTTCAAGCAGATCAACGATCACTATGGCCATGCGGCGGGCGACCTGGTGCTGACCACCATCGCCGAAACGCTGCATGACGTGCTGCGCGAAACGGACATGATCGTGCGCTGGGGCGGCGAAGAGTTCCTGGCCTTCTTGCCGGCCGTGACGCGCGGCGGACTCGATGACATCGCGCTGCGCATCCTCAACGGCGTAGCCGCGCAAACCGTGCACTATCAGGGGCAGGCGATCAGCGTGCACGTCTCGGTGGGCTTTGCGCCATATCCGCTGGCGCCGCTGGGGCAAGCCCTGTCGTGGGAGCGCAGCGTCAACCTGGTCGACATGGCGCTGTACCTGGCCAAGGCGCATGGCCGCAACCGCGCCTATGGCTTGCGCCATTTCCAGCGCATGGAAGGCACCACCATGGAAGTGGTCGAACAAGACCTGGAACGCGCATGGCGCGACGGTTATGTCGACTTGAACGTGGTGCTGGGCGGGCAGGATGAAACGCAGGCAGTCAAGACAGTGGCGGCAGCGACCGCAGCGCTGGATGGCAATACCGCGCCAGATACCGCGGCGGCAACATAAAAAGGCCGGACTGGCCGGCCTTGATCACATTGCCTGCTGGCGTGCTTACTTGTGGGCGGCGTCCTGGATTTTTTCGCCCGCTTTTTCCACTTTCTGGCCGACGGCGTCGGCTGCCTCGTTCATTTTCTTGTTCGCATCGGCAGTGACCTGATCGATCTTGGCGCCCGTCTCCGAGGCGGCCTGGCTCACGGCGGCGTCCGCCTTGGCGGCGGCATCCTTGATATCGCTGTTGGCCTGGGCGGCGGCGGCATCGATTTTCTGGCCAGCCTGTTCAGCCGGGCCCGGAGCGGACACGTCTTCCTTTTTCTGGCAGGCCGCCAGCGCCACCACCATCATGCCGGCAGCGCAGAGTGCCATCAGGTTTTTGCTTGCTTTCATGATATTCCCTTTCAGTGTTATCAAAACGAACAGATCAGTCTTCAATATACACTGGGAAATTCTTTTCAAGCGTACGCTAACGCACATAAGCACACGGTTTGCGGCAGCTTTTAATGGGTGGCTGCCGCCGGCGGCGCATCGAACAGCGAATGCTCGAGCAATTGGGACAGCGCCGTGCGCAGCGCCCGGATGCGCGTCGCCAGTTCCGGCCGCTTGTAGCGCTCCGCCGCGATCAGATTGCTTTCCAGGCAGACCCGGTCCGACTTCGCCAGGCAGGCGTCGGCCGCATCGAGCTTGCGGCTGGCCTGCGCCACCTTGATTTTCGCATCGAGCTCCAGGGTATCGGCATCGTCGCCATGGCGCTTGGCATAGGCGGCCAGGCGCGAAGCCGCCACCTCCAGGTTGCCCGCGTCGAGCGCCTGATTGACGGCCGCCAGCGCCGTGCTCCCCTCCTGTTCGCGCCGCTGTTTCTTGTCGCAGGCAGCGCTGGCACTGTTGATACTGGACTGCAACTGCTTGATCTGCGCGGCTGGCGCCTTGGCATTTTTCAGCCTAGCCAGTGCGCTGCGCGCCCCGTCCAGGTCGCACTGCGCCGCCAGCGCCGTGGCCGCCTCTACCTGCTGGGCCACGCTGGCCGGCTGGTCGGATGGCTTGTTATAGAGCCAGATGCCCAGCAGCGCCAGCGCCGCCATGATCCAGGTACGCAGCCGGATGGGCGGACGCGGCGGCGGCACGGAACGGGCGGCCTTGACGGGTTTCGCCGCTGCCGGGGGCGGCTTGGCTGCTTGTGGAGCAGGAATGGACGGCGGCACCGGCTTCGGCGCCGGGTCGGGTGTCGGCGCCGGGACCGGGACCGGGACCGGGACCGGGGCCACCGTCACAGGCGGCGGTTTCATACTCTGTACCGGCGCAGGCTCGGCCCTGGTTTCGGCCAAGGCGGCTTGCCGCGTGCCGCAAAACGGGCAATACGCCACGCGCAGCGGCAATGCCTGGCCACAAGCGGCCTGGATACAACGTTCATTTACTTGTTCAAACACATTCCAACCCTGGTGACTACCTGTATGCCCATGCCATCATGGCATGCGCGCTGTCTGCCCCCGCTGGTGCAGACAGCGCGTATCTTAACGCTCTGCCTTCACCAACCCTAGTGCCCGTTCCTTTTCCAATATTACCTCACGATCACGGTTCAGCAGTTTTGCGCGCGCCAGCCACTTGGCGGCCGCCCCGAGATCATTCGACGCGGCGCTTTTTTCCGCCAGCTTGATGTAGTGATCGACAATCTTGCTTGCCAGCCCCTTGACCTCTTCGCCACGGTATTGGCCGTCCGGGTCGATCTGCCGAATCTGGTCGAGCGATGCCTTGGCCGAACTCTCTGGCGGGTCCGTGTATTGCGCTTTTTCCACATACAGCGCAGCCCGGCGCAACTGGTCATCGATCTCGGCGCGGTCGTTCTCATTGAGCCTGACCGCCTTGGTATCGGCCGCCCGCGCTTCCTTGGCCTGCACCGGGACAGCCACACTTTCTTCCTTTGCGACCGATGGACGCGTCGCAAAAAAGATGCCAGCGCCAGCCACGGCGACCGCGACCAGCACCAGTCCCATTTGTGAACTGAGCCATTTCTTGGTGTCGGTGGAACGCGATGCGCCGTTGGCCTTGCAAAAACTAGCCACATACTCTTCCGCAACACGCGGATCGAGGCCCACCTTCTTGCCTGACGCCGGCGTCACCACTTTATTGAGCGCAAGGCGCTCCTCTTTCTGATCGAGTTTCTTGTCGTTGTCGGTGAACTGATGCAGCAGCCGATCCAGTTCCTCCACCAGCGCGCGCTCGGAGACAGCCGAATATTCATCGAGCTGTTCACGGATAATCAACTCGATCTCGCGGCTCACAATACCGCGGCTAGCGCCTTCTTCCTTGATGCGCCGCTCTTCATCACGGTCCAGATAAAAATCGTCGTCCACGGCAACCGCCACGCGATTTTTCAGCCATTCTTGATCAGCTTGATTCATTTCTTCCTCAGTTAAAAAGATAAAAATTGATCGGCCCAGGCCAGATCGGAATTGCGTACTTTTATCTACGCGGTTACAGGACTTTCCAGCCCCACAGTCCGGCGCGTTCCCTTACCGAATTTCTCCTGCAAAAATCCGTAATAAACCTCTCCGCAATCGTGGGATCCATGCCTTTTTTCGTCCCTGGCCGCACTTTACAGACACTCTGTAAAGCATCGATGCGATTCTTTTTATCGAGTTTCTTTTCCGCATCGGTAAAAACATGGAGCAAAGCGTTTAATTCATCAAGCAAAGCCTGCTCATTGACCGCATGCAAACGCTCCAATGCCATCGATAAAATCGCATGCACCCGCCGTGCATCCAGGCCCAGCATGTTCTGGCCCTGGCGCAGCAACTTGGCAAAGGTCGCGCTATTGCAATATGCGTCGGAAATGCTATCGGCGATATCACGATGAAAATTACTCAAGCTATCGTCGGAAACAGGCTCCGCTACGGGCACAGGAAGCTTTTTCAAGGCACGCTCCGGACGCCGGGTATCAAGGATATAGGGCTTTAAGGGTGGCTCATCCTTCGGCAATACAGGAGGAACCGTGATTTTCAAGGTCATCGTTGTTTGTCTCGCGCCGCAAAAGGGACAAAACTTGACGACCCATGGCAATACCGACAGGCATTCGGATTCCTGGCACTGATATTCAATTTCCCGATTCACAAAAACACCTTGAGGTACGCATGCATGCCAACTTCCAGAAAACAATGGGGTACAAGTCCAATATTGCGAGCAAACACTTTAAATTATCATTCAAATAATAACCCATCTATGCTTGAGCAGTAATTTTTATCTTGAGTCTGGAAAATCCACTGCTTTTAAGTATCTCTTTAATCGATGAATTATCCAGGCAAATTGCAAAGCACCGGTAACACTGCATTTGATATCGATCAAACGCCCCAAGACAACGCATCCTAAGCTGAATCACCGCAGCACACGCGACGGCGCAGACGAGGAGGATGCCATGTCAGCCCACCTGATCATCGAAGACGGCCAGCCCTGGTGGTGGGATAGCGCCGATATCTGGGTCGTGCCCGGCAACGATCCGAATGGTCCGCCCGGCGCGCCGGTGGCCGGCAGCAGCAATTACCTGTGGGGCCGCGTGCATAACACGGGTAATAGCGCGTCCAATGGCGTGCGCGTGGATTTTTACTGGGCCGATCCCTCGGGACTGATTGCCGTCGGCGCCGCCACCGCGATCGGCTCGGCGTTTGCCGACCTGGCGCCCGGCGCCACCCAGGAAGTGCTGTGCCTGGTGCCCTGGTTCCCCGTCATCGTCAACGGCGGCCACGAATGTTTGATCGCCGTGGCCCATGGTCCGGGCGATATCAATCCCTTGCCCGATCCGCTGCCGAACGGCTTTCTGTTCCAACCCCAGCAGCACGAACAGATCGCCCAGCGCAATGTGCAGGTGGTGCTGGCGGCGCGGCGCGCGCAGATGCTGGCCATTTCCGTTGCGGCCCTGGCCCGCCAGGCCAGGAAAGTGGAATTGCAGCTGGAACAAGGCGGTGAATCAAGCGCACGTTTGCTGGCCTCCCTGGGACTGGAAAAATGGCGGCCGGCGAAAGACGTGTTACTGACCGCCGGACTGGCTTTGACGCCACACTGCAATGACGACACTCCGGGAGAACAGAAACTGGTGCTCGACGTACCGCGCGGCCAGGCCGTGGCCGTCTACCTGAGCCTGCGTGCCGACAAGCTGCCGTCCTATCAGTATGCACTGCTGCGCGTGCTGGAAAGACAGGATGGCAAGGTGATGGGCGGCAATACTTACCTGATCGTCGGCAGCGAAGACGGTCGTGAGGAGCAAACATCATGAGCGACACGCCCATGCAAGTCTTGACGCGGCCGTTCGCAATCGAGCCCGTCACCAATATCATGCTGCCCGATGGCGTGTTCGACAACGCCATCTACGGCTTGCGCATCGCCGCCCACGTGACGAACCGGTCGGGCAACGCACTGAACAACGTTACCGTCTACCTGGAAAGCGTGGGCGACCCCGGCATCGTCCCCGTGGCGCGCACCTTCTTCTTTGCCAGCGTGCCGGCCGGCGCCGCCATGCTGGTCATGTGGAACGCCGACTTCCAGCACGCCGCACCGGGCAAGCGCCTGGTCAGCTTTGTCGCCAAGGCCGATGGCTACACGCCACGCCGCTCGATCCAGCAAATCTTCGTCTCGCAGACGCGGTTTGACAGCGCCACCAATACCTACACTTGCACGGTCGAGGAAGGCACCCTGGAACTGTCCAAGCCGCAAGGCCACCTGCCCGGCAAGCGCTGGGGCAGCACGGGCGCTGGCGGCGACGGCAAAGATTGCCGCTGTCCGCCGCAATGGGGGCCGATCGTACCCACCGGCATGACGCTGGTCTGGACACCGAATCCCGCCTACGCGGGCACGCACGGGGAATTGCCGTTTTCCGATCCCTGGTGGAAAATCCTGGCCATCATCATCGCCCTGATCGCCGCCCTGGTGGCCATCATCGCCGCGGCCCTGGGTTCCGGCAAGGCCAGTTTCAGCGTGGGCGGCACGTTCGAAGAAACCGATCCCAGCGTGCATTGCTGCACGCCCAAGGGCGCCGCCTCGGGCAAGCCCGAATTCACGGTAGCGGGCGTGGCGTCGGCGATCGCCTCGGGCGCCATCGTGGCAGCCTGTTCCGACCTGGCCGACCCATTCTGGCGCGGCCAGGAAGCCACGCCGCCCGCCGCCGGTGAACTGACCCTGGGCGAACGGGTGGTGGCGCAATGGGTGTTGCCCGAGGCGCCGAATGCGGGCCAGCCGTACACGGCCGACATCCGCTGGCAATACGACCGTTTCACGACCGGCGCCAGCTACCACCATACCGTGAGCGAAACGCAGGTCAACGTGCATGTGGCCGGCCCGGTGGAAACGGATACGCCCGACGTGGTGCAGGCGTTCGAACCGTTGTGGGTACGGGCCAGCTTCCGGCGCGACAATGGCGATTTATTCCGTGGCAACGAGCTGTATGCCTTCGTGCTGTTCCAGGCGCCGCAAGGCCTGTATTTCGTGGAAACACTCTCCGATGACGGGCTGGGCTACGATCCCGGCGCCAATGACGGCGTGTATGCGGCCAGCCTGAATCTGAAACTGGCGTATCGGCAGTTGCTGCAATACGGGCAAGACGTATATGGCAGCTGGCGCGTGTTCGTGTTCGCGCAAGACGTCAACCTGACCAAGCCGGGCACGCCGCCGGAAATCGCCGCCCAGCATATCGGCGGCATGTTCATCGCCAGCGCCATCGAGATCACTTTCGATGACAGCCTGCCCTGCCCGCTCAAGGCGCAGGCAAGTATTGTGGTGGTGTAAGCGGGAAAGGAGGAAAAACTAGACTTTAACGCTGTCGACTTTCGGCATCACCGTGCGCGGCACGATCTCGTTTTCCGGGCAAGAGTCGAGCGCGTCGGAATAACTGAGCCAGCGCTTCAGGCTATCCATGCGGCGGATGGTGATGCCCTTGCCATTGATGTAGCCGATCTGTTCGAAGTGAACCGGGCTGGTGGTCAGCTTGGAAACGGTGGGGGCATTGCCGATCAGGCGGTCATAGGCCTTGCGCGCCTTGTGTTCCCATTTGGCCAGCACCGGGTCGTCGAAGCGGTTGCTTTCAAAGTACACGGTGATGGTGCGGTCGTGATTGGCGAAGCCGACGATGGCTGCGCCCTTGCGTATGGCCAGCAAGATATCTTCCTTGACGCCCGTGACAGGCACGAACACGGCTGCGCGTCCATCCGCATCGGGACGTTCCATGGGGATATCTTGTCCAATTATGCTCATTGCGTCACACTCGCATCACACTCGGTTAGGCTTTGTTATTGATGTCTCAATAGATGCACCAATAATACATTGCTCAAAAGCACTATACAAGACCATCCAGCATCTGCTGACCAATTGGCATCTGCACTTATAATGCGCGTTGACTATTTGCAGACGACAGCCATCCCATGACGCACCCAAGCAACGATACCAGCGGCGACAACAGCAGCGACAGTAGCACCGACACCAGCCGCCTCGACGCCATCAGCGCCGCCGCTACCGAAGTGGCGGCACACAACGTGGCCGACACCCTGGCGATGGCCATTTGCCACCGGCCCGATGAGCCGGCGCTGATTGTCTGCGACAAGCGCAGCTGGCTCAATGTGGTGCTGACCGAGGCGTATCGCCTGGCCTTGCCCCACGCCACCTTCATCGATTTCGACGAAGTCACGCCGGACGCCGTGCTGGCCGCGTTTGCCGCCCTGCCGGCCGGCAGCCTGGTGGTCTTGATCCAGTCGACCAGCTTCCGCCTGGAGGCCTTCCGCATCCGCATCGAACTGTTCAAGCGGGGCCTGAAGGTGATCGAACACGTGCACCTGTCGCGCATGCCCGGCGTGCAAGGCTTGCACTACATCGCCTCGCTGGCGTATGACCCGGCCTATTACCGGGGCGTGGGCCATGCCTTGAAAGCACGCATCGACCGCGCCCGCCACGGCATGGTCGACAGCGGCGGCGAGCAACTGATCTTCGCCTCGCCGTTTGAAAGCGCCAAGCTCAATATCGGCGACTATAGCGGCATGAACAATATCGGCGGCCAGTTCCCGCTGGGCGAAGTGTTTACGGAGGCGCAAGACCTGGAAGCGGTCAATGGCCGCGTGCGCATCTTTGTGTTCGGCGATACCAAATTCATGGTCAACCGCCCGGACACGCCGATCACCCTGATCATCGAAAAAGGCCGGGTCACGGGCACCGAACACGCCACCGCGGAATTCCTGGAAATGCTGGACATCATCCGCGCCCACGAAGGCGAAGTATGGGTGCGCGAACTGGGCTTCGGCATGAACCGCGCATTCTCGCGCGAGCAGATGGTCAACGATATCGGCACTTATGAACGCATGTGCGGCATCCATCTGTCGCTGGGCGCCAAGCACGGCGTGTACGCCAAGCCCCAGTTCAAGCGCAAGGATGCGCGCTACCACGTCGACATCTTCGCCGTCACCGAAGCCGTCTACCTCGACGACGAGCGGGTCTATCAGGACGGCAGCTGGCAGGTGTAACTCCCTGTTACCACGCATACCGCCTGTCACTCTCCCGCTTGCCGCCCGGCCAACGATGTCGCACCTCCACTGACATACAAACAACATCCGGGCGGCCAAATTCCTTCCTCTGTTGATTCCTCTGCTTATTAAAGTTTCCACAAGGAATTATTTAATATATATTCAAGCGCACTGCCGCATTGCCGCCATCACCCGGTGGGACAAAGCGCATACCAAGTATCAAATTCACTGTATCAAACGCAGCACCACACGATAACCGGAGAGAAATTGTCATGCCCAGCTTGATCAACAATATGAATATCGGTAAACGCCTGTTACTGGGCTTTGCCGTAGTGCTGCTCTGTTCGCTATTGGCGATCGGCATCGGCATCGCCCGTTTGAGCGCGGTAGCCGACTCCACCAAACAATTGATGGCCGAGCCGCTGGCCAGCGAACGCTACATCAGCGACTGGTATCTGAATGTGTATTCCGGCATCCGCCGCAGCCTGGCCATTGCCAAGAGCAGCGATAGCTCGCTGGGCGACTTCTTTGCCGCCGAAGTGGCCGAATCGACCACCGGCTCGGCCAAGCTGCAAAAACTGATCGAACCGGCCATCGATACGCCCGAAGAAAAAAAGATCTGGGGCGAGCTGATGGACTTGCGCAAGCAGTACCTGTCGTCGCGCGACGAAGTGCTGGCGCTGAAAAAACAGGGGGACTCCGAACGCGCTTCGGCCCTGGTGGACAGCAAATATGCGCCGGTGGCCAAGGCCTATGCCAACAAGATCAAGGAATTGCTGTTGTATGAGCGCGCAGACATCAACTTGCGCGCGGAAGAAATCCAGAAGATCTATGAAAAAAGCCGCAACCTGATGCTGATATTGACGGTGCTGATGGTGCTCTTCGTGTTTGTTTGCGCCTGGCTGCTGGCCAAGTCGATTACGGTGCCGCTGGCAACGGCCGTGCAACTGGCGCGCCAGGTGGCCGACGGCGACCTCACCTCCACAGTGACCAGCAGCACGCTCGACGAATCGGGCCAGTTGCTGCGCGCCCTGGGCGAGATGAATGGCAAGCTGGCCGAAATGGTCAGCGAAGTACGCCATTCGAGCGACACCATCAACGTGGCCTCGCAGGAAATCGCCGCCGGCAATGCCGACCTGTCGAACCGCACGGAATCGCAGGCCAGTTCGCTGGAAGAAACCGCCAGCTCGATGGAAGAACTGACCAGCACCGTGCGGCAAAATGCCGACAATGCGCGCCAGGCCAATCAGCTGGTGATCACGGCCAGCGGCGTGGCCGGGCGCGGCGGCAGCGTGGTCGAACAGGTGGTGGGCACCATGAACGGCATCAAGGACAGTTCGCGCAAGATCGCCGACATCATCGGCGTGATCGACGGCATCGCCTTCCAGACCAATATCCTGGCCCTCAACGCGGCCGTGGAAGCGGCGCGTGCCGGCGAACAGGGACGCGGTTTCGCGGTCGTCGCCACCGAAGTGCGCAACCTGGCCCAGCGCAGCGCGGGCGCGGCCAAGGAAATCAAGACCCTGATCGTCGATTCCGTCAACCAGATCGAACAGGGCGGCAAGCTGGTCGACGAGGCGGGCAAGACCATGGGCGAGATCGTCAGCAGCGTGCAGCAGGTGGCCGACATCATGGCGGAAATCACGGCGGCCAGCGCCGAGCAGAGCGCCGGCATCGAGCAAGTCAATATGGCCATCACCCAGATGGACCAGATGACGCAGCAAAACGCGGCGCTGGTCGAACAGTCGGCAGCCGCCGCCGAAAGCATGCAGCAGCAGGCGGGCGCACTGGCGCAGGCGATGGGCGTGTTCAAGACGGGCGCGGCATCAGGCGCACCGCGCCTGTCTGCCGCCCGCACGAAAACAGAGCGCCTTAGTCTGGCTTAAGCAAGTCCTGCCATGACCGCGGCAATGACACTGCGGTCAGTCGGCGATGCGCAAATTGGTGCGCGCCAGTTCCAGCACTTCGTCGCCCCGGCCGCTCATGATCGCGCGCAGCGCGAACAGGCTGAAACCCTTGGCTTGCGCCAGCTCGATCGACGGCGGCAGCGCCAGCTCATGCTGTGACGTGACCACGTCCACCAGCGCCGGGCCAGGGTGGCTGAAGGCTTCCTTCAGGGCCCCCGCCACATCTTCCGATTCCTCCACCCGCACGCCATAAATGCCCGCCGCCCTGGCGATGGCGGCAAAGTCGGTCTTGGCAAGGTCGACATTGGTGTCCAGGTAACCGGCCGCCTTCAATTCCATCGACACGAAACCGAGCAGGCTGTTGTTGAACACCACGATCTTGATCGGCAAATCGAGCTGGCGCGCCGTCAGCAAATCGCCCAGCAGCATCGACAGGCCGCCGTCGCCAGACAGCGACACCACCTGCCGTCCTGGAAACGCGCCCTGCGCACCCAGCGCCTGCGGCATGGCGTTGGCCATCGAGCCATGGTTGAACGAACCATGCAACTGGCGCCGGCCGTTCATCGTCAGGTAGCGCGCGGCCCACACCGTTGGCGTGCCCACGTCGGCCGTGAAGATCGCATCGTCGCTGGCGATTTCGTCGATCAGCCTGGCCAGGTATTGCGGATGGATCGGCCGCCCTTTCCCCGCCGGCGTGGCCAGCTCATCGAGTCCCTTGCGCGCCGAGACATAGTGCTTGCGCGCGTTGTTGATGAAACTGCGGTCGCCCTTGCGCTGCAGCCTGGGCAAGGTGGCGGCCACGGTTTCCTTCACCGTACCGACCAGGCCCAGCGCCAGCGGTGCGCGGTGGCCCAGCTGCGAGCCCTTCCAGTCGATCTGGATGATCTTCGCGTCGGCGGGATAAAACGGGCGATACGGAAAATCGCAGCCCAGCAGCAGCAAGGTATCGCAGGACATCATCGCGTGATAACCGGAACTGAAGCCGATCAGGCCCGTCATGCCCACGTCATACGGATTGTCGTATTCGATGAACTGCTTGCCGCGCAAGGCATGCACGATCGGTGCGCCCAGCACGTCGGCCAGGGCCACCACTTCATCGTGCGCGCCCTGCGTGCCGCTGCCGCACAGGATGGTCACGGCTTCCGAGTCGTTCAGCATGGCGGCCAGCCGGTCGAGATCCACTTCGGCGGGCACGATGCGCGACGGTGCGCTATGCACCCAGGCCGGCGCTTCCCCGGGGCCGGCGCTGAGGGCCACGTCGCCCGGCAGCACGATCACGGCCACGCCCCGCTCTTCGATCGCGGTGCGCATGGCGCGCGCCAGCACGCGGGGAAACTGCTCGGCCGACGACACCACTTCCACGTAATGGCTGCACTCCTTGAACAATTCCTGTGGATGCGTTTCCTGGAAATAGCCGAGGCCAATTTCGCTCGACGGGATATGCGCGGCGATCGCCAGCACCGGCTGGTGATTGCGGTGGCAATCGAACAGTCCATTGATCAGGTGCAGATTGCCCGGCCCGCAACTGCCTGCGCACACGGCCAGGCGGCCTGTCGACGCCGCATCGGCGCCGGCCGCAAAGGCGGCCGCTTCCTCGTGGCGGGTATGCATCCAGCGTATCGCCTTGTCTTCGGCCAGGCTGTAGGCCAGCCCGTTCAGGCTATCGCCCGTCACGCCCCAGATCCGTTCCACGCCCGCCGCAGCCAGCGTCTGCGCGAGATATCCAGCAATGGTGTTTTTGGCCATGCATGACTCCTGTCGTCGGAAGAGAAACAGCCATTGTGATCCTATCCTGGAAAACAGCGCGTTTCATTTCAACAAAGACAAGCTACTCCAGCGGCAGCATGCCGGCCGCCGCCAGTTCGCGATCCCATGGCGGCACGGGCTGGTATTCGGCCACCAGGAAGTCGATCAGCGCGCGCACCTTGGGCGACAGCTGGCGGCTGGCCGGGTACAGGGCGCTCAGGTGATTGAGCGGCAGCGACCAGCCGGGCAGCACGGGCAGCAAGCTGCCATCGAGCAGATTACGCCACGCAAGGAAGGTGGTGCTGTAGACGATGCCCAGGCCGCGCTGCGCCGCCTGGTGCAGCACCAGGCCGTTGTTGGCCGTAAAACCGGCCTGCACGCGCACGCTCACTTCCTCGTTTTGCCCCTCATGCACACGCCGGAAATGCCAGTTGGTGCCATCGGTCAGGTGGCTGAAATGCAGGCACTGATGGCGCAGCAAATCTTGCGGCACTTGCGGCACACCCCATTGCGCCAGGTAGGCGGGGCTGGCGCACAGCACGCCCCGGCATGGCGCCAGCGGGCGCATGGCCAGCGCGCTGCTGTCCGGGATGCCGCCGACCCGGATCGTCAAGTCGAAGCCATGGCGTATCGGGTCGAGCAGCGCATCGTCGACAAACAGTTCGGCCTGCACCTGCGGGTGCAGCAAACTGAAACGGGCGACGGCGTCAGCCAGCCAGGCGCTGCCAAAACTCGATGGCGCCTGGATGCGCAGCGGGCCGGCCAGTTCGGCGCCCGCCTGCGCCACGTGCGCCACCATGCGCGCCGCTTCCTGCGCCTGGCTGACGGTGGCCATGCACGGCGCCAGGTAGGCGCGGCCCGCGTCCGTCAAACTCACTTCGCGTGTGGAGCGGTGCAGCAGGCGCGCATTGAGGCGCTCTTCGAGCTGCATGATGGTCTTGCTGACCATGGCGCGCGTCAGTCCCAGGCGCTGGCCAGCAGCCGTAAAGCTGCGCTGGCGGGCCACTTCGACAAACACTTCCATCGCGCGTAATTGATCCATATCAAAGATTGTCTTCGTTTCGGCGACAATCTGTCAACCGCCGCATGATTGTTTGAGCCAGCGCAGCATCCTACAATGGCGTCTTCTATTTATCCTTTGGGGCCGTGATCATGCTGACAACTGCACAACAAGAACAATATCAACGCGATGGCTACATCATCCTGCCCGGCTTCAAGGGCGCCGACGAGATCGCCGCCCTGCGCGCGCGCGCCGAACAGATTGTCAACGAATTCGATCCCAGCCTGAGCCAGTCGATCTTCACCACGCGCGACCAGGCGAAAAACACCAACGATTATTTCCTCTCGTCCGACAACACCATCCGCTGCTTTTTTGAAGAAGAAGCGTTCGGCCCGGACGGCCAGCTGAAACAGGCCAAGTCCCTGTCGATCAACAAGATCGGCCACGCCATGCATGATTTGGACCCCGTCTTCCGCAGCTTTTCCAGCGACCCGAAACTGGCGGAAGTGGCGCGCGACCTGGGCCTGGCCGAGGCACAAGTGTGGCAATCGATGTACATCTTCAAGCAGCCGGGCATCGGCGGCGAAGTACGCTGGCACCAGGACGCCACCTATTTTGAAACCACGCCGATCAGCGTGACCACCTTCTGGTTCGCGCTGGAAGACGCGACCCTGGAAAACGGCTGCCTGTGGGCCGAACCGGGCGGCCACCGCGGCCCGCTGCGCGAGCGTTTTATCCGCAATGGCGACCAGGTGCGCGTGGAAAAACTCGACGCCACGCCATGGCCCGACGACAGCACCGCCGTGCCGCTGGAAGTCAAGGCCGGCGCGCTGGTCTGCTTCCACGGTTTGCTGCCCCACTACAGCGCGCCGAACCGCTCGCCGATCTCGCGCCACGCCTACACCCTGCACGCCACCGATGGCCAGACCGAATACGCCAAACACAACTGGATACAGCGCGACGCGTCGTTCCCGGTGCGGGGCTTCGTCTGATGCGCATCCAGGTATTTGCCGCCCACTGGGGCAATAACGAGCTGGCGCCGCAAGTGTTCATCGACAAGGTGCTGGCGGCCGGTTTCGACGGCATCGAAATGTCGCTGCCGCTGGACGTGGCATTGCGCGAGGAATGGACTACGCGCATCGCCGACGCCGGCCTGGCACTGATCGCCGCACAGTGGGAAACCGTGTTCCACCGCGATTTTGATGCGCACCGCAGCGCCCTGGCCGAACTGCTGGACAACGCCTGCCAGGCCCGCCCCGTGCTGGTCAACACGCACACGGGCAAGGATTTTTATACGCAGGCGCAAAACGCCGAACTGATCGCCCTGGCCGCCGCCATCTCGGCCAGACACGGCGTGCCCATCGTGCATGAAATCCACCGCAGCCGTTTCAGCGGCCATCCGATGCTGTTGCTGCCCTACCTGGCGCAGTATCCCGAGCTGCCGCTGACGGCCGACCTGTCGCACTGGTGCTGCGCCTGCGAATCCCTGCTGGAAGACCAGCCGCACACCTTGGCGCAAGTGCTGCCGCTGGTGCGCCATATCCACGCACGGGTAGGCCACCCGCAAGGGCCGCAAGTGGCCGACTTCCGCGCGCCGGAAGCCAAGCCTGCACTGGACGCCCACCTGGCCTGGTGGGATGCCGTGGTGGCGTTGCGCCGCGCGGCTGGCGCCGAACGCATGACGTTCACGCCGGAATTCGGCCCGGCGCCGTATCTGCAAACCCTGCCTTACACGCAGCAGCCGGTGGCCGACGCCTGGCAACAGAACGTGGCCATGCTGCAGCTGCTGCGCGCACGCTACGCATAATCGCGGCAACGCACCGGGCCGCCAGGTCCGGTGCGGTTCGTATCATCGGCAAGATATTTGCTATTAAGTAGTGCGCTATATATACTGTGCACATGGATACCACCACTGCCCCCAATCCCTCGCCACTCAATCAGGTGCCACGCCTGGACAACCAGCTGTGCTTTGCCCTGTACTCGACTTCGCTGGCCATGAGCAAGCTCTACCGTAAACTCTTGCGCAAGCTGGGCCTGACGTATTCGCAATACCTGGTGATGATGGTGCTGTGGGAGCAGGATGGCTTGACCGTGTCCCAGGTCGGCGAGCGTTTGTTCCTCGATTCCGCTACGCTGACGCCCCTGCTCAAGCGCATGGAGCAGGCGGGCCTGTTGCGCCGCGTGCGCGCTGCCAGCGACGAACGCCAGGTCATCATTTCACTGACGGAACACGGCGATCAGCTGCGTCAGCAGGCTGCAACCTTGCCGGAAGCCATCTTGAACGCCAGCCACTGCAAGGTGGAGCAAGTTGTAGAAATGAAACAGCAACTCGACCTGCTGCGTGGCAATCTGATGAAAAGTGAGTAAAACGGTACTTTATCCAAGCAAAATCCGGCAGATTGGCACCCCTGCCATCGCTGTCGGAAGTTGGATAGAAAAACACCTTTCTTTATTACAAATTGATAGTACAAGCGTATCACCCTGCGTTTAGAATAGTTGCCACTATTTCTTTATAACAACAATCAGGGTGAGTATGCGTATCTCTTTCGGCTCTGTCGCCTGCCTGGCGCTTTGCTTCACCGTTTCCGCTTTTGCCGCCGAACCGTTCGACGACAAGTTCCGCCAGCTCGAAGAACTGCTGCCCACTCCGAACACCTACCGCACCGCCTCCGGCGCGCCCGGCCACGCCTATTGGCAGCAGCGCGCCGACTACGTCATCCGCGCCAGCCTCGATGAAGCCAGGCGCGAAATCCATGGCAGCGGCACCGTTACCTATCACAACCAGTCACCCGACACCCTCGGCTATCTGTGGGTGCAGCTGGACCAGAATATCTACAAACCCGATTCCGACGCGCGCCGCATGCTCACGGCGCCATCGCGCCAGGCCTGGGCCAGGACGGGTGAAGACAGCATGAAATTCGAAGGCTTGCGCGGCATCCTGGCCGGACGCGAATTCCAGGGCGGCTTCAATATCCGCGCGCTGAAAGGCGCCGATGGCCAGCCTTTGAAATACGTTATCAACCGCACCATGATGCGCATCGATTTGCCGCAGCCCTTGAAACCGGGCCAGGACTTCGTGTTCCAGGTCGACTGGGATTACCGCATCAACGAACAGAAAGTGCTGGGCGGGCGCTCCGGTTATGAATTCTTCGAGGAAGACAAGAACGCCCTGTTTGAAATCGCCCAATGGTTCCCGCGCATGGCGGCCTACTATGACGTGACCGGCTGGCAGCACAAGCAGTTTCTTGGCTCGGGCGAATTCACCCTGGAGTTTGGTGACTACGACGTGCAGCTGACGGTGCCGGCCGACCATATCGTCGCCGCCACGGGCGAGCTGCAAAATCCGCAGGACGTACTGACTGCCGCGCAGCGCGAACGCCTGGAAAAAGCCCGCACCAGCGACAAGCCCGTGATCATCGTCACGCAGAAGGAAGCGGAAGCGGCCGAAAAATCGGTCAGCCGGACACAAAAAACCTGGCACTTCAAGGCCAGCAATGTGCGTGATTTTGCGTGGGCGTCCAGCCGCAAGTTCATCTGGGATGCCCAGGGCTACAACAAGGGCGACAGCAAGCTGATGGCCATGTCCTACTATCCGAAGGAAGGCAATCCGCTGTGGGAAAAATACAGCACGCAAGCCATCGTGCACACCATCGAACAGTACAACAAGTACAGCATCGCCTACCCTTATCCGACCGCCATTTCCGTCAACGGCCCGGTGGGCGGCATGGAATACCCGATGATCTCGTTCAACGGTCCACGCCCCGTCAAGGATAAAAAAACAGGCGCCGTGACGTATTCCAAGCGCACCAAATATGGCCTGATCGGCGTCATCATCCACGAGGTAGGCCATAACTACTACCCGATGATCATCAATTCGGACGAGCGCCAGTGGACCTGGATGGATGAAGGCTTGAATACCTTCGTGCAATACCTGGCACAGCAGGCCTGGGAAGAAAACTATCCGGCCTCGCGCGGCGAGCCGCGTGAAATCGTCGACTACATGCGTAGCCGCGACCAGGTGCCCATCATGACCAATTCCGAATCGCTCTTGCAATTTGGCAACAACGCCTATGCCAAGCCGGCGGCGGGCCTGAACATCCTGCGCGAAACCATTCTGGGCCGCGAACTGTTCGACTACGCCTTCAAGGAATATGCGCAGCGCTGGAAATTCAAGCGCCCCACGCCGGCCGACTTCTTCCGCACCATGGAAGATGCGTCCGGCACGGACCTGGACTGGTTCTGGCGCGGCTGGTTCTACACCACCGACCCGGTCGATATCAGCATCGATGGCATCACCGAGTATGGCGTGAGCAGCAAGAACCCGGAAGTGGAAAAAGCCTGGAAGAAGGCACAGAAAGAGGGCGAGCCGATCTCGGTCACGGACCGCAACAACAAGGGCATGCCGCGCCGCGTCGATAGCCATCCTGAACTGAAGGATTTCTATAACGAGCATGACGATTTCACCGTCACCAACAAGGACCGCAACAGCTACGCCGAAACGGCGGCCGGGCTGGAGCAGTGGGAAAAAGACTTGCTGAAACAGGGCAAGCATTTGTACCTGGTGGACTTTTCCAACCTGGGCGGCATGGTGATGCCCTTGATCCTGGAAATCGAACTGAAAAGCGGCAAGAAATACATCGAGCGCGTGCCGGCCGAAGTATGGCGCTACACGCCGAAGAAAATCACCAAGATCATCGTCACCGATGAAGCGATGGTGGGACTGGTGCAAGACCCCTACTGGGAAACGGCCGATATCGATACCAGCAATAACGCCTGGCCGCGCAAGATCACGCCATCGCGCCTGGAACTGTTCAAGAGCGAGAAGTCGCCCAAGGATAACCTGATGCGCGATTACCAGACGCCACTGAAGGGTAAAAATAGCGCCGCCAAGAGCGACGAGGCGTGAGAGGCTGGCGCAGGCTGGCGGCAACTGTGCTGGCCGCCGCCAGCACGGTTGCCAGCGCCCATAACTACCATATGGGCATCGCCGATATCAGCTACAACGCCGTC
Source organism: Janthinobacterium sp. Mn2066 (assembly GCF_049319705.1). Lineage (NCBI taxonomy): Bacteria > Pseudomonadati > Pseudomonadota > Betaproteobacteria > Burkholderiales > Oxalobacteraceae > Janthinobacterium > Janthinobacterium sp. Mn2066. The sequence goes on along the minus strand of NZ_JBMOUF010000001.1, from coordinate 383,469 downwards.
ACGGGCAGCACGGAAGTGGTCCACACCTACACGGGCCACGACGTGGAAGCGCTGCTGGCGAATTTATATCAGCGCCAGTTCGACCTGGGCCAGGAAGACAGCGAAGCGGCCCTGCGCCGCTACGTGGACAAGCAGTTCTACATCACGGCGCCCGACGGCAGGCGTTTGCGCCTGAACTGGGTCGGCATCAAGGTCGATGCGGATAACGTGGTGATCTTCCAGGAGATCGAACACACGCGCCTGGCGCCGGATACGCGCATCCACAACCAGCTGCTGATCGATTTTTTGCCCAGCCAGAAAAACACCCTCAACGTGCAAGACAGCGGCGCCATCCAGACCCTGTTCTTCGACCATCAACATACTGAACTGCCGATCAAGTAATACTGGGGTCAGACCCGCCGGGGGAATGCGCCGAATCGGATGCATTCCGATTCCGAAGGAACTGACCCCAAAATTTGTCCGTTGGCCTACATACCATCAAAGAAATGACCTTACGCCACCTCCCTCTGCTACTCGCCACTCTATTTGCCCACACCATCTCCCATGCCGACGATATCTTCCAGCGCGTGCTGGTCGATGGCTCGCGCATGAACCAGCTGGGCGTGGCCGATTCGGCCAATGCCGGCAGCATCACGCAGCAGCAGCTGGAAGCGCGCACCAGTTACCGCCCTGGCGAACTGCTGGAAGCCGTGCCGGGCCTGATCGTCAGCCAGCATAGCGGCGAAGGCAAGGCCAACCAGTTCTATCTGCGCGGGTTCAACCTCGATCACGGCACCGACTTGCGCACCACCGTCGATGAGATGCCCGTCAACCAACGCAGCCATGCGCATGGCCAGGGCTGGACCGACCTGAACTTTTTGATTCCCGAACTGGCGATGCGCCTCGATTACAAGAAGGGGCCATATTCAGCCAGCGAAGGCGATTTCGCCTCGGCCGGCACCGCCTCCGTCGTGTACGCCAACCGCCTGACGCAGGGCCTCGCCAGCGTGGGCCTGGGCCAGAACGGTTTTCGCCGTGCGCTGCTGGCCGACTCGCTCGACGCGGGCCGGGGCAGCTTGCTGTATGCGCTGGAGACCCAGCACAACGATGGACCGTTCACGCACCCGGACCGATACCACAAGATGAATGGCGTGCTGCGCTACAGCGAAGGTTATGCCAACAACGGTTTTAATGTCACGGCCATGGCCTATGACGCCAGCTGGAATGCCACCGACCAGATCCCGCTGCGGGCCGTGCAGGATGGCGCGCTGGGACGTTTTGATGCGATCGACCCGACCGATGGCGGCAAGGCGCAGCGCTTTAGCCTGTCCGGCGCCTGGCGCCGCACGGGCGACGATATGTCGAGCAAGGTCAGCGCCTATGTGATCGCCAACCGCCTGAGCCTGTTTTCCAATTTTACCTATGTGCTCGATGATCCCCTCCATGGCGACCAGTTCGCCCAGCCCGACCGGCGCGTCACGTCCGGCCTGAACGCCAGCCACACCTGGCACCGCCATACGGAAACGGGCAGCAGCGACACCACCATCGGCCTGCAGCTGCAAAACGATAATATCCACAATGGCTTGTACAGCACGCAGGCGCGGCAAATCCTGTCGACCACGCGGCAAGACCATATCGTCGAATCCAGCCTGGGCCTGTATCTGGAAAACAGCACGCGCTGGTCGCCCTGGCTGCGCACGGTGGCAGGCGTGCGCACCGACGCCTACCGTTTCGACGTGCGCAGCGACCGGCTGGAAAATTCGGGCAAGGCCAACGATCATTTGTTCAGCCCCAGCCTGAGCATCATCGCCGGGCCGTGGCAAGACACCGAAGTGTATGCCAACCTCGGCAACGGCTTTCACAGCAACGACGCGCGCGGCACCACCATCACAGTCGATCCGAAGACGGGCGAGCCGGCCGACAAGGTTACGCCGCTGGTGCGTTCGCAAGGACTGGAACTGGGGGTGCGCAGCGCCGTTATTCCCGGTTTGCAAACGAGCTTTTCGCTCTACCGCCTGGACTTCGATTCGGAACTGCTGTTTGTCGGCGATGCGGGCGCCACCGAAGCAGGTCGCCCCAGCCGCCGCTATGGCGTGGAATTCTCCAGCTACTACAAGGCCGCCAAGTGGTTGTCGCTGGACCTGGACCTGGCCTATGCGCGCGCCCGTTCGCGTGGTCAGCGCGGTGAGGATGCCATCGGCGACTTTATCCCCGGCGCCATCGAAGGCGTGGCCCAGTTGGCCATGACGGTCACGCCGCAGGGGCCGTGGTCAGGCTCGCTGCGCCTGCGCTATTTCGGCCCGCGCCCGCTGGTCGAAGACAATAGCGTGCGCTCGGCGGCCAGCGTGGGTTTGAATGGGCGTCTCGCTTACCAGATCGACAAGACCATGCGGGTAGAGCTGGAAGGCTTCAACCTGACCAACCGGCGCGACTCGGCCATCGACTATTATTATGCTTCGCGCCTGCCCGGCGAAGCGCAGCCGGTCGACGATATCCACTTCCACCCCGTGGAATCGCGCTCCCTGCGCCTGACCCTGGTCAAGAATTTTTAAGCCAACAAGAATAATTCTTATCGGCGCCGCACAGGAAACGCCAGCAAGTCGTAGAATGCCAGGCTGGACCAACTTGATAGCGGCCGCCTTCGGCCGGCACCGACATGAGCACTTCCGCCCCGATCTTTACCGACCCGTCCCGCCTGAAGGACGCCTTGCGCGATGACGGTTATGCCGTGCTGCGCCCGCAGGACGTGGCGGCGCTGGCCGGCTGCCCGCTCGAGGCGCTGCGCGCGCTCGAACCGAGCTGGGATACGCTGGCACTCGACAATTACCTGAAGGATGGCGGCCGTTATCGCCGCCGCCGTCACTCGTGCTTCGTGCAGGATGGCGACAAGCTGACGCAGACGGCGCACCGCCCGCACTGGCAGCCGGTGGAATACAACGCCCTGCACGGCGGCATGCACCGCTTGTTCGAACCGGTCGAACCCGCCATCGCGGCGCAAACCGCCTGGCAGCAGCTGATCCGCGCACTGGGCAATACCTGTTCCGAAGTGCGCGGCAGCCAGCCCTGGTTCATCGAGGCGCACCAGTTCCGCATCGATACCACGGACGGCATCGGCCGCCCGACGCCGGAAGGCGCGCACCGCGACGGCGTCGATTTTGTCGCCGTGCTGCTGGTCAAACGCGCACAGATCAAGGGCGGCGAAACGCGCATCTTCGAAGCCGATGGCCCGAACGGCAAGCGTTTTACCCTGACCGAACCGTGGTCGCTGCTGCTGCTCGACGACGCCACCGTGATCCACGAATCGACGCCGATCCAGCCGATCGGCCCGGAGGGACACCGCGATACCCTGGTGATTACTTACCGGGCGGGACAGTTCCAGGGCGAGAATCAGTAAGATCATCCGCACATGCAAGCCCTGCAAAAAAGTTACATGGATGTTACTTTTACAGACTTAAATCCGATATAGTCTTACGATGACGATATTGCGCGCAAGCCGCGTGCCAGCATCATTACCCTGCATTCTAGGAGAGGTCTGTGGACTCCAACAACCAAATCAAGCCTGATGAAATCGAGATCCTGATCGTCGAGGATAGTCCGACCCAGGCGGAGCGTTTGCGCCGCCTGATCCAGTCCCTGCACTACAACGCCCGCGTGGCGGCCAATGGCCAGCTGGCCCTGGCCGCCATTCGCGAGCGCAAGCCGCACCTGGTGCTGTCCGATATTGTCATGCCGGAAATGAACGGCTATGAGCTGTGCCGCGCCATCAAGTCCGATCCTACCCTGCGCGATATTCCCGTGATCCTGGTCACCTCGCTCAACGACCCGAAAGACATCATCCGCGGCATCGAGTGCGGCGCCGACAATTTCATCCGCAAGCCGTACGCGGAAGATTATCTGCTCAACCGCATCAGCCACATGCTGATGAACCAGAAGCTGCGCAAGAACCAGAATGTGGAAATCGGCATTGCCTTGTACCTGGGCGACCAGAAGCACTTCATCAATGCGGAGCGCCAGCAAATCCTCGACCTGCTGATCTCCACCTATGAGCAGGCGGTGCAGGTCAATGGCGAATTGCAGGCACGCGAGCGGCAAGTCATCGAACTCAATATGCGCCTGGCGCACCACGCGGCCGAACTGGAAACCACCAACCGCGAAATCGCCCTGAAAAACCTGGAACTGGCCGAGGCCAGCCGCATGAAATCGGCCTTTATCGCCAATATGTCGCACGAGCTGCGCACGCCGCTGAACGCCATCATCGGCTTCACGGGCGCGCTGCTGATGAAGCTGCCGGGGCCATTGACCTCGGACCAGGACAAGCAGCTCAACACCATCCGCGCCAGCGCGCGCCATCTGCTCTCGCTGATCAACGACATCCTCGACGTGGCCAAGATCGAGGCCGGCAAGCTGACCCTGTCGATCGAAGCCGTCACCTGCCAGGAATTGATCACCGAAGTGGCGGAAACCTTGCGTCCGCTGGCCCAGCAAAAAGGCCTGGCGCTGGAAGTGGACGTGGGCGAACAGCCCATCGTGATCGACACGGACCGCCGCGCGCTGACGCAAATCCTGATCAACCTGCTCAATAACGCCATCAAATTTACGGAACAGGGCAGCGTGCGCATCAGCCTGGCCCAGCGCGAGGAAGACGGCGGACACGTCACGGAAATGAGCATCGCCGACAGCGGCGCCGGCATCAAGGAAGAAGACCAGGCCAAGCTGTTCCAGGCCTTCTCGCAGCTGGACTCCACCTCCACCCGCCATGTGGAAGGCGCGGGACTGGGCCTGTACCTGTGCCAGAACCTGGCCAGCGCCATCGGCGGCACCCTGCAGTTCCATAGCGACTACGGCTCCGGCAGCACGTTTACGTTGGCCCTGCCCGGCAAGCCGTGAGATGACCCGGGCAACAAGGTAATTTTCTGACATTTTAGTCAAATCGTCACCGTAGTTTTACCGTATTGCACTGCACCATTTTTGGGGATATAGTGTCACTGTCTCCTCCAATTCGTTCCTCGAACATTGGATTCAGCCCGCGCCGCAAGGCCTGCGGGCTTTTTTTTGTCTGTTGCTGCAGCGCAGTCGCCCAGGGCCTCCAACATCCCTCCTCCCCTTCACCGTTTAAATAACTAAAACGCGCGATTTAGTTATATCAATCGTTTGAGATATATGCTTAAATCTCGGCCATGATTGAAAAAAATATTTCCCACACACTGCACGCAGACGATGGGCGCAAGCCCCGCTCCGATGGCGAGCAGTCGCGCGAGCGTTTGCTGCATAGCGCCATCCGCCTGTTTGCCGAACAGGGTTACGCCAATACCTCCACGCGCGAACTGGCGCAGGCGGCCGGCACCAACGTGGCTGCCATCAGCTACTACTTTGGCGACAAGGCAGGCTTGTATCGCGCTGTGTTCGCCCAGTATGCGGTTGATCCGCAAGTCAAGATCGCCCGCTACGACCAGCCCCACTTCACCTTGCGCCAAAGCCTGGAAGGCTATTATGCGCAGCTGCTGGTACCCATGCTGCAGAGCGGCCTGGTGCGCGACTGCCTGCGCCTGTGGTTCCGCGAAGTGCTGGAGCCGACCGGCTTGTGGGCGCGTGAGCTCGAGCGCAATATCCGCCCCGAACACGAGGCGCTGACCCGCGTGCTGGCGCGCCACCTGGGCGCGCCCGACGATAGCGACGATATGCACCGGCTGGCCTTTGCTGTCGCCGCGATGGCGCTGCAGCAGATGGTCGCCGGCGACATGCTGCGCGCGCTGCAGCCGCAATTGCTGGCAACGCCGCAGGCGACCCAGGTCTGGCTGGCGCGCATGGTCGACTATGCGCTGGCGATGGCCGAAGTGGAACGGCAACGCCTGCATGCCCCATCTGCAGTCAATACCAGCGATACCCCAAAAGGATCAGCATGAACAGTATCAAAGTCGCACTGGCCGCAAGCGTGCTGCTGGCATTGGGCGGCTGCGCCCTGCAGGGGCCGCCAGCCGTGGTGATGGCCGCCACGCCGCCGCAATGGCATACGCCGCTGCCGCACAACGGCAATCTGGCCGACCTGGCCAGCTGGTGGCAGCGCCAGGGCGACAGCCTGCTGGTGGAACTGATCACCGATGCGCAGCAAGCCAGCCCCGACATCGCCACCGCCCGCACCCGCATCGTGCAGTCGCATGCCGACCGTGTCGCCAGCGGCGCCGCGCTGGCGCCCACGCTGGACGCCAACGGCAGCGTGGTGCGCACCGGCCAGCAATCGCTGCAGCCGGGCGGCACTACCTCGCAACTGGCCTTGCAGGCTAGCTGGGAAATCGACGTCTTCGGCGCCAACCGGGCGGCGCGCGACGCGGCCCAGGCCCGCTACGAAGGCGCGCAGGCACTATGGCACGATGCGCGCGTCTCGGTCGCCGCCGAAGTGGCCAAGCAGTATTACGCGCTGCGCGCCTGCCAGCAACTGCAAGCCGTCGCCGAACAGGACGCCGCCTCGCGCGCGGACTCGGCGCGCCTGACAGAGCTGAGCGCCAGGGCAGGTTTCGAAGCGCCGGCCAACGCGGCGCTGGCCCGCGCCAGTGCGGCCGAAGGCGCCAGCCGCGCCATCGACCAGCGCACCAGCTGCGATGTCGCCATCCAGGCCCTGGTGGCCCTGTCGGCCATGCCGGAAGACACGCTGCGCCAGAAGCTGGCAGCGGCGCCGCTGGTGGCGCCCGCCGCCGTTCCGATGACTGCCCTGCCCGCGCAAACCTTGCGCCAGCGGCCCGATATTTTCAACGCCGAACGCAGCGTGGCCGCCGCCAGCTTTGAAGTGGGTGGCGCCAGGGCCCAGCGCTACCCGCAACTGAGCCTGACAGGTTCCATCGGCACCGGCAATTTCCGCGGCGGCGGCGCCAGCATCACGGCCAGCACCTGGAGCATCGGCCCGCTGGCCGTCAGCCTGCCCATCTTCGACGGCGGACGCCGCCAGGCCCAGGTCGATGCAGCCGCCGCGCGCTACGACGAAGCGGTGCTGACCTACCGCGCCGATGTGCGCCAGGCCGTGCGCGAAGTGGAGGAAGCGCTGCTCAACCTGCGCAGCACGGAGGAACGCAGCAGCCATGCCCAAACGGCACTCGAAGGGTATCGCTTGTCGTTCGTGGCGACCGAAGACCGCTACAAGAACGGCCTGGCCAGCCTGATCGAACTGGAAGATGCGCGCCGCACGCGCCTGGCCGCTGAAAACACCGTCGTTACCCTCGAGCGCGACCGCAGCACCGCCTGGGTCGCCCTGTACCGGGCTGCCGGCGGCGGCTGGAACAACACCTTAGCGACTCCCCCCACGCCCTGAGCGGCCGCCAAAAACCTGACGCAACCACCATGAAAAAACTGACATTGAAACCGATCGCCATCGTCCTCGCCGCCCTTGTCGTGGCGGCCGGCGCAGGCATTACGCTCTACACGCCAACGTCCAAAGCGGGCGACAGCAAGGATAGCGTGCAAAAACCGGCGCTGACCGTCACCTCGGCCAAACCGCAGAAAGCCAGCCTGCCCATCAAACTGAGCGCCAACGGCAACGTGGCCGCCTGGCAGGAAGCCATCATCGGCAGCGAATCGAATGGCTTGCGCCTGACGGAGGTAAGAGTCAACGTCGGCGACGTGGTGCGCGCCGGCCAGGTGCTGGCCGTGTTCTCGAACGACACGGTGAACGCCGACCTGGCGCAAGCCAAGGCGGCCGTGCTGGAAGCGCAGGCGAATGCCGCTGAAGCAGCCGCCAATGCGCAGCGCGCCCGCTCGCTGCAAAGCACGGGCGCCATCAGCGCGCAGCAGATCACGCAATACCTGACGGCCGAGCAGACGGCCAATGCGCGCATTGCATCAAGCAAGGCACAACTGGCGACGCAAGAGCTGCGCCTGAAATACACGCAGGTGCTGGCGCCCGACAGCGGTGTCATTTCATCGCGTTCGGCCACCGTCGGCTCGGTGGTGGGCGCCGGCACGGAACTGTTCCGCATGATCCGCCAGGGCCGCCTGGAATGGCGCGCCGAAGTCACGGCGACCGAACTTCTGAAGCTAACACCCGGCACGCTGGCCGAAGTGACGGCCGCCAATGGCAGCGTCCTGACGGGTAAGGTGCGCATGATCGCCCCCACCGTCGATCCGCAAACCCGCTCCGCACTCGTCTACGTCGACCTGCCCGCCGCCACCGGCGGCAACGCGCCCTTCAAGGCCGGCATGTACGCCAGCGGCGCGTTTGCGCTGGGTGCATCGAACGCACTGACGGTGCCACAGCAAGCGATCGCCATACGCGACGGTTTCAGCTATGTGTTTCGCCTGAACCCTGACCAGCGCGTCAGCCAGATCAAGGTCGAACCGGGCCGGCGCCTGGCCGACAGCATCGAGGTCCTGTCCGGCATCACGGCCAACACCACCATCGTCGTCAACGGCGCCGGTTTCCTCAACGACGGCGACCTGGTACACAACGTCACGGCCGCAGCTGGCACAAAAAAATAAGGAGAGGTCATGAATTTTTCCTCCCTGTCGATCAAGAACCCGATACCGGCCATCATGCTGTTCGCACTACTGAGCCTGGCAGGCATGCTGGCCTACAAGGCCAATCCGGTGCAGGATTTCCCCGATATCGAACTGCCCATCGTTACCGTCAATGCGTCGCTGCCCGGCGCCGCGCCGGCCCAGCTGGAAACGGAAGTGGCGCGCAAGATCGAGGACTCCGTCGCCACCCTGCAAGGCGTGAAGAACATCTATACCAAGGTGCTCGACGGCACGGTCACGGTGACCGTCGAATTCATCCTGGAAAAGCAGATCCCCGAAGCCGTCAATGACGTGCGCGATGCGGTCGCCAGGGTCAAGGCGGACATGCCGGCCGAACTGCGCGACCCGACCGTCACCAAGGCCACCACCGCAGGGCGCGTAGTGCTGACGTTTATCGCCAGGGCCAGGGACGGCGCCAGCAATCCGCTCGACGCCACCGATCTGTCCTGGTTCGTCGACAATACCGTCTCCAAGCGCCTGCTGGCGGTGCCCGGCGTGGGCGCCGTCAACCGCGTGGGCGGCGTCTACCGCGAGATCCGGATAGAACTCGATGAAGAACGCATGGCGGCATTGAAAGTGTCGGCGCTGGACGTGTCGCGCCAGCTGCGGCTGGTGCAGCGCGAAGCGCCGGGCGGACGCGGCGATGTCAGCGGCGCCGAACAGTCGGTGCGCACCATCGCCACCGTGCAGACGGCCGATGAACTGGCGCGCATCGACCTGCCGCTGCCGGACGGCCGCCATGTGCGCCTCGACCAGGTGGCCACGGTGCGCGACACGATTGCCGAACCGCGCGCGCTGGCCGAACTGAACGGCAAGAGCGTAGTCGCCTTTGAAGTGTTCCGCACCAAGGGCGCCAGCGAAGTCACCGTGGCCAAGGGCGCGCGCGCCGCCATCGCCCAGCTGCAAAAGGAAAACCAGAACATCGTGCTGGAACAGGCGATCGACAATGCCGTGCCGGTCGAAGAAAATTTCGATGGTTCGATGGAGCTGCTGTATGAAGGCGCGCTGCTGGCCGTGCTGGTGGTGTGGTGGTTCCTGCGCGACTGGCGCGCCACCCTGGTGGCCGCCGCCGCCCTGCCGCTGTCCGTGATGCCGGCCTTCTTGGGTATCTACTGGTTCGGCTATACGCTCAACACCGTCACCTTGCTGTCGCTGGCGCTGGTGGTGGGCGTGCTGGTCGACGACGCCATCGTGGAAATCGAGAATATCTCGCGCCATCTGCGCATGGGCAAGACCCCGATGGAAGCCGCCATGGAAGCGGCCGATGAAATCGGCATGGCGGTGATCGCCACCACCTTTGCGCTGGTGGCCGTATTCCTGCCGACCGCCTTCATGAGCGGCATCCCCGGCCTGTTCTTCAAGCAGTTCGGCTGGACCGCCGTGCTGGCCGTACTGGCCTCCTTGCTGGTGGCGCGCCTGCTCACGCCGATGATGGCGGCCTACATCCTGAAGCCCTCGGCGCACAAGGAAGAACAGGATGGCTGGCTGATGACGCGCTACCTGGCTGTCATGCAATGGTGTTTGCGCAACCGGGGCATCACGGCCATCGCCTCGGCCCTGTTCTTTGCCGCCTCGATTGCGCTCGTGCCGCTGCTGCCGACCGGTTTCGTGCCGGCTGCCGACCGTGCGCAAACGCAGATCAACCTGGAACTGCCACCCGGCTCCACCCTGGCCGAAACCGAAGCAGTGGCAGTGCAGGCGCGTGTAGCCGCCATGCAGGTGCATGGCATCACGGGCGTATTCAGCTCTGTCGGCGGCGGCTCCAGCGGCAACGCCTTTGCTCCCGGCGCCTCTGCCGAAGCACGCCGCGCCGTGCTGACCTTGACCACCGTGCACCGCAGCAAGCGCAAGGAAACGATGGCGCAGCTGGAAGCGCAGCTGCGCCGCAAGCTCGACAATATTCCCGGCGCCCGCTTCACCGTGGGCCCGCCCGACACGGGCGTCAAGATGCAGCTGGTGCTGCGTTCGGAAGACCCGGTCGCACTGCTGGCGGCGGCGCAAAAGGTCGAACGGGAACTGCACGGCCTGAAAGGCATCGGCAACGTCAATTCCAGCGCCTCGCTGGTGCGTCCGGAAATCATCGTGCGTCCCGATTTCGCCAGGGCTGCCGACCTGGGCGTGACGGCGGCGTCCATCGGCGAGACGGTGCGCGTAGCCACCGCCGGCGACTACGATACGGACATGACGAAGATGAACCTGCCGGAACGCCAGGTGCCTATCCGCGTCAAACTGCCCAATAGCGTGCGGGCCGACCTGGCCGCCATCGAGCGGCTGACCGTGCCGGGCAAGAATGGCCCGGTACGCCTGGCCAACGTGGCCAGCGTGAGCATGGAAAGCGGCCCGGCCCAGATCGACCGCCTGAACCGCAGCCGCAATGTGACCCTGAACGTGGAACTCGGTACACGCACCCTCGGTGAATTGAACAAGGAAGCGCGGGCGCTGCCATCGATGAAGAACTTGCCGCCGTCCGTGAAGATCGCGGAACTGGGCGACGCGCAGGAAATGGCCTCGCTGTTTGCCAGCTTCGGCATGGCCATGCTGATCGGCGTGTTGTGCATCTATTGCGTGCTGGTGCTGCTGTTCAAGGATTTCATGCAGCCGATGACCATCCTGGCGGCGCTGCCGCTGTCGATCGGCGGCGCCTTCGTGGCGCTGCTGCTCACGCGCAGCGCGCTGTCGATGCCATCGATGATCGGCCTGATCATGCTGATGGGGATCGTCACCAAGAACTCGATCCTGCTGGTCGACTACGCGATCCTGGCGCGCGAAGCGGGCATGGACCGTTTCGAGGCGCTGGTCGACGCCTGCCACAAGCGCAGCCGTCCCATTTTGATGACCACCATCGCCATGGGCGCCGGCATGATGCCACTGGCGCTGGGCTGGGGCGCCGATCCCAGCTTCCGTTCGCCGATGGCGATCACCGTCATCGGCGGCCTGATCACCTCGACCTTGCTGAGCCTGTTGGTGGTGCCAGCCGTATTCACCTATGTCGACGACCTGGAGCACTGGCTGCAGCGTCTGGCTGCAAGGCTGCGCCGCCACAAGGCACCGGTGCTGCCGCAGAAGCAGGAACAAGTCTGATTTTTCAGAAAAAGCCCTCCCAGGGCAAGCCGGCGATATGGCGGATCATCCAGCATGCCACATCGCCGGCTGCTATCTGGCATACTGCGCGCATTCTTAATGAACGCACCTGCCCTGCCTATGAATTACCGCACCCCGCTCACCGTGCTGATGGCCTGCGCCATGCTGGTCGCCTGCTCGGATAAAACCGCCGCCACGGCGACTTCCGCTGCCGCCGATATCGCCGCCGATGCGCCTGCATCCGCGCCACTAGCCGAGACTGGAACGGCAACAGCGCCGGTCACCACCGATGATAAAAACGAGGCCATGAAATCCGACATCGACCGCGCGCGCGAAGCGGAACTGATGCGCGCCGTGTTCGGCAAGGACTACCGCGCCGACAGCGACGATGCACTGACCGAGCTGAGCGACCCTGACCAGCATATCGACAAACTGAGCTATGTGGTCAGCGCCGTCGCCTCGAAATTGCTGGGCAATGGCCGCGCCGTGCTGGTGGCGAATGCGGAAACGGCCAATACGGAAGGTACGGCCGAATCGGCGCATGTCACGCAAGGCTTGTTGAATGTGTTTTTCCTCACGCAGACCGGTGCAGGAAAATGGAAGGTCACGAAACGCGCGGAAAACATCGCCGCGCTGGGCTCATCGGGCCAGCTGGGCGACGTGCAATGGACGCGCCTGGGGCAGGATAAACTGGGACTGGCGATCCGCCACGGCTATACGGGCCAGGGCTATACCATCAGCCAGCTGGCCCTGTTCGAGGTGGGCGATGGTGCAGTGACCTTGCTGAGCCAGGGGATCGATCTGCACTCCGATAATATGGGCGCCTGCACGGAAGAGATGGATGAGTGCTGGGACGTCAGCGGCAACTGGCGCTTTGCCACCGCACAAGGTGGGGGCAAGTTCGATGACTTGCTGATCGACTTCAGCGGTTTCAAGGAAAAAATCAAGGCCGGCGTCAAGCTCAAGCCGGACCAGGATCCGCCGCGCGCTTCCACCGCCATCACCGGCCATGCACGCTACGTTTTCGACGGCAAGACCTACAAGCTGGCCGAAGGTAGTAACCCCGTCCCCGGCGTGTAAGTATCAGCGCTGGCGCCAGACCGGTTTCAGGCCGAACCCAGGCGGCGCAGCAGGGGCTGGTACATCTCGCGCGTGTGGCGGCTCCAGCGCTGCATGGCCTGCTCCAGCTCCACGCGCAATTGCGCCGCCAGCTCGCGTTCGCCATTGCCGGCCGCCCAGATCGCATATTCGGCACGGCATTCAAAACTGCCGAAACGCGTCAGCGCCTCATCGAATGCGGCCTTGGCCTCGCTGTTGCGGCCCGTGCCGGCCAGCGCGCGCGCCGTCAGGATCGCCACTTGCTCGGGACGGAAATGCAAGTCCTTGTTGCGGATGAATTCCAGGTGCGGCAACGCCTTGGCGCCATTGCCGCATTCCAGCCACGCGCGCGCGGCGCTGTAGCGGATTTCCAGGTCCGACGAAAACACCCCTTGCAGGCAGGTTTCATAGATGCCGGCCGCTTCTTCGGCGGAACCGGTTTCCAGCAAGGCACTGGCCAGGCGCATCTGGTTTTGCGCCGTCGGCGTGTAGTCGAAAGCGGCGCGCGCATCGCGCAATTCGCGCCCCGGATCCAGCGTCTTCGCGGCCACCGACACGGCCTTGCGCGCGCCGCGCTGCAAGCCCGATGAAGGCAGATAAATCGCCACAAAATACACCACGCTGCCCAGCAGCGGGAACATGAACAGGATAAGCAGCCAATACAGCTGCTGCCCGTTGCGCACCACATGGACCGCAAAAAATATCGCGATCAAAATATGGATGCCTATGCCAAAAATCGTCATGCTACAGCCTCATTCATTATTCAGTTAATCTTCAATCAATATTTTCAGTGGCAGGCACGATGCCTCCACTGCGCATGACAGAATATTACACCGGCCCCGGCCGCGCATCTGTAGGGCAGGCTTAAAGCGGGCATAAAAAAGCAGGACAACCCTGGGGCTGTCCTGCTTTTACTTTCCTGGCAATGATGATCAGAAGGTACTGATCGCGTTCAGGAACCAGCCGCGGCTGCGATAGGACAGGTCCGTCAAGTCGTCCGAGAAGGTCGTGAAGTTGTAGCCGATACCGATCTTGGCATGCTTGGCCACATGGCGGTAGACACCGACCAGGGCGCCGGCACGCGCATCGCCCGCTTCGCGCGCCTTCAGGCGGCGTGCCTCGATCAACGCGTCCCACTGCTTGACGATATGCAGGTCGGCACGCAGCACGATCAGGTCGGCGCGGCTGGAAAACCAGTCGCCCTCGGTTTTCGAGGCGCGCAGCTGGCCCACACGCATGCCGTACTTGCCGCCCACCGACAGCCATGGCCTGACGTCATAGGTGGTATCGACGTTGAGCACATGGCTCTTCTGCGTGTAATCGAGCACGCTGCCCGTGATGCCGTCGACCTGGCCCGCCGATGGCAGGTTATAGAAATACGTGTACTTGAACAGCGTATTCCAGCGGTCGTTGTCGACCGGGCGATAGGCGGCGCCCGTCACCACCTCCGTGTAGTCGCCATCGTAGAAGGCGCCGCCCGTGGTGCTACTGCGCGACAGATTGAGCTTGCCCAGCAAACGCCAGTCGCGGTCCAGCTGATAGGTCAGCGCATTACGCGTCAGCCAGACTTTGCGGTGTTCGCTATTCTCTCCCGACGGGCAGCCGCCATCACCAGGCAAGACGGCGCAGCTGCCATCGGGCGTACCCAGCGACCTGGTGCGGTCGGTACGGAATTCCAGTGCACTGGAAAACTTCAGGCGTTCGTAGGCATACGCCGCCGTCAAGCCGATGGCGTCGCGTTTCAAATCGCCCGATAGGGGATTCGACAGGGTGCCCGTCTCGAACTTGATGCCCGTGGTCCAGCGCTCGGTAGGCGCCAGGTCCACGCCAAACGCATGCGTCAATCCCTGCGGGCCCGCGCCATTGGCCCAGCGGCTTTCGGCAAACAGGCCGGCCTTGTCATTCAAACGATAGCGGCTGCCGGCCGTCATGGTGGCCTGGCGTCCGCTGTAGTTCAGGTCTGGCGTTTCGCTCTCCATGCGGTAGTTCAGATACAGGCTGCTGCGTTCATCCACCTGCATATTGCCGAACAGCTGGCCGCCTGCGCCGCCGCTGCCGCCAGACGCTTCCGCGCCCAGCCGCACACGCTCGCTGACCTGGTAGGTGCCGCCCACGCCGCCGCGGTCGTTCTTGGCGCGGTTGCCGCTGCGCGACAGCGTATGCTGGACAAAACCATACATATCCCACGGCGCATACAGCAAGCCCGCCACGCGCGCCGACGCCACGCCGGAAGCGAGCGTGGTGTCGGGGCCATATTGCGGACTGCCGGCCATGCCTGCCTCGCGCCCCCCGGTAATCAGCTGCCCCGTGATGCCGCCATCAAGCGCAGCGCCTGTTACGGGTACTGTCGCCGGACCGGTCGGAGCGGCGGCGGCAAGCGATGCCGGCGTCGCTTCCAACGGACCGGCGCTGGCATCCTGACCAGGCTGCAAAGGGCGGTAATCGATACGCAGCACGGCATCCGTGCGTCCGCCTTGCTGGCTCAGGATGGGGCTGGCGTTCGGTACCGTCGCACCGAGGCCAAGTCCCTGGTCGCGTTTGTCATGACGCATGCCGGCTGACAGCCCCCATTCAGCGTCGAGCTTGTGGCGCAGCGCCCCTTCCACGGCGCGCGCATCCTGGCTGGTCGCCGTCCGTTCATCGGCCTTCAGACTCACTTCCGTGCGCTCGCCCACCGGCAAGGCCGCCGTCACGCCCGTCTGGCGCACCGCCTCACCATTCAGTGTCTGCATGCCTGGCCCCGCATAACCGGCTTCGCGATTTTGCCAGTAGGCGGCGAAACGGCCACGCGCGCCTTCACTGAGGTCGGCCAGGTCCAGCGCCGCGTCGAAACGCCTAGCGCTGGCGGGCCGGCCGCCGGCCGTGGTCTGGTTGAAGTCATAGCCACCGCTGGCTGAACTGAGCACGGTGCTGGCGTCACCGCTGGAACGGGCCGCCTCGGCCTTGACCCAGGTTCCCGGCTTGTAGCGCAAAGTCAGGTCCAGCTCCTTCAAGGTCTGGTCCGAACCCTGTTCGCCCTGGTGATAATTGCTGGCGCCCAGGCGCACATGGTCGTTGAACCAGTGGCTGGCCCGCACGCCCACGGAGGTGCCGGCAATCGCGCTCAAGCCCGGCACATATTCATACGTCGCCACCAGGTAGACCGGATTGCCGCTCAGACTGGCGCTTTGCACCAGCGCCCCGCCATCGGCGACGGATGACAATGGCGAACGCAAGGTCAATCGGCCCTGCAGATAGTTGATTTCATAGTCTTGCGACGGCGCCAGCTGGATACGCTCGATCACCAGGCCGGAATCCTTGTCGCGCACTTCGATCCACAAACGCTCCGAACCCTGGGTCAGGTCCAGGTGGCGCAGATAGTATTGCGAACCGCCCGTGCCGCGGAATTCCTCGCGCGACTGCAAGGTGCCCGGCGAGGCCGCAAAAGCGTTCACCGTACTGGCTTTTTCGCCATGGCTGGTACTGTCCTCGCCATTCCAGACCAGGTTGGCGCCATACAGGCCACGGCTGTACTGCGCCAGTTCCGAGCCGCTCCAGGTGGTCTGGAAATTACCCCACATGACGGAGGAATCGCCTTTTTCCAGGCGCACGTAAAAGCGGCCCTGGGTCGGCGCATCGTCAACGGTGGTGCTGTCATCGCCATACACGGGATAGTATTTGTCCGGGTCGATACGGCGCAGCAGATAGGTCGGGTCCTTGCTCTGGAAATTGTGGAACAGGTCGCGCAAGGGCTGCTCGCGCGTGTCGGCGCTGGCCGTCAGCAGGTAGTCGCCCTTGATCTTGCCCTTCAGGTAGAACGCGCCACGGCCATCGACCCAGGTCTCGTTGCGGTAATGCTGCGTATCGCCCGTCACCAGTTCGGCCGGCCCCTTGGTACGGTCGCGGCCCACGGTGATGTCGGCCAGCGCGACATAAAACCAGTCCTGGTCGGCGATGTTCAGGTTGCGGCGGAAAGTCATGCCGGCGCCGCTGTCGTCCTTGACGGCCACTTCCACCGTGTGCGCGCCGGGGCGCATGATCTGGCGCATGGCGAACTTGCCCTTGGCGTCGACCGGCACCGCCATGCCCAGCGCCGTCACATGCTGGCCGGCCTTGATATTCTCGCCGCTGATGGTCACGCTGCCACCGGAGGCGTCGATATTGCGCAGGATGAGACTGGACTCGCCCCAGCCGGCCAGGGCTTCGCTGCCCGGTTTTTTACCCGGTGCATCGAGTGGCGCCACGTCGAGCAAGCGCAGTGGCTGCAAGCGCGTCTCGTCGAATTTTCCGCTGGCGTCATAGACGCGCAGCAGATAGCCGATCTGCTCGGGGGCATCCGACGGCACTTGCCAGGCGGCCGCCTCGCCGATCGCCACGGGCACGATGGCAAATGGCTGTTCCTGCGTGCTTTGGCCCTTGATGAAGATGCGGATCTCGGCACGCTGCTGGAAGAAGGCGTAGTTGGTGTAGGTGCCGAACGGCACCGGCGCGTGGCGCTGCGCATGCGGCGCCGCCAGCCACACGTTCAGGGCCGGCGACACATTCAAGGGATCATATTTGACCTGGATGTCGGCGCGCTCCAGCGCCACGTCGACGCAGCGCTGGCGGTCCGCTTCCTGCTGCTGCGTGTCAGTGTCCTGCACCACGCCGTCGATGCTGATCGAGAAGGCCGCATCGCGGTTGCTGACCGTACTGGCGACGGCGCAGTCATCGACCTGCACCACCGTTTCGACGGCCCGTGGCGGCGCACTGGCGACACCCGGCACTTCCAGCGTCTCTTCATACCAGGCGCGAATTTGCGTGCGGCGGTTCTGCGCCATGCCTTGCGGCGTGTCGTTCGAGGCCACCGGCTCGCTTTCGCCCTTGCCGCTGGCAGAAAAAGCCGAGGCGGGCAAACCCAGTGCGCGCATCAGATAGGCGGTGACGGCCAGCGCGCGTGCTTCCGACAGATGCTGATTGGTCGGGAAGGTGGGCTTGAGCCAGGCGGCGATACGCTGATTATCCGTGTGGCCGATCACCTGCACGCGCACCTTCTGCTTGCCGCGCAGGCGGTCGGCCAGCGCATCGAGACGCGCCGTGGCCGCCGGTAGCAGCACGTCGCGGCCCGATTCGAAATTGGTCCCCGACAGCAGGTCGTCAAAGGTCACGACCTGCTGCGCCGGCTTGGCAGGCGGCGCCGCCTCCAGGATCGTGCGGCGCTCGGTGCGGCTCAGGCCAGACGGCGCCAGGCCGCTGAAGGCCGGCGATTCCTGTTCCCCGCTGGACGGCTGCTGCGCGCCCATGCTCTGGCTGCGGTCGAGCATCTTGCCGCGCAGCGCCTGGCTTTCCACCTGCTGCGCCTGCGCGCCCAGGCAGACAAAGCCGATGCTGCCGAGCAGGCACACGAGCCGCTTCGGCGCAGGTTTACGGACAAGGTGCGAGGCAGGCTGCGAAGCTGGCTGATTACTAGCGTTCATGGTCATCTTCTGTATCATTTTGTACCCTCGATCTCGATGACGAGGGGATATTCGTCTTGCAACGCCTGCCAGCGCGCCTGCACGTCGCTTGCCAAAGCCTTGCTGCGGCGCTCCACCAGCGCAGCATCAGCCCCGTCCAGATAAGCGATGCGCAAGATCGACGGCTTGCCGCGCAAGGTCGTGATCAAGCCATCGATACGGCTGACCCACTCTGCTTGCAAGGCCGTGCCGCCCGCCACGAAAGCGGCGTCGGTCAGCTCGATGCGCACCACGCGGTGCACGGTGGCGCCGAAGTTCAGCTTGACCACCTTGCCTCGGGTCAGGCGCACATCGCGCGGATTTTCCGTCGTCACGCGATAGCCGCTAGGCAGGGTGCGGTCATCGAGCTTCATCACGAAGTTCGAACCGCGGTCCGCATTCGGAATCGCCGGACAAGGCACGTGGAAGCGGCCTTCCGCATCGGTAGTGACCAGCAAGCCGCGCGCGGTTGCCATGCGCACGCCAGGGATGCCCGGTTCGCCTTCGTCCTGGTAGCCGTTCGCGTTCCTGTCATCGAAGACCTTGCCGATGATGTCCGGGCAATCGAAGGTGGCGTCCGGCACCACCCGCACCGTGGCCGAAGCCAGGTTCGAGATGCGCGAGCCGCCATTGGCCGCCCAGGCCTGGTTGGTGTACTCGCCGTCACCGACGCCGGTGCCGACCATCAGCATCAGCTTGTAGGTTTTTTTCTCGTTGGACGCAAACCCGTTTTCGCGCCAGACCAGGTTGCGGCCATCGACGACAGGCTCGGCCGGCACGCCATCGCGGCTGGCGCTGCCGGTGCGGTACTTGAAGCCGGCCGGTATCAGGTCGCGCACTTGCGTCGCGCCCAGCGCTGCCGATTTCGGATTGCTGGCCGTGATCGTGTACGGCACCAGGTCGCCGCGCGTAACGTTCACCATCGGCGTCGTTTTCGTCACCATGATGCTGTCGCTGCCCAGCGGGTCGAGCGGAATATGGTTGTTCAGGATAGGTGCCGAACCACCATTCGTAATCACAAAGCTCATGTAGTACTGGGTGGTCCTGGCGCCACCGGCGATCAGCCCGGTACAGCTGTTCGGATCAGCTTCCATCCTGACCGACAGGGCAGGCGCAAATTCGCTGGCCTGGATGAAGGCAGGATTGGGCAGCAGTCCCACGTTCAGCGGTCCATGGCAAGCCGGCAGGCTGGTCGATGGCGCCAGCATGTAGTTGGGCGGCGCCACCACGCTCAGCGTGTACACGCCGCTCGGGAAGCCGTTCTGCAGCAGGAACTGATACATGCCATCGGTGCCTACCGTCTGCGTCTGTTCGGCCGTACCGCCCACCAGGTGGGTGGCGCTGTCAAAGCCGGCAGGACCGCTGATCGACACCACCGCGCCAGGAACAGGTTTGCGCGTGACGGAGTCATACACCACGCCGGCCGGATCGAGCGGCAGATTCTGCTCGACCACCGCATCGCCATCGTTCAAGGTGATATTGGCGATACGGCTGCCACCTGGCACGACCACGCCTTCGCCACCCGTCGAGACGGGGACGATCGGCATGTTGTTGCCATCCTTGAGGAAGGTGATGGAATAACCGGAACCGATCGGCAAGCCGCTGTCTTCATAGCCGGGACAATGCAGGTTGTCGAACTGGTAGAACCCCTTCTCATCCGTGTTGGCGCGGCAGATCAATTTGCCATTCTGGTGCAGTTCGGCCGTCCAGCCGGCGACACCGGCGTGGCTGCCATCGAGCGGCCGCACGCGGCTGCCGTCGTGATTCAGCCATACATAGCCGTTGACGATGGGCGGCTTCAACTGCGGCACGCCGATTTCGCCGAACAGGTAGCCACGCATATCGTCGCCGGCGGCGACCTTGATCCCCGTGATCACATCGAGATTGCCGACACCAACCGGTTTCACCGTGGCCGCCGTACCGACAGACCCTGGCAATACCGTGGTCTTGCCATCGCGGTAGCCGGCCGGCTGCGTTTGCGTCAGCGTGTAGCCAGCCGCGTCGCCGGGCGGCACCGAATCGAACAGATAACTGCCGTCGGCGGCACTGGTCACGCTCAGCTTGAGTGGCTTGCCATCGCTGGTATTGCCGCTCAATGTCAGCACCACGCCGGCGATGCCTTTTTCGCCATCATTGCGGACACCGTCGTTATTCAGGTCAAGATACACGCTGCCGCCCACTTTGCCGAGCGCATTGCGTTCACCGAACAGATAGCCGGTGGCGCGCGTGGCGGCCGGCAGCACGATGTCAGCAATGCTGTTCTGCTCCGGCGCATTGCCAAAGCTGCTGTTGTCCACCTTGCCGCCAGCGCTGCCGGCGGTTTCCCGTCCATCGAGATAGCGTGCCGGCTGGCTTTCCACCAGCGTGTAGCTACCGGCCGGCAAACCGTCGAAACGGAAGCTGCCATCGGCGCCGGTGGTCTTCACCATCGTGATGGCGGCGCTGCGCGCAGGCGAGCTGCCCGTCAGCGTCACCTCGACACCGGCGATACCCGTTTCACCCGCATCCATCACGCCGTTGTCATTCAGGTCCAGGTAGACAAAGCCGCTGATCGACGACGCCACATCGCGGAAATCGTAGCCGGTGCCGATACCTTGCGGCGGCAGCACGATGGCCTTGATGACATCCGTATCGGCCACGCCGACCGGCTTGTTATTGATACTGCCTACCTGCGAGCCACTGCCAGCCGGGTAATTTCCCAGGCCCGCAGGCTGGGTTTCCGTCACGCTGTAGCCGCCCGGCCCCGAAGGGCGCAAGCCGGTGAAGACATAACTGCCATCGGCGCCAGTGACCACGGTAACGTTGACCGGATTGCCCCGATCATCGGTGCCCGTCAGGGTCAGGGCCACGCCAGGCAGCGCTTCGCCATCGTCATGGACGCCGTTATCGTTTTGGTCGGCATACACGCGGCCAGCAATGCTGCTGCCCTGCAGTTCGCCAAAATCGAACAGGGTATAGCTCCTGGCCGGATCGAACACGATGCGGGCGATGACGTTGCTGGCGCCGATATCGCAGCCGGCACAGGCCACGCCATTGACCAGGCCCTTGCGGTGACGGCCATCGATATACGCAGCAGGCTGGGTTTCCACGATGGTGTAGCCGGCCGCGTTCGACGCCAGCAAGCCGCTGAAGCTGTAGCTGCCATCGGCCTGCGTGGTGATAGTCTGATGGACAGCGGTGACGCCATCCTGCGCCGTTCCCGTCAAGGTCAGGGTCACGCCAGCGATACCGGTTTCACCGGCATCGCGCACGCCGTTATCGTTGCTGTCGACGTAGACCGAACCGCTGATGGAACCTGATTTTTCGCCGAAATTGTAGCCTTGCACTTCCACGCCGCGTGCCAGCGGAATCGCCGAAATGATATTGGGCACGCTGGCATTGCCGCCGGCCGATCCGGCGCTCTGACCCGCGTCGGCATAATTGGCCGGCTGGGTTTCCGTCACCGTATAGGTGCCGGCTGGCAAGCCGTCGAAACGGTAGTTGCCATGCGCATCCGTGACTACCGTCACCGTCACAGGGCCGCTCAGCGTCACGGTCACGCCGGCCAGCGGCGCATCGCCAGGGCTCAGGACGCCATTGCCGTCCAGGTCCAGGTAGACATTGCCGCTGATGCTGGCGCCCAGTTCGCCAAAGTTGTAGTTGACCGCACTACCGCCGTTTGGCAGCACGATGCCCGAGAACTGGTCGAATTGCGGCGCCGGGCCGCTGATGACGCCAATACTGGCACCACTGCCGCCAGTGACCGTACCCAGGCTTTCCAGGCCATCCGCGTAGGCGGCCGGCTGGGTTTCAGCAATCGTGTAGCCCAGAGGGCCGCTTTGCGGCAAGCCGTCGAAGCGATACGCGCCGTCGGCGCCGGTCAGTACCGAGCAGGCCGACGCACCGATCACGCTGCACACCTCGAAGCCGTCATGCGTCAGGCCCGACAAGGTGATGGCCACGCCGGCGATGCCAGCCTCGCCTGCATCCTTGCGGCCGTTGCGGTTCACATCGACGTACACGAAGCCGGAAACCGACTGCGCCGTACCGCCCGAATTACCGGGCGCCTGGGCAAAGTGATAGTCGGTGCCAGACGATCCTGGCAGTACCACGATGCCGC
This sequence comes from Janthinobacterium sp. Mn2066, assembly GCF_049319705.1. Classification (NCBI taxonomy): domain Bacteria; kingdom Pseudomonadati; phylum Pseudomonadota; class Betaproteobacteria; order Burkholderiales; family Oxalobacteraceae; genus Janthinobacterium; species Janthinobacterium sp. Mn2066. The sequence goes on along the minus strand of NZ_JBMOUF010000001.1, from coordinate 361,257 downwards.
TGGCCGTTTTCACCGTGCTACCCGTAACGCCCACGCCCGGCGCGCGCACGGCGCCGCTGATGGTGGCGCCAAGGCTGCCCGACTGCGTGCCTACGTTGACCAGATGGGCCGGCGTGGTGACGCTGACGGCATAGCCGCCAGGACCGCTCGGCGGCAGCTTGCCGATACTGTAATTGCCATTTGCATCGGTCACGAAGGTGCAGCTGGCGATGGCCGCGCTTGGGCAGACCGGATTGCCCTGGTAGTCGTTGCCGCTCAGGGTGACCGTCACGCCGGCCACGCCCATGCTTTCCTCGGGCTGGCGCACGGCGTCGCGGTTATGGTCCATATAGACGCTGCCGCTGATGGTCGCTGGCAGCAATTCGCCGAAATCAAAGCCCGTGTAGCTCTTGCCTGCATCGAAAGCAATCCTGGCGATGGTATTGGCCACGCTGATATCGCAGCTGGTGCAGACGGCGCCATCCACCTGGCCCTTGCTCTGGCGGCCATCGAGATACGCCGCCGGCTGGGTTTCCACGACCGTGTAGCCGGCCGCGTTCGCGTTCGGCAAGGCGCCAAAGCTGTAGCTGCCGTCGGCGGCCGTAGTCACCGTGCGGTTGACCGTCGTGACGCCGTCCTGCGCCGTGCCCGTCAAGGTCAGGACCACGCCGCCGATGCCCGCCTCGCCCGCATCGCGCTGGCCATTGTTATTCGTGTCGGCATACACCACACCCGCCAGGCTGCCGGCTTTTTCAGCAAAGTTATACGCCGTCAGTTCCGCACCGCGCGCGACCGGAATCGCGCTGATGATGTTGACCTGCGTGGCATTGCCACCGGCCGAACCGGCTTGCTGGCCGCCTTCGGCATAGTTCACGGGCTGGGTTTCCGTTACGGTATAAGTGCCGGCCGCCAGGCCCTCGAAGCGGTAATTGCCACTCGCATCGGTGGTGGTGGTCGCCGTGGCGGCGCCACCCAGGGTCACCGTGACGCCGGCCAGCGGCGTATCGCCAGCACTCAGGACGCCATTGCCGTCCAGGTCCAGGTAGACATTGCCGCTGATGCTGGCGCCGAATTCGCCAAAGTTGTAGTTGACGGCAATGCCACCGCTTGGCAGCACGATGCCGGAGAACTGGTCGAACTGCGGCGGAGTGCCGCTGATGACGCCATTGGCGCCGCCGGTGACCATGCCCAGGCTTTCCAGGCCATCCGCATAGGCCGCTGGCTGGGTTTCCTTGATGGTATAGCCGGCCGGCCCGCTAGGCGGCAAGCCGTCGAGGCGATATGCGCCATCGGCGCCCGTCTGCACGGTGCAAGCCGACGCACCGATCACGCTGCATACCTCGAAGCCGTCATGCGTCAGGCCCGACAAGGTGATGGCCACGCCAGCGATGCCGGCCTCGCCCGCATCCTTGCGGCCGTTGCGGTTTGCGTCGACATACACGAAGCCGGAAACCGATTGCGCCGCACTGCCCGAATTACCGGGCGCCTGGCCAAAGTGATAGCCGGTGCCGCTTGCGCCCGGCGTGACGATGATACCGCTGCTGGTCTTGATGGTAGCGCCCGTGACGCCCACGCCCGGCGCGCGCACGGCGCCGCCGATGGTGGCGCCAAGGCTGCCCGACTGCGTGCCTACGTTGACCAGATGGGCCGGCGTGGTGACGCTGACGGCATAACCGCCAGGACCGCTAGGCGGCAGTTTGCCGATGCTGTAATTGCCATTTGCATCGGTCACGAAGGTGCAGCTGGCGATGGCCGCGCTTGGGCAGACCGGATTGCCCTGGTAGTCGTTGCCGCTCAGGGTGACCGTCACGCCGGCCACGCCCGTGCTTTCCTCGGGCTGGCGCACGGCGTCGCGGTTATGGTCCATATAGACGCTGCCGCTGATGGTCGCTGGCAGCAATTCGCCGAAATCAAAGCCCGTGTAGCTCTTGCCTGCATCGAAAGCAATCCTGGCGATGGTATTGGCCACGCTGATATCGCAGCTGGTGCAGACGGCGCCATCCACCTGGCCCTTGCTCTGGCGGCCATCGAGATACGCCGCCGGCTGGGTTTCCACGACCGTGTAGCCGGCCGCGTTCGCGTTCGGCAAGGCGCCAAAGCTGTAGCTGCCGTCGGCGGCCGTGGTCACCGTGCGGTTGACTATCGTGACGCCATCCTGCGCCGTGCCCGTCAAGGTCAGTACCACGCCGCCGATGCCCGCCTCGCCCGCATCGCGCTGGCCATTGTTATTCGTGTCGGCATACACCACACCCGCCAGGCTGCCGGCTTTTTCAGCAAAGTTATACGCCGTCAGTTCCGCACCGCGCGCGACCGGAATCGCGCTGATGATGTTGACCTGCGTGGCATTGCCACCGGCCGAACCGGCTTGCTGGCCGCCTTCGGCATAGTTCACGGGCTGGGTTTCCGTTACGGTATAAGTGCCGGCCGCCAGGCCTTCGAAGCGGTAATTGCCACTCGCATCAGTGGTGGTGGTCGCCGTGGCGGCGCCACCCAGGGTCACCGTGACGCCGGCCAGCGGCGTATCGCCAGCACTCAGGACGCCATTGCCGTCCAGGTCCAGGTAGACATTGCCGCTGATGCTGGCGCCAAACTCGCCAAAGTTGTAGTTGGCGCCATTGCTGCCAGTCGGCAGCACGATGCCGGAGAACTGGTCGAACTGCGGCGCCGTGCCGCTGATGGCGCCATTGCTGGCGCCTGTGCCGCCCGTGACCGTACCCAGGCTTTCCAGGCCATCCGCATAGGCAACTGGCTGGGTTTCCTTGATGGTATAGCCGGCCGGCCCGCTAGGCGGCAAGCCGTCGAGGCGATATGCGCCATCGGCGCCCGTCTGCACGGTGCAGGCCGACGCACCGATCACGCTGCATACCTCGAAGCCGTCATGTGTCAGGCCCGACAAGGTGATGGCCACGCCGGCGATACCCGCCTCGTCCGCATCCTTGCGGCCGTTGCGGTTCACGTCGACATACACGAAGCCGGATATCGATTGCGCCGTGCCACCCGAATTGCCGGGCGCCTGGCCAAAGTGATAGCCCGTGCCCTGCGCAGCTGGATTGAGCACGATGCCGGCGCTGGTTTTCAGCGTGGCGCCGACCACGCCGGTACCGGACGTGCGCGGTACGCCATCGATGATGGCGCCAAGGCTACCCGCCTGGGCACCGATATGTATCAGGCTGGCCAGGGTGGTCACCGTAACGTTGTAACCGCTGGCGCCTGATGGCGGCAAACCGGCAAAGCTGTAATTGCCGCTGGCGTCGCTTTGCACGGTGCAACTGGCCACCAATGCGCTCGGGCAAACGGGATTACCCAGGTAGTCGTTGCCGCTCAGGGTCAGCGTGACACCGGCCACACCCGTGGTTTCGCCAGCCTGGCGCACCGCATCGCGGTTGCTGTCCATAAAGACACTGCCGGCGATCGACGCGAGCGGCAACTCGCCGAAATTGCGCTCTATGTAATTTTGGCCCGGCTCGATACTGCCGATCACGATGCTTTCTGGCGCCGCGCGTCCCGCACTGTTCGGTATCACATTGCCCGCACCGGCGCCGTTCTGGTCCTTGCCGTCGGCATAGCCGGCACGCTGCGTCAGTTGCGTCACCGTGTATGACTCGCCCACCTTACTAGGCGGAACGTTTGCGAAGCCGTACTGGCCACTCGCATTGGTAGTGACCGTGCAAGCGCTGCCCAGGTATGCGCACACGTCGGCGCCCCAGAAGGTCAGGCCTGAAATCTTCACCTGCACGCCGGCGATGCCATCTTCACCTGCTTCGCGCAAGCCATTGTTATTCAGGTCCGCATACACATGGCCATTGATGGTCGCGTAGGCGTACTCCTGGAACAGGTAGCCGGTGGCCGCCGTATTCTGCGCCAGCACGATCTGGCTGATGGTGTTATGGGCCGGGCTGGCCGAACAGTTGACGCCACCGTCGCAGGTGGCAGGCGGCGTCACGCCACCGGCCGTGCCTGCGGTTTCAAACAGGTCGGCATAACCGGCCGGCTGGGTTTCGATCAAGGTGTAGCCGGCTGCATCGGAACGGGGCAGGCGGTCGAACAGGAAGTCGCCGGTGCTGGTACTGAGCGTCACTGGCGCACCGGCGGTGCCGATATCGTTGCCCCAGAAGTCCCGACCATACAGCGAGAACGTCACGCTCCTGGTGATTTTTTCGCCCGCATCCATGGTATTGCTGCGGTTCGCATCGTTGTAGACCGAACCGGCGATGCTCGACTTGATGATCTGTATATCGACGCTGCTGCTGTTATTGCCTGGTGTTGAGTCACGCGAAGTACCGGCTGTCGGCGCGATGCTGGCGGTGTTGCGGATATTGCTGCCGAACGGCCCCGCATACGCCGGATACGGCGCCTTGACGGGGATGGTAATCGTCACCAGATTATTGGTATCGGCCGCGCTGGACGCAACCGGCAATACGCCCAGGGTACAGGTGACGGTGACCGGTGTGCCGCTGCTGACGCAATTATTCAAGCTCAGCGGCGCCCCCGAACCCAGCTGCGCCGTTGGCGTACCGGCCAGCACCAGGCCTGCCGGCAGCACATCGGTGACCACCGTGCTGGCCGCCTGGGCAGGCCCCAGGTTACCGGCCACCAGTGTATAGGTGAAGGGCTGGTTGATACTGAACGGCGAAGCCGGCGAGACCGTTTTCGACACCATGATCAAATCGGTCTTTGGCAACACGGTGGTGGTTTCTGCAACCGTATTATTGAGCGGCAGCTTGTCGCCAGCAAATGGCGCGCCCCCCGTTTCCTGCGATTCCACCGTGGCCCTGATGGCATAGGTAAGCGAGCCGAGTGGCGTATTGCTGACCGGGCCCGTATCGAATTTCAGGCCGAACGCGCGGTTGGCGCCATTGGACAGCAGGCTGTCCCCGCTCAGGGTGCAGATCACGTCAGTACCCGCACCACCGGGCTGGTTGCACGAAGCGCCGGCAGGCAGAGTAGAGCCGGTTTTATCCCACAACATGGTGTAGGGAGCGGCCGCACCGTTTTGCGGCGGCGGCACAGGAGTCACGATCAGCTTCATGCCGGTAGCCAGCGACGGGCCATTGTTTTGCACGGTCACCTGATACATGATCCCGTCACCAAACGGCAGTTGTTCGTAACCGGTGTCGGAAGCCGACACGCTCAGGTCCAGCTCCTTGTTGATCACGGTCACAGTCGTGCTGTTGCTGTTATTGGCCGCATTGCTGTCAAACGTGGTGGTGGTGATGGTGGCATTGCTGGTGTAAGCCGCATCGAGCGGGTCCGGATAAGGGAATACCGGTATCGCCGAAAAGATCAGCTGGCGCGCTTCGCCTTCGGCAAGTGCAAAAGTACGGCATTCGATGCCAGCCTGGCCAGCGTATGGCGCGCCACTGAAGGAAGACACCAGCGAGCACTGCGCGGCGCTGCCGCCGATGCTGGCCGAGCCAGCCACATAAGTCATGCGTGCCGGATCGAGCACCTGGCGCAGCACCACATTGGCCGCGTTGCTGGGGCCATTATTCTTGATCGAGGTGGTGTACACCACCGGTACGCCGACCCGCACCGGATCCGGTGCGCTGGCCATCGTCGTGACGGCGACGTCGGCGATCGGCACTACAGTGGCGCTGATGGCAGAACTGTTGTTGGCCATGTTGCTGTCGATCGCATCCGGGCTCGATACGGTGGCCGTATTGAGCAAGGCGCCATCCTTGAGCGGACGGTTGAGCGTGATGGTCACGGTGCGCGATGCGCCGGCGGCCAACTCCTTCACGGTACACGTTACGGTCGAACCGAAGACGCAGCTTTCGCCAGTGCCGGCACCAGCCAGCACGGCACTGCCGGTGGTGGTGCCGCCGCTGCCGTTATACCAGTGTGGCAAGGCATCGACCACACTGACAGTCGGCGCGCGATCGGGACCGGCATTGCTGACGGTGAGCGTATAGCTGAAAGTATTGGAGGTTGCCGGCAAGCTGGCCAGCGAGGCGGTCTTGACGATGGACAGGTCGGCAGTCAAAGGGGTCGACGTGACGGTGGCGTCGGCGCAATTGCCGGTATCGGAATTGTCTGGCGGCTGGTGGGACGAGCCGGCAGCCTTGCCGGTACACGCCCGATTGGTCAGGCTGCCGGTAAAGCCAGCCTGCGCGCGCGTGGTCAGGATCAGGTTGGGCAATTTGGCGCCGCGCGGCAAATCGCCCGGTATCGTGTAGGTGCAAGTAACCAGCTGGCCAACGGCACTGCAAGCCCAGCCAGTGCCGCTGAAGCCGACATAGGCTTCTTGCGGCGGCAGCGTATCGGTCACTGTCACGGTGCCGCTGGCCACGCTGGTCGAGGTGGCCGAGTTGGTGACGCTGATGGTATTGGTGATATCGCCGCCGGCCGCGACCAGCAGTGGCGATTTGCTCTTGGCCAGGGTCAGGTGGGCGAACGGCGCCACGATGCTGTAGGTGTCCGAGGCAGGATTGTTCAAGCCATCCAGTGGCCCGGTGCGCGCTACATTGACCACGTTGGCGCCACCAGTCGCGGTTTCGGCGACGGTCATCGGTATCAGGAATTTGGACGATGTGGCGCCATGCGCCAGCGCGCCCACAGTACAGGTGATGGTTTGTCCCACCCTGGCACAGCCGGTGGGCAGGGTGCCGATAATAAAATCGCTGGAAACGGTGGTCGACACGGTGACGCCGCTGGCGTCCTGGGTGCCGCTGTTGACGGCCCACAGATTCAGGCTGACCGCTTCGCCGGCCGTCAGTGATGTCAGGCCGCTGGCATTCGATGTCAGGGTTTGCTTCGCATCAAGATCCGTACCAGACTTGACGGCAACGATCACCTGGCGGGGGCCGTTATTGCTTTCATCGGGATCACCGGTCTGGAGATCGGTCGAGGCCACGGATGCGCCCGCCGTGATGGTGCCGGCAGTATTCTTGACGATGCGCCCGGTCACATTGATGGGCGGCGCCTGCCCGCCCGCACCGATCGCCGCGCCACTGTAATTGCATGTCAGCGTGGTACCGGACGGTGTACATGCCCAGCCCGTGCCCGTCGCCGCGCCGTACGTTAAATCCGTGCTGGCCGGCAGGTCGAACGTCACCTTGAATTGCGATGCGCTGTCCGGACCCGCGTTGGTCACATCAACACGGTAGCCGACCGTCGCACCCGCCGCCGCCGTACACGCTGCAGGACAGCCGCTCAAGCCGGTGGTGCCGTTGAGTCCGACTCTCAAGTCGGCGCCCTTGATCACGGTCAATGTCTTGATCGATACATTATTGGCGCTATTATTGTCCGTATCGACGTCATCAAAGGACACACTCGCCCGGGTACTCACCGCAGCCGCGTTCAGGCCGATGCCTTTGAACTCAACATTCCAGTTCTGCAACTTGGGTAGTCCGCTACGCACGCAGCTGAGCAGCTTCGGATTGACCAGCAGATTGAAGGTGCAGCCGGCAGGCGCCGCGCTCGATGAAAAATCCACGTTGCCTGGCAGCTCCACCGCCAGACGCACGTTGCCCGTCGCATCGACCAGGTCCTCATTGTTCGTCACCGTCACCGAGAAAGTCGCCTCGCCGCCACGCGGCACGGGACTCGGCGTTTGCAGATAGGCCGACACAGACAGATCGACTACCGCAGCGGCCGCGTTGCCCATGCCACCCAGCATGAGGGCCAGCACCATCAGCCATAGCAGGTGCTGCAGCAAGCCCGTTTGCCGAGTTTTCTTACGCACAAGGCGCGGAATAGGAATGAAAAAATGGGACGAGCTGGTAGGAATAAGCATGGCGGTCATCAGGGGGTTGTGCGATGCACGGTCCGGTCCGGGAGGGTTTGGCAGCCTCTTTTTCTCATCCGGTTTGAAGGAAACCGGAGACCAGGAAGTTTTGGAAAATCAACATTTACACATTGGTAACATTGAAATTTTTTTGACATTCTGCAATATTTCACAATGTCTCACAAGCAATGAAAATACCAAAAAACCAACTACCAAGTCATTGACAATGAGATTGAAAAATGCATCGAAAATACTTGCAACATAGGAAAGTATTATGTTTTTTAGATCACAATATGGAAACTGGTACTAGAAAGAAAACTGATTTTTACACGACGTTAGATATATTTTTTGCGAAGAAAAATTAGTACGTAGGCACTGCTGCAATATTGTTGCCGACGCAACATATGTAAAAAAAATTAATTATTTATCAGTATAATTAACCAAAAATAAACATGCCTGGTATTGCACTGATACCGAGAAGATATTTCACAAAATAACGACGTTTTTAAAAATATCTAAATTGAAATAATTAAACTCACGTTGTGAAAATACAACTCTTATTTACAAAAAAAAAGGGAATTTGAAACGAAAAGACACCCACGGCCAAGGCAGGCAGCCTGCTGGAAGCGCCATCTGGCCAGCAGGGGAAGATTGAACAACGGACTGAAAAGCATCCCTTACAGGGAAAAGCCAGGCTATGTCACCGTCAGGTGTGGGAAGTCTCCCAAAGTTGCCTTCAATAATGTTTCCGCAGACAGGATGCGCCTGGCGTCGAGTATCCAGCGCCAGCCCAGGTAATTCGGTAGATAACGCGTGGCCACGCCATGAAAGATACTGAGCCATCCCCGCAATCGGCTGTGATACGCGTTGACGTTCTGCACATGGACCGCGCCGCGCACGCGGATGACGGCGCGCAAGTTGACGGCCTGATGGCTGATGCCCGTTTCCCGGGCAAAGGCGGCATAGACAGCATGGCCATCGGTCACCAGCAGGATGTCGCGGTCGATCACGGGCGGCAAGCAAGTCAGGAGTTGCTGCTTCGTGATGGGACCCTTGCCGGTGACGAAATCGATGGTTTGCCCGGTGCGGTCGCGCGCTACCAGGATACAGACCTGTTCGCTGGAAATGCCGCGTTGCCGGGCAGATCCACCACGCCGGCGTGCCGGACGCAGCAAATGCCGCGCACCTTTTTCCGATTCCAGCAGATACAGCGCATCGGCCTCGGTGATACCGTGCAGACAGTGCGGGCGGTCGGTTTTCGCCAGCGATAAAAAACGGTGGCGCCAGCGAAAACTGGTATTGCGATGGATGCCCAGTTGCTGGGCAGCCTTGCGTACGGAATCCGAGTTCAGCAGGCAATTCGCGTAGTCCAGCCACAAGGCTTTGTGACGCAGATGCGCCAGGGGCGTGCCCGTCAGCGCATTGAATGTCTTGCCGCAAGGCACACAGCGATAACGCTGCAGGTCGTTGGCGCGGCCGTGCCGGTGCAGATGCCGCGAGTGGCACGCCGGGCAACATAGCCGTGCCTGTGCCGTGCGTTCGATCAGCGCGACAGCCGCTCGCTCGGGCGGCGTACCGCTCAACATTACTACGCTGTCCAGGCGTTGGCGCCGGGACAGTGCCACGAACTGCGCGATGAATGCCTGCCATTGCGCGTGTTGCATGGTGAGCCTCCCTGTTTGACTGGTCTGATCAGTCAGACCTCAGCTTTGCAGGCAGGTTCCCCTATTTAATGAGGACAGAGCCAAAAAACTATGGGGACAGGTGCTCGGTCGCAGTAGCGGCCAGCCAGCCACCTCCCATGGCGCGGTACAGGTCAACGGAGGCGACCAGGATGCGCGTTTTCAATTGCAGCAAGCCCACGTCGGCGCTGTACAAGGTGCGCTGGGCGTCGAGTTCTTCCAGGTAGGAAGCGTAGCCATTGCGGTAGCGGTTGTGCGCGATGCGCAGGGTTTCTGCAGCCGTGGCGCGCCGGGCCGCATTTTCCACCGCCTGCTGCTGCAGGCGATGGATGGCGCCCAGGCTGTTTTCCGTTTCGGCAAACGCATTCCTCACCACGTTTTCATACGCATAGGCCAGCTGGTCGCGCTGGGCACCGGCCGCATCGGTCTGCGCCTGTACCCTGCCCCCATCGAACAGGGGACCGGATACCAGCGCCGTCAAATTCCACAGGGCGATGGGTGCATGCACGAAATCGTGCAAGGTCGTCGTCTGGCCTCCGCCAGCGGCACTCAGCTTGAACGAGGGCAGCAGCTGGTCGCGCGTAGCCGCCAGGCTGGCGTTCGACGCGGCCAGGTTATGTTCGGCGCGCGCGATATCAGGGCGCCGGCGCAGCAGTTCGGACGGCAGCCCGGCCGGTACCGGCGGCGGTGTCAGGCTGGCCAGCTCCCTGCCCCGCACCACCGTCCCGGGATTGCCGCCGACCAGCACCGACAGCGCGTTTTCCTGTTCAAAAATCTGCCGCTGCAACTGCGGCACCTGTTCGGCCGCCGCATGGTATTCCGACTGCGCCTGCAGCCATTCCAGCTGCGAGCTGTAGCCGACCTCATACTGCTTGCGAGCCAGTTCGCGCGACTGCTCGCGCAATTGCAGGGTCGATTCTGTCAGCGCCAGTTGCGCATCGAGGCCGCGCAGGTTCAGGTAGGCCGTGGCCACGCTGGCGGCGATCGACAAGGCGGCCGCATCGAGGCTGGCCTGCTCGGCGCGATAGCTTTCGCCCGCCGCGTCGCGCAGCTTGTCATCCCTGCCCCAGACATCGATTTCATAGCTGGCCTGCAGCTCGGCCTGGAAGACATTCGTCATGTACGGCGCGCCCGTGTAGTCCAGGGTGCGCGTGCGGGTGGCCGAACTATCAAAGCCAACGGCCGGCGCGCGGTTGGCATTGGCTTGCGCCAGGCGCGCGCGAAATTCCTGCACCCTGGCGCGGGCCACGCGCAAATCGCCATTGCGGAGCAGCGCGGTCACCACCAGCTCGCTCAATACCGGGTCGCCAAACGCCTGCCACCACAGCTGCTCGACGTGGGCCGCCCCCGCTGGCGCGGCCCCGGCCTGTGCGCGCCAGCCGGAGGGCAGTTGCAGGCTTGACGCCGGCTGCGGCGGCGCCTTGGCTGCGCAGCCGGCCAGCGCCAGCGTGCCAGCGACGAGCAATTGGCGGCGCTTCATGGCGCAGCCTTCACTGGCGATTTTTTCGGTGGAGGTGGCGGCGGCGCCGGATTGGTCGCCGAATCGTTCAACATGGCCGACGTATCGACGCTGACCACCACCGACATGCCGGGCACCAGCCGGCGCGCATTGGCCTGGCCCGCATCGATGCGGATGCGCACGGGAATGCGCTGGGCGATCTTCAGGTAATTGCCGGTCGCGTTATCGGGCGGCAGCACGGAAAATTCCGAGCCCGTGGCGGGCGAGATACGCTCCACCTGCCCCGTCAGCACGGCGCCGTTCAGGGCGTCGACGTGGAAAGTGGCGCTCTGCCCTTCCTGCACGCCGTTCATCTGCGTTTCCTTGAAATTGGCGATCACCCACATCTGGCGCGGCACCAGCGCCATCAGCTGCGCGCCCGAATTGACAAAGGCGCCCTCGCGCACCGTCACCTGTCCCAGCTGGCCGTCATAGGGCGCCACGATGCGCGTGTTATCGAGATCGATCTTTGCCGCTTTCACGGCGGCCTGCGCGTTGGCGACAGCCGCTTCCAGCGCCTGGCGGTTCACCACCACCGTCTGCACGTTCTGCCGGGCGATATCGAGATTGGCCTTCGCCTGCGCCAGCGACGCCGCCATCTGCGCCTGGGTGGCGCGCGACTGGTCGTGTTCGCGCTGCGACAGCGAGCCGTCGGCCACCAGTTGCTCCACCCGGTTCAGATCAGCGCTGGACTTGCGGGCCTGCGCTTCGGCATTGGCCAGCGCCGCCTGGTTGACGGCGATGCCTGCTTCGGAACTGGCCCGCTGCTGCGCCCAGTTCGACAAGGCAGCCTGCTGCGCCGCCAGCTGGGCCTGCGCCTGTTCATAACGCTGCTGATAGGTGCGGTCATCGATACGCACCAGCAGCTGGCCCGCCTTCACATCCTGGAAGTCCTGCACCAGCACTTCCGTCACATACCCGGACAACTGCGTGCCGATAATCGTCACCTGCCCCCGCACGGTGGCGTTTTCCGTGGTGACGATGGGGCTGGTGAAGGGCGGCAACCGCCAGGCATACAACACGATCAGCACACCCACCAGCGCCACCGCCGCAAAGGCGATGGCCGACAGCCACTGGTGGCGGCGGTCCGGCTGCGGCGGCGTCAAAGGGGCAGCAGCAGGGGCAGCGGCGGCAGGTGCCGCTTGAGAAGGTGCTGGCGTGGTCTGGTTATCTTCTGTCATTGCTCGGTTCCGAATTGGTAATGGGGACGATGGCCATGGCGCTTTGCGCATCATGCACGGGACCCACCAGGCGCCGCGCGCCGATGGTGATGCTGGTCCAGAACTGGCTGACCAGCAGCCATAGCAGCGTCGCGATGGCGACGCCCGCGATCATCAGGAAAACGTCGTTATAGGCCAGCACGTTGGCTTCGCGCGTGGCGGCAGCGCCCAGCCGCGCCACGCCCTGGGCGCTACGCAGGCTGGGGTCGGCCAGCACGCCGCCGTATGCGGCCGCGCCCGACTGCACGCGCACGGCCACTTGCGGATCGAGCATGGTCAGGTGTTCCACCAGGTAGCTGGAATGGTATTTTTCGCGCGCCGTCTGAATGGTGCCGACGATGGCCGACCCCACCAGGCCGCCCATATTCTGCGTCATGGTAAACATCACGGAAAAGCTGACCAGGTTGCGCGGTTCGGCAATCACGGCGCCCATGCCCGCCACCATCGTGGGGCCGATGAAATACGTGCCGCCAAAGGCCAGCAGGAACTGGCTGATGTACATATTGGCGGGCCGCGTCTGGCTGGTGGCGTGCGCGTCAATCAGCGCGCCGATGGCAATCAAAGCCAGCGCAAACATCAACGAACGGTTCAGGGTGGCCGGGTTGATGGTGATGGCGCTCAACAGCAGCCCCGCCACGCTGCCGCACAGGACGACGATGAACAGGTTCTGCATCTGGTCCGTGTTCAGGTTCAACGCCTGCAGGAAACCCACGGCGCCCGTCGATTCGGACAGCACGATGCGAAACAGCAGCACCGACAAGAACAGCTTGGCGATCTTGCCCGTGGTGAGCCAGCGCGTGTTGAGCAGCGGCCGCGCGCGGTTATGCTCGATCGCCAGCGCGGCGGCGATCAGCACGATGGAACACGCCAGGCAAACGCCAACCCAGCGCGCCTCCAGCCACCAGGCCGTACGGCCCTGCGCCAGTACGGCGCACAACAGGGCCACGCCGGGCGCGAACAAAATAAAGGTGAGGAAGTCGAGCGGTTCAAACGATTGCACCCGGTCGCCGGGCGGCAGTTTCAGGGCCAGCACGCAGCCCAGCGCCACCAGCGTCAAACCGAGTTCGAAAAGATATAAACCGTGCCACTCGCCGATCTGCAGCAACTCGGACGTAAACACGCGCGCCAGCGGCAACGCCAGCTGGGCAAAACCCAGGCCCAGCACCACGCCCTTCAGGCGGTGCCGCGCGGGAAACGCCTGCAAGGTGTAATACAGGCCCAGCACGCCCAGCGCACCGCCCACCATGCCATGGGCGGCGCGCACGGCGATGGCCGACGGCAGGCTGTTCGCATACAGGTGGGCAAACGTCACCAGCGCATACAGCACCAGGAAAATTTCGGTAAACAGGCGCAAGCCGAACTGCTGGCGAAACTTCACCAGCAGCAAATTCATGGACACGATGGTCATCACGTAGGCGGCCGGCAGCCATTGCATCTCGGCCGCATACGCGCCCAGCGAGCCTTGCAGGTTCAGTATATTGGCCGTCACCAGGCCATTGCCCAAACCACCCGTCAGCGCGACGATCAGGCCGACGACAAAGTACGCGACGCGTTTCGGCGTCGTGTGTTCGGGCGTCGATGGGGAACCGGGCAAACTGGGGCGCTCTCCGGGCGCCCAGTTCCTGGGAGTGTAGGCATCCTTATCCATACGGCAAGCATATCACTGCAAGCCGTTTGCACTGCTTAAATTAACGAGTGGTTGATAAGTAGTGTGGCAAAAAAACTGGGGTCAGACCCGGCGGGTCTGACCCCGGAATTCACACCCGCGGCGGATCCGTCTCCCGCGCAAAATGCCGATGTGCGGCCAGCGCGTGCTTGAAGGCTGCCACGGCTTTCGCCAGGTCGCCCGATGCCGCGACGATGATGGACGGGTCGGGCTTGCCGTCAGGCAGGGTCACGGGCACGCCAGCGTGGTCCAGCAAGCCCTTGCCCGCAGCTATCACCAGCATGGGCTTGCAGTGGCGATATTGCAGGCGCACGAAGTCGAGTGCGTTGGCGTCGCCGGCCAGTTGCTGCGCGCCCGCGCCGTCGGGTATCACCACGGCGTCGAACAGCACGGACGGCCCCGTCTCCAGTGACACTTCCACGGCCAGCGGCGCGCCGCCGCTGGTATCGACCTTGCCCAAATGGCTGCCAAGCAAACGCGGCACGGCGCCATCGGCCAGCAGGGACGCGTAAATGCTGCGCGCTTGCCCGCCATCGCTGCCCGGCCCCACCAGGATAGCCACGCGCAAGGTATGGATGCCCGTCTTGCCGGGGCGGAAAGTGAGCGACAGTTCCGGCGAGGGTGGATAGCTGGGGATAGGTACCACAGTCGCCGTCGGCAGCGGTGGCGGCAAGGCCAGGCCCAGGCCATCGGCCACCCTTTGCGCCAGGGTTTCATTTACATTGCGCAAGCCGGCCAGCATGCGCAGTCGGATGGCGATCGTCTGCACCTTGCTCAGCTCGAAGCGAAACGCATGCACGATATGGTCTTGCTCGGTGGCCGTCTGGCTGATCCAGAACAGCCGCGCCTGGCCATAGTGCTCGGCGAATTTCTCGGGCTTGCCGCGCACCTTGTCGCCCTCGGTGGGGGCAGGAAAACTGTTGAATCCCTTGCTGCCTGCCTGGAACGGGCAGCCACCGGCCAGCGAATTGGGCTCATACGCCACCCGGCCCCGGTTGATGGCCTGCCGGTGAATACCGTCGCGCTGGTTGTTGTGCAGCGGCGCGAGTGGCGCATTGATGGGAATTTCATGGAAGTTGGCGCCGCCCAGGCGCGTGATCTGCGTATCGACATAGGAATGGATGCGCCCCTGCAGTAGCGGGTCGTTACTAAAATCGATGCCGGGAATGATGTGCGCGGTGCAAAACGCCACCTGCTCCGTTTCAGCAAAGAAGTTGTCGGGATTGCGGTTCAGCACCATCTTGCCGACGGGGATCAGGGGCACCAGCTCTTCCGGTATCAGCTTGGTCGGGTCGAGCACGTCAAACGGAAACGCTTCGGCCTGTTCTTCCGTAAACACCTGGAACGCCAGCTCATACTCGGGATAGGCGCCGCACTCGATGGCTTCCCACAGATCGCGCCGGTGAAAGTCGGAATCGGCGCCGCTGAGCTTGACGGCCTCGTCCCACACCAGCGAATGCGTGCCCGCCATCGGCGACCAATGGAATTTGCAGAACACGGACTGGCCCTTGGCATTAACCAGGCGGAACGTGTGCACGCCGAAACCCTGCATCATGCGAAAACTGCGTGGAATGGCGCGGTCAGACATGACCCACAGCAGCATATGCGTGATTTCGGGCGACAGCGAGGCAAAATCCCAGAAGGTATCGTGGGCGCTGGCCGCCTGCGGGATGCCATTGTTGGGCTCTGGCTTGACGGCGTGGATCAGGTCGGGGAACTTCATCGCGTCCTGGATAAAGAAAACGGGAATGTTGTTGCCGACCAGGTCCCAGTTACCCTCGTCCGTATAAAACTTCACGGCAAAACCGCGCACATCGCGCGCCGTGTCGGTGGAGCCACGCTCGCCAGCCACCGTGGAAAAACGCACGAACACGGGCGTACGCTTGCCTGCCCTGGCAAATGGCGCAGCCCGCGTCAGCTTGCCCTGCTCCTTGTAGCATTCGAAATAGCCGTGGGCAGCAGATCCGCGCGCATGTACGACGCGCTCGGGAATGCGCTCATGGTCGAAATGCGTGAGCTTTTCGCGCAAGATAAAATCTTCCATCAAGGTCGGGCCGCGCAGCCCCGCCTTCAGGGAATTTTGATTATCGCCTACGGGCACGCCCTGGTTGGTGGTCAGCACGCAGCCGCTGTCGTCGGCGCGGGCACGGTCGAGCGCAGCATTTTGCGCATTCTGGCCCAGCGCTGGCTGGCCCTCCCCCACTTTCGGCGAGGCCGTATGTTCACCTGCCGTGCTGGCCGTGGCCAGGGCTTCCCCCACGCTGACATGCACGCCTTCGGCTGGCGTGCGCGCCGCCTCGCCGAACTGGCCGGCCAGGTTGGGGTTATCTGGCATGGCGTCAGACAAGGCCTGGCCGGCGGCCGCCTTGTGCAGCAGGCCGCTGGCGTCGGCGGCCTTGCTGCCCAAGCTGCCTGGCGGCTCGCTGCTGGAAGGGCCGGACTGGGTGCTCAGGACCGAGCCTGCGCCATCGGTGGATGGCGGTTTTTTGCTGTTGCTGGCCATAACATCTCCTGGTGTGTTCTTGCAGAGAGGGCTGCCCGCCCGCACACCAATAGCTCAGGATGATGTCAGCGCACAGCGATCAACATAATGACGAGAAGGGAAAACTATTCCCCGGTAATAACAACAATTGCCATCCTCTTCACCGTGCTTGACGCCATAGTGAGATGGGCGCCGTACCGGTTAGCCATCACAGCAAACCGGTGCGGCGCCCATCAAAGCATCCAACAAATGAGCACAGGCTTATTTGCGCGAACTCAACAGTTTCGATAATCCATAACCTGCAGCGGCGGCGATCAGCAGCGACACGGCCGGACGCTCACGCACATACTCGCGGCCCGACTCCCCGGCGCGCTGGCAGGCCGCACCTAACTCCTTGCCGCGTGTCAACAAACGGGAGGATGCCTTGGAGACGCTATCGCTGGCTTGCTCGATGGCATCACCTACCTGGTCCACACCATCGTGGGCGCGCGTGGCCACCTTGTCGACCAGCGGCTGCGCCTGGTCGGCCACTTTATCGATGGTGCTATGCAAGTCCTTGCGGGCATCCTGGGCCGTACCGTTGAGATCGGAGCTGGCTTTTTCAATCGCATTCATGATGGCATCCTTTTTGTAGTGAATAAAGTTGGCTGACTCTGGTGTTCACAATAGGGCGATTGACGATCACACACCGTGCGCTGCCTCACCTTCACGTGCATGGCCATGAAAAAACCCGCCGGCCTGATGGGGGACGGGCGGGTTTCGAGGGTTTTCAATGCGGCAAGAATACTGGGCCAGGCCGACCGGCGCGCTCAAGAAGCTGTGACTAATGCTGGCGCATAAGCCGGTGGCGAAAAGGGGGTTGGTGATTTAGTACACTAACAGATAACAAAAAACCCGCTAACTTTTGCAAGTTAGCGGGCTTTTTGATGAAACTTGGTGCCGCTTGCCGGAATCGAACTGGCGACCTTTTCATTACGAATGAACTGCTCTACCAACTGAGCTAAAGCGGCGAAGACCCGTATTCTACAAACAATGCACAAAATTTGCTAGAGTCAACGCAAACTTTTTTCGTTTTTCCGGGCGACGCGTGGTTACGCCGCCCAACGTCGCGTAAAAACGCGCTTATTCCGCGTGGTAGGCCGTCACGCGGGCGACTTCGTCTTTCGAGCCCAGGAACACCGGCACGCGCTGGTGCAGCTTGTGCGGGGCGATGTCCATGATGCGCTGCTTGCCGTCGGTGGCGGCGCCGCCCGCTTGCTCGACGATGAAGGCCATCGGGTTTGCTTCGTACATCAGGCGCAGTTTGCCCGGCATGGAAGTATCGCGCAGGTCGGCCGGGTACATGAAGATGCCGCCGCGGTTCAGGATGCGGTGCACGTCGGCCACCATCGAGGCGATCCAGCGCATATTGAAGTTGGTGCCGCGCGGGCCCGTGTCGCCGGCCAGCAGTTCATCGACATAGCGTTTGACAGGCGGATGCCAGTGGCGCGCGTTCGACATGTTGATGGCGAATTCTTTCGTCGTCGGCGGGATCTGCATATTGCTTTGCGTGAGTACCCACGAACCCATTTCGCGGTCCAGGGTGAAGCAGTTCACGCCATTGCCGAAGGTCAGTACCAGCATGGTTTGCGGGCCGTACACGGCGTAGCCGGCGGCCACCTGTTTGGCGCCTGCCTGCATGAAGTCCTGCTCGGTCGGCTCACCCATGCCTTCCGGCGCTTTCAGCACGGAGAAGATGGTGCCGATCGAGACGTTGACGTCGATGTTCGACGAGCCATCCAATGGGTCGAACAGCAGCATGTATTCGCCTTTTGGATAGCGGTTCGGGATCGGGTGGATCGATTCCATTTCTTCCGACGCCATGGCCGCCAGGTGGCCGCCCCATTCGTTCGCTTCCAGCAGGATTTCATTGGAAATGATATCCAGCTTTTTCTGTACTTCGCCTTGCACGTTTTCCGTGTCGGCCGTACCCAGCACTTCGCCCAGGGCGCCCTTGCTGACGGAGTGGCTGATGGTCTTGCAGGCGCGCGCGACGACTTCGATCAGCAGGCGCAGTTCGGCCGGAATGCTGTTGTTCGAGCGCTGCTCTTCAACCAGGTATTGCGTAAGACTGATGCGTTTCATGAAACCCCTTAAATAAGTGTTTAATACGGCTGGGGTCAGACCCGACGGGTCTGACCCCGGAATTAATTTGCCAACGCCTTGCTGACCACTTCCCGCACGTCATTCGACAAGCTGGCCTGGCCGGCGACTTTTTCCAGCGCCGTGCGCATATGCTCTTGCAGGGCAGGCACGTAACGGCGCCAGCGGTCCATCGAGCGGGCCAGGCGGGCCGCCACTTGCGGGTTCAGGGCGTCGAGCGCGATCACCTGCTCGGCCCAGTAGGCGTAGCCGCTGCCGTCCGGTGCGTGGAATTGCGATGGATTGCCATTGGTAAAATTGAAGATCAGGCTGCGCGCGCGGTTTGGATTCTTCAGGTTGAAGGCGCTGTGCGTCATCAGCTTGCGCACCCCGTCCACATCGGTGGTGGGTGCGGCCGCCTGCATGGCGAACCATTTGTCGATCACCAGCGCTTCGTTTTCAAAGTCGGCATAGAAGCTGGCCAGCGCCGCTTGCGCGTGGCTGGTCGAGCCGGAATGGATCAAGGCGCCCAGGGCGGCGGCGCGGTCGGTCATGTTGCCGGCGCTGTCGAACTGCTGCTGCGCCAGGGTCAGCTCGGAGGCTTCCGGCGCGATCAGCAAATAGGACAGTGCCAGGTTTTTCAGCGCGCGCTTGCCGGCCGACAGGGCGTCCGGGCTGTACTCGCCCGGCGTCTGGTTGGCGTGATACTGCGCCAGCAGTTCCGGCTTGAGGGCCGCTGCCAGGGTGCGGCGCATGAATTTGCGGGCCGCGTGGATCGCTTGCGGATCGACTTGCGCCAGGCGCTCGGCGATGATGGTTTCCGACGGCAGAATCAGGGCCAGTTCGCGGAAGGCCGCGTCCAGCGTCTCGTCGGCCAGCAGCGCGCGCTGCGCTTCGATAAAGGTCTCGTCCAGGGCCAGCGTTTCGCCGGCAGCGACAGCCGCCGTCAGTTTCAGCAGGCGCTCCATGGCCAGGCGCTGGCCCGCTTCCCAGCGGTTGACCGGGTCGCTGTCGTGACGGAACAGGTGCAGCAGTTCGGCATCGCTGTAATCGTATTCCAGCACCACGGGGGCGGAGAAATCGCGCAGCAGCGATGGCACGGGCGCTTCTTCCACGCCAGTAAAACGGAAGGTTTGCGACGCTTGCGTCAATTCCAGCACGACGCTGGTGGCGCCATGCGAGGCCAGGCCCTCCACCCGCAGCGGCAGGTCGCGGCCATCCTGGTCCAGCAGGCCGACGGTGACGGGGATATGGAAAGGCAGCTTTTCTGCCTGGCCTGGCGTGGCGGGGCAGCTTTGCGTCAAGGTCAATTCAAACGTCTTGCTGGCGGCGTCGTACTGGGTGGAGGCTTTCAGCACCGGCGTGCCGGCCTGGCTGTACCAGCGTTCGAACTGGCTGAAATCGCGGCCATTCGCGTCTGCCATGGCGGCGCGGAAATCGTCGCACTGCACCGCCTGGCCATCGTGGCGCTCGAAGTACAGGTCCATGCCCTTGCGGAAGCCATCGCGTCCCACCAGGGTCTGGTACATGCGCACCACTTCCGCGCCTTTTTCGTAGATCGTCACCGTATAAAAGTTATTGATCTCGACAAAAGAGTCGGGACGCACGGGATGGGCCATCGGGCCTGCATCTTCGGGGAATTGCGCCTGGCGCAGGGTGCGCACCTGGTCGATGCGCGTGACGGCGCGGCCCGTGTCGGTACCGATCATGTCGGCCGAAAATTCCTGGTCGCGGAACACCGTCAAGCCTTCTTTCAAGGACAGCTGGAACCAGTCGCGGCAAGTGACCCGGTTGCCGGTCCAGTTGTGGAAGTATTCATGACCCACCACCGCTTCGATGCCCGCGTAATCGACGTCGGTCGCCACGCGCGAATTGGCCAGCACATACTTGGTGTTGAAGATGTTCAGGCCCTTGTTTTCCATGGCGCCCATATTGAAGTCGCCCACGGCCACGATCATGAAGCGGTCCAGGTCCAGCTCCAGGCCGAAACGCTCTTCATCCCAGGCGATGCTGTTTTTCAGCGACTGCATGGCGTAATCGGTCTTGTCGAGATTGCCGTCTTCCACCCACACTTGCAGCAGCACTTCGCGGCCCGATTTCAGGGTGTAGCGCTCTTCCTGGCAGACCAGGCGGGCGGCGACCAGCGCGAACAGGTAGGACGGCTTCTTGAACGGATCTTCCCACTTGGCGTAATGGCGGCCGTCACCGAGGTCGCCCTCTTCGATCAGGTTACCGTTCGACAGCAGCACCGGGTATTTATCCTTGTCGGCGCGCAACATGACGGTGTATTTCGCCATCACGTCCGGGCGGTCCGGGAAGAAGGTGATGCGGCGGAAACCTTCCGCTTCGCACTGCGTGAAGAAATTATGGTTCGACACATACAGGCCCGACAGCGAGGTATTGTCTTGCGGCGACAGCAAGGTTTCGATATCCAGCTGTACTTCGTCGGGCGCCTTCGGGATGGTCAGGCTGCTGGCCGTCAATTTGTACTGCGATGGTTTCAACAGCTTGCCGTTCAGGCGCACTTGCACCAGTTCAATATGTTCACCGTGCAATTCGATGCTGCGGCTCTTGCTGGCCGGGTTGTGGCGCATGCTGATCCGGCTCGCCACTATCGTGCGGGCGGGATCAAGATCGAAACCAAGTTCGACACTGTCGACCAGGAAGCTGGGCGGCGTGTAGTCTTTGCGATAAATCGTCTGAGGGCTGTCTGTGCGCATAGGGATTGGAGTGAGAGCGGGGGCGAAGTCCTATTTTACCAATACCAGCCCGCCAGCGCCCGATTCGCAGGCGATTCCAGGGGCAGGCTTGAGATTTACTTACTCCAGTACATACCGGGTAACAATCTGTAATAATGAATGGCAATGGAATGGCGTAGTCTTACACTACAAGGCGATGAATTGCGTCTACTAATGTATTGCATCTTTTTATTTAGGAGATCATGCAATGAGATACCTGGCTATTTTAATGACTGCGCTGACCGTGATGCTGACCGGTTGCGCCACCACCATCAGCAGCGATGTGACGGCCTTCCACGAATGGCCCGCCAACCTGCAGGATAAATCGTATGTGTTCGTCACGCCATCGCCAGAGAACGATACGCTGGAATACCGCAACTACCAGAACCTGGTGCGCGCCGAACTGGCGAAACAGGGTTTTGGCGAAGCGTCCGGTCCTGACAGCGCCAACCTGCGCGTGACGATGGGCTTTTCGACCACCGACTTCCCTGAACGCGTGCTGCAAGCCGATCCCTTCTTTTATGGTCCTGGCTACTGGCCTGGCCGCTATGGCTACCGCTACGGCGCATGGCCAGGCTACGGCCGCTTCGGCTACAGCCCCTTCTTCTACGGCCCGATGGATGTGGAAGAAACCGTGCGCCATAAATACGAACGCGAGCTGCGCGTAACGATCGATGACCGCAGCGGCAAGAAACTGTATGACGTGACGGTGCAGTCGTCCAGCACCAAGCGCGCCACGCCGCAAGTGATGCCAGCAATGGTGGCCAGTGCCTTTGCCGACTTCCCCGGCCGCAGCGGGGTTCCACGCAAGGTCGACGTCAAGGTTGAATAAACTGCGGCGCTCAAGAAAAACCGGCTTGTCAGCCGGTTTTTTTACGTCCACGTCTTACGAGTAATACGCTTCGGCCGACAAGGTGATCACGCCGATCAGCCCTACTGCCAGGATCAGCACGATCAGCAGGCGGCCGAATTTCGGCGAGCCGTCGCTATTATCTTCACCGCTGCCGCTCATGGCAGGATGATGGTGGAACCGCTGGTCTTGCGCGCTTCCAGGTCGGTATGCGCCTGCGCGATATTGGCCAGGCTGTAGCGCTGCTTGACCTCGATCTTCACTTCGCCGCTATTGACCACGCCAAACAGCGAGTTGGCCATCTCTTCCAGATTGGTGCGGTTCGAGGCATAGCTGAACAGGGCCGGGCGCGTGATGAACAGCGAGCCGCGCGAGGCCAGTTCCGTCAGGGCGAATGGCGGCACGGGGCCGGAGGCATTGCCGAAGCTGACCATCATGCCCAGCGGCGCCAGGCAATCGAGCGAACCGATGAAGGTATCCTTGCCGATGGAATCGTAGACCACGGAGACGCCCTTGCCGCCGGTGATCTCGCGCACGCGCTCGACGAAGTTTTCCGTGTTGTAGTTGATGACGTGGGTAGCGCCATGGGCCTTGGCCAGCGCCACTTTTTCATCGGAACCGGCCGTGCCGATCAGGTTGACACCCAGCACTTTCGCCCATTGGCAGGCGATCAGGCCCACCCCGCCAGCGGCTGCGTGGAACAGCACCGTGTCGCCCGCCTTCAGGGCCACCGTGCGGTGGAACAGGTATTGCACCGTCAAGCCTTGCAGCATCATGGCGGCGGCCGTATCGAAGCCTATGCGCTCAGGCAACACCAGCAGCAAGGCGGCCGGCAAGTTGCGCTGCTGCGCGTAAGCGCCATTGATGCGCGCAGCGTAGGCCACGCGGTCGCCTACTTTGACTTCCGTCACGCCCTCGCCCACCGCTTCGACGATGCCCGCGCCTTCCACGCCCAGGCCCGACGGCAGCGGCTGCGGATACAGGCCGGTGCGGAAATACACGTCGATGAAGTTCAGGCCGATGGCTTCGTGTTTGACGCGCGCCTCGCCCGGGCCGGGCGGCGGCAGTTCCACATCGACATACTCCATGACTTCCGGACCGCCCACGCGCTGTATGCGGATGGCCTTGGTGGTAATCGTTGCACTCATGATGCTCTCCTTTAAACTCAGGCCGCTGCCCTGGCCTGCGATTGCAATTGCGACAGCACCAGATGCGCCGTCGACAGATTCGTTGCGCAAGCCACGTTATGCACGTCGCAGGCACGTACCAGGGCGTTGATGTCCGGCTCATGCGGCTGCGGCGTCATCGGGTCGCGCAGGAAGATCACGCAATCGATCAAGCCTTCCACCAGCAGGGAGCCGATCTGCAAGTCGCCGCCGAACGGGCCCGAATGCTTGCGCTCGACCGTCAAGCCCAGTTCGCTGATCAGGCGGCCACCCGTGGTGCCCGTAGCCGACAGTTCGCAGCCTTGCAGGAAGTCCAGGTATTCGCCCGCCAGGGTAATCATGTCATCTTTTTTCTTGTCGTGGGCAATCAAAGCGATGCGTGTTTTCATGATGGGTCCGTGAGGTTGTAAGTGAGTATGTAAGTGAGTAAGTTATTTCTTCTTCGACAGCATGTAAATCCCGGCCAGCACCAGGCTGGTACCGGCCAGTTGCCAATTGGTAATCGGCTCATCAAGGATCATGGCGCCCAGGAACAAGGTCGAGACGGGGCCGATCATGCCCGCCTGCGAAGCGACAGGCGCGCCGATGCGCTCGACGGCGATCATGGTCATGAAAACGGGCATCACCGTGCACAAGATACCATTGACCAGGGACAAGCCGTACACGGCCGTGGGCTGTATCAGCAGCGACACGGGGCGCAGGATAAAGAACTGGGCGATGCAGGCAAAGCTGGCCACGCACATGGCATAACTGACCAGGCGCATGGAACCGATGCGTTTCACCAGTTCGCCGGAACCGAGCAGGTAGACGGCGTAGGCGCAAGCCGAGCCCAGCACCAGGGTCGAACCGAGCACGATATTGCTGGCGCCGCCCTGCAGGTCATGCACGAACACCAGCACGATGCCGCAATACGAGGTCAGCAATGCCAGCCACTGCAGGCGGCTGATGGTCTGCTTGAAATACACGGTGGTAATCAACAGCACAAACGTGGGCGTGAGGAACAAAATCAGCCGCTCCAGGCCCACGGAAATATATTGCAGCCCCAGGAAATCGAGATAGCTGGACAGGTAATAGCCGACTAGGCCCAGGCCGATCAGGCGCAGCCGGTCGCTATTCGATAGCGGCGGTTCGGTACGCATTTGCCAGTAAGCGATCACTGCAAACACGGGTAGCGAAAAAATCATCCTGAAGGCGATCAGGGTGACGGCGTCGATCTGGTAGCGGTACAACAGCTTGGCAACGATGGCCTTGGTGGAAAACAGCACCGCCCCGCCCACCGCGATGGTCAAGCCACCAAGATAGAGGGAACGGGAAACGGATGGGGGGGAAGTAGGCGGGGAACTGGAGCTCATGCCCAGATTGTAAGGCAAAATCCGGGGTCAGACCCGCCGGGTCTGACCCCAGCCCTTGCTTTGCGGCTAAGTTTTAAGAAACCACCACTGCCGCCGCCCCTGCCGTCACCGTGGCCGTCGTCACCCGCGCAATCACCTGGGCCGGCGCATGCCCGGCCACCAGCTTGTTGACTTGCTTGAACTGCGCCACCAGCTTGCCCGGCGTCAGGGTCACCACCGTATAACCCTGCGCATCCGTGTTCAGATGCTTGAGCCAGGGGTTGTTGCCCAGGCCAGACAATTGCTGCGCCAGTCCCAGCAAGCTGGTGTTGAAGTTAGTACTCGCTCTCAAGTCTGGCAGCACGGCGTCTACCGTGGCAGCCAGTTGTGCCTCGGGCACGCCCTTCGCTGCCAACGCCCCCTGCAACTGTACCCGCACCTGTTCCAGCAGGCTGTCCACGGTGGGCGTGGCCTTGCCCATGGTGTAGTCGAGCAGGTTGACATCGACATGCACGCTGCCCACGCCAGGCACGGGAATGTCTAGCGGATAACGGACCATGGCGCTGATCGCGCCCAGCTTGCCGGCGGCCGCGTTGAAATAGCTGAAGAAGGAATCCGAGCTGACACCGGCCGTCACCAGGTCGACGATCACGGGCGTGCCGCCACCCGGCAGGTCGAAATCGTCATTGACGGTGCCGACAAAAAAGGAGTGGATGTCGCCCGTGATGGCCACCACATTCTTGATGGCATGGTTTTTCAGGTGCGCCATCAAGTCCTTGCGCTCGCTGTTATAACCATCCCACTGGTCGCAATTGAGCAGAAAGCGGGTGAAAAATGGCGTCATGCCCGCTTGCTGGCCCGTTTCCACCACGAAGCGCGACGCCGCCTTGTTGGCCAGTACATCGGGCTTGATATAGCCGAAGGCGATCACTTGCGCAGCCGCCACCGGCGTGGCGCAGTTATAGGCCGCCACCGTCATACCCGCCTGGGCAGTGTTCAATCCAACCGCCACGGCAGCTGCATATTGCGCATCTGCATTGCCAGCTGCGGCAGCGATGGCCCTGGCGGCCGTCTGCGCCAGGCTGGCCGATGCGCCCGCCGTCGAGGCCGCCACTATGGCTGAAGCCAGCGGCACGCTATGGCCATCGCTCTGCATCGCGCCGGCGATGGCTTTCGCCAGTTTGGGCATGGCGCCCAGCGCCAGCAAAGTAGCGACCATCTCGCTGCCGTTCAGGCCCATGCGCAGCAACGACACTTCATTGCCCCACAGTTTCCAGGTGGCGGTCGATGCCAACATCTTGCTTTTCCACCACTCGCGCTGGGTGGTGCCCAGCATGCCCACGGCCGCCAGCGGATCGGTGCCCGCCTTGCTGGCGGCAGCCATCTTTTTGGCTTCCAGGCTGTCAAATACGGGCTGCGACACCAGGTAGCGGCTGCCGATGGCACCCAGCGGCTTGCCGGTGGCAGGGTTGATCGTGGCTTCGGGAATGATGTGGTCGGCGCGGTACAGGCGCTCATCCGTCATCACCAGCTGCATCAGTTTGCCAAACTGGAAATCGCGATAGATGCGGATATTCTGGAAACCGCTGGCATCCGCATCGAACAGTATGTCGGCCGGCATGTATTCAAACCAGGCCTGGCTGGCGCTGCGGCGCCGGTTGGGCTGGTGCAAATCGCTGCCATCGGGCGCCGTGATGCCTTCGTAGGTGGACGCATCTTGCCAGGCATCGTCCGTGAACTCATGGTCATCCCAGATGGCGATAAAGGCAAAGCGTTCATGCACGGCTTGCAAGCGCTTGTCGCTGCGGTACTTTTTGTACAGATAGCGGTAATCGGCCACGGTGGTGGCGTACTGGGCGCCCGAGTCACCGTGCATGAACGTGCCATCAGGAAACTTCAACCGGTCATGACGGCTTTCCACGGCACCGCTCTGGAAGGCTTCACCCACGGTTTCATAGATGTAATCGCCGAGGTGAACGATGAAATCGAGCTGTTCATGTTCGGCAATCTGCGCCAGTCCACCCCAGTGATTGACGCTCCAGTCCTGGCAAGTCAGGTAGGCAAATTGCAACTGCGATACGTCCGCCGTAGCAGCAGGCGCCGTCTTGAAGCGGCCCACGTTCGAGCGCACATCGCCGGCAATGAATTGATAAAAATACACTTTAGCCGACAGCAGACCCGTCACCTTGTGGCGCACGGTGTTATCAAACTCGGCCTTCAAAGGCAGGCTGGTATCGACGATGGGTTTGCCCAGCAGGGCCGTATTGCTCCCCAGCGCAGCCGTATTATCTGCTTCCACCACGACCAGGCGCACGGCGACAGCAGCCACACCGGCTGACGCAGGCGCGACAGGGTCAACGCTGGCCGGTACCACGCGCGTCCACAGCATGGCGCTGTCGGCGCGCGGGTCGCCGGACGCCACGCTTTGCGGGAAAGCCCAGTCAGCGCCCGCCGCCAGCGGCACGCCATCATCGCCCTGCAGCAGGCTGGCGCAGCCGGCCAGGCCCGCCGTCGCCACCGACACGGTCAGGAAACCGCTCAATGCACCGCCCAATTTCAGGAATTGCCGCCTATCCATATGACTTGCCATGATCTTCCGTTCCCGATATCCGCCGAAAGCGCGTCACTCTAGCAACAGAATGTGTCGGCTTGATGACCGCCACATGCCGCTTTGGAGGGTGCCGATATGCTAAAATGTCGGCCACAATTGAACACCCGTCTAAGGAAGATTCGACATGGCAGGACATAGCAAATGGGCCAACATCAAGCATAAAAAGGCTGCCACGGATGCCAAGCGCGGCAAAATCTGGACGCGCCTGATCAAGGAAATCACGGTCGCGGCCCGCATGGGCGGCGCCGATATCGCGGCCAATCCGCGTTTGCGCCTGGCAGTGGACAAGGCGGCTGACGCCAACATGCCTAAAGACAACGTCCAGCGCGCGATCAACCGCGGCAGCGGCGGCGTCGATGGCGCCAACTATGAAGAAGTACGCTACGAAGGCTACGGCGTGGGCGGCGCGGCCGTCATCGTCGAATGCATGACGGACAACCGCGTGCGCACAGTGGCCGAGGTACGCAACGCCTTCAACAAGAACGGCGGCAATATGGGCAACGAAGGCTCGGTCGCCTTCATGTTCCAGCACTGCGGCCAGCTGCTGTTCGCGCCAGGCACCGATGAAGACAAGCTGATGGAAGCGGCACTGGAAGCGGGCGCCGAAGACGTCATCGCCGACGAAGAAGGCGGCTTCGAAGTGCTGACCCCCGTGCACGACTTCGCCACAGTCAAGGAAGCGCTGGAAGCGGCCGGCTTCAAGGCGGAAGTCGCCGAAGTGATCATGAAACCGGCAACGGAAACCGTCTACACGGGCGACGACGCGGTCAAGATGCAAAAGCTGATCGATGCGCTGGAACTCCTCGATGACGTGCAGGAAGTCTTCACCAACGCCCTGATCGAGAACTAAGCAATCATTCAAGGGCGGCGCCGCTGCCCTGCCAACCTCACTGAACGAACACTCCCTATGAAAATTCTGGTAGTCGGCTCTGGCGGCCGCGAACACGCCCTGGCCTGGAAACTGGCCCAGTCCGAACGCATACAGATGGTGTATGTCGCTCCGGGCAATGGCGGCACCGCGCGCGATGCGCGCCTGGTCAATCTCGGCATCAGCGACCCGCAACTGCTGGCCGACTTCGTTCAGAAGGAACACATCGGCCTGACCGTGGTCGGCCCGGAAGTGCCGCTGGCAGCCGGCATCGTCAACCTGTTCCGTTCGCGCGGCCTGAAAATCTTTGGCCCGACCAGGGAAGCGGCGCAGCTGGAATCGTCGAAAGACTTCGCCAAGGCCTTCATGCAGCGCCATGGCATCCCGACGGCTGCCTACCAGACGTTTTCCGACGTCGCGCCAGCGCACGCCTACGTCGACGCCATGGGCGCGCCCATCGTCATCAAGGCGGACGGACTGGCTGCCGGCAAGGGCGTAGTGGTCGCCATGACCCTGGAAGAAGCACATCAGGCAGTCGACATGATGTTGTCCGATAACCAGTTCGGCGACGCCGGCGCGCGCATCGTGATCGAAGAATTCCTGGCCGGCGAGGAAGCCAGCTTCATCGTCATGTGCGATGGCAAGAACATCCTGCCGCTGGCTACCAGTCAGGACCACAAGCGCCTGAAAGACCATGACCAGGGCCCGAACACGGGCGGCATGGGCGCCTACTCGCCTGCGCCGATCGTCACGCCGGCCATGCATGCGCGCGTGATGCGCGAAATCATCGTGCCGACCATACAAGGCATGGCCAAGGACGGCATCACGTTCACCGGCTTCCTGTACGCCGGCCTGATGATCGACGACAAGGGCACGCCGAAGACGCTGGAATTCAACTGCCGCATGGGCGACCCGGAAACGCAACCGATCATGGCGCGCCTGAAAACGGACTTGCTGACCGTGATGGAACACGCCGTCAACGGTACGCTGGACGCCGTGGAGCTGGAATGGGACCGCCGCACGGCCGTGGGCGTGGTGATGGCCGCTGCCGGCTACCCGGACGACCCGGTCAAGGGCACGCCGATCGGCGACATTCCGGCCGAAACGCCAGACTCCGTCACCTTCCATGCGGGTACCCGCGTGGTCGACGAGCGCCTGGTCACCAATGGCGGGCGCGTACTGTGCGTAGTCGGCCTGGGCGACAGCATCAAGATGGCGCAGAAGCAGGCGTATGAAACGGTGGAAAAAATCCATTTCGACGGCGCCCAGTATCGCAGAGATATCGGCTGGCGCGGCCTGAAACACTAAAAAACCTATTGCGCGGCGCGCTTTGCGGCCTGCGATGCTCACTGCCTCGGCGGCCCCGTACTAAAATACAGGTCCGCGTCTCGGCCACAAATCGTTGCCGCTCGCTACGGTTTTTCCAGTGTTTCCATTCATCTACCCCCCATTTAGCCACAGCTTCCTGCCCCGGCCTATCACAAAAACCCGCAACAGGGTACAATCCGACCTTACTTTTTTATTTCGGCCTCGTCGGCCCGCGCGATGTCGTCAACTCCCTCCCCTTCGGCCGTCAAAGCCTATTTGCTTGATTTGCAAAGCCGTATCGTGCAGGCGCTCGAAGCGCAGGATGGCAAGCCCTTCCTGACCGATACCTGGCAGCGCCCCGAAGGCGGCGGCGGTATTTCGCGGCTGATTGAAGAAGGCAATGTATTCGAGCGCGGCGGCGTGAATTTTTCGCACGTGACCGGCGCCGCACTGCCGCCATCGGCTGCCGCTTCGCGTCCCGACCTCGGTGGCAAGCCATGGGAAGCGATGGGCGTGTCGCTGGTGCTGCATCCGCGTAATCCGTATGCGCCGACGGTGCACATGAATGTGCGTTTTTTCAGCACCGTGAATGCCAGCGATGAACCGGTATGGTGGTTTGGCGGCGGCATGGACCTGACTCCCTACTATGGCGATACGGACGACGTGAAGCATTTTCACCAGGTCTGCCATGATGCGCTGGCGCCGTTTGGCGACGAGCTGCATCCGAAGTTCAAGCAATGGTGCGATGAGTATTTCTACCTGAAGCACCGGCGCGAAGCGCGCGGCGTGGGCGGGATTTTCTTCGACGACTTCAACGCGGCCGGTTTTGAAGACAGCTTTGCCATGCTGCGCAGCGTGGGCGACGCCTTTGTGCCAGCCTATGTGCCGATCCTGGCGCGCCGCAAGGACACGCCGTATGGCGAGCGCGAACGCGATTTCCAGGCTTACCGACGCGGCCGCTATGTGGAATTTAACCTGGTGTTTGACCGCGGCACGCATTTTGGCCTGCAGTCGGGCGGACGCACGGAAGCGATCCTGATGTCGATGCCGCCCATCGTCAAATGGCGCTATGACTGGCACCCGGGAGCGGGCAGTCCCGAAGCGGCGTTGTATACTGACTTCCTCGTGCATCGCGACTGGCTCAAGGCGTGACCGGAAAAAAGCTGTGTGTGGCGCTGCTGGGCGGCAGCTACGATCCCGTGCATGATGGCCACGTTGCGCTGGGCGCCTATTTTTCCAGCCTGCTGCAAGCCGATCTGCTGCGCGTAATACCGGCCGGCGCACCGTGGCAAAAAGGCAGCCTGGGCGCCAGCGGACAGCAGCGGGCCGAGATGGCCAGCCTGGCGTTTGCCGGCCTGACGGTGCCGGTCACGATAGATTGCCAGGAAATCGAGCGCAGCGAACAGGGCCAGGCGACCTACACCATCGATACCTTGCGCCAGGTACGCACCGAACTGGGGCCGCAGGCTTCCATCGTGTTCCTGATGGGCGCCGACCAGCTGCAGCGGCTCGACACATGGCGCGACTGGCAGCAATTATTTGAATACGCTCATTTTTGCGTCGCGGCCCGCCCCGGCTTCGCGCTGAATGACACAGCAATGCCGCAGGCGGTCGCCGACGAATTTTCGCGCCGCCTGGGCACGCTGGAACGCATCCGCAACACGCCGCACGGTCTGACTTATCTGGCACAGGACTTCGCGGTGGATATCTCCGCCACCGAAATACGTGCGGCATTACACGGTGGGACGCGGGCGAACTCGCTTGTTTCCCCGCTAGTGCTAGACTATATTGAACAACATAATTTATACAAAAGCTAAATGGACATCAAAAAACTGCAAACTCTCGTCGTTGACGCCCTTGAAGACGTCAAAGGCCAGGACATCGCCGTCTTCGAAACCGGTCATCTGACCAGCCTGTTCGACCGCATCGCGATCGTCTCGGGTACCTCGAACCGTCAAACCAAGGCGCTGGCCGCCTCGGTGCGCGACAAGGTCAAGGATGCCGGTGGCGACATCATCGGCATGGAAGGTGAAGACACCGGTGAATGGGTACTGGTCGACCTGGGCGACATGATCGTTCACATCATGCAAGCGCCTATCCGCGCCTACTACCGCCTGGAAGAAATCTGGGGCGACAAGCCAGTCAAGCTGGGCGCCGCCAAGCGCGCACCGAAAAAAGCAGCTGGCGACGAGCCGAAGAAAAGCGGCCACCTGGCAGCCAGCAAGGCCAAGGTCGAAGCATCGCCAGTGATCGAGAAAAAAGCACCAGCCAAGAAAGCTGCCGCCACCACCGCCGCCAAGAAAGCGCCAGCCAAAAAAGCAGCTGCTCCCAAAGCCGTCGGCAAAACCGTAAAAGTCGCGCCGACCAAGACCGAGACGGCTGCCGTCAAAGCCTTGAAAGCGCTGCCAGAGAAAAAAGTACGCGCCCCACGCGCGGCAAAACCGGCAGCGGATGCAGCACCGGCAAAAACCGTGATCAAGCGTATCAAAAAAGTCGAAGCGTAAGCCTCGATGCAGCTCATCATCGCTGCGGTCGGCCATAAAATGCCGGCCTGGATAGAAACGGGCTTCGCGGAATACGCGAAGCGCATGCCGCCGGAACTGCGCATCGTGCTGAAAGAAATCAAGCCGGTGGAGCGTTCCGGCAGCAAGACGGCAGCTACTGCGATGGCGCTCGAACGCGAGCGCATCGAAGCGGTGCTGCCGAAAGGCGTGCGCATCATCGCCCTCGATGAACGCGGCAAGGACCTGACCAGCGTCGGCCTGTCGCAGCAATTGATGGCGTGGCAACAGGATGGCCGTGACACGGCTTTCCTGATCGGCGGCGCCGATGGCCTCGATCCCGAACTGAAAGCCCGTGCCGAAGGCATGCTGCGCATTTCCAGCATGACCCTGCCGCATGGCGTGGTGCGCGTGATCCTGGCCGAGCAGCTGTACCGCGCCTGGTCCATCACGCAAAACCATCCCTATCACCGTGTCTGAATTCCTCATGCAACTGAGCGACAAGAAGATCTATCTCGCCTCGAAAAGCCCGCGCCGGCGCGAACTGCTACAGCAGGTCGGCATCGATTTTGAATTGCTGCTGCTGCGCAGCGACGGCCCGCGCGGCGCCGACGTCACCGAAGAAGTACTGCCTGGCGAAGCGGCGCTCGATTACGTGGCGCGCGTCGCCAATGAAAAAGCCGCTTTTGCATTAAAAGTGCTTGCCATGCGCCGGCTACCGCCACGCCCCGTGCTGGCGGCCGACACCACCGTCAGCATCGATGGCGACATCCTCGGCAAACCTGCCGACCGCGCCGAAGCGGAAGACATGCTGCGCAGGCTGTCGGGCCGCACCCACCAGGTGTTCACTTCGATCGCCGTGCACGCCGAAGGCATGGCGGAACAGCGCACGCAGATTTCGCAGGTGCGTTTTGCCGTGCTCACGCCCGCCTCGATTGCCGCCTATTGCGACACGCCAGAACCGTATGACAAGGCTGGCGCCTACGGCATCCAGGGCAGCGCCGCGCTGTTCGTCGAGCATATCGAAGGCAGCCATTCCGGCATCATGGGCCTGCCCCTGTACGAGACGGCACAATTACTGCGCCAGGCCGGCTTGCCCCTGCCCTGAACCCTGTATGATGTCATTCGTTCCATCTACTTCTGCGCCTACATGAACGAAGACATCCTGATCAATATCACCCCGCAAGAAACCCGCGTCGCCCTGATCCTGCAGGGCGCCGTGCAAGAGCTGCACATCGAGCGCACGCTCACGCGTGGCCTGGCCGGCAATGTGTACTCCGGCAAAGTGGTGCGGGTATTGCCTGGCATGCAATCGGCCTTTATCGATATCGGCCTGGAGCGCGCCGCCTTTCTGCACGTGGCCGATATCTGGGAAGCGCGCGGCCACGACGGCCAGAACGCCACGCCCACGCCAATCGAAAAGATCCTGTTCGACGGCCAGGTGCTGACGGTGCAAGTGATCAAGGACCCCATCGGCACCAAGGGTGCGCGCCTGTCGACGCAGATTTCCATCGCCGGCCGCATGCTGGTGTATCTGCCGCAAGACAAGCATATCGGCATCTCGCAGAAAATCGAAAAGGAAGCCGAGCGCGAACTGCTGCGCACGCGCCTGCAAAGCCTGCTGCCCGCCGATGAAAAAGGCGGCTACATCGTGCGCACCATGGCCGAAGACGCCTCCGACGCCGATTTGAAGGCCGACGTCGATTACCTGCGCAAGACCTGGAGCACCATCGTGCACGGTGCGCGCACGCGCCCGGCCACCAGCCTGCTGCACCAGGACTTGAACCTGGCGCAGCGCGTGCTGCGCGACTTCGTCGGCGATGAAACGGCCACCATCCAGGTCGATTCGCGCGAAAACTATGTGAAACTGCGCGAGTTCGCGGAAATCTACACGCCCAGCGAACTGACGCGCCTGCAGCACTACACGGGCGAACGCCCGCTGTTCGACCTGTATGGCGTGGAAGAAGAGATCTTGCGCGCGCTGGGCCGCCGCGTGGACTTGAAATCGGGCGGCTACCTGATCGTCGACCAGACGGAAGCGATGACCACCATCGACGTCAACACGGGCGGCTTTGTCGGTGGGCGCAATTTCGCCGACACCATCTTCAAGACCAACCTGGAAGCAGCGCACGCCATCGCGCGCCAGCTGCGCCTGCGCAACCTGGGTGGCATCATCATCCTCGACTTCATCGACATGGATAACGCCGAGCACAAGAATGCCGTGCTGGCCGAACTGAAACGCACTTTGTCGCGCGACCGCACCAAGGTCTCGGTCAGCAATTTCTCGCCGCTGGGCCTGGTGGAAATGACGCGCAAGCGCACGCGCGAGTCGCTGGCGCACATCCTGTGCGAACCGTGCCCCGCCTGCGCCGGCAAGGGACAAGTCAAGACTTCGCGCACCATCTGCTATGAAATCCTGCGCGAACTGCTGCGGGAAGCCAAGCAATTCAACCCGCGCGAATTCCGCATCCTCGCTTCGCAGGAAGTGGTCGACCTCTTCCTGGAAGAAGAGTCGCAACACCTCGCCATGCTGGGCGACTTTATCGGCAAGAAGATTTCACTGCAGGTGGAGCGGGCTTACCATCAGGAGCAATACGACGTGATTTTGATGTAGCGCACAGCTCAATCCCACGCCGCATTACAGCCTATCCACGGGCTCAGTTCGTGCGCAGCGCAGGCTTGTGCGCGCTGTCATCCTTGCTGCGGGCGTCCAGGCTCCAGGCGCCGGCGCCAAAGTAGGTGATCTGCAACAGGCCGCCCGCCATCATCACATTTTTCAGGAAATGGATCATCTGGTTCTGGTCGGCGAAATTGTGGTGGAACACCAGCGCCGTCGCCAGGCTGAACAGTGCCATGACCAGCGAGGCAAACCGGGCGCGGTAGCCCGTCAGCAGCAGCAAGCCACCACCCACTTCCACCACCACGGCGGCGATATACGCCAGGCTGGCCGCCGGCAGGCCGGCGGAGGCGATATACGCCACCGTGCCATCATGGGCGGCCAGCTTGCCCAAGCCGCTCATCAGGAATGGCGCGCCTATCAGGATACGGCCCAGTAAAGGCAAGTATTTTTGCTTTTCCATCATCAACTCCTCAAGTGTCAAAATATAAAAATTCAAGTGGATAAAATCAGCCTCAACCGGTTTCCACCATCACCAGTTCCGTATCGTCCAGCGCAAGAATGTCTATCGCGGCCAGCTGCGTGATGACCGCCCCATCGCGCGGGCCCATCAACTCTCCTTCGACTTCGATGTGGCCGGACGCCACCACCAGATACGCCTGCTGTGGCGCCCGCAATGGCTGCTGCACCCGTTCGCCAGCCTTCAAGGTCGCGCACAGCAAGCGGGCGTCGGCCCGGATCGGCATGGCGTCCTTGTCTTGCGCATAGCCACTGGCAAGCACGGCAAAGCGGCCAGACCTGTCAGCAAGGGGAAAAGTCCGTCTATCCCAGGCAGGCAAGCCCCCTGTTTCACGGGGCAAGAACCAGATCTGGTATAAGCTCAGCGGCACGTCACCCTGATTGAATTCCGTGTGGCGAATACCGGTGCCGGCGCTCATGACCTGCACATCGCCGGCATGCAAGGTGCCTTCCGAGCCCAGGGTGTCGCGGTGACCCAGCGTACCCTGGCGTACATAGGTGAGGATTTCCACGTCGCGGTGGCCGTGCAGGGGGAAACCGCCTCCTGGCGCGATTTCATCGTCATTCCAGACGATCAGCGGGCCCAGCGGGAGATGCCCCTGCGGCGCATCGGGACGCACCTGGAAGTGGTAGCGGGCGCGCAGCCAGGGCAGATCGGCTTTGTCCAGTGCGTCCCAAGGTCGGTGAGAAATCATGATGTGTTCCTGCGAGATAAAAGCTTACGATGGAGCACATCTTAGAATCGCAACGATTGCTTGCATATCTCCTGGATAGCAATGCATCGTTGCTCCATATAGAATGATGCAAGCCTATTGAAAGGAAGCAGAAACGGATGGACCAGATTTCAGACCTCAACGATCTGCGCCTGTTTGCGGAAGTCGTGACGCACGGCAGCTTTACGGCGGCGGCGCGCTCACTGGGCTTGCAAACGTCGAAACTGAGCCGCCGCGTGCGGGCGCTGGAAGAGGAACTGGGCGTGCGCTTGCTCAACCGCACCAGCCGCAGCCTGTCGTTGACGGAAACCGGGCGGCAGTTTCATCTGCACTGCCTGGCGCTGGTGGCGGAATCGAAGGCCGCCAGGGAAATCATCGATCAAACCAGGGCCACGCCGCAGGGCACAGTGCGCATCAGTTGTCCGGTCGCCTTGCTGAACTCGGGCGTGGCCGACATCATTTCCCGTTACGCGCTGGACTACCCCGAAGTGCAAGTGCTGGTCGATGCCAGCAACCGCCTGGTCGATGTGGTCGAAGAGGGGCTCGATATTGCGCTGCGCGTC
The DNA here is from genome assembly GCF_049319705.1 of Janthinobacterium sp. Mn2066. Lineage (NCBI taxonomy): Bacteria > Pseudomonadati > Pseudomonadota > Betaproteobacteria > Burkholderiales > Oxalobacteraceae > Janthinobacterium > Janthinobacterium sp. Mn2066. Next base: position 325,098 of record NZ_JBMOUF010000001.1, on the reverse strand, counting down.
AGGATACCGCCGCTGGAAGACAGCGACCTGGCCGTGCGCAAGCTGGGACTGTCGACCTTTATCCTGGTAGCCAGCCCGGCCTTGATTGCGCGCCATGGCGCCGTGACCTCGCTGGCGTGCTTGCAGGATTGGCCAACCTTGAGCCTGGCCAGCAACCGCGAGCGCTATACCTGGAAACTATTCGATGGCAATGGCCAGGCGTACTCGCTCGAGCATCGTCCGCGCCTGGCCACCGATGATTTGTCGAGCTTGCGGACAGCTGCGATACTGGGCGTGGGTGTGGCCATACTGCCCAGGGAATTGGTCGATGATGCGCTGCGCAGCGGCCAGCTGCAGCCATTGCTGCCTGCGCTGGCATCGAAGGCGGGGCTGGTGCACGCCGTGTTTCCCACCCGGCGCGGCATGGTGCCGGCCGTGCGCCAGCTGCTTGAAGCACTCGCCGATGGCTACGCCCAACTCAGCGCCGGGCGCTGAGCAGAGGGAATCACTGTTTGATCGCATTGATGAGTGCGCGCAAGCCTGCCGAAACGTGGCGATGCCCGGGGTAGTAGAGGCAGACGCCGGGAAATGCGGGGCACCAGTCCTCAAGGACGCGTTCGAGGGCGCCCGTCTCGAGCGCATCGCTCACCAGAAAGTCAGGCACGAACGCGATCCCGATGCCATCGATAGCGGCATCCACCATCAAAATCTGATCGGTCAGGGTGAGCGGCCCTTTGACGTCGATCGTTTCGACGATGCCATGGCGCTCAAACTCCCAGCGATAAATCAAGCCGCTGTCAAAGCGAAAGCAAACGCAATCGTGCCGATGCAAATCCTGGGGAACCTGCGGCCGGCCGCGCGTGGCAAGGTAGCCAGGGGAAGCGACGGCGGCGAAGCTGGCGGTTTCCGTCAGGTGCACCGCGATCATGTCTTGCGGCACCGCGTCCGCCAGGCGTATGCCGGCGTCGAAGCCTTCGGCAACGATGTCGCCAAGTCTGCCATCGGTCACGATATCAAGATGTATCAGCGGATGAGCGCGCAGGAAACGCGCCAGTATCGGCCGCAAGATCATGCGTATCGCCACATCGCTGGCGTTAATCCTGACCGTGCCACGCGGTATCTCCCGCGCGTCCTCGACTTCGTGCATCGCGTCCGCGACAGAAGTAATTGCATGACGCAATTTGGCCGCCAGACGTTCGCCGGCATCCGTCAATGCGATGCTGCGGGTGGTCCGGTTGAACAGGCGTACCCCAAGGCGTTCCTCCAGGTTTTTGATCGAATGGCTGATCGCCGAAGGTGTTACCTCAAACTCGATGGCCGTTGCGCGGAAGCTGCGGCTCTTTGCCGCTGACAGGAATACCGTCATGGCGAAGAGATCGTGCCCCTTCAATTGGTGAAATTCATTCATCGGTTTATAAAATTTAAAGAGATAGTATCAACAATGATCATCTCATAGAATGAAGACCAGTTCAGCGAACACCATCCTGGCTTGCCACGGTGCCCACAGCCACGGCGCCGAAGCCCATGTTCCTTTCTGAATGCCCTGTTATTTTTACATTAAATTCTCTGCACAGTAGTCTGCACACCCACCATAAGGAGTATCCATGTCACAGAAAATCCTGATCACCGGCGCCAGTTCCGGTTTCGGTCGCGGCGCGGCTATCGAACTTGCGCGTCTCGGGCACAAGGTGGTGGCCACGGCCGAAACCTGGCCGCAGGTGCGCAGCCTGCGCGCCGATGCCGCCGAGGCGGGTGTCACCCTTGAGGTCATCAAGCTGAACCTGCTCGACGCTATCGACATTGCCCACGCCGGCTCCTTCGACCCCGACGTGCTGGTGCTCAACGCCGGCGTCATGGAGGGTGGCTCCATGGTCGACATTCCCATGCAGCGGGTACGGGAGTCGTTCGACATCAACGTATTCGGGCACCTGCAGCTGGTCCAGGCTATCGTGCCGAAGATGGTGGCCCGCAAGTCCGGCAAGATAGTGTGGACCTCGTCGATGGGCGGCATCCTGGTGGTCCCGTTCCTCGGCGCCTACTGCGCAAGCAAGCACGCGATCGAGGCTATCGCTGGCTCCATGAAGGCCGAACTGGCACCCTACGGCGTCAAAGTCGCGACCGTCAATCCCGGTATCTTCGGCACCGGCTTCAACGATACTGGCGCCGAAAGTTATGTGCAGTGGTACAAAGCCGACTGCACAGTCGTGCCGATGCCCGACTTCAGCGACAGTCTGGCCGGACAAGCCGACCCGCAGGAAATGATCGACGCCATGGTGGAGATCATCCCCGCCGACAAGCATCTGTACCGCACCATGCGTCCGCTGGCGACGATCGATGCCGCCAAGCAGTGGCAACAGACAGAGTGGACCCAGGATGCATGATCTGACGCTCCACTACGCGCAGCGCATCGTCAGCCAGGGCTGCGCTGCCGCGAAAGCAGCCGGCCTGAACGCGGTCTTTGCGATCCTCGATCGCGGTGCGCATCTGGTCACGTTCGCGCGCATGGACGGTGCATGGCTGGCGTCGAACGAACTGGCCATCGCCAAGGCGCGCACCTCGGTCATGTTTCAGACGCCCAGCGAGGCATTGAATGCGCCCCTGCAGATGGGCCAGCCGGTCCCGCATTTCGATCACATCCATGCTGGCGGGCTGTTGCTGATGGGCGGCGGCCTGCCGCTGTTTGACGGTGAGGGCGTGCTGATAGGCGCGCTAGGCGTGTCTGGCGGCACGCCGGAACAGGACGCAGCACTGGCGCGCGCGGCTGCCGCCTGACCTGGCGTCATGCGGCACGCCGCTCGCGGGCCAGCACGATGAGGACGACCGTCACCGCCATGATGCCCAGCAGCGGCGCCAGCATGCCGCTGTACGGTACGTGCGCGGAGAAGGCCGACAAGTCCCACAAGCCGTGCAGCAGCATGGCCGGCACCAGCGAGCCTGTCGTGCGGCGGGCAAGGTAAAACACGGAACCCATGCCGAAGGCGATAAACACTTGCACCACCGCCAGGGCGCCGATGCCAAAAAAGAGGTTGGGCAAGTGGAATACCGCGAACAGCGCCGTCGACAACAGCCACACCATGCCCTCGCCGTAGCGGCTGCGCAGCGCAACGATCAATGCGCCCCGGTTGATCATTTCTTCGTTGAAACCGACCACCAGGCAGCCGCCGATCAGATAGCCCCACATCGACGGCGTGACCGTGCTGTAGTTACCCAAGATCATGTTGCCGATCGCCACCGCCGCCGTGAGAACGGGAACCACCATGGCCCAGCGCGGCAACTTGCGCTGCTCCACCAGCGCCGGAGACCACCAGCCGCATAAGGACACCAGCACGACTGCCACGACAAAGCCGGCGGCCGTCGGCGGAATCAGCCAGGCCCGCAGGGTATCGGCGCTCGCGCCGATATGCGCATAGTCGATGTCGACCAGAAGGAACACCACGTAAAACACGGCCATGTAAGCGAGGTAGATCAGCACGCCCGGCAATACGGCTGGCCGCACGCGCAGTGCGGAAAAGATGTCAGTCTTATTAGTCATGTCCAAGTTCTTATGCCTTATAGGAAAAATTGTCCCGAAGATCGGGCTGGGGCGAAAACGCCCGGCAGCAGAAGCGCAGTCTGCACGAAATAATACCATTAAGGTTTAATTTAAACCATTATGGTAGAAAATTAAAAATTAAAAGACACGCGGACTGATCTCAGCCAGAAGCGATTGTTCGTATGCGCAATATGGGGACAATGGCGCGCAGCTGGAGCAGCAGCGCGGCACATCGGAGAGGAATGGGTACTACCCCGCTGGCTTGGCGCCAGCGGGAAAACAACTCAATTATTCTGCAGCCGGGTCCAGGTAAAACACGGCATACACTTTCAATGGCGTGGTTTCGGTGGCTTTTTCCGAGCGCACGACGGCGCAGTCGTCGGCGGCCAGGCTGCGCCAGTTTTGCACGCCGGCCCTGGCGAAGATGCCGTGCGCGGGGGCGTTGGCAGCCAGGTCCAGCACCAGGGCTGCGTTGCGCGGGCCGGCGCCATAGTTGACGGAGCGGATTTCGATGCCGAAAGTGCTCATCCACGGTTCCCACAAGCCTTTTTCCTTGCCAGCCACGATACGGTCCAGCATGTCGCCAAAGTTCAAGCCTTTCTTGACGGTGCTGCGCAGGGCGGCCAACGAGGGCGCCAGGCGGGGATCGGGCTGCTTGTTGCCGGCGCGGATTTCAGCGATCGCCTTCAATTCCTTGATGATGGCCGCATCGCGTTCCGTGTAGTCGCGCATGCGCGCATAAAAATCGGCGTCCAGGAAGGGATTGACGGTCAGCTTGGCGACACCCTCTTCGCGGCGTTTGGTGGGAAGCGTGTTGGTTTTAGTCATGGCGATAGAGGGCAAAATACGTTAAGGGGCGCAGTGTACCACCTTGCAGCGGCGCTACCGCCTCAAACGGAGCCTCCTGCACGCGGCGGCGCCGTCGATTCTCGCACCACCAGTTCGGGTTTCAGGCGCACGTCCAGCACGGACGATTCGGGCGATTCGATGGTTTGCAGGATCAAGCGGGCCGCTTCCGTGCCGATGCCATGGTGGCGGATGCGGATGGTGCTCAGCGGCGGGCGGATCAGGTCCATATACGGCATGTCGTTGTGGCCCACCACGGAAATATCTTCGGGGCAACTCAGGCCCAGTTCGCGGATGGCGTCATAGCAGCCGATGGCCACCAGGTCGCTGCCGGCCACCACCGCCGTCGTTTGCGGCGACTGGCGCAGCAATTCCAGCAAGGCCGCCTTGCCGCATTCGCGCGAATAACCGCTGCTTTCAAACACGAACGCCTGCGAGGGATCGAGTTCGCTGGCCTGGATGGCCGCCAGGAAACCGAGCCGGCGCACATGGCCCGTGGACAGGTTTTCAGGGCCGGCGATATGCGCGATATGGCGATGGCCCAGCGCCAGCAAGTGTTCCACGGCCAGGCGCATGCCCACCAGGTCATCGCTGACGACGCAGGAAGCGACGCCCGTTTCGTCGCTGCGGTTGACGGTGACGACCGGCACGTTCTGGTCGATGCACATCTTGATGACAGGGTCGTGGCGGCGCGCGGTGGCCAGGATCAGGCCATCGACTTGCTGCCCCAGCAGGCGGTTAATGACAAACAATTGTTCTTCTTCATCGGCGCCCACGTTGGCGACGATGGCCAGGTAGCCATGCTTGCGCAAGCCTTCCTCGATGCCCAGCAAGATCGGCGGGAACACGGCGTTGGTGATATCGGGCAAGACCACGCCGATGATGCGCGACTTGCGCGTGACCAGGGTCGAGGCAGCCCGGTTCGGGCGGTAACCGAGCCGGCTGGCTTCGGCCAGCACGCGCTTGGCCACTTCCACGCTGACTTTTTGCCGCGTTTCCGGGTTCATCACGCGCGAGACGGTGGAGAAGTGCACGCCACTGGCCCGCGCTACATCGCTTAAGGTGGGGTTCTTGTTTGTCATGGGCTTCCCGGATCGCAATACGCTGATTTTATCGCAAAATAGTGGCTTTTCGTAAAAAACCGAGCAAACGCTTGCATTGACCCAAACCCCTAACCGAAGAGCGCTTTTCATAAGATTGACATAAATAGAGCCTTGACAGCGTGCAAGCGCTTGCATAACATGGACCGGACTTACCACTCGGGCCGCGCAGGCCCATCCCAGAATTCTTATGTCTACCTCGCACAGCAAGCACGCCGACCACGAAACCTTCAACCTGAAAGAAGCCGCCCTCGCCTATCACGCTGAACCGCGCGCCGGCAAGATTTCCGTTACCCCTACCAAACCGCTGGGCGACGCACGCGCCCTGACCCTGGCGTATTCGCCGGGCGTGGCGTTTGCCTGCGAAGCGATCGTCGAAGATCCACGCAGCGCCGGCACCTACACTTCGCGCAGCAACCTGGTGGCCGTGATCACCAACGGCACCGCCGTACTGGGCCTGGGCGATATCGGCCCGCTGGCCAGCAAACCGGTGATGGAGGGCAAGGCTTGCCTGTTCAAGCAATTTGCCGACGTCGATGTGTTCGACATCGAACTGGCTGAAAACGATCCCGACCTGTTCATCGATACCGTGGTGCGCATGGAGCCGACCTTCGGCGGCATCAACCTGGAAGACATCAAGGCGCCAGACTGCTTCTACATCGAACAGCAATTGCGCAAGCGCATGAATATCCCCGTCTTCCACGACGACCAGCATGGCACGGCCATCATCGTCGCGGCCGGCATCCTGAACGGCCTGGAACTGGTGGGCAAGGATATCGACAAGGTCAAGGTCGCCGTGTCCGGCGCCGGCGCCGCCTCGATCGCCTGCCTGGACCTGCTGGTCTCGCTGGGCCTGAACAAATCCTTGCTGAAAGTATGCGACAGCCAGGGCGTGATCTACCCGGGCCGCGACGCCAACATGGAAGAAAACAAGGCGCGCTACGCAAATGACACCAGCGACCGCGACCTGGCAGACGCGATGGTCGGCGCCGACATCTTCATCGGCGTATCGAAAGGCGGCGTGGTCAGCACGCAGATGGTCGAATCGATGGCGGAACGTCCATTGATCTTCGCGCTGGCCAATCCGCACCCGGAAATCGCGCCGGAAAAAGTCCACGCCGTGCGCAGCGACGCCATCGTCGCCACGGGCCGCTCGGATTACCCGAACCAGATCAACAACGTGCTGTGCTTCCCTTACATCTTCCGTGGCGCGCTCGACGTGGGCGCCACCACCATCAATGAAGAAATGAAGCTGGCCTGCGTGCGCGCCATCGCTGCGCTGGCCAAGGAACCATTGCCAGGCCACACCATCAGCGCCTTGACGCCAACGCAACTGATCCCGTCGCCATTCGACGAACGCCTGCGCAGCTGGGTTGCCCCGGCCGTATCGCAAGCCGCGATCGACACCGGCGTGGCAACACGCGCGCCAGCGAAGGCTTGATGCCCCTGGCAAGCATCGTCTTGCCTTGATGAAATTTCAGCAAGTTACCATTGCTTACAAAAAACCATGGATGCGAATCCATGGTTTTTTGCCTTTCTACGCCTGAGTATCCACAAAAAAGTTATCAAAGCAAAAACTTCCCAGGGGCGTTTTTACCGGGATCTTCGATTACAATGGCGCCTACTTTATGTTGCTACTGTTGCCACGCAGGCAATGATATGCGTTACCAAGGATATTCATGCTCGGTTTGACTTCTGTTTGTGTTTTCCTCTTTTCCGCCTTGGCCCTGGCAGTCAGCAGTGGCTACTCGTTCGGCGCAGGAGGTCTGCTACTGGCCAGCATGTATTTGTTGTGGAAACGTCCCCGCCTGGATCTGCAGCGCCGTGAATATCTGCTGATCGCCACCCTGCTGCTGTATTTCGGCGTCTACGCAGCCAATATGCTGTATCACGGCGATCCGCTGCGCGAATTCGACATGCCCGTGCGTGCGCTGCTGGCCGTCCCCGTGCTGCTGTTGCTGATGGCCTATCCGCCGCGTGCGGCTGCCTGGTGGTCTGGCGTATCGATCGGCGCCATCGCCGGCGCAGCACTGGGCTTGTGGCAATTCCTGGCATTGCACATAGAGCGCCCGGAAGGCTCGGCCAGCAATGCAATTCACTATGGCAATGTCAGCATCTTGCTGGGCATGCTTTCCCTGTGCGGCCTGGGCTGGGCGCGCCGGCAACGCTACGCCATGGCCTGGACGATACTGCTGATCGCCGGCGCCGTGGCGGGTATTATCGGCTCCATCATCAGCGGTAGCCGCGGCGGCTGGCTGGTCTTGCCGCTCTGCGTCTGCCTGTTTGCCAGCCAATGTATCAAGGCACGCCGCAAGCATTTGCTGCCCGCCATCCTGGCGGCCTTCATTGCCCTGGCAGCCGTGGTGGCGTATGCCTTGCCCGAATCGCTGGTGCGCGAACGGGTGGAGGTGGCGGTCGATGACGTGCAAAAATTCAATCAAACCGACAATGTCACCACCTCGATCGGGCAAAGGATAGAAATGTGGCGCACGGCATTGATCCTGTCGCGGGAGCATATCTGGATAGGCCTGGGCCGCACCGGCTACCTGGCCGGCAAACAGCGGCTGGCCGATGAAGGCAAGATGGACAAGACCATCCTCGCACACACCAACGCCCACAACGATTACTTCGATGCTCTGGTCAAGCGCGGCCTGACCGGCCTGGCAACCCTGCTGGCCTTCTTCTTCCTGCCCCTGGTGCTGTTTGCACGCGCCCTGTGCCACAGCAACAGCAACACGCGCCCCTATGCCCTGGCAGGCGTGGTGCTGTACAGCTGTTATCCGATTTTCGGCTTGACGACCAGTTCGCTCACCTTGAATATCGGCATAATCATGCTGGTCTTCCCATTGGTGATACTGTGGCCGCTGCTGCGCCAGCATGAGCGTGCCGCTTGACTGTCCGGCAGCTGACCGTGTTGTCTCTTTCTTGCCAGGAACTGTATCGCCATGCTCACGCCTGACCTGAAACGGCTGACCGCACTGCACGCGCCATATACAAAACATCTGGTGCTGGCGTTGCTCGCCATGATCGTCACCGCCGGTACCGAACCCCTGCTGCCATATGCGCTCAAATTGCTGCTCGATAACGGTTTCGGCGGCAAGGTCCATTTCTCGTTCTGGCTGGTGCCGCTGATCGTGATCGGCATCTTTGCCATCCGTGGCGCGTCGACGTTTGCCAGCAGCTACCTGATGAGTTATGTGTCCACGCGCATCCTCAACGAATTGCGGCGCATGATGTTTGCCACCATGCTGAGCCTGCCGATCGACTTTTACAGCACCAATACGGTGGGGAAAGTCATCAATTCCATCATGTTCGAAGTGCAGCAAATCATCGACATGGTGACCAAGGTATTCACTTCCATCGTGCGTTCCTCGCTGACTGTGCTGGGCCTGCTGGCCTGGCTGCTGTACCTGAACTGGGTCTTGACCCTGGTCACCCTGGTACTGCTGCCGCTGCTGACTTTTGTCGTGCGCACCACCGGCAAGCGCCTGAAACAATTGAACCGCGACTCGCTGGCCGTCAATGCCGACCTGACCCAGGTGATCGAAGAAACCACGCGCGCCCAGCAAGTCATCAAGATTTTCGGCGGCCAGGACTATGAAAAATCGCGCTTCGAACAGAGTGCGGAACAATTGCGCCGCTACAGCATGCGCATGACCAGCACGTTTTCGGCCACCGTCCCGATTACCCAGGTCATCACGGCAGCGGCCGTGGCGCTGGTGATCGTGATGGCCCTGTTCCAGTCGGAACACGGACAAATCACGGTCGGCGGTTTCGTTTCCTTCATCACCGCCATGCTGATGCTGCTGACGCCCTTGAAACAGCTGGCCGAAGTCAATGGCCCCCTGCAGCGCGGCATGGCCGCCGCCGAAGAAGTCTTCTTGCTGATAGACAAGACGCCCGAGCGCACGGGCGGCCAGCAGCTGGCGCAACGCAGCCGCGGGCAGATCGATTTCGACCAGGTGCAGTTTTGCTATCCAGGCCACCAGGAAGTGGCCTTGCAGGATATCAACCTGAGTATTGCGCCTGGCCAGACGGTGGCCTTCGTCGGCATGTCCGGCGGCGGCAAATCGACCCTGGTCGGCTTGCTGCCCGGCTTTTATTCCGTCAGCAGTGGCCAGATCCTGCTCGATGGCCAGAATATCGATGAGATCGCACTGACCAGCTTGCGCAGCCAGATCGCCATGGTCAGCCAGCAAGTGGTGTTGTTCGACGACACCCTGGCCGCCAATATCGCCTATGGCGACGCGACGCCGGACCGCCAGCGTATCGAAGCGGCGGCCGCTGCGGCGTTCTTGTCCGATGTGATCGACAGCATGCCGCAAGGCCTGGAAACACGCCTGGGCGACAATGGCTCGCGCCTGTCGGGCGGCCAGCGCCAGCGCGTGGCGATTGCCCGCGCGATTTACAAGGATGCGCCCATTTTGATCCTCGACGAAGCCACCTCGGCGCTGGACACGCAAGCCGAGCGGGCCGTGCAAGCCGCGCTCGAGCATCTGATGCAAGGCAGAACGACTTTAGTTATTGCACACCGCCTCTCCACGATTGAACGTGCTGACCGTATCGTGGTATTGTCACATGGAAAAATAATGGAAACTGGTAGTCACCAACAATTATTGGATGCCAATGGCGCCTATGCCAATTTGCATCGCCTGCAATTTTCCCAGCAAGTGGCCTGACACTGACTCGACACTGACGACTGCCTACCTGAACCCGTACCGATCCATGACACCTTTGATTCCTGCCGAACTTCTTGCGAAGTCGGAAAAAATTCTATTCATCGCCCACCTGGCACTGGGCGATTTCACTTACCTGCAAAATGGTTTTCGCGCCTTTGCCGCCGCCCATCCCCATATCGAGATCCACCTGTGGATCGATGAAGTCAGGCGCACTGCCGACGCCACGCAATGGGAAGGCTTGCGCAAATATTCGCTGTACGACTGGGTCGAGCACTCCGGCCTGTTCGCCAAGGTATACCGCCAAACCTACAGCCCCGCGCTGTATGAGGAATCGGTGCGCGAAGCCCAGGCGGAACACTATCCCATCATCGTTTCCCTGGCACACGTACGGCCACAGCAGTACGCGGAGCTGGCCCGCCGCCTCAATCCCCAGGGCCTGGTGATCGGCACCCGCAAGCGCGTCAAGCTCATCCGTCCATGGCACTATTTCTCTTACCGCAAGCTCGATGCCATCCTGGCGCCCTATGCGGGCCCCGATGTGGGCGAACACCATGTCAGCAGCGTCTATGCAGACTGGTTCCAGCAATTGAGCGGCATCGATATTCCCGTCGCCGATCGTTATCCGTTTGTTCACATTCCCGAAGCCTCGCTGCACCAGGCGCGGGAGCAGCTGGCCAGCTGGGGCTTTGATACGCGCAAGGGTCCGCTGGTGCTGCTCAACCCGTTTGCCAAGTCGCACAAGCGCAGCTGGCCACTGGAGCGCATTGCGGAATTGATTACCCGCATGCAACAGCAAGCCAAATGGGCCGACGCCTGTTTCCTGATCAATGCCATGCCGCAAGAGCTGGCCAAGGTGAACGCCATGGCGCAGGCGCGCGGCTTGCAGCGCACGCACGCGTTCAGCGCCGTCGACAATTTTTTCCAGCTGCCGGCCATGCTGGCCCAGTGCGATCTGATTATTTCAGTGGAGACATCGATCATGCATCTGGCCAACGCCGTGCATGTGCCCGTGATTGCGCTGATGCGCAAGAAGAACCCGGAATGGGCGCCTTTCGATAGCGCCAACAGCACCGTCATCACGGTGGCGCGGCGCAGCGATTGGGTCAAGGCGATTCCAGTCGATCAGGTATTGCACGCCATCGCCTGATACTGCCGGGAAGCTGGGCGCTCAGGCGTCCAGCATGCTGATGCGGACCAGGTCGGCCACGTTATCGACGCCGAGCTTGTCCATCAAGCGCGCCTTGTGCACTTCCACGGTGCGCACGGAAATGCCCAGCAGCGGCGCGATCTCGCGGTTATGCTGCCCCGTCACCACCAGTTGCATCACTTCCCGTTCGCGCGGGGTCAGGCCGTCGAGCAAAGCCAGGCTGTGCGCCTGGCGCTGCAGGCGGCCGCGCGTTTCCGCCTCGCGCGAAAATGCTTCATCGATGGCAGCCATCAGCTTGTCGTGATCGAACGGTTTTTCCAGGAAATCGCTGGCCTGGGCCTTGAAGGCCTGGCGCGCCAGGTTCACGTCGCCATGACCGGTAATGATAATGATAGGCAACAGGCATTCGAGCTCGCCCAGCCGGCGCTGCAAGACCAGGCCATCCATGCCGGACATGCGGATATCGATCAGCAAACAGCCGGACCACTCGCGGCGCCAGCTCTGCAGGAAATCTTCGCCGCTGGCAAACATGGCCGTCCGATAGCCACGCACGCCCAGCAGCAAACCCAGCGCATCGCGCACGGCAGGATCGTCGTCGACGATAAAGACCGTTAAATTACTTTTCACCATATTCCCCCTGGGAGTCGCTCGTCGCCGCCAGCGGCAGGATGAATCTGAACATGCCGTGCGTGCCGACTTCCGCCCACAACTTGCCGCCATGCGCCTCGACAATCGCCCGGCTGAGTACCAGGCCCAGCCCCAGGCCACTGGCCTTGGACGACACAAACGGTTCAAACAGGCGCGCCGCCAGGGTGCTGGAAATGCCGGCGCCGCTATCTTCCACGGACAGGCGCAAGCGCCCGCCCCCCAGCCGTTCCGCCGACAGATCGATGCGGCGCAAGCCGCGCGGCACGCCCAGCACCGAATCCTGCGCATTGGCCAGCAGGTTGCGCAGCACCAGCTCCATCTGCAGGCGGTCCGCATTCACCGCCAGCGGCGGCATCTGGCCCACCACCAGTTCGATGCCGTGCTCATGGAACTGCGGCGTGAACTGGCGGCTGATACCGGAGATCAACACACCGACCTCGATGGTTTCCAGCTGCATGGCGCCGGTACGAAAGAAATCGCGCAGGCGCCGCACCACTTCGGCCGCCCGGCCCGATTCGACGATCATATGGCCGATGGCGCTTTTCAGGATATCGCCGCTTTCGCCCCGCTCCAGCAAGTATTCGCAGGCCTTGCCGTAGGTGGACAGGGCCGTCAGCGGCTGATTCAATTCATGCGCCAGGGCGGCCGCCATTTCACCGGCGGCGGCCAGGCGCATGGTGTGCTTGAGCTCATCGGCCACCTTGCGCAGTTCATCGACGACGATGCCGATAAAAAAGCCCACCAGCGCCAGCACGGCATCGAGCAATTGTAATTCGTAAAACTGCAAATTCACCGCATGCGACCATTTGACCATGGTGATAATGCCAAGTTGCAAGACAAACACCATCAGTGCCGTGCCATACAGCCCCTGGCGCGAGGCAGCCCAGATCAGCGGGAGGAAGAGGAAATAAAAATGCTTGTAGTCGGAGCGCACGATGGAACCGAACACGCACCACAGCACGAACATGGCCAGCGCCAGATAGCCCAGCGTTTCCCAGCGCCACACGGTTTCTTTCAGGCGCATGCGGCCGCGCTCGCTGACCAGCATCCAGATCAGCGGCATCGACACCACCAGCCCCACCATATCGCCGATGCCAAAGCGCAAGGCCGCCGAGCCCCATTCGCCCGGCGGAATCTTGCCCGTCAGCGACAGCAGCGAGATATAGCCGAGCGCATTGAGCATGGTGCCGGCCAGCACGATCACGGCCCAGATCGCCAAACGGCGGCGGTTATCAAAAATATCGCCGCTACTGAACCGGCGGCGCAAGGCCGCGCCGATGGTGCCATACCCCACGATCAGCCAGGCCGAGGACAACAAGGTCAGCGGCCAGCCGGCAGGCAGGCCGCGCACCAGGCATTCGCCCGCCAGCAAGGCGATAAACCAGGGCAAGGCAGCCTTGCGGCCATAGAGCAGCCAAAATACCAGGCCCAGCGCCGGATCCGGGTTCCAGGGGGTAATGTTGAGGCCGTACAACGGGTCGATATACGTCGCCCAGTCGAATAACAGATACAAGCCGACGAAGGCGGGATACGGCAGGTAACGAGACAAGGATGGGCGCATGGAATTGTTTTCTGACTATCCAGCATTATGCATCTCATCCGTGCGACACGCCATGACGCATTGCGCTATAAGCACTCCCGATTTCATTCATACAACAACTCCGTCTCGGCGCTGCTACACGGACGGCGCCAGCGGCAAGCGCACCTCGACCAGCAAGCCCTGGCCGCCACTGGCGCGGTGCAACTGGATCGTGCCGCCATGCTGCTGTACCACCGAAGCGACGATGGCCAGGCCCAGGCCGCTACCCGGCTGCGACTGCTGCTGCGGCGCGCGGAAAAAGCGGTCAAACACCCGCTCGTACAGCGCCGGCGGTATGCCCGGCCCCTGGTCGGCCACGTGCAATACCGCCTGGCCCCGTTCCGCATGCAAGGACACCGTGACACTGCTGCCGCGCGGACTGTATTTGATGGCGTTTTCGACCAGATTGTCGATCAGCGAGACCAGGCTTTCCCGCTGCCCCGCCACGCTCAGGGACACGCTGGCCTGCAGTTCCAGTTCGATCCCCTCCGCTTGCGCCAGGCCGGCCAAGGCGGCCAACCGATCCTGCAACAAGCTGTCGAGCGCTTGCGGCAGGGGCAAACGGCCCGTCTCGGCCTGTACTTCGCTGCGCGTCAATTGCAGCAACTGCCCTACCAGGCGCGCCGCGCGGTTGCCGCTGTTTAAGATGCCGTCCAGCAACTCCTGCTGGTGCGGCGCGTGTGCCTGGCTTTGCAAGGCTTCCACGTTGACGCGCATGGCCGCCAGCGGCGTGCGCAATTCATGGGTGGCGTCGGCAATGAAGCTGCGCTCGCGCGCAGCGCTGGCGTCCACCCGCTGCAGCAGCGCATTGATATTGTCGACCAGCGCCGCCAGCTCGCCATGCGGCGGCTTGAAGGTCAGCGGGCGCAAGTCCTGCGGCCCGCGCGCAGCCACTTCCTGCGCCACCTTGCGCCACGGCCGCATTGCCAGGCGGATCGAGAGCCAGGCCGGCAACAGCAGGAAAGGCAAGCTGATCAGCAGCGGCAACAAGTAGTAGCCGCGTGAATTGATGGTGACGAAAAACTGCCATGGTCCGCCCAGCTCCAGTACTGTCACGCGCGTTCCTCCTTCGACCAGGCTGCGGCTGCGCCAGGGCTGGCCCTTGATGTAGACTATTTCCATCTGCTCGGGACCGGCGCTGCGGATACCGCTGGGCGTATCGGGCGATTTGTAGACCAGCTGGCCATCGCGCCAGACCAGGATACGCGGCGCCAGTTCCTGCACCTGTCCCTTTTCAAACTCATCGCGCAAGGCCTCGTCGATCGCCTGCAGGCTTTGCTGCTGGCGCTGCGGTTGATCGGCCAGGTTGTCGGCGACGCTGATAACGGCACGCAACACGCTGCGCGTCACATTGCTGCCTTCCCCGCTTCCCTCGAACAACACATACGCGACCGCCAGGCTCCACAGCACGGTCAGCATCAGCATTTGCGCCAGCATCAGGCGGCGCACCAGGGTCGGGTGCCACAGCATGTTCCAGCAACGGCGCATCATGCCGGCTTACCCGGCACGCAGGCAGGATCGCCCTGCTGGTCGATGACATAACCGACGCCGCGCACGGTGCGGATGTAGCCTTCGCCTATCTTGCGGCGTAGATTTCCCATGTGTACATCGAGCGTATTGCTGGCATTGGCCAGGCCGCCCGGCAAGATATGCTCTTCCAGCACGCGCCGCGTGATGACGCGGTTGGCCCGCATCAACAAGGTTTTCAGCAAGGCATATTCGCTGGCCGTCAGTTCCACGGCCCGTCCATGCACGCTGACACGGCGCGTCGGCACTTGCAGCAGCAGGCCGCGCAATTCGATCGTATCGCCATCAAACCCGTAACTGCGGCGGGCCAGCGCACGCACGCGCGACAGCAGCTCGGCCAGCACGAAGGGTTTCACCAGGTAATCGTCGGCGCCGCCATCGAGGCCCCGCAAACGTTGCTCCAGCGTATCGCGCGCACTGAGGATCAGCACCGGCAGGCGTGCCGCGCGCAAGCGGGCCAGCAAGTCGAGGCCGTCGCCGTCGGGCAAGCCCAGATCGAGCAGCACCAGTTCGCAGCTGTCCTGGTCCAGGCTGCGCGCCGCATCTTCCAGGCTGCGCACCCAGACCACTTGCATGCCCTGGTCACGCAAGGCGATCCGCACGCCGTTGCCCAGGTCCATATCATCTTCAATCAGCAGTATTTTCATACCGACATTAAACCATCACAAGCTGAAGAATAGTTAAAGGCCGCCGCCAGGGTGCGCAGGGCGGACCGCGCCCCCTGCATCTTCATGCAATCTTCATCAATGGCTCATCTTTCCTTCATGGCAAGCAAGGATACTGTGTCACGTCAATCGAGCCACCCCGGACTCGGTTCTCCACTTGACGGAACCTACCATGCAAGCAACTACTTCCCTGTCTTCTACTCTGGCAATAGCTGGTCTGCTTTTGCTGCCCCTGTCTGCGCTGGCGGCCGATCCGGCGCCCGGCAATGTGCTGACCGTCGGCGCTGGCGCTGCGGTCGTATCGAGCTATTCCGGCTCGGACAAGCTCAGCACCATGCCTGTGGTCGTTCTCGACTACAGCATGGCGAACGGCTTCTTTGCCAGCTCCATGCGCGGCATCGGCTATGGCGGCCAGGCTGGCCCGCTCAGCTATAGCGTCGCGCTCGGCTACCGCGGCGAACGCACCGACCACAAGCGCAAGGGCATCAATGGCTACGGCGGCAGCGATTATCTGAAGGGCATGGGCGACGTCAAAGGCAATGCCAGTGCGCTGCTGGGCATGGCGTATTCGCCGATTCCTGGCGTACAACTGACCATATCGAGCGATATCCCCTTGAATCACCGCGAAAACGGCGCCCGGCTGGAGTTCGGCGCAGGCGGCCAGATCTACAGCAGGAACGATAGCCGGGGCGTGCCGCAAGACACCATCAGCCTGGGTGGGCAGGCAGGCTGGGGCGAGAAAAAATACATGCAAACCATGTATGGCGTCACGGCCACCCAGGCCGCCAATACGGCATTCAAGCAATACGCCCCCAAGGGCGGCTTTTATGAGGCACAGGCCACCGTCAGCTGGGAACACCGCTTCGATGCCAAATGGGGACTCACCGCGATGGCCGGCGTCACGACGCTGATCGGCGACGCCCGCAAGAGCCCCATCGTGCAGCGCAAGACGGCGCCGATGGGCGCCATCTACGCCAGCTATCGCTACTGATAGGCCGATATAAGGGAAACACGTACGGCATTTCGCCAATTTACAGAGGGGGCCACGCTGGCTAAGATGGACCGATACTGATTCTTTTCATTTCGTCATCACATGCAAGCTGCGCCTCCACATCCGCAACGCCAGGACCACGCCGATCACGGCGTGCCGGCGCATGCCGGCGCGGCGCAGCAGACCTTGCTGTTGCTGGTCCCCATCAAACGGATGGAAGACATCATCTTCGGCGCCCGCTACGCCCGCCGCCTGCAGGAATGGGGCATCAGCGTCAAGGTCAACCTGCTGCATGTCACCCCGGTGATGGCGCGTGCCGGCGTGGCCGGTCCCGGCGACAGCAGCAAGAGCGAAGCGGCGGCGGCACAGTTGATGCAGGAAGCCGGTTTGTACCTGAGCCGCTCCCATCTCGAATTTTCCACCTTCATTTCCTCCGGTGACGTCGCTTTTACGATCCTGGATACAGCTGAATTGCTTGGCTGCCATGAAGTCATCTTGCCAGCGCCCAAACCCCGCTCCTGGCCACGCCGTTTCTCGGGCGACCTCGCCCGCAAACTGGCACGCGATAGCCGTAGCGCCATCGTCCTGCAAGCAAACCAGGATGGTGTCGGCGGTCCCGTTCCCGTCTGAGTGGCCATCCGCGGCGCAGACGCCCTACATTCTTGACCATGGAAAAGCGCCAGATGACGCCATCAATTACCCTGTCTTCGGGTTTGACAAAAAACCGCGGCGGATTTGTACGCCGCCTGCGTGAAACGCTAAAGCTGCAACTGCGGGCGCGCTGGCAACACCGGCAGACCCGCGACTGGCTGCACTTATTGAACTCGCACCCCGTCTTTCACGATCTGGTGCAAGCCTGTCCGCACCTGATTCACAAGGTCTACCGCGACTACATGAGCAAAAAACTCAGCTGCCGCCAACGCGTGGACTTGCTGGCTGAACACTATTATTTCATCCTGCAGCAGGGCTGGGGCAATTTGATGGCCCAGGCCGCCCGTGATCCTGTGCGCCTGGGCACGGTGCCCGGCAAGTCCGGCTCGCTGTACCATTTGCAACTGTGTTCAGTGCACCCGATGGAGCGCGAAGGCGAAATCGTCTTGCGGCTGATCCAGGGAGAGGAGGTCCTGTATTCGGTGGCCTTCACCTTCTTTGGTTCAGTGCAACGCGCCAGCATCGGCGTCAGCATTGGCTGCATACAGGGGCCAAACAGCCAGGATAGCTTGCACCGCGTGCGCGAAGCCACGCGCGACCTGCATGGTCTGCGGCCCAAGAATTTGATGGTGCGCCTGGTGCGCCAGCTGGGATATGAGCATGGCTGCCGCCAATTGCTTCTTGTTAGCAATAACAATCACGCCGTGCACTACTCGGCCAAAAAAAAGGGCCGTTTGTTTGCCAACTACGATGAGTTGTGGCGTGAGCTGGGCGCCAAGCCCCGTCGGGATGGCGATTTCGAATTGCCATGCGAAGACTTGCCGCTGCCCGTAATGGAAGAAATCGCCTCGAAAAAACGCTCGGAAATGCGCAAGCGCCATGAGATCACCGTGGCGCTCATCGACTGCCTGCGCAGTGGCCTGGACGCGCATCGCCGCCCAAGTCCGATGCCAACGCCACTGCACGTGGCCGCCAACGATGCACAGCACGTGGACGAGGACGACTACGAGGCCGCAGTGGCGTGATATAGCCTGGGGAACGGCCGGCGCACGCCATAAAAACCGTGCTCCGCGCAATCCTGTTACGCTAGACCCTATCGGCTTGCGCACAGCGCCGGCCGCTTTCCCCAACGCTTACAAGGAGGCAAGTCATGCGCGTAGATATCTACCGCCGGGCCGAGCACGACGGCATTTTTTCCTATCTCGCCGTGCCGGAAGGAAAGCTGATTCCTGAAGAAGTCACCAATACCGACTGGCAACTGGAAGTACGCGCCAGCGAAGTGGCGGACGATGCCGATGCCTTGCCCCACTACCATATTGAACAGCCACACCAGCAAATCGCTGCCAAGGGCTATGCCATCACCGGCCTGAAAGATATGTAAACGACAAAAGCCAAACCCGATCTGCATCCGGTTTGGCTTTTTCTTGTGATACAGGGGGGGGGCCTAGTACTCGACCGCCACCTCTTGCGCCCCCAGCACCTGCTCCAGCGCCGTCTGCAATTCATCCGATGGCGCCACCTTCCACTCTTCGCCAAATTGCAGCACGCAGCTGACGCCTTGCGGACTGACGCGCGCGGCAATCGGCAAGCCCGTCTCGGCGCGGTGCGGCATGATCACGTCGCGGATGCGGCGGGCATCGAGCGTCGCCGGCAAGACCAGGCCCAGCTGGCGGCCATATTGCACGCGCGCCGCGATGATGTCGAAGGCGCTCTCGGCGGTGATGCGCAAGCCGCCCGAGAAACGGTCTTCCGACACCTTGCCCACCACTGCCAGGAATTCATCTTCCCTGAAGATTTTCTTGTTCGCTTCAAACAGCTCGCCATACACCGTCACCTCCACCGTGCCGCTCTTGTCATCGAGCGTGACGATCAGGATCTTGCCCCGCTGCGTCATCTGCGTGCGCAATCCCGTGATGACGCCGGCCATCATGCGCGGTTCGCGCGAAGGCGTCAGTTCCGACAGCTTGGTGCGGGCAAAACGGCGCGCCTCGGGCGCGTAGGAATCGAACAGATGGCCGGACAGATAAAAGCCCAGGGCAATCTTTTCTTCCGTCAACCGTTGCTTGTCGGTCCAGACAGGCACCTTGACGTACTCGGGCGGCGCCACCATGTCGCTGTCGTCGCCGCCGAACAGGCTGACCTGGTTGGCCGCCTTGGCGGCCTGGTCGGCGCACTCCATGGCAAACGCCACGGAAGCGAGCAAAATCGCGCGGTCGACCTTCAGGCAATCGAAAGCGCCGCTGCGGATCAGGGATTCGATGGTGCGGCGGTTGATCTGTTTCTTGTCGACCCGCTTGCAGAAATCAAACAAACTGGTAAACGGCCCGCCCGCCTCGCGCGCGGCGATGATGGCTTCGATGGCGTTCTGGCCGGAACCTTTGACGGCGCCCAGGCCATAGCGGATCTGCGTGACCTTTTTTCCGCTGACGGACGGCGCTTCGCCGCTCGGCGTGAAGCGGTAATCCGATTCGTTGATGTCCGGCGGCAACAAGGTCAGTTTGCAGATTTCCAGCGCGTCTTCCACCAGGATCTTGATCTTGTCCGTGTCATCCATGGCCAGCGACAAGTTGGCTGCCATGAAAGCGGCCGGATGGTGCGCCTTCAGATACGCCGTGTGGTAGGACAGCAGGGCGTAGGCGGCGGCGTGCGATTTGTTAAAACCGTAGCCGGCGAACTTTTCCATCAAGTCGAAGATCTCGTCGGCTTTTTCGGCCGTCAAGCCATCTTTCGCCGCACCGGCGCGGAAGATTTCGCGGTGCTCGGCCATTTCCTCGGCCTTCTTCTTGCCCATCGCACGACGCAACATGTCGGCGCCGCCCAGCGAATAGCCGCCGACGATCTGCGCCATCTGCATCACCTGCTCCTGATACACCATGATGCCGTAGGTTTCGGACAGAATCGATTCCGTGCGCGGATCGGGATAGTCGAAACGTTCGCCATGCTTGCGCTTGCAGAAATCGGGAATCAGGTCCATCGGGCCCGGACGGTACAAGGCCACCAGCGCGATAATGTCTTCGAAGCGGTCGGGACGCGCGTCTTTCAGCATGCCCTGCATGCCGCGCGACTCCAGCTGGAATACGGCCACGGTCTTGGCCTTGGTCAGCAGATCGTAGGATGGCTTGTCGTTCAGCGGCAAGGCTGCCAGGTCAAAGTTCGCCTGCGCCGGATCGAGCTGCTTGATGTAGCGCACGGCGCGGTCGAGAATCGTCAGCGTGGTCAACCCCAGGAAGTCGAACTTCACCAGGCCGACGGCTTCCACGTCATCCTTGTCGTACTGCGACACCACGCCGGAATCGCCGCCCTGCGTGTACAGCGGGCAGAAATCCGTCAATTTCCCAGGAGCAATCAAGACGCCCCCCGCGTGCATGCCGATATTGCGCGTGATGCCTTCGACCTGCTGCGCCAGGTCCAGCAGCTGCTTGACCTCTTCCTCGTTTTCCAGGCGTTCCTTGAGCAGCGGCTCTTCCTCGATGGCGTCGGCGATCGACACCGGCTTGCCGGGCTTGAACGGAATCAGCTTGGAAATACCGTCGCAAAAGTTATAGCCGAAGTCCATCACGCGGCCCACGTCGCGGATCGCGCCCTTGGCCGCCATGGTACCGAAGGTGGCGATCTGCGAGACCGCCTCCTTGCCATACAAATCCTTGACGTGCTGGATGACCCGGTCGCGCCCTTCCTGGCAAAAGTCGATATCGAAGTCGGGCATCGAAACGCGTTCGGGGTTCAGGAAACGTTCGAACAGCAGGTTGTATTGCAGCGGGTCCAGGTCGGTAATCAGCAGCGAATACGCCACCAGCGAACCGGCGCCCGAACCACGGCCTGGCCCCACGGGCACGCCGTTTTCCTTGGCCCACTGGATAAACTCGGCCACGATCAGGAAGTAGCCGGGGAACTTCATGTTGCAAATCGTGTCGGTCTCGAATTTCAGGCGCGACTCGTAGCGCGGACGCTCTTTTTCGCGGCGTTCGGGATCGGGATACAGCTGGATCAGACGTTTTTCCAGGCCGGCCTGCGACTCGGCCACCAGGAACTGGTCGATCGTCATGCCGGGCGGCGTGGGGAAATTCGGCAATTGCGGCTTGCCCAGCACCAAGGTCAGATTGCAGCGCTTGGCGATTTCCACCGAATTGGCCAGCGCGGCCGGCAAATCGGCGAACAGTTCCGCCATATCCGCCTGCGACATGAAGCGCTGGCTGTCATTGAAACGCTTGACGCGCTTGGCATTGGCCAGCATTTCGCCTTCGGCGATACAGGTGCGCGCTTCGTGGGCGATAAATTCTTCAGGGGAAATAAATTGCACCGGATGCGTGGCCACCACCGGCAAGCCCAGCTTGGCTGCCAGCGCCACTGCATGGCGCACCTGCGCCTCCTGGTTGGCCTGGCCGCCGCGCTGGATTTCAATATAAAAGTGACCAGGGAAAATCTCGGCCCAGCGCTGGGCGTTGCGTTCCGCCAGCGCCAGGTTGCCATTTTCAATCGCCACGCCGACGTCGCCAAAATGCGCGCCCGACAAGGCGATCAAGCCATTGGCCGCGCTCTCGCCCGGATACAGCTCATAGGTATTCGTGGCCAGCGCCTGCAGCCATTCGATACGCAGCTCGGCGCGGCCCTTGTACTGGTTGGTCAGCCAGGCGGTCGACAGCAATTCGCACAGTTGCAGATAGCCCATGCGATTCTTGGCCAGCAGCAACAAACGCGACGGTTTTTCACGGTTGTCGTCGTTGGTGATCCACACGTCGACGCCGACGATGGGCTTGATGCCCTTGCCGCGCGCTTCCTTGTAGAACTTGACCATGCCAAACAGGTTGGACAGATCGGTGACGGCCAGCGCCACCTGCTTGTCCTTGGCGGCCGCCTTGACCACGTCGTCGATACGCACCAGGCCATCGACGATCGAGTACTCGGAGTGCACGCGCAAGTGCACGAATCCCGGTCCCTGCGCGGCTTGCTGCGGGGCTTGTTGTAAAGAGTGTGGCACACCCGCCGGGGCGCCGGCGTCCTGCATTACCATTTCCATCCTGTCTACCAATCCTGCAAAATTCAATGGGGTCTATTCTACCGCGTCGCAGCCCCCGCCCGCAGACGCAGACAGGGCCGACACGCAAGAAATTATGCCAGGCCGCCTTGGCCCGGCCGTTTGACCAGCCGGCCCTGCGCGCGTGGCAATACGTCCAAAGGTGGGTATCCCCACCAGACTGTCAGGCTTATAATATCGGCTGTTCAGTCTAACCCGATCGCCATCATGCAAGCCACACCTTCCCTTTCCGCCGCGCCCGCCGACAGTTTTGTCAATATTGCAGCGTATAAATTCATCACGCTGGACGATACGGAAGCCATGCGTCCCTTGTACCAGGAGCAATGCCTGGCGCTGGGCCTGAAAGGCACCATCCTGCTGACGCCAGAGGGCATCAATATGTTCCTCTCCGGCACACGCGAGAACATCGACGCCTTCCTGGCCTGGGTGCGCAGCGACGCCCGCCTGGCCGATCTGGAATGGAAGGAAAGCTTATCCAAAGAGCAATCGCACAAGCGCATGCTGGTCAAGCTGAAAAAAGAAATCATCACCATGCGCATGCCGCTGATCAAGCCGGAACTGGGCCGCGCGCCGTCCGTCGATGCACATACCCTGAAACGCTGGTTAGACGCCGGCGTCGACGATGCCGGCAAACCGGTGGTGATGATGGAAACGCGTAACGCGTTTGAAGTCGACGTGGGCACGTTCAACAACACCCTCGATTACCGCATCGACAAGTTTACCGAATTCCCGGCCGTCGCTGCCGCCCACAAGGATGAGCTGGAAGGCAAGACCGTGGTCACCTTCTGCACCGGCGGCATCCGCTGCGAAAAAGCCGCCATCCACATGAAGGAAATCGGCTACGACAGCGTGTACCAGCTCGACGGCGGCATCCTGAAGTATTTTGAAGAAGTCGGCGGCGACCATTACACGGGCGACTGCTTCGTGTTCGACTACCGTACCGCCCTCAACCCGAAACTGGAACCGACGGAAACCGTGCAATGCTTCGTCTGCCGCGCCGTCGTCACGCCGCGCCAGCAGCTGGCGCCCGAATACGTGTACGAAGTGTCTTGCCCGCATTGCTTTGGCAAAAAAAATGCCTGATAAAAGAAGGCTTGATATAAAAGGCTGCCAACATGCACACTCCTTTATAATGTAGCCATCTTACAACTTTCATTATAGATAATTGGCGCCCGGAAGGGCACCGGCAATACGCACCGTGTGTGTATCCGCGCGCCATGACTCCTATAACAAGACATGACCACTGATGTCATCAAGTACAATTACACGCCTGCAAGCCGGCTCGTTTTCCTCGACTACTTACGCATCTTCTCTTTCATCAGCGTATTAATCGGTCATAAATTCTATGCACAATTAAGCGCCTGGGCCGACAATCCGCAATTTCATGCGCCCCCAGATTATTGCTGCAACTGATATTACCGGCTTTTTGGAACGGCGGTACCGGTGTCGCGGTCTTCTTTATTATCTCCGGTTATATCATTACCCATGTGCTGATCCAGGAATCTACAGGCACGTTTTTATACAAAAGAATTTTCCGCATTTATCCTTTGTACGTGGCTGCCGTCATATGCCAGTTACTGATTGATCATTTTCTGTTTCACCAGCCATTTCCCGGGCTGCGCATCGTCGCGATTCAACTGTCACTATTAGGTGACTGGCTGCAAGCGCCATACGCGCTGGCTGGCGTCGAATGGACCTTGCGCATCGAAATCGTCTTTTACCTGTTGATGGCAGTCCTGAAATCGCTCGGCCTATTAAACCGCTTCCGCCCGCTATTGCCATGGGTCTTGCTGGGCGTCTCATTGGGATTGAGCATGATCAATCCGATCCCGTCTTTCGATGGCGTTTTCATTGCGTACTTCACCATTTACGCCCCGATTCTTTTTATCGGCGTCTTTTATTATATATTCGAGAAAAAAGAAATCCCGCTGCTGTTGCTGCTGTTTTTTACCGCCGCCATCCTGTACCAATATTTCGGGCAGATCGCCTTGTACTGGCCAACCTGGCTAGGTTCACACTTCATCGGCATCGCAGTGGCGATCTTCAGCGCTGCCTGGCTGTACCGGGCTCGCCTGCAAGCCACCCCGGTAGTATTACTGCTGTCGAATTTGACGTTTGCAGTCTATCTGTTCCATAACTGGGCCTGGGAGCCGATCAAGATATTGTTTGTCAAACTATCAATCGACTTGCTTCCGCCCGACATACAGGCATTGGCCGGGCTATTCATACTCAGTTATTTCATGCACAAGACAGTCGAAAAGGGAGGTATCAAACTGGGCCAGCACTTGCTGCAAAGGCTGGCAAACCGGCGCCGCGACAGGGTGGCCGGTCTGTCCAAACATACCGCTTGATGAGGAGGTAGCGGCTTACAGCTGCTGCAATATGTGGGCTGCATCAAAACGCGCATCCCAGGAATGACCAATACGGAATTGTGCGATCTGCGCGATATCGTCACGGTGTGCCAGCGCCAGCGCCACCTGCGCCGTCAGATCGCCGTGCGGCTCGGCCAGGAACACGCCGGGCTCCCCTTCGCGCATCGCCATTTCGCCAAAGCGGGTCGACAGCACCGGCAATCCCAGCGCCCGGTATTCATAATATTTGATCGGATCGACCGAATCGGTCAGGGTGGTGCGCTTGAAAGGAATCAAGCCGACCGAAAAACTTTGCATGTGGCGGATCGCCTGGCGGTGTTCGCAAGCCGGCAATAATGCGATATTGGCTGGCAGTTGCGCCGGCACGGCGCCGAACAAGGGGCCGATCAGGCGCACCGGCAAGTCCGGGTTGGCGCGCGCCAGCGCGGTCACCAGTTCCCAGTCAAACCATTGCGCGATGGTGCCGACATAGCCGAGCACAGGCTGTTCCGGGCGTGGCGGCAGTGCGTCGGGGGCCGGCAAGGTTTCGAAAGCGCACGCATTCAAGGCCAGGTGCAGGCGCGCACCGCAATCGGCAAACCGCCGGGCAAGCAAGCTCGACGACACCGTCACCTGCCCCGCCAACGCCGCCACCGCCCGTTCGCTGCGCTCCATGGCATGCCTGGAGTAACCGCGATAAAAGGCCGGGAAATCATCCATCACATCGAACAGCGATGGCAGTTGCGGATGGCGGCGCAGGATGGCCAGCGCCATCCTGGACGGTTTTCCAATCGCCAGCAGGCACTTGCCGCTGGCAATAAAGCGCTCGATGGCCAGGAAGACCGGCTGCCATAGCAAGCCGTTGAGCCAGGCCGAACCGGGCAGTGGCTCGATGGGCAAGGCGCGCGGCTGCAGCACCGTCAGCCACGCTGGCGTGGGCTTGGCGGCTTGCGGCGCGGCGATGGCGGCCTTGACGCGCCGAAAATCGCCGGGCGCCGGCAAGCGGGTCGGATAAGGGTCGATCCACAGTACCTGGCCACCGGTTCTGGCATGAAACCATTCGACGAATTTATGCGGGCGCTGCGCAAAACTGCTCCACGGCAATGGAGACAGGTAAATCAGACATGTCATGCAAAGTGCCCGCGCAGCACCTCGACGATGCGCTCGGCGCCGTGGCCGTCGCCATACGGCGAAATGCCGCGCGCCATGGCGCGGTAGGCCGACACATCGTCGAGCAGCAGCTGGGCTTGTTCCACGATGCTGTCGTAATGCGGGCCGACCAGCTTGACCACGCCTTGCTCGACGGCTTCCGGGCGTTCGGTTTCATCGCGCAAGACCAGCACCGGCTTGCCGAGCGCCGGCGCTTCTTCCTGCACGCCGCCCGAATCGCTGATGATCAGGTAGGCACGCTTCATTGCGGCGACGAACGGCGCATAGTCCAGCGGCGCGCACAGGTGGATATTGGGGCGGCCGCCCAGCACTTCATGCGCCACGTCCTTGACGTTCGGGTTCGGATGCACCGGATACAGGAATTGCACGTCGGGATTGCGCTCGGCCAGGGTCTGGATGGCGCGGCAGATATCGCGGAACGGCGCGCCGAAATTTTCGCGGCGGTGCGAGGTGATCAAGACCAGGCGCTTGGCCGGGTCGAGTTCGATGCCCAGTTCCAGTTCGCGGTTGGCGGTCATCAGCAAGGCGTCGATGACGGTATTGCCGGTAACGATGATATCGCTGTCGGGCGTGCCTTCGCGCAGCAGGTTCTGGCGCGAACCCTCGGTCGGCGCAAAATGCCAGCGCGCCAGGCGGCCGGCGATGACGCGGTTGGCTTCCTCGGGGAACGGGTTTTGCATATCCCAGGTGCGCAGTCCCGCTTCGACGTGGCCGAACGGGATGCGATGGTAAAAGCAGGCCAGCGCCGCCGTCATCACGGTGGTGGTGTCGCCTTGCGCCAGCAGCACATCCGGCTTCTCGGCCAGCAAGACTTCATCGAGTTCCAGCAACAAGCGCGCCGTCAAGGTGGTCAGCGCCTGGTTCGGGCGCATGATATTCAAGTCGATATCCGGCGTGATGCCGAAGAAGTTCAAGACCTGGTCCAGCAAATCGCGGTGTTGGGCGGTAGCCAGCACGCGCACCTCGGCCCACGGCTGCTGCTTCAGCGCCAGGATCACCGGCGCCATCTTGATCGCTTCCGGACGGGTGCCGACGGCACAGATAATTTTAATTTTCGACATAGAATTCCTATCTACTGCGCGCCCCCATCGGGGGCCCATTAACATCAGACCGCTGATTTGCGGCCTCGCAAGATCCACCGGCTCAGGAAGAACGTCAACGGTATCATTACTACCAGGACCAGCAACGGAGCCAGGTGCGCGGGAATCCGCAAGCGTTCAATCAACACTCCAAGCAATAGCGCTGAAGTGCCATACTGCACAACATACACCAGCGGATAGGTAAACAATCCTTTCCAGCTCAGAGGCGTCTTGAATACGATACTGGCGTTGAACCAGTACGAAAAAACGATGCCGCTAGCATAAGCGAGCGCATACGCAATCTGATAAAAAAATACTTTTTGCAACAAAAAATACAGGCCGTACGTCAGGCCTGTATTCAGCAATCCACCCGCCAGGAAGCGTAGCCAATATTGCATCTTGCTAGAAACGGTGATCATGCTCAGGCCGTTTTCCCGCTTTGCGCCTCGGCAACGAAATCCGAGTAATTACGGATGTAATCTGCAGCATCATAATAGTCGGAGGCAAACACCAGCAAAATTGCATCGGCGGAATAGCGGTACTGGATACCCCATGTCATCGGCGGCAGATACAAACCCATATTGGGTTTATCAAGTAACACTTCTTCGCGCTTGTCACCATCGTCGGCGACCACCCGTACACTGCCTTTGACAGCAATCAGGAATTGGTGACAGTTACGGTGCGCATGTTCACCGCGTGTTTCCGCGGTCGGCACATCATAAACCATGAAATAGCGGCGCGGCACGAACGGAATTTCGCGTTCAAACTCGCCAACCGACAAGCTGCCGCGCATATCCGGCACGGCCCGAAAGGTATGCAAGGTGACTCCCTTGATCTGGGTTGGCACAACACCAGGATGAGCGTTACCAGATGGCAATCTAGAGGTGCTGGAAGCATCCGTGGCGTCAGCATAACCAACAATCTTGGCAGGATTACCTACCACGATGGCATGCGGTGGTACCGAACGGGTGACGACCGCGCCAGCGCCTACCATGGCGTTCTCGCCGATCGTCAAACCGGGGAGAATCGTCGCATTGGCACCGATCGATGCACGCGCAGCAACTGTCGTACGCAAGAACTTTTCAGGAAACTGCTTACTACGCGGAAAGCGATCATTGGTGAACGTGACGTTCGGCCCGATAAACACATCGTCGTGCACTTCCAGACCATCCCACAACTGCACGCCGCATTTGATGGTGACACGATCGCCGACCGTCACATCGTTTTCAATAAAAACCTGGTCGCAGACATTGCAATCCTTCCCCAGCACCGCACCCGGCAAAATATGCGCGAATGCCCATACGCGCGTACCGGCGCCAATATGCTTGCTTTCGCATAAAGCATTTTGATGTACAAAATAATCCATCCTGTCCCTTTTCTTATCGTTTTTATTGGCCGAATTGCTCAATACGCATTGGTATTGCCAACGGCCGGCTCTTCGTATTTTCATAGGCGCGCCAGGCATACGAACCGACGATGCCAAGGCCAAACAGATTGACTGCACCGAGAAACACGATCGCCGTCATGGTCATTGCATACCCTGGCACAGCAATCAGCCCGGACAAGCGTGCCACGCCGACGCCAAGGCCAAACAGGGCCGCCAGCAAGGCGGTCGTGCCGCCAACCCGGATCAGCAAACGAATCGGCAAGTCGGTGAACGCGAACACGCTATCCATCATGTAGTTGACCTTCTTCCTGAAGGTCCAGGCGGACTTGCCGTGCTGGCGCTCCTGGCGTACATAGGTGATATGCTTGCGGCGGAAACCCAGCCAAAACAGTTGTGCAATCAGCGAAGTGTGCTGCTCATCGAGCGTCAGCAGCGTATCGCGGAACACCTTGTTACAGCCAAATACATCGACTCCGCCAACCGGCACCTCCGCCACTACATAGCGGCGGTACAAACCCCAGAATATCTGCGACGGCAAACGCGTCATCAGCGGATCCATGCGGCCCTCGCGCGACCCCAGCACCACGTCGGCCTCATCGGCGCGCAAAACCTGGTCCATTTGCAAAACCAGTTCCGGTGGCTCTTGCAAGTCTGCAGCCATCACCGCAAACCGTTCCCCCTTAGCAAGTTGCAAGCCTGTGCGGATCGCGGCAAAGGAGCCAAAATTGCGAGAAAGCAATATCAACTGCGATGTGAAGCGGTAGCCAGGCAAGGCGTCACGCAACAGTTCATAGCAGCGGTCCGGACTGCCGTCGATCACAAATACGGCTTCGAAATCGCCATCGATCGAGCGGCGCAAGCCATCCACGGCTTGCAGCAAATCAGAAATCGACCCCTCGTTTTTATATACCGGAATAACTAATGAAAGCACGCCAACTCCTCTCAGCGCTGAAAATAAGCACTGACGGCGGCAATCACCTGTCCTACCTGTTCATCGCTCATGCCAGGGAAACACGGCAGGCTGACTACCGTCTGGCTGGCCGCTTCGGTCACCGGCAAGGCGCCGGCGATACGGGCGCCAGGATAGGCAGGCTGGCAATGATCCGGAATCGGATAATGGGCATCGGTGGCCACCCCCTGCTCCTTGAGGAATTCGCGGAAGGCGTCGCGTTCGGCTATCCTGATCACATACAGGTGCGCGACATAATCCTCGCCGATGGCCGGCAACGCCAGTATCGGAAAGGCAGCGAAAGCGGCGTTGTAGCGGCTGGCGATACTGCGCCGCTCGGCGTTCCAGCGATCCAGCAAGGGCAGTTTTTCATTCAGGATAGCCGCCTGCATTTCATCCAGACGGCTGTTACGGCCGCCCTGTACCACGACTTGATATTTGGATGACCAGCCGTACTGGCGCAGCGTGCGCAGGCGCGCATTGAGTGCGTCATTGTTGCACACCACCGCACCGCCATCGCCCAGTGCGCCAAGATTCTTGGTCGGATAAAAACTGAAGCAGGCGGCGTCACCCCAGGCGCCAGCCATGCGGCCATCGCGCCGCGCGCCATGCGACTGGGCGCAATCCTCAATCAAGGCTACGCCGGCCTTGCGGCATAGCGCCTGCAAGGCATCCATGTCGGCCAACTGACCATAAAGATGGGTCACGATGACACACTTTGGCTGCTGCGCCAGCGCCACCTGCAGCGTTTCGGCCGTCATCGTCATGCTGGCCGGATCGACATCGACATACAGTGGCACCGCGCCGATCGCGTGGATCGCCGTACTGCTGTAGAAGCCCGCATTGGCCACCGCCACCACCACATCGTCGCGGCCGACGCCGAGGCCGCGCAGCGCGATTTCCAGGGCATCGCTGCCATTCGCCACAGAAACGCAATACTCCACGCCAACATAAGCGGCGAACGCACTTTCAAAATTTGTCACTTCCTGGCCGAGCACATACCAATGCCGTGTCAGCACACGCTTGAGCGCACCCTCAAAATCGAGCGAGGCATTCGCCGCCACGTCGGAAAACAAGTTAATCATTCAAAAACTCCTATTAAGTGCTTTTCATTGTACGCAATGGAAGCAGGCCCAGCTTGGCTGAAAATCCATCTTTAAGCTTCATCGCCCGTTTTTCAATCAGATGCCAAGATAGAAACCCGCACAACAACGCCAACATACATGAGTAAATGCAATTTTCCATGCCAGATAGACGCGGGAAATAATGGGCCACCAATTGCTGGGATGGCCATCCATACAAATACACGCCGTAGGAATAATCGCCCCAGCGGTCTAGCCACGCAAATTGTGCATAAAAACTGACGACGCAGAAAAAAGTGCTCAGCAGCAAAATGTAGGCGAACGGAAAACGATCCGTGCCCAAGGTAATGCCCGCCAGAAACAGTGCCACCAGCAAATAAAATGGACTGACCGGTACACTATCACGATTGATGTATAAAAAAGCCCCGATACAAAACAATAAGCAGACATGGCGGCTGGTCGAATTATTGAATAAGGACGGCGTCAGCTCGGGCGCAGACCAGAGCGCCACGATACCGACAAAAAACACCACATTGAATAGCGCCCGGTGGCGCAGGACGCCCAGCAGATAAAAACCCAGCAAGAAAATGTACAGCCACACTTCGATCAATACCGACCAGATCGATCCGTTGACGGCATGGTCGCTATGGGTTTCAAATACGCCCGGTAAAAAAAAGCCACCGCGAAAAGTGCCTGCCAACCCCGTGAAATAGGACCAGACATCACGATGCCGCAGATATTCGCCCAGCGGCAGAGTCGTCAATACGGAACCCATGACAAACGTCACCAGCAACAGATTGACCCACAGTGCCGGATAGATACGTAATATCCGCGCGATCAGGTATCGCCTGATCCCCCCCTTCAGGATACTGGCGGTGACCAGGAAACCGCTGATCAGGAAAAACAAGTCGACCGCAACGCCGCCACTGAAGGCGTAATTGGTGGTACGCGTGACCCAGTCGGCTGGTGTACCTGCCACGATGGACGGAGTATGCCCATAGATCACGGTAAGTGCCGCCAGCAGGCGAATCAAGGTGAGATTATTATGTTTTCCAACAAATAGATTGCCCAGCGTCGTCATTTCAGCGCCTCCAGATGGATTGCCACACAGTCCATGGGCATTCCCAGGGAGGTTTCAACGACAATCGTCTTGCCAGCCGAACTCGCCGCGCCAGAAACCAGGCCGGCATATACGGGCGAGGCCGGATCGGCCAGCACATACCATGTTGCATGCAAACCCATCACATGATCGAGGTAGCTGCCGCCATGCATGTACCACGGCGAAAAAGCATCGGCACCGCTGACACATGCCTTGCCAGCGTGATTGATCTGGTCTTTCTGGGAGGCCAGCGCGGCTAACACCTGCCGATTGGAGACGCCAACTTCGTCATACCAGCTGGCGATGCTGTTGCGCCCGCTCAGGTCGAGCAGCGACACCAGGATCGCCAGCACCAAGAAGATGCTGGTCGCAAAAATTTTTGTACTACGGTCGCTGGCAGAAGTAAAAGCCTGCAGCAATTCGGACAGCGCCGCGTAGCAGGCGCCCATCAATAAGGGCAACCAGATCAGCTCGTAATAAGCATTGACATGGTTGGGCAATACGGAATACGGCAGCATGACACTGAGCATTGCGGCCAGCAGATAAGCGGTCTTGGGCACGGACCGTGTACGCAAGACCAGCACCAGGGTGGACACCAGGACGAATACAAACAGGGTGCCGATCGTCCTGCCATGCTGCCCCAGCGCCGGATGCCCCCCGCCCAGCAAGTAACGCCAGATGGTATGTGCAATACCAGTTGGTGTCGCATCAATGAAATAGGGCGCCGCAGTGTCGCTCATGCCAAGAAAACTCGACGCCGCCATGAACTTGGCTCCGGCGATCAGCAGGCCCGATATCACCAGTGCGATCCCGCTCCAGGCGATCAGGCGCTTGCGCTGCCCGCGCGCCTGCAGCACGGCGTACGCCGCCGTTACCGCATACAGCACTACAAAATCTTCCTTCGCCAATACCGACAAAACCAGCAATACAAGCGATAACTGCAATGCGCCACCACCTGGCCGAGTCACTTCGCGCAACAGCGCCCACGCTGCCGCCACGCCAAAGCAGCCCGAAAGCATATGTGTAATCATGCCGGTATAGCGCGCATACTCGGCGATCACTGGTGTCGCGAAACAGAGCACCGCAAATAACAGCAGCGCTATCCAATAGTTTACCGGACGGATCACTTCGCAGAGCAATTTCCAATTCAGCAACACAAAGGCCACGCTGAGCAAACGTATGCTCCAGATCAGCCACTCAGGCCCCATCTGAGCCAAAGCCTGGATCAAGAGCGTGGAAAACGGCCGTATCCACACCCAATTCCATGCATTTCCACCAGACCCATAGTTGGAATAATCATCATGATGTACCGGTACCGAGGAAGGCAGATAATGCGCTCCCAGCCCGTATGCGGACAGGTAAAAAACCACGCCCATCACAAATAGCGCGAGCAGCATCATTGTCCTACCGTTACGCCACTTGCCTGTGATTGCCTCCAGCGAACCGCGATTCTTCAAATCATGCATCAAACTACATCCCGTTTATAGTTATGCGGTACCCATGGACCCCACTTGGCCTCATAAGTCGCTTTATTTTGCTCGAACAGGGCTTGCCGCTCGCTGCTCCTGACCTTGTTGAACGAGGCCGACAGATGATGGTGGATAAACACGTCTTCGGCGCACACGATGCGCAATCCCAATTGTTCGATCCGGCGGCAATAGTCGTCATCCTCGAAGAAGCCGCGGCCGAACACCTCATCGAGATCGCCCACCTGCTGATATACGCTGCGCGGGAACATCACGCAAAAGAACGCCGCCGTCTGCAGCGGGAACAACTGGCCGATATGGGTGCGGGTATAGCGCCCGGTTTCCAGCAGCATCTCTCCCATATTGCTGTAACTGGTCTGGATCTTCGCCTGGTTGCCGATGTTATTGGTCACCGGACCGATCAGGCCGATACCGGGATCGCGCTGCAAATGCTTGAACAGCGTGCGTATCCAGCCCGGCGTGACATAGGTATCGTTGTTCAGCAAGACCAGGTAGTCACCGGAGGCAACCGCCAGGCCCTGATTATTGGCGGCGGCAAAACCGCGGTTATCCTCGTTCAGGATCAGCTTGCGGTTCGATGCGCCGCTGACCCATTCCTTGAGGAAGGCTGGCGAGCCATCCGACGAAGCGTTATCGACCACGATGATTTCCAGCGGCGCATGTCCGGTATGCAGCTCCAGGCTGGCCAGGCAGGCGCGCGTGAAATCGATATTGTTATAGGTGACCACGATCACGCTGACCATCGGATCGCGCGCAGCCGATTCGGCATGGCTGATCAAGTCCCGTGCGCGGTGGTTCCAGGTTTGTTCCTGGGCAAAGTGCTGGCGTTGCACGATCGCGTCCGGTCCACCGTTGTCTTGTAGCACCTCTGCGACGGCCGACAGGAAACTTCCGGTATCCTGGCCCACCCGCACCAGGCCATCGAATTGCCGCATTTCCGGCAGATCGACCGAAACCACCGGCTTGCCGGCGCTCAGGTATTCATACACCTTGACGGGATTGGTCGCCAGTGTCAGCGGGATCACCTTGAACGGCAACAGGCAGACATCGAAAGCGTGCAGGTATGCCGGCAATTGCGCATACGGCATTTCACCGGTCATCACCACGTTCGGCAAATGCGCCAGCTTGCCCTTGGCGCCCACCGTATCGGCGCCGATCAGCAGGATGCAGCAATCGCTGAAACGCCGCGCCAGTGCTTCGACCAGCTCCAGGTCGAACCATTCGGCGATCGCACCGTAATAGCCGATCACCTTGCGGCCCTGCGGCTCGGCGTAAATGGTGCCTGGCCGCTGCGCGAAATGGGCAAACTCGCCGGCATTACGGATCAGTGCACGGTGCGGTGCATGCTGCGCCACCACGTCGTCGAGCCAGGCCGAAGTGGTAATGGTCAGGTCGGCATTGCGCATCAGCGCACGTTCCAGTTCCAGCACCGCTTCGGCCGTATTGCCAAAGCCTTCGTGATGGTCCATGCAGTCGTAGATCACGCGGCTGTTCGGCAATACTGCTGCCACGTCGTACCAGAACGGATGGTCGATCAGCGACACGATGCTGTGCGAATTGGCCCAGTCCAGCACTTCCCCCAGGCTGCCGCGCAATTGCTGCACGATATCGTGGGTCGGCACCGAAGTGTAGATCACCGGCGCACCCGCGGCATACAGGCGGATCTGGAATAGCCGGCCTGCGCTGTCGAGCTGTTCCTGTTCGAAACCGGCGCGCGTATCGTCGACCAGGTTGACCGAGACATAGAACACACGGCGGCCGGACAGGGCCAGCGCCTGTGCCAGCTGTTGCGGACGCTGATGACGGAAATGCCAGTCGATCACGCCCCAGACGATGTAGTCCGGCGCATCGGCTTGCTGCGCGGCCGGCCTCAAAGCTGGCGGATCGAAGGGACGCGACACCAGCACTTGCTTGCGCACCGCCGTGTAGGAACTGACCACGGTTTTGCGATAGGTCCCGAGCAGCCCGCGCTTGACGCTTTCCGGCAATGGCAAGCGGTGATATACCTTGCGCAAACCGCGCAGCAATTTCTGGCGGTCTTCGCTGAGCAGGCCATAACGCCACAGGCGGGCGCCAAAGCGCAGCGGCCCGGTCAGGCGCCAGGAACGCGTGTTGCGCATCTGGTCGAGCACTTTTTGCGCAGCTTGCTGGGCCACTACCGAATGGCTAAGGTTATTGATTTCCGCGGCAGAGTCCGCCACGCTCTGGCGCAGGCTGGTGTTTTCAGTGGCGGACGTTTGCAACTGCTGATGCAGATTGGCGATATCAGCGGCCAGCGCATCGGCCTGCCGCCGCAGTTCCAGTATCCGCGTATCACGTTCGGTCAACAGCTCATGCAGGTGGCGCGACCGCTCTTGCTGCTGGCGCGACTGCGCGCTCTGGTCGTCTTGCTCAATCCGGTAGTCCTGCAGGCACATCCTGCGCTGGTCCAGCCAGGCCGGAGCCGCATAGACCAGGATCACTTGCTCGCCGCCCCACAAGGTATTGGGCAGCGGACGGCAATCGATGACGCGCGACCAGGCCAGGCGGAATCCATTGTCCAGCACCAGCGGCAGGTTTTCCGGGAGGAAAGAGTAAAAGTGCTCGTCGATACGGTCGCGTTCGCGGTAAGGCAGGGCCAGTACGATGGCCTTGCTTGCGCGCTGGCCCAGAATGCGCAACACGTCGTAAGGCTGATGGAAATGTTCCAGCGTATTCGACGAAAACACCACATCGAATTTCCGGTTCCCTGCCGGCGCGGCTGCCAGCCAATCCTCGTTGAGAAACGCGATGGCTGGATAGCGCTGGCTGGCCTGCTCGATGGCTACCGCCGAAAAATCTACTCCGCTCAATTGCTCTGCATCAATATAACTGGCCAGGACATCGGTGCCGTCGCCCTGCGCACAGCCCCAGTCGACCAGGCTGAGACGATCGCGCCGGATTTCATCGAACAACCAGTGCGGCAGGCTTTCTATCGCCAGACGGGCAAAAAAACGCGACTGGCGCGGTCCCTCAAAGGATTCCCAATCGGTCGAAAAGCGGCCATCCCAATAGGTGCCGGTATTGATGGTAGTAACGTCTGTCATTTACTTGAGCAAAATAGAGTGCTGGATGGGAGGCTGAAATTGTCCAAAAAGGCGCGCATCGCATAACGATGAGAAATAATGGGCGCCTTCGACATACTCATAATAGTGAATATCGCTATGCTGCCGGTTTTCCACTGCAGCAACTAATAAGTACTTACCCGTCAATAAATAGTTATTAAGTTGAAACGATACGCTAAAGTATTCGGTATCGGGCAAAACTTTTCCATCAAAGTCATTAGTTGTGGAAACAATAAGGTCGCTGCCCTGTAAATCCTTGATCGAGAAGGCGACACTTAAATGCTCGCGAGAAATAGTTGCCGGGATATGCAAATCGATGCGTACTTCGATCGCGCTATTCCAGTAATGCACATTCTTGCGTTCGCCATCTGCATCGAGCACCGCGGCCGACAGAATGCTGCCCTTGTGCGATCCCCAATGGGTCACCGGACGGGCATCGAGCAGGATGCCGGCCGCTGCGCCGGCCATGGCCGGCAACGCGCTACTCTGCGGCAAGTCTTGCTGCTGGCGTTCGATTTCCGCCTGCAAGGCCTGTTCCTCGCTCTGCTCGTCGCGGAACATGAATTCCATATACCGCCCGGTCACGGGAAACACGTCGCCCTGCTCGACCAGCCGGCCCTTGTCCAGCCAGACTACCCGCTCGCACAGGGTGCGGATCGAGCCGACATCATGGCTGACAAACAGGATAGTGGTGCCGCGCTCCTTGATTTCCTTGATGCGCCGCATGCATTTGGCGACGAAGCGGGCATCGCCCACGGACAAGGCTTCATCGACGATCAGGATGTCCGGATCGACGTGGATGGCGATGGAAAAGGCCAGCCGTGCATACATACCGCTCGAATACGTCTTCACCGGCTGGTCCAGGAAATCGCCGAGTTCGGAAAATTCCAGCACTTGCGCCATGCGTGCCTGCATGTCTTGCGCCGGAAAACCCAGGATGGCGGCGTTCAGCATGACGTTTTCACGCCCGGTGAACTCGACGTTGAAGCCCGCGCCCAGCTCCAGCAGCGCAGCCACGCGGCCGTGCGTGACGACCGTGCCGATACTGGGCGCAACGGTGCCGCATATCATTTGCAGCAAGGTCGACTTGCCGCTGCCGTTACGGCCGATGATGCCCACCGTCTCGCCGCGCTTGACGGAAAACGAGGCGTCGCGCAAGGCCCAGAATTCGCGGAAATATTGTTTTTTGCCACGCCCCAGCATTTGCAGCAGACGGTCGCGCGGCCGGTCATAAATATGGTAGCACTTGCTCAAGCCCTCTACCTGAATCGATATATCAGAGGACATCGGCAAATCCCTTTCGCGTCTTTTGGAACCAGGCAAAACCCAGCCAGGCCACCACCAGGGTCGCCAAGGCGTACAGCGACAGCATGGCGAAGTCGGGCATCTTGCCCCAGAATAAAATATCTCGCGTCATTTCGACGGCCGGCGTCAAAGGATTGAGCAGCAGCAAATGGCGATATTTTTCCGGCAGCGAACTGACCGGATAAAAAATCGGCGTCAGGAACATCAGCACCGTGGTCACCATACCGATAAACTGGCCAACATCGCGCAGGTAGACGCTCAGCGACGCCAGCATCCAGCTCAAGCCCATGATGAACAGCATCAGCGGCACGACGATCAGGGGCAGCAGCAGCACCGTCAGGTGCGGCACGCCGAACAGCAGCGCATACGCGGCCAGCCACACGCCCAGGCTGATGATGAAATGGAAGAAAGCCGAACCGGCACTTACCCATGGCAATATTTCCAGAGGAAACACCACTTTCTTGACGTAATTACTATTCGCCATGATCAGGCCCGGTGCACGGTTGATACATTCTGAAAACAGATTAAAAATGATCAGGCCGGCAAACAGCACCAGCGCGAATTCCGTCTTGGAATCACTGCCGGCATTCCAGCGCGCCTTGAAGACCACGCTGAACACGAAGGTGTAGATGGTCAGCATGAAGACGGGATTAAAAAAGGACCACAGTATGCCGAGCACCGAGCCGCGGTAGCGGCCGATGACTTCACGTTGTATCAATACCAGCAACAGGCCGCGATTACGCCACAGGCTGGCCGCCATTTCCCTGGGAGAACTAGAAAAATGGCGCATCAGTTGAACATTTCCGACTGGCTAAAGGCGGTGCCCTGTCCATCCTTGGCCGACAACACTGCCGGCCCGGCCAACGGCCATTCGATCGCCAGCGTGGGGTCGTTCCAGGCGATGCAGCGTTCATGTTGCGGCGCCCAATAATCGGTGGTCTTGTATAAGAATTCGGCGCTATCGCTCAGCACGGTAAATCCGTGCGCGAAACCTTCGGGTACCCACAGCTGTTTTTTATTTTCAGCACTTAATATCACGCCATACCACTGGCCGAACGTAAGCGAGTGACGACGCAGATCAACAACGACGTCGAAGACTTCACCGGCAATGACACGCACCAGCTTGCCTTGTGGCTGCTGGATCTGATAATGCAAGCCACGCACGACATTCTTTTCCGAACGGGAGTGGTTATCTTGCACAAAAGACACTGGCCTGCCCACGACAGCTTCAAACTGCGCATGGTTATAGCTTTCAAAGAAAAACCCGCGTTCATCACCAAACACCTTGGGTTCGATGATCAACACATCCGCAATCGGACTGGCGATCACATTCATGCTACTTTCCCTTCTTTCAGCAAACGCTGCAAATACTGGCCGTAAGCATTCTTGGCCAGGGGCTGGGCCAGGCGCGCCAGCTGCGCTGCGTCGATAAATCCTTTGCGGTAAGCAATCTCTTCCGGGCAAGCCACTTTCAAGCCCTGGCGATGTTCTATCGTCGCGATAAAGTTGCTGGCCTCGATCAGGCTTTCATGCGTGCCCGTATCGAGCCACGCATAACCACGCCCCATGATCTCGACATTCAATTGCTGGCGCTCCAGATAAATCCGGTTGACGTCCGTAATTTCCAGTTCGCCACGCGCCGATGGCTGCAACCCGGCGGCAA
This sequence comes from Janthinobacterium sp. Mn2066, assembly GCF_049319705.1. NCBI lineage: Bacteria > Pseudomonadati > Pseudomonadota > Betaproteobacteria > Burkholderiales > Oxalobacteraceae > Janthinobacterium > Janthinobacterium sp. Mn2066. The sequence continues at coordinate 286,064 of NZ_JBMOUF010000001.1, read as the reverse complement.
TCTCGACCACTTGATGATCGTAAAAATACAAACCGGTCACCGCATAGTTACTCTTCGGCACGAGCGGCTTTTCTTCCAGGCTGGTCGCCTGGCCATTGGCATCGAAATCGACTACGCCATAACGCTCCGGATCCTGTACGTGATACGCAAACACGGTGGCGCCGGACTGGCGCGACGACGCCTGCTCCAGCTGAAGCTGCAAATCATGGCCATAGAAAATATTATCGCCGAGCACGAGTGCGCACGAGCCATCGCCAATAAAATCCTTGCCGATAATAAAAGCTTGCGCCAAGCCATCAGGGCTTTGCTGCACCGCATAGTCGAGCTTCAGGCCCCATGCACTGCCATCACCCAGCAATTGCTGAAAACGTGGCGTATCCTGTGGCGTCGAGATAATCAAAATCTCGCGTATGCCAGCCAGCATCAGGGTGCTGAGCGGATAATAAATCATCGGCTTGTCATAAATCGGCAGCAATTGCTTGGACACTGCCATGGTGACGGGATACAGGCGCGTGCCCGATCCTCCGGCCAGGATGATGCCTTTACGTTCAGTCATGATTATTTTTCCAGAAATTCGGTCAGCATACGGTTCACACCGATACGCCAGTCAGGCAGGGTAATGTCAAATGCCTGTTGTACTTTGTGCAGGTCGAGGCGGGAGTTTTTCGGGCGCGGCGCCGGGCTCGGAAAAGCACTGCTGGCTACCGCGTCAATCGCGCCAGGTCCTACCTTCAAGTCCACGCCGGCCTGGCGCGCCCGCTCAATCACAAAGCTGGCATAGCCGTGCCACGAAGTGTGTCCGGCGGCGGCAAGATGGTAGATGCCGCTCAGTTCGGGATGGCCACGCATGGCGCGGATCGCATGTGCGCTGACGTCGGCCAGCAGGTCGGCGCCGGTCGGCGCACCGATCTGGTCATCCACCACCGACAAGCGCTCGCGTTCGGCCGCCAGGCGCAGCATGGTCTTGGCAAAATTGCCGCCGCGCGCCGCATACACCCAGCTGGTGCGGAAGATCAGGTGGCGGCAACCTGCCGCGACGATGGCCTGTTCGCCTTCCAGCTTGGTCTTGCCATACACGCTCAGCGGCCCGCTCGGATCGCTCTCCGTCCAGGGCTGTTCGCCGCTGCCGTCGAATACATAATCGGTCGAATAGTGCACCAGCAAGGCGCCGCTGCGTGCCGCTTCGCGCGCCAGTACGGCGGGCGCCAGCGCATTGACGGTACGGCAAGAGTCGACATCGCTTTCCGCGCGGTCGACGGCGGTATACGCGGCGGCATTGACGATCACATCCGGCGCCAGTGCACGCACGGTGCCGGCAATACCGTCGAGGTCGCGCAAGTCGCCGCAGGGTTCGAGGCTGTCGCTGCCCAGGGCCGTAAGCTCGCCCAGCGGGGCCAGGCTGCGCTGCAATTCCCAGCCGAGTTGACCGTTTTTACCCAGCAACAGGATCTTCATGCGCTGCGTCCCGTATAGTTCTTATCGAGCCAGTCGCGGTACACGCCCGACTGCACATGCGCCACCCATTCGGGGTGATCCAGATACCATTGCACGGTCTTGCGGATGCCGCTGTCAAACGTTTCGGCCGGCTTCCAGCCCAGTTCACGCGCAATCTTGCTGGCGTCGATCGCATAGCGGCGATCATGGCCGGGGCGGTCCGTGACATAGCTGATCTGCTGCCGATAGCTGGCGCCATCCGCACGCGGGCGCAATTCGTCGAGCAGCGCGCAGACGGTATCGACGATCTCCAGGTTCGGCTTTTCATTCCAGCCACCGATGTTATACACCTCGCCGGTCCGGCCGGCCTCCAGCACGCGCCGAATCGCACTGCAATGATCCTTGACGTACAGCCAGTCGCGAATCTGCTGGCCATCGCCGTACACTGGCAAGGCCTTGCCTGCCAGGGCGTTGACGATCATCAAGGGGATCAGTTTTTCAGGGAAGTGGTAAGGGCCGTAGTTATTCGAACAATTGGTCGTCAATACCGGCAAGCCATAGGTATGGTGGTACGCCCGCACCAGATGGTCGCTGGCCGCCTTGCTGGCCGAGTATGGGCTGTTCGGCTCATAGCGGTGCTGTTCGGTAAACGCCGCCGCTTCTGGCGACAGCGAGCCATACACTTCATCGGTAGAGACGTGCAGCAGGCGGAACGCCGCCTTGCCGCCCGCATCGAGCGTGCCCCAGTAGGCGCGCACGGCTTCGAGCAAATGAAAAGTGCCGACGATATTGGTTTCAATGAAGGCGGCCGGACCATGGATGGAACGGTCGACATGGCTTTCTGCCGCGAAATTGAGCACCGCGCGCGGCTGATGCTGGGCCAGCAAGGAGGCCAACAGGACGCTGTCGCCGATGTCGCCATGCACAAACAAGTGACGTGGGTCATTTTGCAAGCTGGACAAGTTTTCCAGATTGCCTGCATAGGTCAAATTATCCAGATTGATCAGCAACTCATCGGATTGCGCCAGCCAGTCCAATACAAAGTTACTGCCAATAAAACCGGCTCCGCCGCTTACAAGTATGGTCATGCGATTATATTTTATTGAAAATTGCTGCTAAAAAAAGGGCCATGTTTCCTGCGGCGCTTTGACGGTGTACACGCGAACGTTTCATTAACCAAAGCCGGGGCAATAACCAGGTATTTCTGGCAGCCGAGAAATCGTCGAGAATGCGCCGGTTTTCTGGCGTCAAGCGGTGACGCAAACGCTGCAGTGACTCGATATTACGGTCGTTCCAGCTACGGAACCAGCCGTTCCATAACCTTTGCAGGCGCGAAAAACGCGCTGACCAGCTGATATTGGTCCCCACCAGGTTACCGTCGTGCTGGCGATAGCGCAGCGACGGACAGGCGTCGTAAAAAACCCTGCCGCCGCAGCCGCTGACGACCATATAGGCCCAGCAATCATGCGATACCACATCCACATCATGGCCCGCATCGCGTAATAATTTTCGCGCAGCATTATTAAAAACCATGGTATTGCCACCACCAATACTTTGTATTAAAGAATTGGAAAAACTCGGCGGGCGCGTAAATAATGGAGACGTTCCAATTGGGGAATTATCAACATCCACCAATAATGCTCGGGAACAATACAGCGCTGGAATATCCGATGGTACGCTACGCAACCAGTCGACTGCCCGCTGCAATTTATCGGCTTCCCAGATATCGTCCTGGTCCGAATAGGCATAGTAGTCGGCACAGATACCGGCGTCACAACTGAGTGACAAAAAGTTAGCCGCAAAGCCCTGGGCCGGTCCCGCATGGGTGGACAAGCGAGCATGTCCCCACTTTTCCTGATATTGCTCAAGAATCGCATGCGTATCGTCCAGCGAACCGTCGTCGGACGCCCACACTTCCCAATTGGGATAGCTTTGCGCCGCGAAGGAATCGAGCTGATCCGCCAAGAAATGCTGACCATGGTAAGTACACAACAAAATGGCGACTTTTGGTAAGTCGACAGGCTGGCGCAATGGGGCGGCACTTGCTTGTTGCATGGTATCGGCCACATGCAAGGCAGATACGCGGGCAAGCGGCCTCCCCAGCAGGACGCCATTCACTTCACTCGATACCACTCTGTTCAATTGGCTCACGCTTATTCGCCTCCACTTTTACTCATTCCGCCGATGCGCGGGGCACATCCGGCTGGAAGTATCGCAGATGCCAGCGTTTTTTTATAAGCTGGTAACATCATGTAACAATACAAACTGACTCGCTGATTCTAACATCAACAAAAATACCTCCTGTCGCGCACAAACCCTTTACAAAAATAAAACGGCATGCATGCAAAAAAACCATCCAATCGATTGATTGGAAAGTAAGATTGTACGAAGTTAATTATTTGCAAACAATACAAATAAACAATAAACCGGCATGCAGGCCCATTTATTGTCATTCAATGCTGATATGAATCAACAGCGCCCACCTTCACCCTGGCGCTGTGATGTAGCGAGGCGGCGAGGCTGGCGCCCACGCCGCTGGGATGGGATTACTGCTTCGGCACGCCGCCGAGCAAAGCCGCGAGCTTTTGCTTCGGCTTGGCCGGCGGCACATTATTATTCACGACGGGTGCTGCCGTCTTGGAAGGCTCATACGGCTTGAGGAACCAGGGATCGGTTTTTTCACGGCGGGCGCCGGGGCCGAAAGCCGGACGGGCGCCGCGCTCGGCCGGACGCGCCGCTGCATCGCTGCCGTAGCGGCTGTCCGACGAGCGTGCCGGACGCGGCTCGCCGCCTTCGGTACGGCGCGGCGGACGGCGTTCGCTGTCGTTGGCGCGTGCCGGAGCGGGATGAAAGCCGGCCAGCTCACCGCGCTTGATGGTTTGCTTGATCAGCTTTTCGATATCGGCCAGCAGGCGCTCATCCTTGTCGGAATAGATCGAAATGGCATCACCCGAGGCGCCGGCGCGGCCCGTGCGGCCGATGCGGTGCACATAGTCTTCCGCGTTATACGGCAAGTCGAAGTTGATCACGCAAGGCAAATCCGAAATATCGAGGCCGCGGGCCGCCACATCGGTGGCCACCAGCACGTCGATCTCGCCCTTCTTGAACGCTTCCAGCGCAGCCATGCGCTCTTGCTGGCTCTTGTCGCCGTGAATCGCGGTGGCGCGCATGCCCTCCTGCTCCAGCACGCGGGCCAGGCGCGAAGCGCCGATCTTGGTATTCGAGAAAACAATTACTTGCTTCAAGTCGCGCTGGCGCAGCAGATGGGCGACCAATGCATGTTTCTGGTCGTCCGGCACCTTGTAGACCACTTGCGTGACCTTGTCGGCCGTCTGGTTGCTGCGCGCCACTTCGATCGTCAGCGGGCTATTCAGGAAAGTGTTGGCCAGCTTCTTGATTTCCGGCGAGAAGGTTGCCGAAAACATCAGGTTTTGCCGCTGTTTCGGCAACAGGTTAATGATGCGTTGCAAATCAGGCAAGAAACCCATGTCCAGCATGCGGTCCGCTTCATCCATGACCAGCATCTGCACCTGGCCCAGGCTGATATTTTTTTGCTCGATATGGTCGAGCAAGCGGCCTGGCGTGGCGATGACGATTTCCACCCCATTGCGCAGGATCACCGTTTGCGGCTTCATGTCCATGCCGCCGAAAACGACGGTCGAGCGCAGCGGCGTGTGCTTGGCGTAAGCCTGCACGTTTTCCGCCACCTGCACCGCCAGTTCGCGGGTCGGCGTGAGGATCAGTGCGCGCACCGGATGGCGGGCGGGCGACATGCTGCTGCTGGCATGGGCCAGCAGCAACTGGATGATCGGCAGCGAGAAGCCGGCCGTCTTGCCGGTGCCCGTCTGCGCGGCGCCCATCACGTCGCGGCCTTGCAAGACCACCGGAATGGCTTGCGCCTGGATCGGTGTCGGATGGCTGTAACCCTGCTCGGTCAAGGCGCGCAGGATCTCGGGGGCGAGGCCGAAATCGGCAAAACTCACGGTGGGGGCAGCGGGGGCAGGCGCGGGAGCAGCGGCAGGTGCCGCTGCAGAGGCGGCGTCAGGCGTAGGAGTCGATTCGATTTCAGACATAAATTTTCTGGTGTGCCTCCGCACTGCGGAAGCCATGCTTTCTCAATAAACAACATTTCGGAGCGCAGGCAGCTCCGTTTTGCAAGCCATGGATCATCGTTCTTGCGGCACCTCCGTGCCCCGGGACATGCTGTACGGCGAGTGCGGGAGCGTTGAGGAGATGTGCTGCGATGGCGGCGGAGATTGCGCCGGCGGAACATCGCGCGCAGAAGATACAATATCAGTGCTGTAAACGATACCCTAATTCACTGCAACTGTACACGGAAACCGTGATTTTTGAGCAAAAACCGTTCCCGCCGCGCACTGCCTGAAGGCATCCGGCGCCTGCTACACTGCCAGCCATGACGACCACGCCCCACGATCCGCCGCCACAGCCGCCTGCCAGGCCCGGCAATGATGAATGTTGCCATAGCGGTTGCACATTTTGCGTCCTGGAAATGTACCAGGAGGACCTGGCCGTCTATGAAGACGCGCTGCGCGCCTGGCAGCAGCGCCAGGCGGCCGCAGCACCGAGCCCCAGGAAAACCCGCAAGACCCGTTAAAACGATTCCCATTCATCGGCCGGCGTGCCAGCCGGCTTGCGCGGCGCCAGACGGGGCTGGACTACCGCCGTGACCAGCGCTGCCGTCGCCGTCACCACTGGCGCCGCCACCGCTGCAGCACGCGGCGCAGCCTGGCGAACCGCGCGGTGCGCCGCATCGAGCTTGAAGACGCTGACCACCTGCGTCAAGCTGGCCGCCTGCTCCTGCATCGATTCGGCAGCCGCTGCCGCCTCTTCCACCAGGGCCGCGTTTTGCTGGGTCACCTGGTCCATCTGGGCAATCGCCTGGTTAACCTGCTCGATGCCTGCGCTCTGTTCGGTGGTGGCGGCCGTGATCTCGCTCATGATGTCGGTCACGCGCGTGATGCTGGCCACGATATCGTCCATCGTCATCCCCGCCTGGTCCACCAGCGCCGAGCCGGCCTCGACTTTTTCGACCGAATCGCCGATCAGGACCTTGATATCCTTGGCCGCCGCTGCCGAGCGTTGCGCCAGGTTGCGCACTTCCGTGGCGACCACGGCAAAGCCGCGCCCCTGCTCGCCCGCGCGCGCCGCCTCGACGGCCGCGTTCAGCGCCAGGATATTTGTCTGGAAGGCGATGCCGTCGATCACGGCAATGATGTCGACAATCTTGCGCGACGAGGCATTGATCGACGCCATCGTGCCCACTACTTCGCTGACCACCTTGCCGCCCTCGACGGCAATGCTGGCCGAAGTCAGCGCCATGGTGTTGGCCTGACGCGCATTGTCCGCATTCTGGCGCACGGTCGAAGTCAATTCTTCCATCGACGACGCGGTTTCTTCCAGCGAACTGGCTTGCTGTTCCGTGCGCGACGACAAGTCCTGGTTGCCCGCCGCGATCTGGCCGGATGCAATGGCGATGGTGTCCGTGCCGCTCAGCACCTGGCCCACCAGGTCTTGCAGACTGGCATTCATGTCTTTCAGGGCGGCCATCAATTGCCCGGTTTCATCTTGTGACGTCACCACGACGTGCGCCGTCAAATCGCCGGCCGCCACCTGGCGCGCCACGCCGACCGCCGCGTTGAGCGGACGCGACACCGTGCGCGCCACCCACAGCGCCAGCACGAAACCGAGCGCCACGATTCCCAGCAGCAAGCCTATCAGGGTAGTGCGCGACGCGGCATAGGTTTCATCGGCGCTGACGGTCGATTGCGCACCGCCCGTGGTATTAATACCCACCAGTTTGTCGAGCACGCCCGTCATCTCCACCATGACCTTGGCCGAAGGCCCCACTGCCAGCGCATTCGCTTCCTCTTTCTTCATGTCGCGCGACAAGGCCATCATGGTGTCGTGCAAACGCATGAACTCAGTGTTCAAGGCCAGCAACTGTTCAAACAGTTCCGGTTCGCCCGGTTCGGAAATCAGGCTGCGGTAGGTAGCCAGGTCTTCCTTCAACTTGGCGCCGGTAGTGGCCAGGCGCTGCTCATTGGCCGTCATGTCCGATTCCTTGACCGACAGCATATGCGCCAGCTCCCAGCGGCGGAAATCGCCCATGTCGCTGCGCAGGAACAGGGCCGCCTCCACACTGGGCATCCAGTTGCGCGACAGATCGCTGGCGGCGTCATGAATACGCGCCATCGCGAAAATGGCCGAGACACCCAGCGCAGCCGTCAGCAGCAGCACGGCGCCAAACGACAGCAGCAGTTTGTTGGCGATTTTCAGATCAAAAAACCATTTCATGCATTGCTTCCTTCATCAAACTATTTAGGGGGCGTGACCGGCGCAAGCGCCACACAACGTGGCCAGGAGGTGCAAGCATCACGAAAAAGACGGTATCCAACAGGGAGTCCATACTCAAATGCAAGTCGATTTTCTCAATAGCAAGATTTTATCATTGCCTGCCATAGTGGCAAAAAAGTTTACAGATCACTACCGCCCAATAATCGCCTTTTGCTTGCTTCACATCACATTTTCGTCAAACTTCGTCTATTTCTGCACGGAAATTTCCATCGATAACGCCCTTCTTCGCGTAGGAGCCGGATGACACGGGGCAATGTTCCTAGCCTACATAAGCACGTCGGCTCATCCGATGCCAGCCGTTGCGGCCAGCCCTTATAGTAGATACACCATTTGGAACAAGTGCAATGCCAGCAAAGCAGGCAAGCAGCGACAAGCAAGCCATCCAACAAAACCAGAAGATGAGGCCAAACATGTACAAAGCTTATAGCAACCTGACCCCGGCAACCAACAGCACCCCAGTCACCGTGCACGACTGGAAAGCTGCCCCTAACCCATCGCTCTCGCCGGTGATCAGCATCACGGGCGCCCAACAAAACGAATTGCTGCGCGCCTTGTCACGCAGCGACCTGGAACGCCTGTTTTGCCAGCTTGAACTGGTCGCCCTGCCCGTCGGCAAGCACCTGTTTGATTTCGGCGACAAGATCGATTACACCTACTTCCCGACCAATGCCATCGTTTCCCTGCTGTATGTCATGGAAGACGGCGCCACCACCGAGATCGCCGTGGTCGGCCGCGAAGGCGTGGCGGGCGTGGCGCTGTACGAAGCCGAGCGCGCCACCTGCACGGCTGTCGTGCAAAGCGCAGGCTATGGCTACCGCCTGAAAACAGCTTTCCTGCGTGAAGTCTTCAATGAAGGCGGCGCGCTGGCCAAATTGCTGATGCGCTACACCAGCGCCATGTTCGCCCAGATGGCACAAAACGTGGTGGGCGGGCGCCATTGCAGCATCGAACAAAAATTGTGCCGCTGGCTGCTGGACCGCCTCGACCGTTCACTGTCGAACGAATTGAAAGTTACGCAAGACACGATGGCCAATATGCTGGGCGTGCGCCGCGAAAGCATTACCGTCACGGCCCGCAAGCTGCAGGACGAAGGCTTGATCCAGTACCGCCGCGGCACGGTCGAAGTACTGGACCGCGAGGGCCTGGAAGCGGCGGCCGGCAATTGCTACAAGGCGGCGCGCGCCGGCTTCGAGCAATTCCGCAGCGATATCAGTGCAGCCAATTAAACCGTTGAGCGCTTCTGCACCCCACCCGAAAGCACGCTACGGCGTGCTTTTTTCATGCCTGCGCGCCTAGCGCTCCAGCGACGACTCCGCCACCAGCCATTCGCGAAACGCCTTCAAGGGCGGATACAGGGCGCGCTCGACGGGCCAGGCCAGGTAGTAATGCTCGGCGCTGGCCATCGGCAGCGGGAAGACCGGCACCAGCTTACCGCTGTCGAGCTCCTGCTGGATCAAAAAACTGGGCAGCAGCGACACCCCGACACCCACCATGGTCGCTTCGGCGATGGTGGCAAACTGGTCGAACAGCATGCCGTGCGCCGCGCCGCGCGAGCTGCCATGCAGCGAAAACCACTGCTCCCAGGCGTCAGGCCGCGTGCTCAGGTGCAGCAGCACTTGCTGGCGCAAATCGTCGGGATGCCGAAAACCGGCGCGCGCCTTCAATTCCGGGCTGCACACGGGCAGCACTTCCTCCGAGCGCAGCAGCGCCAGCTCCGCATCCGGCCAGTGCGGATGGCCGAAGTGGATCGCCGCGTCGAAACTGGCGGTTCGAAAATCGAAATACGACAGCTGCGTTTTCAAATTCAGCATCACGCCCGGATGCTGCGCGAAAAAGCGCGGCAGACGGGGCGCCAGCCAGCGGCTGCCGAAAGTGGGCAGGATCGCCAGGTTCAGGGTGCCGCCGTCCGGGTTGGAACGGATATTGAGCGAAGCGGCGCGGATGCGCTGCAGTGCGTCGCCGATTTCGCGCGCATACAGTTCGCCGGCCGGCGTAATGCGCAGCGATTGATTTTCTCGCACGAACAGATGCGCCTCGAGCTGCTCTTCCAGCGCCTTGACCTGGCGGCTGACGGCGCTCTGCGTGAAATTGAGTTCTTGCGCCGCAGCCGTGATGCTGCCCAGGCGCGCCACCGCCTCAAACGCGGACAGCAGCGCAACGGAGGGAAGAAAGCTACGGGGGGTTTGCATGGGTCATACCATTTCAGAATGAAGTCTTGAGTAAACAGCGCAACCGCTGCGCCGCAGCATCGGCATAATTGTATTCCGAATATGCCGGTGCGTCGTGCCCAAAAACTCGCGCCAGCCGCCGCAAAAACAATCTCATCCAAACAACAGCCCGTGCCAGCGAAGGAAAGCATCATGCAAGCCCACTACGTTCATCCCGACGACATCCGCAGCCAGTTCTCGCAAGCCATGTCGGCCATGTACCGCGCCGAAGTGCCCCAGTACGGCACCCTGCTCGAACTGGTCGCCGACGGCAACGCCGACGTCCTGGCGCAGAACACCGGCTTGCAGGCGCTGCTCGAACGGCGTGGCGAAACGGGGCGCCTGAATATCGAATACCACGGCGCGATCCGCCTGGGCACGGCCGCCGAACTGTCTGGCATGCGCCGCGTGTTTGCCGTGATGGGCATGCAGCCGGTCGGCTACTACGATCTGTCGGTAGCCGGCGTGCCCGTGCATGCAACCGCCTTCCGCCCTGTCGACGATGCGGCGCTCAAGCGCAATCCCTTCCGCATCTTTACGTCGCTGCTGCGCCTGGAATTGATCGACGATGCGGCGCTGCGGGCCGAGGCCGAGCAAATCCTCGCCGCCCGCCGGATCTTCACGCCGGGCGCGCTGGCACTGCTGGACGCGCACGATCTGCAAGGCGGCCTGACAAAAGAGCAGGCCACGCAGTTCGTCGAACAGGTACTGGAAACCTTCCGCTGGCACCAGCAGGCGACCGTCTCGGACGTGCAATACCAGCACTTGCATGACGCCCACCGCCTGATCGCCGACGTGGTCAGCTTCCGTGGCCCGCACATCAACCATTTGACGCCGCGCACGCTCGACATCGACGCCGTGCAAGCCGGCATGCCGCTGCGCGGCATCGTGCCGAAAGCCGTCATCGAAGGGCCACCGCGCCGCGCGTGCCCGATTCTGCTGCGCCAGACCAGCTTCAAGGCGCTGCAGGAAACCGTACTGTTTACCGGCGCTGATGGCCAGCCTGTGCAAGGACACCACACGGCGCGCTTCGGCGAAGTGGAACAGCGCGGCGCCGCCCTGACGCCCAAGGGTCGCCAGCGCTACGATGCACTGCTGAATACCACGCGCGCCCAGGTGCCGGCGACGCATACGCCAGCCTACATGGCCGCGCTGCAGCAAAACTTCAAGGACTTGCCCGACGACTGGAACACCCTGCGCGAACAGGGCCTGGCCTACTTCCGCTACAGCGCCACCCCGGCCGGACTGGCGGCAAACACCACGCCTGCTGGCTCGATCGACGCATTGCTGGCGCAAGGCTGGCTGCAATTTGATCCCATCCTGTATGAAGATTTCCTGCCCGTCAGCGCGGCCGGCATTTTTCAATCGAACCTGGGTGGCCCTGCCGGCGCAGCCTATGCCACGCGCTCGAACCGCGATCAATTCGCCGAAGCGCTGGGCCAGCAGCCGTTCGACGAACTGGCCCTGTACGCCAGCGCCGAACTGGCTTCGCTGCAGCAAGCATTGATCGATCTTGGCCTGTCGCCCGACGTGGCCGGGACGACTGCTGCCGCACTGCTGCAACGTTAAGCGATGACGACCACCATCCCTGCGCAGCGCCTGGCGGCCTTTCTCTCTGCGCTGGCGGCCAGCGGCTACCGCGGCGATATTGCATCGGATATCGCCACGCGCGCCGTGTTCGCCACCGATAACAGCATTTACCAGCTGACGCCTGCGGCCGTGCTGTACCCGCGCGAAGGCGAAGACCTGAACCGCATCGTGCGCCTGGCCGCCAGCGCCGAATATGGCCCGATCCCGCTCGCGCCGCGCGGCGGCGGCACCGGTACCAATGGCCAATCGCTGTCCAGCGGCGTGGTGGTCGACACGTCGCGCCACATGAACGGCATCGTCTCCTTCGATGCCGAACGGCGCCTGGTGACGGTGCAGCCGGGCGTGGTGCTGGACCAGCTCAATGCCTACCTGAAGCCGCACGGCCTGTTCTTTCCGCCCAGCGTGTCGACCGCCACCCGCGCCACCTTGGGCGGCATGGTCGCCACCGATGCCTCGGGCAAGGGCTCGCGCATCTATGGCAAGACCTCGGACTATATCGAGGCCATGGACATCGTGCTGGCCGATGGCAGCAACTGGTCCGTGGAAGACCTCGACGACGATACCAGCGCCGCCGTCGCCGCGCGCAGCGACATGGCCGGCGCCATCCACCGCGAAGTGCGCCGCGTGGTCACGGAACAAGCCGAGCGCATCACCGCGATCTTCCCGAAAATGAACCGTGGCCTGACCGGCTACAACCTGCAGCATGTGCGCCGCGATGACGGCGCTTTCCGCCTGGCCTACCTGCTGGCCGGTTCGGAAGGCACGCTGGCGCTGACCAAACAGATCACCTTGCGCGTGATTCCCCGTCCCAGCCACCGGGCGCTGGTGGCCGTGCGCTATGCGCATTTCCAGATGGCCCTGGCCGACGTGCAGCGCCTGGTCGCGGCCGAACCGGCGGCGATTGAAATCCTCGACGACAAGGTGCTGGGACTGGCGCAGCAGGACGTGATCTGGAGCGGCATCGAAAACGTGCTGGGCGGAGCCACTCCTCAGCCGGTGCTGGGCCTGAACTTTGTCGAATTCGTCGGCGACAGCGCGGCCGCCGTGGAAAAACAGGTGGCGCGCCTGGACGCGCTGCTGGCCGACGGCTCGGAGCGGGCGATCGACTGGGCGGTGGTCACCGATGCGGCGACCGTGGCGCAGTTATGGACCTTGCGTGAAAAAGCCGTGGGCCTGCTGGGCCGCCTGGGCGGCGCGCGCCAGGGCATGGCCTTCGTCGAAGATACGGCCGTGCCGCCGGAAAAGCTGGCCGATTATGTGGCGGAATTTCGCGCCCTGCTCGATAGCCATGGCCTGGCGTATGGCATGTTCGGCCACGCCGACGTGGGCTGCCTGCACGTGCGTCCCCTGCTCGACATGAAAAACCCGTTTGATGCCGCCCTGATCCGCCCGATCTCCGATGGCGTGGCGGCGCTGACGAAAAAATATGGCGGCCTGCTGTGGGGCGAGCATGGCCGGGGCTTTCGCGGCGAGTATTCGCCGTTTTTCTTCGGCCCGGAACTGTATGCGGAACTGTGCCGCATCAAGGCCGTGTTCGACCCGCAGAATATCTTCAATCCGGGCAAGCTGGCCACGCCAGGCCCGCAAACGGCGCTCCATAAAATCGACCGCATCGACATGGTGCCCTTGCGTGGTCAGGCCGATCAGCAGATCGATGCGATCCGCATGCAGGCAGTCGAACGGGCCGTCGCCTGCAACGGCAACGGCGCCTGTTTTTCCTGGGACGCCAGCGACCCGATGTGCCCTTCGTACAAGGCCACGCGCGACCGCACGCAGTCGCCGAAAGGCCGCGCCACCTTGCTGCGCGAGTGGGCGCGCCTGGACAGCCTGCAGCAAGCGGCGCCATCCGAGGCCGGCGCCACCGCGCTGCAAGCGATGGAAGCCGAAGTCAAAACCTCGCTATCGACCTGTTTGTCCTGCAAGGCGTGCGCCAGCCAGTGTCCGGTGCGGGTCGATATTCCCGCCATGAAGTCGCGCTTTTTGCAGCACTACCACCAGCGCGTGTCCCGCTCGCGGCGCGACCGCCTGGTGGCGCGCATGGAACCCTTGCTGGCGATATTGGGCAAGGCGCCCGCGCTGGCCAACCTGCTGGCGCAAAACCGTGTCAGCGGCGCCATCTTGCGCAGGATATTTGGCCTGTCCGACCTGCCTGCATTGTCGGCCAGCCCAGTTCAAGGCAAAGACGCCAAGCTGCACCCGTCGCAGCCGCTAGCCGTGCAAACATTGAAGGCCTTGCCGGCAGAAGAAAAACCGCGCCACGTGATCCTGCTGGAGGACAGCTTTACCAGCAGCTTCGACACCACCGCCGCGCAAGCCGTGCACGATCTGCTGACCCTGCTGGGCTACCGCGTGCACCTGGCCAGCGCGATTGCCAACGGCAAGTCACTGCATGTGCTGGGCATGCTCGATCAATTCGCGCCCGTCGCCGAAGCAGCCCGCGCCTGGCATGGCCAGCTGGCGGCCACAGGATTGCCTTTGCTCGGCGTGGAAGCGGTGACGATGCTGATGCACGAACATGAATACAAGCTAGACGGCGCCAGCGCAACGCAGGTGCAATCGACCGACCAATTCCTCGCGAACGAACTGGAGGCGGGCAGGTTGCACTGGCCACAGTGCGCATCCGCTACGGCAAACACACCGTTCCGCCTGTTCCTGCACTGCACGGAAAAAACGGCGCGCCCGCGCACCGGCAGCCAGTGGTCGAACATCTTCCGCGCCGCCGGCCTGCAGACCGAGGTGCAGGCCACCGGCTGCTGCGGCATGGCCGGCTTGTTTGGCCATGAACAGGAACATGTGGCCATGTCGGCCCAGCTGTTCGACATGAGCTGGACCCCAAAACTGGCTGGCGCGGCGCCAGAACAGGTGCTGGCCAGCGGCTTTTCCTGCCGCTGCCAGACCGAACGCCAGGCCGGTTTCCGGCCCCGCCATCCGGCCGAAGCACTCTTGGCGCAGTTGCGCGCAGCGGGGTGCAATTAGGCGCATTTATTCCCCCACTATTTTGCCGCACCCGATATGATTAAAATGATAAACACTGGAGACATGCATGAAAATAGACGCAGCACCCCTGGCACCACCGATGACTGAGATAGAAAGCGATCGCCTGTACCGGCGCATCGCCTTGCGCCTGATTCCCTTTCTGTTCCTGGCCTACCTGTTCGCGCTGATCGACCGCACCAACGTCGGTTACGCGAAGCTGCATTTCATGAGCGATCTGCGCCTGACCGAAGCCGATTATGGTTTCGGCGCCGGCCTGTTCTACGCCGGTTACATCCTGCTCGAAGTGCCGAGCAATATGCTGCTTGAGCGCGTAGGCGTGCGCAAGACCCTGTTCCGCATCATGGTTGTCTGGGGCATGGCCACCATGCTGATGGCCTTCGTCACCTCGCCGATGCAATTCTTCGCCATGCGCTTCTTGCTGGGCGTAGCCGAAGGCGGCTTCTATCCTGGCGTGCTGCTGTTTCTGACCTACTGGTTCCCCGCGCAGCGCCGCGGCCGCGCCTTCGCCCTGTTCCAGATGTCCAACCCGATCGCCGGCATCAGCGGCTCCCTGATCGCCGGCTGGACCATGACCTCGATGGACGGCGTGTTCGGCCTGCATGGCTGGCAGATGCTGTTCCTGATGGAAGGCATCCCGCCTATCCTGCTCGGTTTCCTGGCGCTGGTCGTGCTGACCGATAAACCTGAGAAAGCCAAATGGCTGTCGACGCGCGAAAAAGCGCAGATCGTGCACGATATCGGCCCTGCCCCCGCCCCCGACCCGGACGGCAAAAGCAATCTGCAGCGCACCCTGCGCACGCCGATGGCGTATATCCTGGCGATGGTGTATTTCACGCAGCTGTCCGCCGTCACCCTGATTTCGCTGTGGGGCCCCAGCGTGCTGAAAGAACTGGGCATCACCGACGTCAAGTCGATCAGCCTGATCTCGGCCTGCACCTATCTGGCGGGCTTCGCCGGCATGTATCTGATCGGCCGCCATTCGGACCTGAAACTGGAACGCTACTGGCACTACATCTGCTGCGCCTCGGCGATCGGCATCGGCGCCCTGCTGCTGGCCACCTTCCATACCAACCTGACGTTTGCGATTGCCTGCTACAGCCTGATCGTGATCGGCATCTTCGGCAGCTATGCCGTCTTCTTCACGATCCCGGCCACGCTGTTCGACACGCGCATCAAGGCGACCGGCATCGCGCTGATCACCATGCTGGGCAGCTCGAGCGGCTTCTTCATGCCATGGGTAATCGGCCTGATCAAGAACGAAACAGGCAGCATTTTCTACGGCGTCGCCGCCACCGGCGCCCTCAGCCTGGGCGGCGCCCTGCTGGTGCTGTTCTTCGTGCCGAAGAATGTGGAAAAAACCAGCAAGCCATAGATTTTCCTCACTGAGCATCATCAGTGAGCATGATCAAGGCACGCCACTCGGCGTGCTTTTTTCATTGCGGCAAGCGCTACAATAGCCGGACTCCACCGCCATGAAAGCCGTAATGAAAGAGATCAACTGTGACGACCTGCCCCACATCCGCGTGCTGGCCGGCGAAAACGAGAGCGGCCCCGTATTCGAATCGCTACCTGCCCGCCAGATCGACGAACACGTCTACGAGCTGCTGGCCTCGCCCGGCCTGACCCTGAACCTGGCGCGCGGCGACATCATCAACATAGAAAATCCGCTGGCGCCGGCGCAGGTGCTGAAACGCGGCGGCAACTTCTGCATCCACATCTACGCCGACGCAGTGCCGCAAGCGGCCGTCGACCAGCTCGCACGCGAGGTGCAGCAGCAATTGGGCGGCACGCTGGATGGCCAGTACGAAGGCAACCTCACCTTCAGCGTCCCCAGCCGCCATGGCATCCACAGTATCCATATCCCCTTCGACGCCTTCCGCGATGCGACGGGGATCGAATGGTATTTTGCCAATATCTACGTCAACCTGGCGGATGACGATGATGAGACTTTATTGAATTGGTGGCTAGAAGAACAAGCTTGACTGGTACGTCCTCACGTCATGTGGTGGCCGCTCTCCAGAATGCTGACTACCATCGTCCATCCGGGCTTCCCTATTGCCTGCGCGCAAAAAAAACCCCGGCAGCGAGCTAGCGGGGTTTAAAGGAGAAGTACCAAAACCTGGCGCGCAACATTTTTTCATTGCACGCTACATCGACCGTGAAGAGCGGACGTTTTACTGCGCCATCGTCACCGCGTTCAGCAACAGCCACGCCGAGTGCGGCAGCCATTGTTCCACCCAGCGCCATTGATTTTCATCGGGTCCGGGCGCGAAGACGATGCCGCGCGCGGTGCTG
Organism: Janthinobacterium sp. Mn2066; assembly: GCF_049319705.1. Lineage (NCBI taxonomy): Bacteria > Pseudomonadati > Pseudomonadota > Betaproteobacteria > Burkholderiales > Oxalobacteraceae > Janthinobacterium > Janthinobacterium sp. Mn2066. Next base: position 269,166 of record NZ_JBMOUF010000001.1, on the reverse strand, counting down.
CTGTCGGTGGCGCCGGTGATGCCGTTCGAGACGCCGCCCTTGGTCATCGGGCCGGCGCTTTCGGCATCGGGCGGGTTGCGCACGCCGAAGCCGTGCAGCATGCTCATGCCGTAGGGATTGCGGCCCAAGGTCCAGTCGACCTGGTTCTGGGCAAATTCGGCCAGGCCGGGGCTGACGCCAAAGGCACCCTGGGCTTGCGGCGCGGCGATCCGGCCGCCCAGGATTGCGGCGGTGCTGAGCGAGGACAGGCGCGCGCTTTCGCCTTGCCACCAGTAACCCGTCTCATTGTCGTGAGGCATGAAGAAACCTTCGTAGACGTCCTTCGACAGCTGGCCCTTGTCATAGGTACGGAAGGTCTGGCGCGCATAGTTATAGGGATTGACCACCTTGCTGTCGAGGCGCAGTTGCGCGTCGAGCGCGGTGGCAATCGTCTTTTGCGCGCGCGCAATGCGTGCCGCATCGGTTTCGATTTCGCGGTAGTACACCAGGCTCAGGATAGGCAAGCCCGCTTCGACGCCATGGTAATAAGGACGGCTGCCATTGTCGCTGATGAACCAGCCATCGGCCGTCAGCCGGCCAGTCAGGTTGCTGGCCCGGAGGCGCGCCGCCGCCAGGTATTTCCGTTCGTGGGTTGCATGGTACAGCTCGGTCGCGGCCATCAGCGCGGTATAGTCGTCGATGATGTTTTCCTTGCCGTCGTAGCAGTATTCGAGGTTATGCACTTGCAGATGGTCAAACGCGCGTTTCGCGTCGGCCAGATAGCTAGCAGCGCTGAACTCGCCGTGCACGCCGCTGCTCTTGGCCAGGATGGAAGCGCGCGCCAGTGCCGCAATCGCCATGCCGCCGCCGGCGCGGAACGCCGATTTGTAGCTCTTGCTGTATTTGCCGTCGAGTCCTTCGAAGCCGGTGACCATGCGTTCGGCATTGTCGGTGCCCCATTTGTCGAAAACGGTCGTATAAAAGTAGCCTTGCCGATCGAGGATACGGTGCAGGTAATCGGCGCCCCAGAAGGCTTCGTCCCGTACCTTCCCTTCCAGCCCCGCATTGCGGTACAGTTGCGGTGCGGTAGTTGCCGTTTTTGCCAGTACCCAGGTCACCATCGATGCCTGTTGCGGGTTGAAGAAATTAGCATAGGAAAGATGCGACAGGTATTTTCCTTCGTCGCCACCGGCATCATTCCAGCCGCCCCAGACATCGGCGTAACGCTGGCTGTCGTAGATGCGCAGGTGGCGGTCCTTGGGGTTGGTATTGCGGCTGCTGTGGAAATAGGCCAGCAAGCTGCTGGCAGTGGCGTTGAACAAGGCGTTCTCTTGCACGACAACGGGAGCCGATGCAGCTTTTTCTCCGCCCAGTTCGGCTTCGATCACATAGCTGCCAGCTTCGCTGTCCTGTGAGAAGTCGGCGACAAAGTAATGTTTTCCGGCGCCCCATTCGTCAAATCCGGGCAGCGCGACCAACTGGCCCTTGCTGGTTTCCTTGCCATCCCGCATCACGCGATAACTGCCGCCGCTTTGCTGTCCCAGGTATTCGACGATGGCTTTCTTGGGGCCATGCGCTTCCAGCGTGACCTGGTTGACTTGCACCGAGATCAAGGCGGCGGTGGATTCGGCGGCTTGCGCCGGGGCCAAGGCGAACAGGGAACTCAGGAGCAGGGTCAGCAGGGGGACAGACAAAGGATTTTTAAAAGCAGCGGGGGATGGGTATCGCATGTTGAGCCTCATAGTTGATTCATGTCATATTTTTATTCTATTTTTAGAATATCATCAGAAATAAATACAAACAATGATTGTAAGAAATATTTTCATCCGCGCCGGCTGCATGAAAAAGCATTTCGGGCGCAGCGGTCACGCGCCCCGGGTGCGATGGTCGGGTATCATGGTAGTTTTCGAAGAAGATTTTTATTGACATGAAAAGAAACATTAGCCGTGGCGCAACACAACAATCCAGTGCGCCGTACAACCGGCGCGTGGTGTTGGATTTGATACGGCAACAAGGATCAATTTCCCGCAAGGAAATTGTCGATGTGGTGGAGCTCAGTCCGCAAACTGTTGCCAATATAACCAATGACCTGGAAGCGATCGGCCTGATCGTGGCGCGCCGTCAAAAGGTGGAAAATTCGCGCGGCCAGCCGCCGATCGAGTTCACGCTCAATCCGGACGCCGGCGCGTCGATCGGCATCAGCCTGGAGCCAGGCAGTGCCTCGGCAGCGTTGGTCAACCTGGTCGGCGACGTGCTGGCGCGCTGCAAGGTCGAGGTCGACACCCGCGATTCCAACCGCGTGCTGGCGGCGATGGTGTTGTTGGTCGGCAACTTGCGGCGCAGCGCCAGCGGGCGCATCTGGGGCATCGGCGTTGCCATGCCGGGCCCCTTGGTGCCGACCGAGATCAGCTTTGTCGGACCGACGGTGCTCGAAGGCTGGAGCGATATGTCGGTGCTCGACGACTTGCGCGATGCGGTCAACCTGCCAGTTTTCTACAGTGTCGACAGTGTCGCCGGCGCCCTGGGCGAAACCCTGTTCGGCATGGCCAAGTCCATGGACAATTTCTTTTACATGCATTTCGGCATGGGGCTGGGCGGCACCCTGGTAGTGGGCCGGGCCGCCTACCGTGGCGCGAATGGCAATGCGACGGAAATCGGCCATATCCCCGTGGTGCATGGCGGCACTCCTTGTTATTGCGGCAATACCGGATGCCTGGAGCGCTATGTCTCGCTGCATTCGCTGGCCGAAGCACTGGCCATCGATGATCGCGGCGTGCACGAATTGCCGTTCGCCGACTGGATCAGCGATACGCGCCAGACGGCTTTCCATGCCTGGTGCAAGCAAGCGGCCGCGCGGCTGCGCGATGCGATCGGCATCATCGAAAACATGCTGGACCCGCGCACGATCATTATCGGCGGTTCGGCGCCGAAAGTACTGGTGGAGCATCTGGTCAGCCTGGCGCAGCCGCTGCTGAAGTCGGTGCGCGGCGGCTTGAGCGGTGGTGGCGAGCGCATCTTGTTATCGCAAAAACAGGAAGACAGTTCCATCCTGGGCGCTGCAGTGTTGCCCTTATACGACATGCTGGCACCCAATATTGATGTACTGCAACATGACCGCCGTACAGAGGCCGATATGGCGGAATTGCTAGGGCAGCGTGGTGCAGCGCGTGGGGGCAGTCTGTAGAAAAATACTTACATCCATTGGATTTAATTATTGACGAGGTGAGAATGGCAATTTATATTTATTGCCATGGACACTATAAAACCCCACCTCAGTATTATTGGAGATCTCGGCGTTGACCTCGTCATGGGATCGATCGATGGATGGCCGCAGGTCGGCACGGAAGTCATCATGTCGCGCAGCGAGCTGCGCGCCGGCGGTTCCGGGGCCAACGCAGCCCTGGCCATGCGCCATCTCGGGCAACCGGCGCACCTGATCTCGGCCGTCGGCAACGACGACTTCGGCACCTGGCTAGGCACCCAGTTCCACCAGCTGCGCAGCGATTTCCAGGTATGCCCGGTACCATCGACGGTATCGGTCGGCATCATGCATGCCGACGGCGAGCGCAACTTCTTCACCACCCAGGGCCATCTCGAACACCTGTCGCCCGCCTACGCACTGGAACAATTACCGCCGGCCGCCTGCCCCGGTTCCATCGTCCTGTTCACCGGCGTCTTCCTGCTGCCTGCACTGCGCCGCGACTACCCTTACCTGATGCATGCCGTCGCAGCGCTGGGCTACCAGGTGGCGCTCGACACCGGCTGGCCTTCCGACAACTGGAACGCGGAGAACCGCGCCGAATTCGCTGCGTGGCTGCCACTGTGCGACCACTTGCTGATCAACGAGCTCGAAGCACTGAGCATCACCGATACCAGCAACCTCGACAGTGCGATTGCCGCGTTGTCCGCCGGCCTGAAACCGGGCGCCACCCTGGTCGTCAAGACCGGCCCACGCGGCGCCATCGGCCTGCAAAACGGCAAGCTGATCGAGCATGCCTCGGAAACCGCCGCCATCTTCGACACCATCGGCGCGGGCGACTCTTTCAATGCCGGCTACCTGGCCGCCCGCCTGCAAGGCGCTTCCCTGCCACAAGCTTTATCCACCGGCTGCCGCGCGGCAGTCGCCATCCTGACCTGTTTCCCCCGCCACACCATCGTTCCCGGCAAATTTGCGTCGGTGCTTACCCACGGCTAGTTCACACAAGATTAATAAAAGATAAGAGACAAATCATGAAAAATCGCCGCCTGCTAATCCTGTACATCATGTTGATCTGGTTCGTCATTTCCTTTGTGACCAACCTGATCGGCCCCTTGATGCCGATCATTATTAATGACTTCCACCTGAGTTTGGGCATGGCCGGTTTCCTGCCATTCTCGTTTTTCCTGGCCTACGGCTTGATTTCGATTCCAGGCGGCATATTAGTTGAACGCAAGGGCGCCCGCACCACCTTGCTGATCGCCTTCGGCTTGAACTTCCTGGGCAGCCTGGCCATCGCGCTCAAGCCCGAGTACGGCTTCGTCATCGGCGGCCTGTTCGTCATCGGCCTGGGCATGGCGCTGTTGCAGGTGGTGATCAATCCCCTGCTGCGCATCACGGGCGGCGAGTCGCAATTTGCCTTTTTCTCGGTGATGGGACAGCTGGTGTTCGGCCTGGCCTCATTCGTCAGCCCGGTGGTGTTCCAGTGGCTGATGGAGCGCCCAGGCGCAGCCGGTTCGGCGCTGGTGTGGGTCACCTTTTACTGGGCGTTTTCGGGACTGTTCTTCGCCTTGATCGCCATCAATTACAGCTTACCACTGCCAAAAGTGGAATTGAACGAATCGGAAAAAGCTGGCGGCTGGGACGCTTACCGCGAACTGTTGAGCCGTAAAGATGTACGCCTGTTCTTCCTTGGCATCGTCGCCTACGTCGGCACCGAGCAAACGCTGGCGAACTGGATGTCGCAATTCCTGATCACTTACCACAACTTTGCAGCAACCGGTGCGGCCGCGGATGCGGTGGGCCAGTTCTGGGGCCTGATGTCGGTCGGTTGCCTGGTCGGCCTGGTACTGCTGAAACTGCTCGATTCCAAAATCGTGCTGGCCATCTTTTCGGTCATGGCGCTGGCCTGTGTTGCGCTGGCACTGTATGGCACGGCGGCAATGGCCATCCTGGCTTTCCCGGCCGCCGGCTTCTGCCTGTCGGTGATGTTCTCGGTGATCTTCTCGCTGGCGCTCAATTCCGTGCCACGCCACCAGGGCGCGTTTTCCGGGATCTTGTGCACCGGCATCCTGGGCGGCGCCGTAGTGCCGCTGCTGGTAGGCCAGCTGGGCGACCACATCGGCCTGCGCGCCGCGATGAACGTGGTGTTCGTGACCTTGGGCTTTATTTTCGCCATCAGCTTCTGGGCACGGCCGTTGATCAGCAACGAAACGACGGGCTGGTTCAACTCCGGCAAACGCCTGGCCGGGCGCCGGCAGGGCGCTGAATGACACATACAGTAAGGCATTAAACGGCAGCAAAGATTGCCAGACACCCGGGCCCCCTCGCCGGGGGCTGATTTTAAAAATAACTCAACCACAAGAGTAGTCGGAGAAACACATGCATATCGTAACTCGCGCACCTCGCGTACCCCGCACCCCTGCCGCCCTCGCCGTCGCCATGGCACTCAATAGCCTGATCGGTGTCGCCCACGCGCAGCAGGCACACGCGCCGCAAGGCCCCGCCGCCACCGATGCGCCACTGGAACAGATCGTCGTCACCGGCGTGCGCGCCTCGCGCGAAAAATCGCTGGTCAAGAAACGTGATGCCGATTCCGTCATGGATGTAGTGACTGCCGAAGATCTCGGCAAGCTGCCGGACAAGAATATCGCCGATGCGGTACAGCGTTTGCCCGGCGTCAATATCAGTTCCGGTTCCGGTGGGCAGGGCGGCTTTTCCGAGAACGACCGCGTCAGCATCCGCGGTACCAATCCCAGCCTGACACAAACCACGGTCAACGGCCACAGCATCGCCACCGGCGACTGGTATGTCGGCGACCAGAGCGGCACGGTAGGGCGCAGCGTCAGTTTCACCTTGCTGCCGTCGGAAATCGTCAGCTCGGTGGAAGTGCTGAAAAGCGCGCAGGCCGACCTGATCGAAGGCGGCACCACCGGCAGCGTCAACATCGTGACCCGCAAGCCGCTCGATTTCAAGAAAACCCTGACCCTGGAAGCCACCGTGCAAGGCATGTATGCGGATTTGCCGGGCAAGACGGCGCCGCATGCGAATGCCTTGTTGAACTGGCGCAATGAAGACAAGACCCTGGGCTTCATGCTGCAGGCGTTTTCCGAGTCGCGCAACGAGCGCCGCGATGGCCAGGAACTATTCCTGCTGGGACAGGGCACGATCAGCCACCCGGACGTCATCGCCGCGCATCCGGACTTGAACGGCGTGGCCTATCCGGCGCAAATCGGCTCCTCGCTGTTCACCCAGAAAAGCCAGCGCCGCGGCGCCCTGTTCGACGTGCAATTAAAACCCAGCCGCGACCTGACCCTGGAAGCGAATGGCTTTTACTCGCACTTCAGCGGCACCAACCTCGATACCAACTACCTGGCCAATCCGACCGGCCTGCTGGAAAACGGCATCTCGCCGACCAGCTATAAAGTCGTCAACAACACCCTGGTCTCGGCCACTTTCCCGAAAACCAATTTCGATCCATCCGGCGTCAGCCCCGGCGCCGACCAGCCGATCGCCGGCCTGCGCGATTCGATCTACCGGCCGAAAGCAGCCTCGATGGCGTCCTACCTGGACCTGTCGGCCAAATACCGCCCCAACAAGGAATGGCAAATCACCTCCCAGGTGGGCTATACCAAGGGCCTGGGCGAGACGCCGCATGATTACGGCCACGAAGCCTTCCTGATCAATTCGCCGATGTCTTACCAGATGCATGGCAAGGGCACACCGGCCGACGTGTCCTTCCCTGGCGTCGATACGGGCAACTTCAACAACCCGGCCAATGTCACCAATGGCGGCAGCTGGTCCAGCGCTTATCATGTGGCCGACAGCGAAGCCTACGGACAACTCGACGCGCTGGTCGACCTGGACCATGGCTACCTGGAAAGCGCCAAGTTCGGCATCCGCTACGCCTCGCACAAACGCCAGTCGGAAGGCCGCAACTATGGCTGTTCGGCCGACGCCAACGATATCTGCTTCACCAATCCTGGCCAGACCCTGCCTTTGCCAGCCTGGTCGGGCACGGTTTCGCCCGGCAACTTCGGTAGCGGCCTGGGCGGCGGTTCCGGTTTCCTGTCGCGTTTCTGGACCCTGGAACCCAACGCCATTGCCGCCTGGCAAAGCGCCTACAACGGCGTCGACCTGGGACCTAATTACCAGGGCAACTTTACCGTCAAGGAAAAAGTCGCTGCCGCCTACGGCATGGTGAACCTGGCCGGTGAGGGCTGGCGCGGCAACGTCGGCGTGCGGGTGGCCAATACCCGCCAAAGCAGCATGGGCTACAACTTCGACGAAGCCAATCTGCCGGTCGCTTCCACGGTGGAACACCATTACACCGATGTATTGCCTAGCGCAAACTTCAAGTTCGACTTGAACAAGGACCTGGTGGCCCGCCTGGCCGCCTCGAAAACCATGTCGCGCCCCGACTATTCGGCATTGACGCCAGCCGTGACCTTGAACAACATCAACGGCACCGGTTCGGGCGGCAATTCGGACTTGAAACCGATCCGGTCGAATAACTTCGATGCGACCCTGGAATGGTATTACGCGCCCCGCTCGCTGGTATCGGTGGCCGGTTTCTACATGGACATGCCGTCCTACGTCACCTTCGGCTACAACACCCGCCGCTACCTCAATACCTCGACCAACCAGTTCGCCGATTTCGTGATCACCTCGCCATTCAATATCGCGGCCAAGAACAAGGGCGTGGAACTGGCCTGGCAGCAACCGCTGTGGGGCGATTTCGGCGCGCTGGTGAACTACACCTATGCCAACGGCCGCACGTCGGACGGCATGGCCCTGGTCGGTTCCTCGGCGAATACCTTTAACACCGAGCTGTACTACGAGAAGGAAGGCTTCAGCACGCGCCTGGCCTATACCTACCGCTCCTCGTTCCTGGTCGGCCTGGCCAATGTCTCGCCGCAATATGCAGCAGGACTGGGCACCCTGGCGATGTCGCTCAATTACAAGGTCAACGATAACGTGACCATCACTTTCGATGCCTTGAACCTGAATAACCCGGTATTGAAGTATTACGCCAATGCCGAACGGCCCCAGGCGTTTTATTCGAGCGGCCGGCAGTTCTTCCTCGGCGTCCGCTTGTCTAACTAATCGCTAACTGGCGCCCGCTTCGCCAGGACTAGCCCTGGCGAAGCAGAGCACCACCCTGTACTTCATTGCAGCTGAAAAAAATATCCTGTCCCGGGAGGACGGATATCGTCTGATGAGGTGTCATTCAGCGATAACGCGCGCCCAGAACAGGCTTACCCCGAGCATTTTGCTCACTGTCGTTAAACCTGGAGAACCATCTGATGAAGCAACATTTCACAAAATTGGCCATATGTATGGCAAGCGCCGTCCTGCTCACCGCTTGTGGCGGCAGCAACGATCCATCCAGCAACAGCAACCAGCTGGCGGCCAGCGTGGTTGCCGTGGGCGGCCCGATCAACCATGACGCCTTCTTCCCTGCCGCGACGCTGCAATTCCTGAAAGATAAAACAGGCCTGGACGGCGAACAGTGGGACAACATCATGCGCCTGGTCAACAAACCCGAGCAGGATACGGTCGACTGGAACAAGTTCTACGGATATTGTGAAAACATCCAGGACGACCGTGGCTACACCATCGGCATTTTCGGCGCCACCACGGGCGGTTCGAACGACGGCCACCCCGATGGCCCGGCCTTGTTCTCCGCCTTCGACGCCGCCAGCGGCGCGGCCATGCCGACCGTTGCAGGCGGCCTGGAGCGCGCGGGCGTGCATGGCAGCATGAACGGCAACATCCTGAAAATCACCGATAAAGCCAAAGTGTTTTGCAAACAGATCAATAGCCTGCAAAACAATCCAGCCTGGCAAGACGCGATGTGGAAAACCTTCTACAGCGTCTACATCCAGTACGCTGTCCAGCAAGCTGGCCAACGCGGTTTTGCCAGTGCGCTGACCATCGGCTCGTTCATCGATACCGCCTTGAACCAGGGCGCCGATGGCGGCGTCAATACGCTTGAAGGCTTGCTGGCCCGCAGCAGCGGCGCGGACGAAGCATCGTTCCTGACCAATTTCTACGCCCAGCGCACCAAGGTCGTCGATACCAGCCAGTTCAACCAGGCGCCGAACGGCGCCAACCGCGTCAAGCAATGGAGCAACTTGAAAGACCAGGGCTTGTTCACGCTGAAGAACGCGGATGCAGCAGTGGCAAAAGCAACCAGCTGGACCATGAAATAAGCGGTTCTTATCGTTAATCATTAATCACTACCCTTTACCACGGCCAGCGGCCGTGGTATTCCACCCGCCCTACGGTATCCCCGCCCCCTCCGCACGACTGAAGAAAACTTGCTTGGCTACAATTTTCAAGCTACCATCCGAAAATTAGTATCGATGGAAAATATTTATATTAAATTATTTCATCGACAGCGTTTTCACCATCAGGCTATTCACCAAGGGAATATCCATGCTTTCAACAACAGATAGCGTGCTCAAGAAATGCGTGCTGGCGGCCAGCATGCTGTTTGCCTGTGCTCCATATGCCCAAGCGCAATATATCGGCGTCACCTTCGGTTTCAACTACACATCGCAAACCGAAATCCTCGGCCCCGATACGGGCACCTACAACACACCGCTGTATAACCCGGATCCGAAAAATCCCGATGCCACCTGGGATGCCTGGGTGCGCGAGCTGGGTGAGGCCGGCGTGGATTTTGTCGCGCCCAATGTGCGCGGCGCCTACCCTATCGCCAAGTGGAGCCCGGCAGGCATGGCGCCCATCGTCAAGGCCTTGAACCAGACCGGCCTGGCCAGCCAGATCAAGGTCGCGCTCTTCGATGACAACGCCGCCTCGTGGACGGCGCAATGGAACCAGGCCAAGCATAATTCCCTGCCCTTCGACATCGGCAACCCGGCCAACTGGACTTATATTTACGACACCAACTACAAGGTGTTTTTTGAAACCATTCCCGACGCCAACCGCTTCAAGATAGACGGCAGGCCAGTAATCATTATCTGGACGGGCAACCAGGCAACCGTCACCAACGAGCAGGGCAATTACTCGGCCGCCATGCGCTATGTGCGCCAAAAGTGCATGCAGGATTTTGGTTTCAATCCCTACATCATCGTCAACACGGATGCACTGAAAAACGACACCACCCTGGCCGCCGTGGTCGATGCTGCGCAAGCCTGGTCGGGCGGCGGCACCTCGACCCTGACCGACTTCAACCGCACCAGGATCGGCGTGGCCTTCCCCGGCCTGTTTGCCCCGACTTCGCACACCTTCCGGGATCCCAATCATGGCAAGACCTTCGATACGGCATTGAAGAACACGGCCGATGCGGGCGCCCTGCTGACACTGGTCGAAGGCTTCACCGATTTCCTTGAAAACGCCTCAGTGTTCCGTGTCCGCAACCTCGATGAACAAGGCCAGCCGCTGAGCTATCAGCAAACCCTGTACGACTATCCGAACCAGCGCATCAACATCCTGCGCGCCCATAGCCGCAACCCATTTAATGCCGACCTGAAATTCGCAGCGGCCGGCGCCGATTACTTTGGCGGCGCCAATGGCGGCAATGGCAAGACCAACTTCTACCGCAATGGCAACATCGCCATCGAACCGACCCGCGACACAGGCGGCGGCGTCAACGTCGGCTCCATGCAAAACGGCGAATGGCTGGAATGGGAACATGTGCCCGTGAAAGCCAACTCCCACTTCCAGGTGCGCATCGCCACCCCGAGCGTGGGACGCCAGATGCACTTCGTCATCGACGGCATTGCGCAACCATCACAAACGCTACCGAGCACAGGCGGATGGCAAAGCTGGACAACCGTCGACTTCGGCCCCCTGGGGCTGAGCAGCGACTCTTATCACACGGTACGGATTGTTTTTGATAATGGCGGGGTTAATTTCAATTGGTGGAAGTCTTGAAGTAATAGGCAGGCATGGGCGCGCAAGTCCATGCCTGCCATGCAATGAGAATGGTTAGCGCCAGGCCAACCTTTGAACTTGATCTTCTGATCTATCTGATTGACACTCCCATGACTGCGCATATAATAAAACTTATATAGGAGGGAAATATCATGCTCACATTCAAAGTAACTACCGTAGGTGGCTCTGAAGGGCTGATCTTGAACAAGGAAGCAAAGCGTATCCTGAACGTGCAGAAAGGCGATACCCTGTATCTGACCGAGGCGCCGGACGGCGCCATGCGCATCACCCCTTACAATCCTGACTTCGAGCGCCAGATGGCCTTGGCAGAGACTATCATGCACGATGACCGCGAAATCCTGCGGGCGCTGGCTAAATGAACTGGCAATGGGTGCAGCGAGATACCGTTTTTGCAGTCCACGACAAGCAGCTCGCAGTGCACGGTGGATTAGCCGGCATACGCGACCTCAACACCATAGAAGCGGCGCTCAACCGGGCACGAAACCTTGAAGCCTACGGCAATCCCGCCCCCGATGTAGCAGACCTTGCAGCGGCCTACATTTATGCAATCGCCACCAGCCAGGGCTTTAGCGATGGCAACAAGCGTACGGCCTGGGTGATCGGCCGCCTGTTCCTTGCGATCAATGGACAGACACTGGCGTTCCGTCAGAACGACGCCATCCACTTCATGCTGGCAGTCGCCGCCGGCAACATGACAGAGCTGCAGGCAGCGGATTGGATACGGCAGCGCCTGGTCACAACCTAAAGCAAGTAGAAATACCGTATCTGGAAAAATTGTCGCGTGAATCAACAGGGGTAGTTTTTTCCCGAACATACCAGGCAACCCCGGATATACAAAGCACTGAAGACAGCAACAGCGCTGCCCTTCATGCCCTAGTCCCGCGTCAACACTTCCAGCAATTCAATCTCAAACACCAGATTAGCATTCGGCGGTATCAAGCCCACCTGCCGCTCGCCATACGCCAACTGCGCCGGCACCCACAGCTTGCGCTTGCCGCCTACCTGCATGCCTTTCAAGCCGATGATCCAGCCCTGGATGACCTTGTTGTTGCTCAACACGCACTGGAACGCGGCGCCGCGCTGGTGCGAGGAGTCGAACTCGGTGCCGTCTTCCAGCCAACCCCGGTAATGGGCCGTGATCAGCGCGCCACGCTCGGCGGCCTTGCCGGTGCCGACTACGATATCTTCGATTGTCAGTTCTGTCGTCATGGTCTGTGTCTCCCTGTAAAAGTATGCCCGCAGCAATGCGCAGGCGCCATGCAAAAAGCCCCGGCAGTTACCTGGCGGGGCTTTCACTTTACTGCTCAAATTCTGGTGGGCCTCCCGTGAGTCGAACACGGCACCAACGGATTATGAGTCCGCTGCTCTAACCAAGCATGAGCTAGAGGCCCGGGGTAGTGCTGGCGTGAGGTGGTCTTGCCCCCTCTCGCGCTGCCGTTTTGGAAACGGACACGCGAGGATAGGGGTATCAGCGCCGCACGTCAAGCCCTATTGGCTTCTAGTTACCTTCCAAGAAGCTTTTCAGCTTGTCGGAACGCGATGGGTGGCGCAATTTACGCAGCGCTTTTGCCTCGATCTGGCGGATGCGCTCGCGCGTGACGTCGAATTGCTTGCCCACTTCTTCCAGCGTATGGTCGGTGGACATTTCGATGCCGAAACGCATGCGCAGCACCTTGGCTTCGCGGGGCGTCAGGGAATCGAGCACGTCCTTGACCACGCCGCGCATGGACGCGTGCAGGGCGGCGTCGGCGGGCGCCAGGGTGTTGTTATCCTCGATGAAGTCGCCCAGGTGGGAGTCGTCGTCGTCGCCGATCGGTGTTTCCATCGAGATCGGTTCCTTGGCGATTTTCATGATCTTGCGGATCTTGTCCTCGGGCATTTCCATCTTGATCGCCAGGGTGGCCGGATCGGGTTCGGCGCCGGTTTCCTGCAGGATCTGGCGAGAAATCCGGTTCATCTTGTTGATCGTCTCGATCATGTGCACGGGAATGCGGATGGTGCGTGCCTGGTCGGCGATCGAGCGCGTGATGGCCTGGCGTATCCACCAGGTGGCATAGGTGGAAAATTTGTAGCCGCGGCGGTATTCGAACTTGTCGACGGCTTTCATCAGGCCGATATTGCCTTCCTGGATCAGGTCGAGGAATTGCAGCCCACGATTCGTGTATTTCTTGGCGATCGAGATGACCAGGCGCAAGTTGGCCTCGGTCATTTCACGCTTGGCCTTGCGCGCCTTCATTTCACCGGCCGCCATTTGACGGTTGATGTTGCGCAAGTCCGGCAGCGGCAAGACGACGCGCGCCTGCAGGTCGATCAGGCGTTGCTGCAGTTCCTTGACGGTCGGAATGTTGCGGCCCAGGATGGCGCTGTAGGCATGGCCTGCGTTGACTTCGCCATCGACCCAGTCGAGGTTGGTTTCATTGCCGGGGAAGACCTTGATGAAGTGGGCGCGCGGCATGCCGCAGCGGTTCACGGCCACGTCGAGGATCTGTTTCTCGATATGGCGTACTTCATCGACTTGGCCGCGCAGGGTATCGCACAGCTTTTCCACCACCTTGGCCGTGAAGCGGATGCCCAGCAGTTCTTGCGAGATGGCTTCCTGCGCCTTGGCATACGGTTTGGAGTTGTAGCCTTCTTTTTCAAAGGCGCGGCGCATCTTGTCGAATTGCAAGGAAATGACGGAGAATTTTTCCAGCGCCGTGCGTTTCAGGGTTTCCAGCTGCTCGGCGGAAAAACCGGCGGCACCGGAGGCGCTGGCTTCTTCCTCTTCTTCCTCTTCCTCTTCTTCCTCGTCGCTTTCTTCCTCGTCTTCTTCGACGGGGGCGGCGGCAACAGGGGCGGCGACCGGTTCGTTTTCATCGACCAGGCCATCGACGATTTCATCGATCTTGATTTCTTCGTTGGCGATGCGGTCGGCGGCGGCGATGATTTCGGCGATCGTCACGGGGCAGGCGGAAATCGCCTGGATCATGTCTTTCAAGCCATCTTCGATGCGCTTGGCAATCTCGATCTCGCCTTCGCGGGTCAGCAACTCGACCGAGCCCATCTCGCGCATATACATGCGCACGGGGTCGGTGGTGCGGCCGAAATCGGAATCGACGGTGGACAGCGCCGCCTCGGCCGCCGCCTCCGCTTCGTCGTCGCTGGTGACGACGGCGACGTTATCGGACAGCAACAACGTTTCGGCGTCCGGCGCGTGCTCGTAGACGGCGATACCCATGTCGTTGAAGGTGCCGATGATGCCTTCGATGGCTTCCGGATCGACAATGTTTTCGGGCAGGTGATCGTTGATTTCGGCGTAAGTCAGGAATCCGCGTTCCTTGCCGAACTTGATCAGGGTCTTGAGTTTCTGGCGCCGGCGTTCGAGTTCTTCCTCGCTCGCTTCCGTATCGGACGAAAACGCGTCTTTCAGCAGCGCGCGCTCTTTCGCCTTGCGATCCTTGGCCTTGGCCTTGTCGACGGCCTTCAGCTCGGCCCGCTCGACGGCGTTCAGCGCGGCGACTTCGTCATTTTCTGGCTGGAATTCTTTTGGCTTGCGGCCACGGCGGCCCGGCACTTTTACCGACGGCAAGACATAACCAGAGGTATCGATCGCGGCCAGGGTGGCGGCATCGGTGGTCTGGCTGACCGCTGGCGGCGCGCTGGTAACGCGTGCTTCGGGCCGGTCGAGCGCCTTTTCGGCTTTCGTGGTAACTTTAGTGGGCTTTACAGCCGCTTTGGATTCGGGTTTCTTGATTGGCACAGGCGCTTTCGATTACACAACGACTTGCTTTACGGTGGATTAGGATAAAGTTTGCTGCCGGTTCCCTGTCTACCTGCGGGAACCACCATCTTCGAACCTGTCGACGACCCAGGTCCGACACTGTTACGTTACTTACACCTCATCGGCCACGATCTGCGGGAACCGCAGCCATTCCTGTCCACCGGCTGTCACCAGCCGAAGCGGCAGAAACATCTGCATCCGACCATGTAGGGAGCGAGAGCCTGGCGCGGTTTGCCTGCGGTGCGAACCCTGCCGCAACACCGAAAAACGCCAGTTGGCCCTGGCTGCCGACACAATCTACCGCGCCGATCAAGAGCCTAACTTACTGAAAACAAATACTATTTACGAAACAGAACTAGCTTGCCAAAGCACACAATACTTAGCATTTAATTATAGCACGCGAAAAATCTTTTTCCAGTCCGCGCCCAGCCTGGAGCAAGATTAGCGATTCACCAACTCGGCATCGCGCTGGCGTTCCAGCTCACCCTGCTCCTGCATGATTTCGCGGTAGCGTACACCAATTTTATCGGATGGCAAACCCGACGCAAACAATTGTGCCAGCTCGGCCTTCAAGGCGTTCAATTTGATCTCGCGTATCGTGCTCACCAGCCACGACAATTCACTGTCGTAATCGGACTCGCTGCCGGCCGCAATCTCGCCGATAATCTCATCATACTCGCTGCCGAATTCCTTCAATTGCTGGGCCAACGCGGCAAAGCTGCCATGCTCGCCCAAGGCTTGCCCAGCCACCACCAGTTGGCCCAAGCTTTGCGCTGCATCCGGCCCCAGGTGCTGGAAGGCCGCCAGCGCGGCCGCATCGACATACAGGGTCAAGGGCGGGTGCGCCACCAGCATGCGCGTGATCTTCAATTCCAGCCCTACCGGCACCGGGCGGCCCGACTTGGGCGGTGCGCGGTGCGCCACGGAAACAGGTTTCGCCAGTTCAAACAAGCCTTCAATTTCGGCCGGCGTCGATTGCGTCAGCTGCGCCAGTCCGCGCACGATCTGCAGGCGCAGCGACGATGGCGCCATCAGCTGCAGCAGCGGCTTGGCGTCGAACTGCACGCGGGCACGTCCTTCCGGCTCGGACAAATCATGCTCGCCCGACACTTCCTTCAACAGGAATTGCGACAGCGGCATGGCTTCGTGCACTTGCTGTTCAAACCCTTCGGCGCCGAATTCGCGGATGTAACTGTCCGGATCGTGCTCGGAAGGCAAGAACAGGAACTTGATGGTTTTATTGTCCGACACGTGGGCCAGGCTGGCCTCCAGCGCGCGGCGGGCGGCACGGCGACCGGCCTTGTCGCCATCGAAACTGAAGATCACGTTATCGGTCTGGCGCAGCAGTTTTTGCACGTGGGTGGGCGTGCACGCCGTGCCCAGGGTGGCCACTGCCTGCGGGAAACCCATCTGCGCCAGGGCGACCACGTCCATATAACCTTCCGTCACCAGCACGTAGCCGGCATCGCGGATGGCCTGGCGCGCTTCGAACAAGCCATACAGCTCGAACCCCTTGGAAAACAGCGGCGTTTCAGGCGAGTTCAGGTATTTTGGTTCGCCATGGTCGAGCACGCGGCCGCCAAAGGCGATCACTTGCCCCTTGGTATTGCGGATCGGGAACATGATGCGTTCGCGGAAACGGTCGTAGCGCTTGCGGTTATTGCCGTCTTCATCGACCTTGTCGATCACCAGGCCGGCCTCGACCAGGGCCAGCACTTCGTAATCGGGAAACACGGAACGCAGGTTATCCCAGCCGCCGGGCGCGTAACCCATACCGAAACGGGCGGCGATTTCGCCCGTCAAGCCCCGGTTTTTCAGGTAGGCGATGGCGTCGGGCGCGTGGCGCAGCTGGCCGCGGTAATAATCGCAGGCTTGCGTCATGGCATCGGACAAGGCCAGGCTTTGCGCCTGGATTTGCGCGCGCTGGGCCGGCGGGATCTTGTCATCGGCTTCCGGCACCACCATGCCCACGCCTTGCGCCAGGTCCTTGACGGCATCGACAAAGCCCATGCCCGAATACTCGATCAGGAAACCGATCGACGTGCCATGCGCACCGCAGCCGAAGCAATGGTAAAACTGCTTGGTGGGGCTGACGGTAAAGCTGGGCGATTTTTCACTGTGGAACGGGCACAGGCCCATGAAATTCGCGCCACCTTTTTTCAGCTGCACATAACGCCCCACGATGTCGACGATATCGACACGGTTGAGCAAATCGGAAATGAAAGATTGAGGTATCACTGGGCTGGGGCGGTGTTGTTATAGGTCAGACTATACTACCGCACGTGGCCTGAGGTTGAGCCAGGTCAACGTGTGGGCTGTTGAGTGGCCGCCAGCGTGGAAGCTGGCAGCCGACACTACTATTTTGGGGCTTAGGCGGCTGGCGTCAAGGCCTTCTTGATCAAACCGGAAACCACCGACATATCGGCGCGGCCAGCCAGCTTCGGCTTGATGATGGCCATCACCTTGCCCATGTCTTGCGGACCGGCGGCGCCCGAGGCGGCCACGGCGGCAGCCACTTCAGCCGCCACTTCTTCGTCCGACAGGGCGGCAGGCATGTAGACGGCCAGATGCACCAGCTCGGCTTTTTCGATGTCGGCCAGGTCGGCGCGGCCACCGGCTTCGAATTGGGTAATCGAATCCTTGCGCTGCTTGATCATCTTTTCCACGATCGCCTGGGTTTGCTCATCGTTCAGTTCGATGCGCTCATCGACTTCCTTGCGCTTGATTTCAGCCAGCAAGAGGCGAATCGTGCCCAGCTTGCCCGCTTCCTTGGCACGCATGGCGTTCTTCATGTCTTCGGTAATTTGTGCTTTCAAGCTCATGGCATTCCTCGTTGGTAAAAAGTGATGATGGATAGTACTGCACAAGCAGCCCAGAAAAACGAAAACCCGCTGCGGCGAACCGGAGCGGGTATGCGACTCATCTGAAGCAGAAGCTCAGGCGAATCAAAACAGAACCCGTGGCGAACAATGCGCCGTACTACCCGGGTTGGTTCTGACTGAACAGTCTTAGAATAATTTTTTAGGCAGTTGTTGGCTGCGGATGCGTTTGTAGTGACGCTTCACTGCAGCTGCCAGCTTGCGCTTACGCTCAGCCGTTGGTTTTTCGTAGAATTCGCGAGCGCGCAATTCGGTCAGCAGACCAGTTTTTTCGATGGTGCGTTTGAAGCGACGCATTGCGACTTCGAACGGCTCGTTTTCTTTAAGGCGAATAGTGGTCATGTAAAATTCAAACCGTTGAGGTGGTGTATAGGAAGAGATAGATAGTAGCAGCTTTTATTCGAAAAAGGAAGCCCCTGCCCATTTGCGTGCGGCATGCAGCCTGAGAAGCTTGCCAAAATGTGGTGTAAACCACGCATCAAGACGTGCATCAACACTATCGGCAAGAACTGGCGCGCTGCGGCGCCAGCCCCATTCTACACAGGAGGTTTACTGCAGCGCAACTCCTGCCGCCATGCCCGAAGCCCAGGCCCACTGGAAGTTGTAGCCACCCAGCCAACCCGTCACATCGACCGATTCACCGATGAAGTACAGGCCCGGCACTTTATTGGCCATCATGGTCTGCTGCGACAGCTCGCGCGTATCGATGCCGCCGCGCGTGACTTCCGCTTTGCGGTAGCCTTCGGAGCCGTTCGGCACGATGGACCACGCATTGATCGCCTGCCCCAGCTTGCGTAGTTGCGCATCAGGCAAATCGGCAATGCGTGCATCGGCCGCCAGGCCGTTCACAGCCAGCAGGCAGTCGGCCAGGCGCTGCGGCAGCCATAACGCCACCAGGTTGCCCAATTGCTTTTTCAGGGTGCCCTTGCCTTCGATCAAGGTTTGCGCCACATCGACCTCCGGCAACAAATTGATGACGATAGGCGTACCAGGTTGCCAGAAACTGGAAATTTGCAGGATTGCCGGACCCGACAGGCCGCGATGGGTAAACAACAAGTCTTCGCGGAAACGCCCGCCTGTCGCCTTGCGGCCTTTCAGGCTGCCCGTCTCCACATCCACTTCCAGGGCAATGCCCGACAATTCGGCGAATGGCGCCCAGCTGGCCGGGTCAAACGTCAGCGGCACCAGGGCCGGGCGAGGCTCGACCATCTGCAAATCGAATTGTTTGGCGATGCGGTAGGCAAAATCGGTGGCGCCGATCTTCGGAATCGACAGGCCACCCGTGGCGATGACTACGCTGCCTGCTTCGATCTCGCCGCTATCGGTCTGCAGCAGGAAACTGCCATCATCTTGTTTCGCAACATTGTCGATTTTGCACGGCATGCGCCAGTGCACGCCGCCAGCAGCGCACTCGTCCTTGAGCATGTCGATGATCTGCTCGGCCGATTCATTGCAGAATTGCTGGCCCTTGTGCTTTTCGTGATAGCCGATGCGGTGTTTTTTCACCAGCGCCAGGAAGTCTTGCGGCGTGTAGCGCGACAAGGCGCTCTTGCAGAAGTGCGGGTTTTCCGACAAGAAATTTTGCGGTCCCGCCTGGGTATTGGTGAAGTTACAACGACCGCCACCCGAGATGCGGATTTTTTCGGCCAGCTTGGCCGCGTGATCGATCAATACCACGCGCTTGCCCTGCTGGGCGGCCACGGCCGCACACATCATGCCGGCCGCGCCCGCGCCGATCACTGCCACATCAAATTGTTTTGCCATAAGAATTCCGGTCACGCCTGATTACAAAGACGCCATTGTAAACGGACATGCCCTTTATCCACTGACCTTCGCTGCCTGCAGGCATTGCTCCACCTGCTCTGCGATCGATGCCGGCACAGGGATATCACCGCGCAGCACGCTAGATATCCAGTGGGCGGTGGTAGCCGCGTCGCGTTCGGCTGGCAAGTGCGGCAATTGTTCTACCTGCAATTGCTTCTCGACCAACACGGTGCGCTGATGGCCATGAAACCAGTCGATCTGCTGCGCTTTGTTGGCATTGGCCACCGTTTCACCTTCCGTGCCGCGCATCAAAAAGGCCCCGCCCCGCTCGACTGGCGCGGCCGTGGTGAAATACTCGCCCAGCATTTCCAGGTATTCCGGGTGCGTATAGGACACCAGGCGCAGGGCCGGGCCGGCAAACGGCTGCATGATTTTCACCAGGGTATGGGTGGAATTGCGCACTCCCAAGACCCTGCGCAGCGACAGCAGATGCGCCATCTGCGGCGCCAGCGCTTCGATGGGCAGGAAAGCCACCTCACCACGGAGCATGGCCGCTTCCGCCTCGGCGTGACTGGCGCAGGCGGGTACACCGAGTTCAGCCAGCACTTCGGCGGTCGTGACGCGGCCCGGGTCGCTGCTGACGCCATGCACGAGCACGGGCGCACCGGCGCGGGCCAGCAGCAGCGCCAGCAAAGCCGTCAGATTGGCCATCTTGCGCGCACCGTTGTAGCTGGGAATCACGATGGGCAGATAGGCGCCGGCCGGCGCGCCCAAGGGAGCAAACGAGGCCTCGGCCGCATCGAGGAAGCCGGCAATTTCATCGACGGACTCGCCCTTGATGCGCATGGAGAGCAAGATGCCGCCCAGTTCCAGGTCCGATACGCGCCCTTCGAGCATGGCGCGGTACAGGGCGCAGGCGTCATCGCGCGTCATGCTGCGGGCGCCATGCTTGCCGCGGCCTATCTCCTTGATGAAGCGGGCGGCTGGAAATGGCTCGCCAGCCACGTCGTGATGGGGTATGGATACAGTAGTCATGGCGCAAGCTTACACGGATTTTTCACTCGGGCGCCAGGCCCTCCGCCACACCAGGCAAAGATGCAACAGCCTGGCAGAAAAATATTTCCCTGCAGAATTGAATCCGGCTTGAATCCAGCTCAACCGTCCCTGCGTATAAGCCAACAAGGGAGGAATCATCATGGAACACATCGCCAAACAGGAAACCGCCTTCGTCGGCATCGAAACAGGCAAATTGCTGCTCAAGACCGTGCTGCTGTCCGGCGGCCAGGTGTTGTGCAAGGTGGTCGAAAACGACCTGGCCGGCTACCGCTGGCTGCGCAGCTGGCTGCAGCGCAACGATGTGCCCGTGATGGGCTTACGCGTCTGCATGCGTCTCGATGCGCCGTTCAGCGAGGCGCCCGCGCAAAGCCTGGCCGCCATGGGCATGCTGGTGTGCGACGCCCAGGGCGCGCCACTGTTGCAATTCGTGCACAAGTGCGGCCTGGACGAGGAAGCCGGGTACAGGGCGGTCGTACTGGCCCATTATTGCGAAGCAGCCCGCCCCGCACCCTGGACACCTCCCTCGCCCGCCTATCTGGAACTGCGGTTGTGGCTGCGCCGCCTGCAAGCGATACAGCAGGTGCGCAAGCAGGAAGTGGCCCTGCTGGACGAGCATCTGCGCAATGGCCAGCAGGCGCTGCACCAGTTGCTATGCCAGCAAATCACCTGCCTGGACGCGCAGATACAAGCCCATGAAGCCCTGATCATGGAACACGTACGGCGCCACCCGGGCATGCCCAAGCCGCCGGAACTGGCGGGCAGTCGCCGTAATATTGCACGCTACGCCTTCGGCCATGGCGTGAGCAGTGGCCGCTGAAAATCGCCACGATGGCAAGTCCGGTGCAATGCCGGGCATGCCAAAAAAACAACTCAGCCATTCCGTTTTAGCCCGGTTTTAAGCACGCTCCCGCCGCCAGGCCGCATTTCCGCTACACTATTGCCTCTTAAGAACGCAATATCGAAAGCCGAGCCAGAATCATGAATACGCCAGACATCGAAAATATCAACGTCACCTCCTTCGCGCCGATGCCTACGCCGGCCGACCTGCACGCCAAACTGCCGCTGTCGGCCAGCGCGTTCGACACCGTCAACCGCGGCCGCGAAACGCTGCGCAACATCATCGACCGCAAAGACAAGCGTTTGTTCGTGGTCGTGGGCCCTTGCTCCATCCACGACCCGGTCGCCGGCCTCGATTACGCGCGCCGCCTGAAAGCGCTGCAAGAGGAAGTCAAGGACACCATGCTGCTGGTGATGCGCGTGTATTTCGAAAAACCACGCACCACCACGGGCTGGAAAGGCTATATCAACGATCCGTACATGGATGACTCGTTCAAGGTCAACGAAGGCATGGAAAAAGCGCGCCAGTTCCTGCTGGACGTATGCGAACTGGGTTTGCCAACCGCCACCGAAGCGCTGGACCCGATCTCGCCGCAGTACCTGGGCGACCTGATCGCCTGGACCGCCATCGGCGCGCGCACTACCGAATCGCAAACCCACCGCGAAATGTCGTCGGGCCTGTCGACGCCGGTCGGCTTCAAGAACGGCACCGATGGCGACATCAGCATCGCCGTCAACGCCATCCTGTCGTCGGCGCACCCGCACTCCTTCCTGGGCATTAACAGCGAAGGCAATGTGGCCATCGTGCGCACGCGCGGCAACGCGTATGGCCACGTGGTACTGCGCGGCGGCGATGGCCGTCCGAACTACGATTCGGTCTCGGTGGCGATCGCCGAACAGGCGCTGGCCAAGGCCAAGCTGCCAGCCAACTTGGTGGTGGACTGCTCGCACGCGAACAGCTACAAGAAACCGGAACTGCAACCGCTGGTGATGGCCGACGTGATCAACCAGATCCGCCAGGGCAACCGCTCGCTGGTCGGCGTGATGATCGAATCGAACATCGTCGGCGGCAACCAGAAGATCCCGCAAGACCTGTCGCAACTGACCTACGGCTGCTCCGTCACCGACGGCTGCATCGACTGGGATACGACAGAGACGATGCTGCGCGATGCGCACGCTCATTTATTGAACCGCCCGGCTTAAGGCCTGCGGCTCTACCAGGAACGGCGCCTTGTGCGCCGTTTTTTTTGCTTGCCGGCTTTATCCCACCATCTGCACATGCGGCAGCACCGCGTAAGAGCCGGCCAGCGCCTGCTCGGCCTTGCTGGCCGGGGTATTCAATTCATTTAAATCCAGGTAGACGCGGCCATCGAGGATACGCACCTTGTACAGGCGCGCCATGCCGGTCATGGGCGATACCAGGCAGCCGGCATCGAGATCAATGACCCAGCTTTCCTGCGGTCCCACCAGGCTTGTGCCGCGCAGCTCCCCGTGCGCCAGCGGGCCACCCAGGCAAGGCAGCATGTCGAGCAGTGCATACACTGTATCGTCGGCCCCATGAAACACGGCCACGCCCGGCAAATCCTGCCAGGCCAGGCCCCGCTGCACCATGCGCACGCCAGCCTGCGGCAGTTCCTTCAGGCGGCAGATCATTTTCCATTGTTCGGACATCGCAAGCTCCCCAAGAAAGGTATCCCCTTATCCAAGCAAAAGTGGTGCCAGTGGAAAAAATACGGGCTGCAAGAGCGCCACGGCTACATAAAACGGCTTGCTGCCGCACTGCGCAAGTGCACACTGCCGCCGAAATGGTGCGCCGGCCGCACGGTGGGCGGGCCGGCTTTCCTTTACAATGTCGGATTACTCCCCCCTTACCTAGCACCTTCATGATTGTTCTTGGCGTCGAATCCTCCTGTGACGAAACCGGCCTGGCCCTGTACGACACGCAACGCGGCCTGCTGTCGCACGCCCTTTATTCGCAAGTGGCCATGCACGAGCAGTATGGCGGCGTGGTGCCGGAACTGGCGTCGCGCGACCATATCCGCCGCGCCATTCCCCTGCTCGAAGAAGCGCTGGGCAAGGCCGACATCGCCCTGGCCGACATCGACGCCATCGCCTACACGCAAGGCCCCGGCCTGGCTGGCGCGCTGCTGGTCGGCTCGTCCGTCGCCTGCAGCCTGGGCCTGGCCATCAACAAGCCGGTGCTGGGCATCCACCACCTGGAAGGCCATTTGCTGTCGCCTTTGCTGGCGTCCGAACCGCCCGAATTCCCGTTTATCGCGCTGCTGGTCTCGGGCGGCCACACGCAGCTGATGCGCGTCGACGGCGTGGGTCAGTACACCCTGCTGGGAGAAACGCTGGACGACGCGGCCGGCGAAGCGTTCGACAAATCGGCCAAGCTGCTGGGCCTGGGCTATCCGGGCGGCCCCGCCATTTCGCGCCTGGCCGAATTTGGCGATCCGCTGGCCTACAAGCTGCCGCGCCCGATGATGCACTCGAAGGATTTCAACTTCAGCTTTTCCGGCTTGAAGACGGCCGTGCTGACGGTGGTGAAAAACCATGAAGAAAAAGTCATCGCCAATATCTGCGAGCAGGACAAGGCCAATATTGCGCGCGGTTTCGTCGACGCCATCGTTGAGGTGCTGACGGCCAAATGCGTGTCGGCCCTGAAGCACACGGGCTTGAAACGGCTGGTGATTGCCGGCGGCGTGGGCGCCAACGCGCAGCTGCGCGCCTCGCTCAACGCGGCGGCCGCCAAGAAACGCTTCAAGGTGTATTACCCGGAGCTGGAATTCTGTACCGACAACGGCGCCATGATCGCCTTTGCCGGCGCCATGCGTTTGCAGATCAACCCGGATGCGGCCAAGTACGATTACTCGTTCAATGTGCGGCCGCGCTGGCCGCTCGATGACATCCGCGAGATCTGATCACTCCAGCAGAAAATTGCGCGTGCCCGCCAGGGCCGCGCCCTCTGTCACCGTTTCATCCTTCAGCGCCACGCCGGACAACTGCCGGCTGAACGCCTGCGACAGCAGATAATGCAGGCGGTACGCGGCTTGTCCATACGGCAGCCCCTCGGGGCGTACGTTGGAAATGCAGTTGCGGCTATCGTCGCGCAAACCCACTGCCGGCGCCCACGTCAGGTACAGTCCCAGGCTGTCCGGCACACTCAGGCCGGGCCGCTCGCCTATCATCACCAGCACGGCGCGCGCCTTCAGCAAGGCGCCCACTTCATCGCCGACCGCCACCCGCCCCTGCTGCACGATCATCAGCGGAGTCACCGTCCACGTTTCCAGCGCCAGCCTGGCGCGCAGGGCAGCCAGGAAAGGAGCAACATGCCGCTGCACGGCCAGCGCCGACAGGCCATCGGCCGCCACCAGCGCCAGGTCCGCACCGGCCGGCATACTGGCTAACTGCGTGCGCGAAGCCTGATCAAGCCGGCGCCCCAGGTCGGGCCGCTGCAGATATTCGCTGCGGCTGGCCGCCGCGCTATGCAGCAGCAGACCGGTATGGCCATCGCAAGAACAGGCCTGCGCCAGCACTGCACCGTCGAGTGCCAGCTGCACGGCGTCGCGCGCCTGGGCGTGGGCCAGTTGAAACGCCAGGTGCGCGGCAGTGGGCGTGCTCACGCCGCTGCGCCCTTGTCCGATGCGCGCCGGTGTATGGCGGCGCAAGGTTTGCCATGGGTCGTGCCTGTTCATGGTCTGCCCTTGCCATCGAGGCGCAGCAGCGCCGCCTGGAAGGCTGGCGCCAGCGTCCCGCTCAGGCGGCCCTGGATATCCGTAATCGCCATGGTCTGCAGCCAGGCTTCGAATTCGGGCGCGGCGCGCAAGCCCAATACGCGGCGCGCATACAGCGCATCGTGAAAGGAAGTGCTCTGGTAGCCCAGCATGATGTCGTCGGCGCCGGGTACGCCCATGATGAAATTGCAGCCGGCCACGCACAGCATGGTCAGCAAGGCGTCCATATCATCCTGGTCCGCCTCCGCGTGGTTGGTGTAGCAGACGTCGCAGCCCATGGGCAGGCCCAGCAGCTTGGCGCAGAAATGGTCTTCCAGTCCCGCGCGCATGATCTGCTTGCCGTCATACAGATATTCGGGACCGATAAAACCCACTACCGAGTTGACCAGCAGCGGCTGGAAAGCGCGCGCCACTGCATACGCGCGCGCCTCGCAAGTCTGCTGGTCCATGCCCGCATGGGCGCCCGCCGACAGCGCACTGCCCTGGCCAGTCTCGAAATACATGACGTTGCTGCCCACCGTGCCGCGCCCCAGCGACAGGGCCGCCGCCCGCGCCTCGGCCAGCAGCGCCAGGTCGAGGCCGAAACTGCGGTTGGCAGCTTCGGTGCCGGCCACGGACTGGAATACCAGGTCGACCGGTGCGCCGCGCCGTATCGCTTCGAGGGTATTGCTGACATGCGTGAGCACGCAAGCCTGCGTGGGTATCTGGTACTGGCTGATGACGGCGTCGAGCAAATGCAGCAGCGAGACCACTTGCGCCACGTTGTCGGTGGCGGGATTGATACCGATCACGGCGTCGCCACTGCCATACATCAGGCCATCGAGCATGGAAGCGGCGATACCGGTGGCGTCATCGGTGGGGTGATTCGGCTGCAGCCGCGTGGCCAGCCGGTTTTCCAGACCCAGGGTATTGCGGAAGGCCGTGACGACGCGGCACTTCTTCGCCACCAGCACCAGGTCTTGCAGGCGCATCAGCTTGGACACGGCCGCCGCCATTTCTGGCGTGATGCCGGGAGCCACAGCCGCCAGCGTGGGCGTGTCGGCAGCATCGCTGAGCAGCCAATCCCGGAACTCGCCCACGCACAGCGTCGCAATCGGCGCAAAGGCGTTCCGGTCATGCGTGTCGATGATCAAACGCGTGACTTCGTCGCTTTCATAGGGCACCAGCACTTCATTGAGAAATAGCGGCAGCGGCACCTCGGCCAGCGCCATTTGCGCAGCCACCCTTTCCTGCGCGCTGGCTGCCGCCACACCGGCCAGCACATCGCCGGAGCGCAGCGGCGTGGCCCTGGCCAGCAAATCTTTCAAGCTGCCGAACTGGTAAGTGTGGCTGGCGATAGTGTGACTGAATCGGGGCATGGGCGTCTCCAGTAGCCCCATACTACACCAGCTTACAGGCTGCGCAGCGCCCCTTCCAGTTGCGGATACTGGAAGACAAAACCGTCAGCCAGCAGCCGCTGCGGCACCACGCGCTGGCCTTCGACCAGCAAGTCGGCCTGCTCGCCCAGCAAGCCCCGCATGACAAACGCCGGTGTGGGCATGAACGATGGCCGGTGCAGCACCTGGCCTGCCACCTGCGCGAAGCGGCGCTGCCGGACCGCTTCCGGCGCGCAGAAGTTATAGGCCCCATCCACAGCAGTTTGTTCGCTGCGCAGCGCCAGGTGAGCGATGCCCCGCAGCACATCGTGCACATGCACCCAAGACATCCATTGCAGACCGCTGCCCAGCGGGCCGCCCATACCGAGTTTGATCGGCAACAGCATTTGCGGCAGCGAGCCCTGGTGACCAAAGACCAGGCCAAAACGCATGCGGGCCACTTGCACGCCAAATTTTTCGGCCTCGCGCGCAGCCGCTTCCCATTCGGTGCACAGCTGCGACATGAAGATGGACTGCGGTGCGCTGTCTTCGTCCAGTTCCCGGTCGTCACCCTGCGGCTGCACGCCGTAATAACCGATGGCCGAGGCCGACAGCAGCACCCTCGGTTTGTGCTGCGCGCGGGCGATCCACGCCACCAGTTCCTGCGTCAGGGCCACCCGGCTACGGCGCAAGGCCGCCTTGCGCGCTTGCGTCCAGCGCCAGCCGACGATGCGCGCACCGGCCAGGTTGATCACCATATCGATGCGCTGACCATCACCGAGTTCCTGGACCGACTCGATGCAGCGCACCCTGCCATCGAACAGCCAGGCCGATGCTTTCAGCTGGCGCGTCAAGACCGTCACCAGATGGCCATCGGCCAGCAAGGCGGCCACCAGCTGCTGGCCGATGAAACCGGTAGCGCCCGTCACCAGCACCGTTTGTGGTGTACTGCCAAAGCTGAGTACTTCGGCTTTTTGTCGCTCCCGGCTGCGCAACTGCCAGGCAGCGTAGCCATCACGCAGTCCGGACAAGCCCACGCCTATGCCGCACAATGCCAAAAAGACGCTGAGCCATCCCTGTGGTTGCCATACCAGGGCAGTCGGCAAGCTGGCCCAGTCGCCGCTGTTCAGGGCCAGCAAGGCGATGAAGGCGCCGCCGTTCATCGCCAGCACCGTATGCGTGACGCGCTCGGTGGCGGGCAGCAAGCGCGTGCGGTCTTCCACCACGAAGTCCCACAGGGTCAGCACGATTTCCACGCTGAAGATGGTCACCAGCGTCCAGGCCCAACCGCCGTGCCACTGCCAGGCGGACAGACCGATAAACAGCGCGCTGTAGATCAGGGCGCGCACCGCATGGATCGACAGCTCCAGCCGCGCCGAAGTTTTTTGCGGCAGCGCCTCGGTCAGCTCATGGTGGTACAAGGTGTCGAAGGCGCCCAGGCAGCCTTGCGCCGCCATCAGTTGTAGTGCCAGCAAATGCGTATTCATGATTTTTCCTTCTCGTGTGCGGGGGCGGCGATTTCATGGAAGCGGCCCACCTGCAAAAAAGTCATGCCAAACAGGGCGTGGCGTATCTCGATGCGGATATTGAACTGCTCGCGGTTATCGTTGCGGTGGCATAAAAAGGTTTTTCCGGGCGTGAGCAGGCCGGGCAGCGGCATGCGCCAGCCGAAGATATCCCAGAAATAACCATCGCTGGTGAAATGCAGATTGCCGCCATCGACATGCAGCCGCAGCTTCATGCCCAAGCCCATGCCCACATATTCCAGCACTTCGCCGCGCTCGCTCTCGGCCATGTAGGAAGTAAAGCGGATAGGCTGGCGGCCATGCAGGCGGTAAGTGCGCTGCTTGAAGATGTGCGGGCAGCCGGGCTTGGAATAGACTTCGATATCGACGGGGAAGTCCGTATCGTCATACGGAATCAACGCGCCATCGATAAAGGGGCACGTGATAAAACCGAGCAGCTTGCCCAGGCGCGAGCTGCGCAGCTGGCTCAGTTCACCCTGGTAATACAAGGGCTGGCCCGGCGCAGGGTTTTTCTCGAAGCGGCGGCGGATATCAGGATGCAGCTTGCCCCATTCGGCCCCCATCACCTTCCTGAACAGTTCTCCTTCAGAAGGGCCGTTCATGGCTTGCCCGGCTTTTTCGACTTGGCCGTCTTGTCGTCGGGACTGAGGAATTTGGCCACCTTGCCGCCCATGGACAGCATGCGCTGCAGGGTCGCGGGCGGCAGGTTTTTATAGTCGCTATAGGTGGCGCTGAGCATTTCCAGGAAAGCCAGCACCTCGCCCATGCGAACCAGGGTCGCCGGTGGAATCGCGGCATCGTGCTCGCCCTCGATCGCGCATTCGCGCAGCACCGACAGGGTGGGATCAATTTCGCGTCGCTTGCGCTCTTCCATGATGACCCTGAAGATTTCCCACACATCCTGCAGGGCAACGAAATGGTCGCGCCGGTCCCCCATCACATGCGTGATGCGGGCCAGGCCCCAGCTTTGCAATTCCTTCAGGCTGTTGCTGACGTTCGAGCGGGCTACATTCAAGGTCTCGGCGATGTCTTCAGCCGTCAAAGGCTCATTGGCCAGGAATAGCAGCGCGTGGATTTGCGACACCGTGCGGTTGACGCCCCAGCGGGTGCCCATTTCTCCCCAGTGGAGGATATATTTTTGCGTGGTCGGACTCAGTTCCATGATTTTCTCTTATTTCTGTCGTTACAGAAATGTAAGACCTAAAGGAAGCTGAGTCAAGCACGATACCTCAATGGTTTGCGGGAGGCTGGCCCATGGCACGCAAAAAGGCTTGCTGCGAAACGTGCAATTGCCGGTAAGTGAGATTGCGGTAGGCCAGGCCATGCTGTGGTGCCAGTTCGGCGATGATGTGCGCCAGTGCCCGATAGTGGCGGTGGCTCCAGGTCGGGAACAAATGGTGGGTCAAGTGCAGATTGAGCCCGCCCAGCCAGTAGCCGAGATAACGCAAGGCGCGCGGCTGCGGCATCCAGTCGCAGGCCGTGTAAAACGTGTGCTGGCACCAGTCATGCGGCAGGCTGCCGTCCGCTGGCGGCTGGAAAAAGTCTACCTCGGCCCAGTGCGTGCCCAGTATCAGCGCCACCAGCACGCACGAGGCCATCATCTGGCCCAGCAGATATGCGCCCAGCACCACGCCCCAGCCGATATGATCGTGCAGCAGCAAGATCGGCAAGGCCAGCACCAGCGCCACGTGGCCCAGCTTCCAACCGAGGAAAGACAGCCAGCCAGACCAGCCCTGCAGCCGGCTGTTCGCGGCCACCGGCGTCTTGCCGCAACGGTCCAGCCAGTCGCCATACCAGTTCAGGTAAGGCAGCGACAGCGCCGCCACCACGGGCCAGTACAGGTGCTGATAACGGTACTGCGGCGACCAGCGCTGGAACGGTGTCTGGCGCAAAAAAGGATTCGGTTCCGTATCGAGGTCATGCCCTTCCACGTTGGCATACGGGTGGTGAAAATGCACGTGGCGGATGGTCCAGAAATCCGTGTCCACGCCGACCGGCAAGGACACCAGCCGTATCAGCAGCCGGTTCAGCGGCCCATGGCGGAACACGGCGCCGTGGGCCGCATCGTGCAGGGTATTCATGGCCAGCGCCATCGCCGCGACCAGGCAGCCGGCATAGCAAGCCACGAAAGCCCATACGCTGCTGGTACGCAGCGCCAGCACATACAGCAGCGCCGTCAGCACGGCCAGGAAGATGGCCTTGGCATATACACGCCAGTCACCAAAACGATGTGTATGTTTGGCGGCCAGGTAGGCCTCGGCCCGTGCACGCAACTCGCGCCGGAATGCGGAATCGCGCGCCGGGCGGAAGCGCAGCGGAGGCAACTGCCTCATGCCCGCGTGCCGGCAGCGGCGGGCCACCACAATCGGCGCGCGCCATCGAGGCCATGCACCAGCAGCGCCGCCAGGAAGACCATGCCCCAGGCATCGCGCGCGCCATACCAGCCGAAAAACAGCAGCGGCATGGTCAGCGCGATGCCCACCCAGGCGATGGCGCCCCAGCGGCGCGCATCGGACAAGCCGCCCAGCGCCAGGGTGCCGCCAAAGATCAGCGCAAACAATATCGCTTGCTGCGCGCCAGCCAGCGCCGCTTCATGGTTGACGTAATAAATCACCAGGCCGAACAGGATCACGCCGCCGATGCCGATATACAGTTCCGGCACATGGAAAAGACCACGCGACTGCCAGTGCGGGAAGCGGACCCGCAGCCACTTGAACAGCTTGCCATTGCTGGCCAACAGCGGGTTATGCGTGGGCGCCATGCCCTTGACGCCATAACGCATTTCCACGCCCTCGAGTTCGGGCTGGAAGCTGCCGAATACCTTATCCCACAGCAGCAGGGTGCCGCCGAAATTGCGGTTGAGGTAGCGCTTGTCCGTGCCGTGGTGCACGCGGTGGTGTGTAGGCGTGACGAGAAATTTATCGAGAAAGCCTGACTTGTTGACCAGCGCATTGTGGTTATAGAACTGCACCGAATAATGCAGCGACGAGACGACGAGGAATACTTCCAGAGGTACGCCCAGCACGGCCAGGATGGCGATAAAGGGAAAATTCGTCAGCGAGGAATACCAGGAATTGCGCACGCCCAGCGACAGGTTGAAATGCTCGCCCTGGTGGTGCACCACATGCACGGCCCACAACAGTGGAAACTTGTGGTGCAGCCGGTGCATCCAGTAAAAGCACAGGTCCCAGGCAAAAAAAGCGAAGATCCACTGCGCCGCCACCGGCCACTGGTCGACGATGTGCAAATTCGCGTAATGCAGCAGCAGGCCGAAGGCGGCTACTTCCACGCCGCGAAATACCCACATCAGGATATGCCCTGAATTGAGGTTGAAGATCACATCCTTCCATGGCACCGGGGTCTTGCGCAGCCATTTCAGGATCAGCAGTTCGGCCAGCACGAAAGCCAGCATGACGAGAAAGGACAGGGCAAATGGATTCATGATGCAGTCTCCGGAGGTGTGGCCGCAGCGCGGCGGCCGGCCAGTTGCAGGTGCGCCAGCATGCCGCCCGCCAGCCCCACGGCCAGGCCGGCGGCCAGGTCGATACTGAGATGGCGGCGCAGCGCGATAATGGCGTAGCAGATGGCCACACCCAGTAACGCAAGCAGCGTGGAACGCAGCAGGCGCCGCCTGTCGCACAGGGCCCATACGCACAGCAGGGTCAGGGCGCCGTGCAGGGACGGCAAACAGTTTTGCGTGGAGTCCGCCGCCTGCAGCCAGCGCAGCGCCTGCGCACTCCAGCCGCCAGCGTTGCCCGCGGGCGGATACGCCAGCGTGGTCGGGTACAGCAGAAACACCAGCCCGCAGATCGCGGCGCAAGTCGCCATGGCGCGCGCCAGCCAGCGCACGCGCACCGCATCGGCGGCCAGGTAGGCGTACGGAATCAGGATGAAAAAGGATAGGTACAGCCAGATGGCGGCATCGTTATAAGGAATCGCGCGGTCCAGCGCCATTTCGGGCAAGAGCACGCCCTGCCCTTGCAGCAGGTCGCTGGAAAAATACACGAGGCCCACGCTGCCCCAGCCAGCCAGCAGGTACAGCAAACGCAAACGTATCTTCATGGGGCGGCATGGCGCATGATACGGCGCCGTTTTTTGGTGGGGTCAAAGGCAGGCAGTGTGCTCGATAGCGTCCATTCCAGGCGCCCGGCGGCCACGCCCACCCCCCGCAGCACGGCGGCCAGATGGTCGCGCAGCCCGGCCAGTCCGGTCTCGTCCAGGGGCGCGTGCAATTGCAAGGCTGCCTCGCCCTGCTGCACCAGCCGGTAATCGGCGTCCGGCGGCAAGGCTTGCGCCAGGGCGCGGGTCAGCACGTCGGCAAACACGGCGACTTTGTCACCATCACGCGCAGATGGCAGCACCAGCATATCGTCGCAGCGACCTTCGATGCCATCGATGGCGCGCGTGGCACGGCCACACGGACATGGCGTGGCACGCGCGACCAGGATATCGTCCAGGCGGTAGCGCACGATGGGCTGGGTGATGCGCGTAAAGTCGGTAATCACGGGCACGAAGCGGCGCTGTTCCGCATCGAGCCACTGCGGCTCGACCTGCACATACTCTTCGTTCAAATGCAGCACGCCATGTTCGCAGGTGCTGGCCAAAAAGCCTTCGGTGGCCTGGTAAATCTCATGCACGGCGCCAAACGCCTGCACGATCAAGGTCCG
Organism: Janthinobacterium sp. Mn2066; assembly: GCF_049319705.1. Lineage (NCBI taxonomy): Bacteria > Pseudomonadati > Pseudomonadota > Betaproteobacteria > Burkholderiales > Oxalobacteraceae > Janthinobacterium > Janthinobacterium sp. Mn2066. The sequence goes on along the minus strand of NZ_JBMOUF010000001.1, from coordinate 236,484 downwards.
GTCTTGCGGCTCCAGCACTTCAGCGACCGAAATGACTTTTTTCGGCGCCAAGGCCAGCCTGCCGGCGATCACGTCCAGCGCCAGCTGGCGCAGCACTTGCGCTGGCGCGACGATCACGGAAGGCTGATAGACCACCAGACCGGCGCACAAGCTATCGAAGGGCTGGAATAAATCAAAAAAGGCAAAGGTCAGCCATGGCGAGCGCACGGCCGTGTACAGATTGCTGTTCGCGCGCAGGAACAGCGCCACGCGCTCACCGGAAAACAAGCCGTCCGGCAGGGCCTTGGCCAGCATCACGCCGGCCCACTGCGCCTTTTCGCGGGGGCTGACGGCAAACACGGCCCGCCGTGCCGACGTGCCCGACGACAGGCCTACCGTGATATGGCCCACGGCGGGCGTAAAGTCGCGGCTGCGCTCGGCCGCCATGGCCGCTTCCATCGCGGGGAGCAAACGCACGCCGGCCGTATTCATGGCGTCAAAGTGTTCGAGCATCAGGGCCTTGTCCATGCCCGGCCACTGCGCCAGCGGCACATCCCGGTATGGCGCAAAGTAGCGGCTGCGCGCGCACAGCGTTTCAATAAAACGGGCCAGTTGCCGCCGCTGGTGGGCTTCGAGCTGCGCGCGGTTCGTAAAACGCAGCCGGCGCGTGCGCCAGTACGACTGCAATAACCAGATAAGACGCATCATGGACGGCCCGCCACGGCCACGTAGTCTGGCGTCTCTTCATGCGTGAGGCGGATCTGCGCATGGCCCGACCGGTGCAGCTGGTGCAGGCGCTGCAAGGTGTCGTAGTACGGCGCGCGCTGGTGCTGGATGAGGAAGGACAGTTCCGACGGCCCGCGCAATTGCTGGAAGCTTTCGGGCACCCAGGCGGCGTCGGACGCCAGCAAGGTCCAGCCTGTGTCTTGCAGCACGAAGGCGCCAATATGGCCGGCGGCATGGCCGGGCAAGTCGACGATGTAGATTTCACCGGTGCCGCTGACGTCGCGCCCTGTCGTAAAAGGATGCAGGGCGGCCGGCAAGGCCGTCTCGGGCACGCTTTCGACAAAGCCCAGGCGGTCGGCGATATCATTCGGCAGCAACTCGGGCACGAAGGCCTGGCGCACGGCGGCAACACCGGACAAGCCGCGCACGGCCTCCCAGCCCACTTGTGAGCACATCAAGCGGGCAGTGGGAAAATCGCGCAGGCCGGCGATATGGTCGGCGTGAAAGTGCGACAGCAGCAAGGTGTGGATATCGCCCGGCGACACGCCATGCGCGCGCAACTGCCCTTGCAAGGACTCGTGCGCGTCGAAGGAAATCGGCGTCACCCAGGCATACAGCCGGTACACGCCCTTGCTGGTGGCGGTGCGGAAGTGTTCGGCGTAGCCGGTGTCCCACAGGTACAGGCCGGCGCGCGTTTCGATCAAGTAGGCGCGCGAGGGAAAACAGCGGCTGGCCAGCCCGCTGCCTTTCAAGACCATGCACGATGGATGGGTGCAGTGGCCGACGCGAAAGGTGGTGATGCTAGCCATTGTGCTCCTTGATCTGCCTGACGGCTGCCGCTTCCTGGCGCATCCATTGCGCCGTGCGGGCGATGCCGTCCTGCAGGCTGACGATGGGCTGGTAGCCCAGTATCTTGCGCGCCTTGGCGTTATCGAGCGTCATGTCGAAACTGAGCGCGCCGATGCTGTAGGGTGTGAGGGACGGTTCGCGGCGCGTAAAACGCGAGGCAAACTGCATCATGCGGGCGGCCAGCGCCAGCAGGCGGTAGGGCACCCTGACGATCTCGAACGGCTGCTGCAAGTGCTCGCAAAACAGGCTGCGCAGGATATCGCACAGGCGCGCCGGTTCGCCATTGGTGATGTTGAAGGCCGCGCCCGACTGCAGGTGTTTATGCGTGGTCGCCAGCCACATCGCATGCACCACATTGTCGACATAGGTGATGTCGAGCGTGACGGCGCCGCCATGGGGCAGCGGCAGCTTGCCGCCGCGCTGGCGCAGCACGCGGGCCAGGCGCGGAATCAGCACCTGGTCATGCGGGCCGAAGATGGCGCGCGGGCGCAGGATCACGCAACACATGGCAGGATGGCACCCGGCCGCATCCTGCACCAGCTTTTCCGCCATCGCCTTGCTGCGCGCATAGGCGTTCACGAAAACATCGGGACGGAAGGTTTCCGGCACTTCGTAACGGTTGCGGTAATCGAAATACATGGCCGGCGTGGAGATATGCACGAAGCGTTCCACGTGCAGGCTGCCGGCCGCGCGCAGCAGCTGGCCGGTGGCCGTGACGTTGGCGGCGATGAAGTCGCGCTCCGCTCCCCACGGTGACGACAGGGCCGCGCAATGCCAGACGGTGTCCATGCCGCGCACCAGCTGGTCGACCTGCTGCGGCGTGGCCAGGGCCAGGTCGAGCGGCACGAACTGCGCACCCAGGCGCTCCAGCTCCAGCCCCACGGCCAGGTTGCGGCCCGTGGCGCGCACGTCGACGCCTTGCGCCAGCAAGGTCTGCACGGCATTGCGCCCCAGCCCGCCCGTCGCTCCCGTGACCAGTATCCCTCTCATCGCGCCTTCCTCATAGATCGACCACCATGCCGCCGATGGTCAGGCCGGCGGCCGTGCCCATCATCAGCAGGCGCTGGCCTGCCACGGCCCGCCCCGTCATCACCGCCTCATGCAAGGCAGTGGGAATCGAGGCGGCAACCTGGTTGCCATGGTGTTCAAAGATCTTGATGATTTTAGCATCGGGCACATCGAGGATGCGCGCCGCATGCGCCAGTCCCAGCGGGCTGGCCTGGTGCGGCACCACCACATCGATGCGCTCCAGGCCCGCGCCCGAGTCGACCATCAACTGTTCCAGGAAGGCGGGCATGACCTTCACGGCCAGGCGGAACACGGCCTTGCCATCCATGCGGAACAGGTAGTCGGCTGGTTCCACGCCATTACGCGGATTGCGCTCGGTGCCGCCGCCCCGAATTTCACAATAGCGCCGCCCCTCCGGATACGTGCCCATTTTATAGGCGCGAATGCCTGCCGCGCCATCACCGCGCTCGACGATGACGGCGGCGGCGCCGTCGCCAAAGATCATCGACGCTTCCGGCTCGCTCCAGTCGACCCCGCGTGACGCCAGGTCAGCGGCGACGATGGCAATGCGCCGGTAGCCGCCGTCGGCCAGCAAGGAGGCTGCCACGCGGAAGGCGGCCATGAAACTGAGGCAACTGGCGTTGATGTCGAAGGTAGGCGTGCCTGGCGGCAAGCCCGCATGCTGGGCGATAAAGCAGGCCGTATTGGGCAAGGCTTGTTCGGGCACGCCGCAGGCGCCGATCAGCAGGTCGATATCGGCCGGCTGCAGGCTGGCGTTTTTCAATGCATCGCGCAGGGCGGCCGCGCCCAGCTGGCTTTGCGATTCGTCGGGTCCGGCCACGAAGCGCGACAGCACGCCGCTCTTGCGCAGGGTGTAGCCGGGCGGATGGCCAAGCTGGCGGTCCAGGCTATCGGAAGTGACACTGTTGGACGGCACGGCCTTGCCCGTCGCTATCAAGCGAACTGGAATCATATTGGCCTTAGGCTAAGTGAATATAAAAGCAGCAGCGTTAATCGCTGGCCATGGGCGGCAGCTTGTCGCCGCAGTTCTTGCAGAACCTGGCGTCGTCGTCGAGTCCTTCTTTCAGGCAGGCGGGGCAGGCCCGCGTGGTGACGAGCTTGACGCTGCGCTGCATCGTCATTTCGGAGCTGATGATGCCGGTTGGCACTGCCAGGATGCCCCAGCCGAGCAGCATCATCAGCGATGAGATGGCGCGCCCGATGTCGGTCTTCGGCGCGATATCGCCAAAACCAACCGTGGTCATGGTACTGATGGCCCAGTATATGGCGGTCGGGATACTGGTAAAACCATTATCTGGCCCTTCCACGACATACATCACGGTCCCCAGCAAAAACACCACCATCATCACGAACGATAAAAAGATCAGAATCTTGCGCTTGCTGGCCAGCAAGGCGCGGCCCAGCACCGTATATTCATGCACGTAGGAAGTCAGCTTGAGGATACGGAACATGCGCAGCAGGCGCAGAATGCGCACATCGATCAGCACATGGGCGCCCGGCAACAGCAAGCCGATGTAGGTGGGGATGATCGCCAGCAAGTCGATCAAGCCGAAAAAACTCTTGGCGTAGCGCACCGGATGCTTCAGGCACATCAAGCGGGCGATATATTCGATGGTAAATAAAATGGTGAAAAACCATTCCAGCGCCATCAGCACCGTGTTGTAGCGGGCCGCCACGGAAGCGATGCTGCTCAGCACGACCACCGTCACGCTCATCAGGATGGCGGCGATCAGCACCAGGTCGAAAGCGCGGCCCGTGCGCGTTTCCGCCTCGAAAATGACGATATACAGTTTTTCGCGCCAGCCCCGTTCGGGCTTGCCGTAACGCTGCTTTGCTTCCTGTGCAGCAAGTTGCTGCGGTGTCAAGGCCGCGTGGGGGGAGTCTGGCTTCATGGGAATCGTTCTTTCATACATTGAATATTGTATAGATCATTTAGAAACGATGGCCACACGCACACGTGCCCTAGGACAGCATGCTCTACGATAATTTCTTCGCCAGCAACACCGCGTTGCGCCGCTCGCGCTCCGTTTGCACCAGCTCGGCCGCACGCGCTTCCGGCAAGCCCACCGTCTGCAGCACGGTAGCCGTCAGTTGCAGCGCCGCTTCCAGCGCCTCGGGCACGACCAGCGTGGCGCCAGCCTGTACCAGCGCCAGCGCATGGGCTTCATCGCGGGCGCGCGCATACACGGGCAAGTGCGGATAATCGCGGCGTATCGATTTTACGGCGTGCAATACGGACGCCGGGTGGTCCATGGTCAGCACCACGGCTGCGGCCCGCTCGGCGTTGACTTTTTGCAACAATTCAGCGCGCGAGGCATCGCCGAAATACACGGGAAAGCCGCGCGGATGCATGCTGGTCACGAGCTTGGCGTCATTTTCGATGGCGACATAAGCGATATCCTGTTCCGTCAGCAGCTTGGCCAGCAACTGCCCCACGCGGCCGAAACCGGCAATGATGACCTGGCTGCCCTGCGGCGGCAGCGCGCCGTCGGCCAGGTCGGCCAATTGATGGCGGTGGCGCCCTTCCCACCAGTTGCCGAAACTGCGGGCGGCGCGCGACAAGGCGGGCGTGGCAAACAGGCTCAGGCCCACCACCAGCATGACGAACTGCGCCACTTGCGGTGCAATCAACTTGGTGCCCAGCGCATACGCGACCACGATAAAGGCAAACTCGCCGCCTTGCCCCAGCAGCACGCCCGTTTCCACCGCGCGGCCCCAGTGAAAACCGCCGAGACGGAAAATCACGCTGATCACCAAGGTCTTCACGGCAAACAGGCTCAGTACGGCCAGCGGAATCAGAATCGGCGACTTGAAGATTTCACGCACGTCGATCTGCATGCCCACCGACATGAAAAACAGGCCCATCAGCAAGCCCTTGAACGGCTCGATGGTCACTTCCACTTCGTGGCGAAATTCCGTTTCCGCCAGCAATAATCCAGCCAGCAAGGCGCCCAGCGCCATCGACAGGCCCGCCAGGTAGGTCAAGCCGGCGATGCCCAGCGTACTGAGCAGTGTCAAGGCCATGAAGACATCGGGCTGGCGTTTCTTGACGAAAAACTGGAACAGGGGCCGGATCACGCGGCGCCCCAGCAGGTAAATCAGCAGGATGGCGCCGGCCGATTTCACGGCGGCAAAACTGAGCAGATAGGCCAGGTCTTCGCTATGGCCGCTGGCAAACACGTCGATCAGGATGAACAACGGCACCACCATCAAATCCTGGAACATCAGGATGGAAAAACCGGCCTGTCCAGCGGGGGTCTGCAGGGAACGCCGGTCAGCCAGCAACTGCATCACCACCGCCGTGGACGACAGCGACAGCACCAGGCCCAGCACGATGGCCGCTTCCAGCGGCAGGCCCAGGTAATACACCACGGCGCCGATCAGGCCGGCACTGGCGACCACCTGCCCCACGCCCGCGCCAAACACCCAGCGGCGCAGCGCCCACAGCCGTTCGGTGGACAATTCCAGGCCGATCATGAACATCAAAAACATCACGCCCAGCTCGGCCAGGCCGCTGACCTGCTCGGCGCGCACGAACGAAAAATACCTGAGCCAGCCAAAGTCGCCCGCCCACAGGCCGAAACCGAATGGCCCGAACAGGGCGCCGACGGCCAGGAAACCCAGTACCTGGTTGACCTTCAGGCGTTGCAACAAGGGGATAAAAATCCCGGCCAGGGCGAGAAACAGCAAGGTTTCTCGCAGATACGGTAAGGCATGCTGCTCTTCCACAATAATCCTGCGTAAAAAATGTGATCGGTGGCGTCGCGCCGCTATTCGCGCAAATCGAGCATGTCTGCGCGCGGATGTCCCCAGCCCGGCACATAGGCGGGGCACGGACGGGCGCGGAATTGTTCCAGCTCGATGGTCGTAAAATTGGGCAACATGTCCGGATTAAAACGCACATCGGTCAAGCCATGGTCCAGCTTGGGCATGCGGCCAAAACGCAGCCAGGCATCCGCATAGCAATTGTGCGATTGCAGCTGGCGCAAGCTGGCCAGGCTACCCGTCGCTTGCGCGGACAAGCCTATGCCGGGCGCCAGTTGCTCGCCCTGCCCCGTTTCCGCCAACCCCGCCGGACAGGCATTGGGCGCCAGCGCCGTTGGCAGCACGCTCATGGTGCCGCGCCGCAAGGTGTAGACATCCGTCTTGCTGTCGAGCGCAACATAGATCCAGCACAGCGGATGGCTGGGAAACGCCGTCATCGCCACGTCCCACACGCGCGTGCCCGGATCGAGCCGTTGCACGGCCGCTTCGACCCGGGCGCGGCCCACGGCGGACGCCACGCCCTGCACACCGATAAAGGTTGCGCCCAGCGCAAACGCCAGCAGCAAGGCGCCCTTGCCGCGCTCGCCGGCACGCCCCTGCAGCACGCTCAGCAAGGTGCCCAGCGCCAGCAGCACGATGCAAGCCACGGGCGTCAAATAGTTTTTATAGGTAAAGAAACACAGGGCCGCCGCCAGCGCCGCCAGCAGCACGCTTTTGACGATGCCGGAACGCAGGGAGACGATCACGGGCACGCCCAGCAAGACCCAGAACATGGGCTCGACGATGAACACCATGTCGCCATATAGCCAGCGGCTGTTGAACGGATAAAACGGATGCACGCCGTAGGAATTGAGGAAATCCATGGCCATATGCAAGCCGAAGCCCAGCACCATGCAAAGCGCCAGCCCCAGGCGGGCCGGGCCGCTGTCTTTCAACAGGCGGCGCGCGGCCGGCCACAGCAGCCACAGCATGGCCAGCAAGAACAGCGCCTGCGGCACGGCCAGCAGCAAGGTATGCGTGTGTCCACGATGATGCAGCAGATAACCGAACGGCGATGGCAGCAGCCTGGTCAGTATCAGATCCAGGTCGGGCGCATTGCTGGCAAACCAGGCGGTAAACAGAAACAGCGCACGACGGGTGCGCTGGGCGGGTTCCTGGGGTTCAGATGGCAGGCTGCGATGCAGTAATTCACCGGCTGCCAGGCCGATGACCGAATGCGTAATATTATCCATTCGGAAATTCTACAGGGTTTCCTGTTGGCAGGACTACAGCACCTCCAGTTGCGGCCCCCGCATGCCCACCAGCAAGGCGCGCCCATCAGGCATCACGCGGAACTCGCCATACCGGGCTTTATCCCAACGCGCCGCTTCGCCTTCCTTGAAAAACCAGGCATCGCTGACCAAGACCCAACTACCATTTTTTGGCGTCAGTTCCATCAGGAATTCACCGGGCAGCAGCGGCTTGCCATCGGACAGGCGCGCTATCTTTGCCACACCACGTCCGTCACGCGTAGCCACCACATGGGGACGACCGGCGGCCTCATGCACGCTGGCCTCGACGGAGAGCATGCCCAGTTGCAGGAAATTGAGGCGCATATAGTCGCCCTGCATCAGGGAACGGGGATCGACGGGCGCCAGTTCCACAAACACAGGCTCACCCTTGGCGATCAATTGCTCTTTTTGCCAGATACCGCCGTTGGCCACGAATAGCACCAGCAGCAAGCCTGCCAGCAAGCAAAATTGCGAGACACGGCCATGCTGCAGCTTGCCCGCCGCCGAACGTTCGGCCAGATACAGCAGCGTGCCCCGCGTGACCAGCCACGCCAGCACGCACAGCACGAGGCCAGCCACGGCCAGCAGCGCCGCCTTGCTGGCCAGCGGCCAGGCCAGCTGGTAATAAAAGCTGCCGATGATCCAGGCAGCTGCCACTGCCGCAGCGGTCGCCACGCGGGTGCGTCCGCTTGCCATGCAGTAAGCCAGGATCAGCAGCACGGGGCCCAGCGCCGGCATACACCCGGCCAGTACAATCAACACCAGCGCCACGCCGATGGCGGGCAGTTGGCGCAGGGAAGGCCAATGCCGGAACAGCCATGCAGCAGCGGCCAGCGCCAGCAGCGCCGATAGGCCAGGCAAGGTCAAACTATACCAGCCGCCACCGTCATACCGGGACAGTTCATGCGTGGCAACACCCGCCATACCATCATCCAGGCTGGCGCCCAGCATGAAGGTCATGCCCGACCAATTGATCAGGCCCAGCAAGATGGCCAGCACCCAGCCGGTGGAGATGGATTCGATACCAGCAGCCACGGGCGCACCACGGCCATCATTAAAAACCTTGCTTTGCAGCCAGTGCACGCCCAGCCAGACGGCCAACGCCAATATCCATGCACCAAACAAAACCAGAGGATCACGGTCATATCGCCAGTCGTGCTCGAAAGCGCCTATGCCCAATGCAAGAGCGCCACAGGCCAGTACACCGAGCAGCACGCGCAGCCAGTCGCGTGGCAAGACGGCAGCGACCAGCAGACACAAGGCACTGAGCAGCAAATACGGGGACGGACCAGACAGGTCGCGGAATAGCGCATAGCCCAGCAAGCCGCCGCCCACCAGCAAACAGGGTACGGCCAGTTGTTCGACAAACAGGGGGGTATCGCGCGCGCGTATCACCGATACGGCACCGACCAGCACGATGAGTCCCACGACATAAGCGCCCTGCCCCTGCCGCATCGTACTTTCCATTCCGAAACCGAGCGCCAGCATCAAGGGGATGGCGGCCAGCCAGGCGCCGAATGCCGTCATCAGTACCAGCGGCCACGGCCGCACGTCCTGCACCGGGCGCACAGTACCATCTGGCAACAGACCGGCATGCATGGCGTCGGCGATCAGGGTATCGAGCGCATCGATTTGAGGCTGGCTCATGCTGCCTCCTGGCGTGTGCGCCATAAGATACCTTGTACGGTGATCGCCAGTGAGAAGGCGGCCAGCAGACCCAGCAGGACCAGGCCGCCGATACCATCACCACTTCCACTGAGTAGCGCGCGTCCCAGGCCGCCCGCCAGCAGGACATTGAGACCGAGCGCGACGGCGCTCAAGCCGAACACATCAAATAGCTGCTGTGTCGCCAGCAAGGCACAGGCGACAGCCAGCAAGCCCAGGCCTGCCCAGTATGGCGTACCCAGCTCGTTGCTGAACAGGGCGCTGATGGCGGTGCCTGTGATCAAAATGGTGGCCAGTACCAGGCCCAGGCGCAAGGTCCAGGAACCGGCCCCCGTCCAGCGTGCCAGCAGCGGCGACACAAAAGCGCAGGCCAGCAGCTGCACCAGCCAGCCGGTGAGGAAAATGCCCAGGTCAGCCGAATCGATGCGCCAGCGGTGGCCCGCCTGCGCCTGCATCCACAGGGCGGCGGCCGAGGCCAGCACCAGCATCCACGGTGTCCACAGCACATCGCTGCGCGCCACCAGGCATAACGGCAAGGCCAGCACGGCCCAGACGGCAAACAATTGCCATGGGTCGGCGCCCGTCTGGTAAGTTTGGCCGAAATACGCAAACAGGCCGCCTATGGACAGCATGGCGACCAGCAACAAGGGTATGCGTGCCTTCGGCACGAAGAAGGCGCCTAGACAGGCGGCAAGAAACACCGCTTGCAGCAAGGCAAAGCGGCCCATGCGGCCCAGCTCTTCCCAATTGGCGGCGACCCAGAAGATCAATCCCAGGCCCAGCAAGGCAGCGCCCAGCACGGCCACGCCGCGCGGCAGCCAGTAGCTGAGCCTTGACGGTTCGCGCTGGAAACCAGCCAGTGCATGCAATTGCGCCGTCTGTTGGGCGTCCAGTGCATTTGTCGAGGCGAGTTGATACACGGCGAGGCGTAAATCCATCGTCTGCTTCCTTCCAGAGAGATTGAGACTACGGGCGGTATCAGCGCTCGACCGTCACGCCGCGCCAGAAGGCTAGGTGGCCGGCAATTTGCTTAGCGGCATCTTTAGGTTCTGGGTAATACCAGGCTGCGTTGGGATTGGTCTGGCCGTCGACGACCAGGTCGTAATAGCTGGCGGTGCCCTTCCACGGACAGACTGTCGTATGGCTGCTGGGGCGCAAGTACTCCTGCTTTACCGCCGAGACAGGAAAATACACATTGTTTTCAACGATCTCTATCTGATCGTCGGTGGCTTGCGCGATGATCGCGCCGTTCCAGCGTGCTGTTGGCATAAGACTATCCTCCTTTGGCGAGTGTAGCGCAAAAGGAGGGGCTTGGCACACGCCATACGCGCTGCAATCAATTGCCGGCGATGATCTGGCGCAAGGCTTGCTCGAATACCTCAGGCGGCTGGCCGCCAGAAATCAGGTGGCGCTCGTTGATGATGATGGCCGGTACGGAATTGATGCCGTTCTGCTGATAAAACTGTTCGCGCTCGCGCACTTCCCTGGTGTAGGCGCCGGAAGTGAGCACTTCGGCTGCCTTGGCCGTATCGAGACCCACTTCGCCCACTACTTTGAGCAGCAGCTCGTGCGAGGAAGGATTTTCGCCCTGCGTGAAATACGCATCGAACAGGGCCATTTTGAGTTCCTTCTGGCGCCCTTCCAGTTCGGCCCAGTGCAGCAAGCGGTGGGCGTCAAAAGTGTTATAGATACGGCCACGTTTATCCATGGCAAACGTAAAACCCAGCGCTGCGCCGCGCGCGCGGATCGCTTCGCGCGATTGCGCCATCTGTTCTTCGGTGGAACCGTATTTCTGGGCGATATGTTCACCGATATCCTGGCCTTCGGGCGCCATGTTGGCATTCAATTCGAAGGGCTGGAAATGGATTTCGGCCTGGGCCGTGTCTTTCAGCTTGTCCAGCGCCTGCTCCAGCGACTTGAGGCCTATCACGCACCAGGGGCAGGAAACATCGGAAACGAAATCGATACGGACGGGAACAGGAGTAGACATGTGGCAACCTTTGCGCGAGTCGGTGGCAGCCGCACGGTGCGGCGCCGCAAGCCCAGCATATGCGTGCGGCGCCACAAAAATCAAGCGTTTACTTTTTCTTGAGCGTCGCCTTGGCTGCCTCTTTCTTGCCGCCGATCTTGCTTTCCTTGCCAGAGAGCAAGTTAGCGATATTCTGGCTATGGCGGTAGGCAAGCAGCACGCTCATGGCGATCACGGCCAGCAAGATGGGGTCGACGCCGAACAGCAGACCGTAATAAAACGGTGCGAACAAGGCCGCCACCAGCGCCGCCAGCGAGGAATAGCGGAAGGCGTAGGCGATGATCAGCCAGGTCGCCAGGGTGGCCAGGCCCAGCCAGACATTGATACCCAGCAACACGCCCAGCGCCGTGGCCACGCCCTTGCCGCCGACGAAGCGGAAGAAGACCGGCCACAGATGGCCAAGGAAGACGGCAATCGCCACCAGCGCTACGGCCGTGTCGCCCACGCCCAGCGCACTGTCGAAGTGCGCGGCCAGGAACACGGCCAGCCAGCCCTTGGCGCCGTCGCCGAGCAGGGTCATGATGGCGGCGCCTTTATTGCCGCTGCGCAGCACGTTGGTCGCGCCCGGATTTTTCGAGCCATAAGTGCGCGGATCGGCAATGCCGAAGACCTTGCTCATCACCACGGCAAACGATATCGAGCCGAGCAAGTAAGCGGCCACTGTCATTGCCAAGGTTGTGATTACTGGATTCATTTGTTCCCTTTGTTAATTATTTCCCTGACATCGAGGCCAGGGCAGCAGAATATACACCAGGTGGTAGCCCGGCCATCAATCTTTCAAGGCGCATTGCACGGGCTTGGCTTGCAATAAATCAAGCAGCACCTGGGGCGCCAGCGAGACCAGGAAACCGCGCCGGCCGCCATTGATGTAGATGCGCGGCAAGGCCAGAATGGTTTCTTCCACGTAGACGGGCATGGCCTTCTTGGTACCGAACGGCGAGGTGCCGCCGATCATGTAGCCGGAATGGCGCTGCGCCACTTCGGGCTTGCACGGTTCGACCGACTTGCAGCCGATAGCGCGCGCCAGGTTCTTGGTCGAAACCTTGCAATCGCCATGCATCAGCACGATAAGCGGGCGCGCCGCCTCGTCCTGCATTACCAGTGTCTTGATCACTTCGTGTTCCGGCACGCCCAATTCACGCGCCGAGACGCTGGTGCCGCCGTGTTCCTCGTAGGGATACGGGTGTTCATTGAAGGAAACTTGATGCTTGCGCAGCATCTGCGTCGCCTGGGTTTCGGAAATATGCTCTTTTTTAGCCATGCGTGATACGCTGATCGTTCAGTGAGGAGTGCTAATTATGCAGGAAGAAATCCGCTTTGCCACATTCAATGTCTGCAATCTTGCTCCTGCCGGAACAAAATTGTATGACAACCTGGAACCGTTGACGCAGGTGCAATACGAGGCCAAGCGCGAATGGACGGCGCGGCAGATCGACTTGCTCGACGCCGATGTGATCGGTTTCCAGGAAGTGTTCTCGCAAGCGGCCCTGCGCGACGTGCTGGCCCACACCCGCCACTACCGCGACGCCACGCAAGCGGGCATCGATGCGGTCGATGGCCATGGGCGCATGCTGCCTTCGGTGGCGCTGGTCTCGCGTTTGCCGCTGGCCGGGCCCGGCATCGCCTATGCCACCTTCCCGGCCGGCATCAGCTTACCAAACGAGGGCCAGGCCAGCGATCCCAGCCTGGCGCGCTACGCGCGCGCGCCCCTGCACGTGCAAGTCGTGTTGCCTGGCGGACACCTGACCGACGTGCTGGTGGTGCATTTAAAGTCGCGCCGGCCCGATTATCGCAATGGCGATGGCAATACCGTGCTCAACTATGCACTGGCCAACCTGCGCTCGCTGCAGCGGCGCGGCGCCGAAGCGGTAGCGCTGCGCGTGCTGGCGAGCGAACTGGGCCACAGCGGCCGTCCGCGCATCGTGCTGGGCGACTTCAACGACATCGCCAATGCCGTCACTACCGCCATCGTGATGGGCGCCGGCGCGCCCGACGAAAAGCCGGAAGAAGCAGGCCTGGCCAACCATATGCGCGAGCGGCTGTACGACAGCAACGCCATCCAGCTGCGCCAGGATTATCTGCGCCATGCGGGCTACACGAATATCCACGACAGCGCCTACATGACGATCGACCATATCCTGGTCTCCGAGCATTTCCACCCCGCCTCGCCACGCGCCATCGGCCTGGTGCTCGACGTGATTTACCTGAACGACCATTTGCTGCAGGCCCTGCCGCACGCATCCGACCATGGCCAGGTGCTGGTCCGCCTCAAGCTTCTGGGCAATATCGGCTAGGCAAGCAAGGTTGCCAGGGCGCTAGCAGCCACTTGCGCGCTGGCATGATATCCCTGGTACTGGTGGCAACCCTGTTGCCGCAGGTAAGCCAGCTGCTGCGGCGTTTCCACCCCTTCCGCGATCACGGTCAGCTGCAAGGTGCGCGCCATGGCGATGATGGTGGCCGCCACCGCCGTATCGGCCGGCTCGCCCTCCGCGCCTGGTAAAAACGAGGGATCGATCTTCAGCCTGTCCACCGGGTAATGGCGCAAGTTCGCCAGCCGCGAATAGCCGGTGCCGAAATCGTCGATGGTCAGGGTAATGCCCAGCGCACGCAATTGCGCCAGCACTTCGGCCAGGCGCACGCCGCCTCTCATCAAGGTCGTTTCCGTCAATTCCAGCGCCAATGAGGTGGCGGGCAAGCCCGATACGCGCAGCGCTTCCTGCACGCTGCCCAGCAAATTATTCTGGATACATTGCACGGAAGACAAATTCACCGACACGCCCAAGGCATGGCCTGCGTCATGCCAGGCCCGCGCGCGCAGGCAGGCGTGGCGCAAGACCCAGTGGCCGATCGGCACCATCAAGCCGCATTCTTCGGCGGCCAGCAGGAAACGTGCCGGCTTGAGCAAGCCCCGTTGCGGATGCTGCCAGCGCAGCAAGGCTTCCGCGCCAACCAGCGCCCCACTGGCAATCTCGATCACAGGCTGGAATTCCAGCACGAATTCGCTGTTACCCAGGGCATCGCGCAAGCCTTGTTCCAGGCTGGCCCGCTCGATGATCTGGGCATTCATTTCCGCATTGACGAACTGGAAATTATTACGCCCCAACTGCTTGGCGTGATACATGGCCGTATCGGCGTTGTGCATCAGGCTATCGATATCGGCCCCGTCGCTGGGAAATATGGCCACGCCGATCGAGGCCGACACCTGCAATTCATAAGCGCCCAGCTGGTACACCTGCGTGACGGCTTGCAGCACGCTGGCCGCCACGTGGGCCGCCTGGTCGACACCGCCCACCTCGGCCAGGATGATGACGAATTCATCGCCGCCATGGCGGCTGACGGTATCGACGCTGCGCACGCAGCGCACCAGGCGCCGGGCCACTTCCTTGAGCAGCAGATCGCCCACATGATGGCCCATGCTGTCGTTGATGTGCTTGAAGTGATCGATATCGAGATACAGGATGGCCAGCATGCTCAACTTGCGCCGCGCCGCCGCCAGCGCCAGCGACAGCCGGTCCAGCAGCAGCACGCGGTTCGGCAAATCGGTCAGGAAGTCGTGCTCGGCCAGGTGGCGCGTCTGCTCTTCGCTGCGTTTGCGCTCACTGATATCGCTGAGGATCGCCATATAGTTGCTGACCTGCCCCTGATCGTCGCGGATGGCCGTCAGCGACAGCCAGGCCGGGTAGCGCGCGCCGCCCTTGCGTTGCGCCACAATTTCCCCTTGCCAATAACCATGCTGGGCCACCCTATCCCACAGGGGCGCATCGAGCGCTTGCTGCTCGGAGTCAAAAGGCTGGCCTTTCAGCTCATCGGCGCCATAGCCGCTGATCTCGCCGTAGGCAGGGTTGATACTCAGCACTTTTTGTTGCTGGTCCATCACGACGATGGCTTCGCGCGCATGCTCGACTACTTGCGCCGCCAGATAGAGCGAACGCTCGGCCAGTTTGCGCTCGGAAATATCGCGTATCACCGCATAAAACAGATAGCTATGGCCCAGGGTAATCGAGGTGAGCAAGACTTCGCTCCAGAACGGCTCGCCCGAACAGCGCAGGTATTGCCACTCATACCGCCAGTTGCCCGCCGCATGCGCCTGGGCCGCCATGTGCGTGCCCAGCACGGCCGATGTCTTGCCGCAGGCCTGCTGCGGCGGCGAGAAATCGCTGAGACGGCGCCCGATCAGGCGCTGCCGGTCTACACAGACAAACAGGGCGATGGCGGCGGGGTTGAGTTCAACGATGACTTCATTGCGTAGCAGCAAAATGGCGTCGGACGATTTTTCAAATAGCTGGCGAAAATTGTCCGCCATCAACAACAGGGCGCTGACCGACATGCCCTGCTGCTGGTTGCCCGTAATATCGACATCGATGCAGAATACCTGCTGCACGCGCCCGGCCTGCAGCACGGGGAACAGGCTGGAGCAGATACAGCGCGGTGCAATCTCATCGGCGCCCAGCTTCCACAGCCGCAAGGACCTGGCCTTGCCTGTTTGCCAGACGCTGGCCAGTTCGTCGGCAAAACCGGCGCCATCGGCTAGGCCTGGCGCCGCATCCGGCACGGCGCCGCCAGACCAGTCGCCAGCGACGCTGCGCCAGTGTTGTCCCATCGCCTGCCCCGTGCTCACCCCATACAGGCGCGCTGCGCCGGCGCTCCAGTAGCGCACGAAACCTTCGCGGTCCAGGCCGCGCACGGCCATGCCGGGCGCCTGCTCGACGGCCTCGATCAGGATGGACAGCAAGTCCAGCGCGCTGGCGGCCGGCCCCATGCCAGGCTCGGCAGGGGCCAGCAAGCGGCCCGGCGATGCGGCGGGTCCGGCAATCCGATCAGACATCAAGTCCCTCCGCGTCACGGCGCTAGCACAAGCAGCGGCCCGCCCGGCCTGTCCGGTAGTGCCGCCATCCCATCCATTCTTGCGCGCCACGGAATCGGCCCATTGACACGGCTCAAGCGTGCCGGCTGGCTTCATCTGCCATTTTTGCATTCCATGCCCGTTTTTGTGCACTCTGTCGCATTTGCATGGCGAGTCCGCCAACAACTTCATAAAGTAGCAACATGCGTATCATCGTGATCGGGCGCAAGCGGCAGGCGTGCCGTCTGCGTCCAGCATGGTGATACGCTACCCGAATTCCCTGGCCAGCCATCGCCGGAGCCGTATTGAGATCACGCGCCGGACCTTTCCGTTCAAGCTTGCGCAGCCTCCATCAAAAGAGCCTTATGAAAAACGAGACCTTGCCCCCACTACCCGCCTCCGCCCACCCTGCCAGCCGCACCCGCCGCTGGCGCGCTCCTGTCCTGATCCTGCTTGTCGTGGGCCTGGCCGGCGGCGGCTGGAGCGTGATGCAATCGAGACAGCAAGCCGCCAAGGTTGCCGAAACGCAAGCGAGCAAGAAGAAGCAAGCCGACAAGACGCCCGTGCATGAGCTGGCGCAGGGCGACGTGGCCGCCATCGATGCGCGCGCGCTGTCCGTCAGCCTGCCTTTATCAGGTTCGCTGGCGCCGTTGACGCAAGCCACCATCAAGGCCAAGGTGTCCGGTGAAATCCACGAAACAACGGTGCGCGAAGGCCAGCAGGTGGCGGCCGGACAAATCCTGGTGCGCCTCGATGCGGCCGACCAGCGCGCCCGTCTGACGCAGCAGCAAGCCATGCTCGATGAAGCGCAGGCGCGCCTGTCGATGGCGAGTAAAAACGAAGCAAATAGCCAGGCGCTGCTCAAGCAAAAATACATTTCGCAAACGGCCTACGACACCACGCAGAACTCGGTGGACCTGGCGCGCGCCAGCGTCAAATCGGCAGCCGCCATGGTCGATATCGCCCGCATCGCGCTGGCCGACACCGTGATCCGCGCGCCGATGGCCGGCATCGTCAGCAAGCGCCACGTACAGGCTGGCGAAAAGGTGGCGCCCGACATGCCGGTGTACACCATCGTCAACCTGGCGCAACTGACCCTGGAAGCGCCCGTGCCCAGCGCGGAAATCCCGCGCATCAAGATCGGCCAGGACGTGCATTTCAAGGTCGATGGCTTTGGCGAGCGCGATTTCGCCGGCAAGGTCACGCGCATCAACCCGACCACCGAAAGCGGCTCGCGCGCCATGCTGGTGTATATCGCCGTCGACAATGGCGATGGCGCGCTGCGCGGCGGCATGTTCGCCAAGGGCAGCATCGTCACCGAACGCTCGGCAGTGGCGCCGCTGGTGCCATTGACTGCCCTGCGCAAGGACAAGAAAGGCACGGTCGTGTATGCGCTGGTGGGCGGCAAGGTGGTCGAGCAAGTCGTCACCCTCGGCTTGCGCAACGAGGATGAAGGTTATGCCGAAGTGACGGCCGGCCTGGTACCTGGCGCCAAGGTGATCGTCGCCAGGCTCGATGGCGTCAAGCCCGGCCACGCCGTGAAATTTGCCGCGCCCGCCGCGACGCCCGAGGCACAAGCGGCCGTCCTGGCGCAGAAGGGCTAAGCCATGTGGATGACCAAAGTCAGCATACAGAACCCCGTGTTCGCCACCATGGTCATGGTGGCGCTGGTGGTGCTGGGGATTTTCTCGTACCGGGGCCTGGGCGTGGAAAGCATGCCCAGCGTGCAGTTTCCCTTCGCCGCCATCGAAGTAAACTATCCGGGCGCTTCGCCCGAGGCGGTGGAAAACGACATCACGCGGCCGATCGAAGACGCCGTCAATACCGTCAGCGGCATCAAGACCATCCGCGCCAACTCCTGGGAAGGACGCGCCGGCGTCTACCTGGAATTCGAGCTGTCGACGAATATGGACAAGGCCATGCAGGACTTGCGCGACAAGGTCGCGCTGGTGCGCCCGCGCTTTCCCAAGGAAGCCAAGGACCCGTTCATCGCGCGCGCCGAAGGCGACAATGAACGCCCGATCGCCACCATCGTGCTGACCTCCACCGGGCATGACCTGCGCGAGCTGTCGACCATGACGGACCAGATCATCAGCAAGCGTTTCCAGGCGGTGGCCGGCGTGGGCCAGGTGAAGCTGCGCGGCTTGCGTTCGCGACAGATCCTGATCAGCTTGAAACCGATCGAACTCAATGCCCAGGGCATCGGCGTCGATGAAGTGATCCGCGCGATCCAGGCCACCAACACCAATTTGCCGGCCGGCTCCATCAGCCATGGCGCGGCCGAACAGCTGGTGCGGGTGGAGGGCAAGGTCAAGGATGCACGCGAATTTGGCAAGATCATCGTGGCGCGGCGCGCCATCGGCCCCGTCTACCTGGACCAGGTGGCCAGCGTGGTCGATGGCGAGCAGGAAGAACTGTCGATCTCGCGCGTGAATGGCAAGCAGGCCGTGACCATGGAAATCACCAAGGTGCAGGACGCCAACGTGGTCGAAGTGGGCACCGGCATCCTGAAGGTGGCGGCCGAAGTGAAAAAGACCCTGCCGCCCGATATCGACCTGCGCGTGCTCGACGACGAATCGGAGCGCGTGCAAAGCCAGCTCAATAACGTCAAGCGCACCATCATCGAAGGCGCCGTGCTGACCATGGTGATCGTGTTCCTGTTCCTGCACTCGTGGCGCAGCACCATCATCACGGGATTGACCCTGCCGATCTCCGTGCTGGCCAGCTTCATCGCCATGAAAGCGTTTGGTTTTACCCTCAACTTCCTGACCCTGATGGCGCTCTCCCTGTGCATCGGCCTGTTGATCGACGACGCCATCGTGGTGCGCGAAAACATCGTGCGCCACCTGGGCATGGGCAAGAACCACTACAAGGCGGCCAACGACGGCACCAATGAAATCGGCCTGGCCGTGATGGCCACCACCTTCGCCATCGTCGCCGTGTTCGTGCCGGTCGCTTTCATGGACGGCATCATCGGCCGCTTCTTCCTGCAGTTCGGCATCACCGTGGCCGTCGCCGTGCTGGTGTCGCTGTTCGTCAGCTTCACGCTCGATCCGATGCTGTCGTCGGTCTGGCGCGACCCCGTCAAGGACCGTTTTAAATATGCGCCGTGGCTGGGCCGTTTCATGGCCTGGATAGAAACCGGCATCGACCGCCTGCACGTCTGGTATGGCAAGGTGCTGGCGATAGCCCTGCGCTGGCGCAAGACCACGCTGGCCACGGCCCTGGCGCTGTTCGTGGGCAGCCTGATGCTGGTACCGATGATCGGCGGCGAGATGTTCCCGGAAACGGACCAGGGCTGGGTCAACCTGCGCTTCAAGACGCCGGTCGGCTCCAGCCTCGAATACACGGATACCAAGGTGCGCCAGATCGAGGCGGCCCTGAAGGAATTCCCGGAAATCGACAGCCTGGTAGCCAACGTGGGCACGCAGGATGGCCGCAACACGGCCGAAGTGAATTTGAAACTGACGGACATCAAGACGCACAAGCGCCGCTCGCAGCAGGAGCTGGAACGGCTGATCCGCGACCGCTTGACGCCGATAGCCGGCATCACCCTGTCGGTCGGCAACCGCCCCATCTTCATCGCCATCCTGGGCACCGATGAAGGCAAGCTCGATGAAGTGGCGCACCGGCTGATGGACAAGATGCGCACCATCAAGGGCATCGCCGATATCGAATACAGCCAGGAAGGCGCCAATCCATCGACCACGGTGAAGATCAATAACGAGCTGGCCAGCGACCTGGGCCTGTCGGTGCAGCAGATCGGCACCGCCCTGCGTCCCTTCGTGGCGGGCGACACGGTCAGCCACTGGCTGGCGTCCGACGGCCAGAACTACGACGTCAATGTGCAATTGCCGAAATCGGGCCGCCAGAAAGTGGCCGACCTGGCCGACCTGTCGCTGGCATCGAGCAAGCTTGACGAGAACGGCAAGCCGATCATGATCCCGCTGCGCCAGGTGGTCGACTTCGTGCCGTCGTCCAGCCCGCAAGTGCTGAAGCGCCAGGCATTGCAGCGCCGCGTCGCCATCTATGCCGGCGTGCAGGGCCGCCCGGCGGGCGATGTCGACGCCGACGTGCAAAAAGCCATCAAGACGATCGACCTGCCGCCTGGCGTGCGCTTCGACGTGGCCGGCAATGCGCAGCAGATGGCCGAAACCATGGGTGGCGCCATGATGGCTTTGGGGATCGCGGTGATCTTCATCTACCTGGTACTGGCTTCGCAATTCGGCAGCTTCTTGCAGCCGATTGCCATCATGGTGTCACTGCCGCTGTCCCTGATCGGCGTGCTGGCCGCGCTGCTGGTCACGGGCAGCACCCTGAACATCTTCTCGGTAATCGGCTTCATCATGCTGATGGGCCTGGTGACCAAGAACGCGATCCTGCTGGTGGACTTCACCAACCAGCGCCAGCGCGAAGGCCTGGGGCAATTCGAGGCACTGATGGAAGCGGGGCAAGTGCGTTTGCGCCCCATCCTGATGACCACCCTGGCGATGGTGTTCGGCATGCTGCCGATGGCGATCGGCATGGGCGACGGCGGCGAATCGCAGGCGCCGATGGGCCGCGCCGTGATCGGCGGCGTGATCACCTCGACCATCCTGACCCTGGTGGTGGTGCCCGTCGCCTACACCTACCTCGATAGCCTGGGCAAGCGCGCCGCGCGCTTCTTTGGCGGCGGCGCCGATGCCGGGCATGAATCCGAGGCTGCGGTCCACCCTTGATCACGCTCATGGTCCCCGCTCCGGCGGGGACGGTGCTTTCCGTTTCCTGAAGAGATGTTCAGTTGACGAAAAATTCATGGCTCGCTACACTGCGCCCGTTATCAATTGATTGGAGTGATTCGTGGGTACTGGTTCCAGTGACGGTAGTCGATCGCGGTTCGACGATTAAGCCTGGCAAGACGCGGATTTCTCTCCCGCCTTGCCACGGCAAGGTGCGGTTATACAACAGCGGTGCATGGCGCCGCTCCCTCCCCTGCATCGTTGTTCCCATCGGCTACTGACCTATAGTGGCATGGCCGGGCACACTGCCCGCGCCAGACAAGACTCGCCTGTCCTTCCTGCTCACACAGGAGAAAAGAATGATCTGGTATGACTTTGTGCTGCGCGTGGCCGCAGCCCTGACCCTGGGCGCCCTGATCGGCGCCGAACGCCAGCTGCGCCAGCGCATGGCCGGCTTGCGCACGAATGCGCTGGTGTCCGTGGGCGCCTCGCTGTTCGTGATGGTGTCGGTACTTGAAGCCAATCCGGACGGCCGTTTGCGCATCGCAGCGCAAGTGGTGTCGGGGATCGGTTTTTTGGGCGCCGGCGTCATCATGCGCGAAGGCATGACGGTGCGCGGCCTGAACACGGCCGCCACCCTGTGGTGCTCGGCTGCCATCGGCATCCTGTGCGGCCTGGGCTACGCCATGGAAGCGGCCATCGGCACCGGCTTCGTGCTGGTGGCCAACCTGGTGCTGCGCCATATTGCCCAGCGCATCAACGCCCATGGCCTGGCCGCCGGCAGCGAGACGGAAAGCATCTACCGCATCACCGCCGTCTGCGAGGCAGACCAGGAAGTGCTGGTGCGCAAACTGATGCTGCGCATGATCAGCGGCATGCCGGCGCTGATGTTGCAATCGCTGCACAGCGAAGATGCGCCGCAGGCAGGACGCATCGAAGTACGCGCCGACCTGCTGACGCCCTTGTCCAGCCTGGGTTTGCTGGAACAGATCGTCAGCCAGGTCAGCCTGGAAGGCAGTGTCTCGGCCGTGCGCTGGGCGCTGGTCAATAACGCAGAATTTGTCGCAGAGCGAGGTGTATGATGAAATTTTTGAAATCGATTTTCCAGGCAAGCGCCGTCCGTAAAACCCCTGCCGTGACCACCTACCGCCTGACCGTCACCTGCCCCACCACGCAAGCGGACCGCGTCGTGTGCCTGTTGCTGGCCGAGCTCAAAAGCGCCGGCCTGGCGCCGTCGCAAATCCTGCGCAGCTGGGACGAAGACAGGAATGTCGTCAAGCTGATCGCCATGGTGCTGTGCCAGCTGGTGCAGCGCGCCGTGCTGGTGCGCTTCATCAACCGCGCAGGCGCCCTGCCGCAAGTGCGCCAGGTGCGCTGGGAAGGCGTGGCGCCGGCCTGACTACCTGGTTAAACCGGGCCTGGCGCGCCGGGCCTGGCGCGCAGCAGCACCTGTTTCGTCACGCGCTGCAAGGCCGGTTCGCCATGCACGGCCACCAGCCAGGCCAGGCACAGCGAGAAAGCCAGCGCGCCGGCCAGCGCCAGCCAGCGCCCGGCCCCGGCCTGCACCAGGCCGCTCATCAGGTGGGCGCCGGCCACCTGGTGCAGCAGATACAGCGGAAACGTCATCATGCCGGCTGTTTTCAGCAGGCGCAAACACCACTGCGGCAGCGCGTGCAGGCGATGGTTGCGGTTCACCGAAAACACTACCCAGGCCAGCGCGCCCAGCCAGCACAGCACCGGTATCCAGGCTGGAAACGCCGTCCCCGTATCCTGGCCCGTCGCCGCCGACGTGAGCGCGATCTGCAGGCAGCCGGCGGCGCAGAAAAGCACGCACCACAGCCGGTTTTCCCGGCCGGGCCGTTTGACCAGTTCCAGCCACAACAGCACTCCGAGCGCAAAGAAGATACCGTGGTGTACCAGCAGCAGTCCCAGTATCCGCGAGCGGCGCAACTGCGCCATCACGGAGGCAAACTGCCCTGCGCCGCCCGCCTCTGCCGCCCAGGCCAGCAGCCAGAAGGTAGTGCTGACGAGGCCGATGGCGATGGCAAGCCGGTTGATGCGGGAAAATTTGCCGCGCAAGACCAGCAGGAAAACGAGAAAGTAAAAGAAAATCTCGATGCCCAGTGTCCAGTAGGCGTAATCGATCCACGGTGCGACGGGAATAAACAGCACGCTATGCAAAAAGCCCGTCAGCATTTTATAGACGCTCCACTCGCCGCCCGCCACCACGGCGGCCAGCGTGATGCAGGCGCAGATCCACACGCCCGGCCCCAGGCGCACCACGCGGCTGACCAGGAAATCATAGCCGCCAGCCCGCTCGCTGGAAAAGGCAATCACAAAACCGGAAATGACAAAGAAGATTTGTACGCCGACCCAGCCGAAATGGGTGGCGGCAAACAGCTCGGGGAAGGAAATCAGGCGCTGCAGATGGGGCGTGGAGACAGGGGCGGGATCGGCCCAGAACCAGAAACCATAGTGGTAGGCCACCACCAGCATGGCGGCCAGAAAGCGCAGCGCATCGAGACCGACCACGTGGCGGGGATGGATGGGGGAATGGAGCGTCATGGTGCCACCGTCTCTGTGTTGAAACATCATACACAGACGGTATCATTTTTATATTTCCCTTTAATTACAAAATGGATAGCTATCCATTTTGTAATCTGCCATGCCGGCTTACAGCTGCCGCTCGCCGCCAGGCAGGCGCATGGTGAACAAGGCGCCGCCACCGGGCCGGTTCAGCGCCTCGATGCGCCCGCCATAGGCATGCACGATGGCTTGCGACAGGGCCAGCCCCAGGCCGAAACCGGGCGCCTCGCCCGCGCGCGCCCTGGCGCCGCGGTAAAAACGTTCGAACAGGTGTGGTAATTCATCAACACTGATACCGGGACCTGCATCGCTCACGCCCAGCAGCGCATCGTCACCATCGCGCGACAGGTGCACCGTGATCAGGCTGTCGGGCGGCGAAAATTTCACGGCATTGTCGAGCAGGTTGGCCAGCACCAGGTCCACCGGCCCGGGCGCCACGCGGGCGCTGATCCCGGCATCGCCCTCATGCGGCTCCTGCAGCACGATGCGGATGCCCCTTGCGGCCGCCACCGTTTCCAGCCGCCGCGCCGCCGCCAGCGCCAGCGGATACAGGGCCACGGTTTCCACGGCACTGCGGTCCTGGCCCACGTCGAGGCGGGTCAGCATCAGCAATTCCTCCACCAGGGTCGTCAAACGCTGCACTTCATCGAGGCAGGACGCCAGCGCCGACACATATTCGGGCGTCTCGCGCGGGCGGCGCAAGGTGATTTCAATTTCGGTGCGCAAACGCGACAGCGGCGAACGCAATTCATGCGAGGCGTCTGCCGTGAAGCGGCGCTGCGCATCGTAGCCTGTTTCCAGCCGTTCCAGCATGGCGTTCAGGGTATCGACCAGGCGGCCGATTTCATCGGGCGTGCCGGGATGGGGCAAGCGCCGCGCCAGGCTCGCCTCGCCGATAAAATGCGCCTGCTGCACCACGTCGTCTATCGCCCCCAGCACGCGCCGCGTCAGCATCTCGCCAGCCAGGCCGACGGCCGCCAGCAGAGCCAGCGCCATCGCCACGAACAGCATGGTGGCCGAGGTCAGCGTGTGATTGACGTCATCGAGCGAACCGGCCACCTGCACCGCCAGGCGCACGCCCCCGTGACGGACGGGAATCGACACCATGCGCACCGGCTCCTCGCCAAAGCGGGGCAAGGTTTCAAACACGGTTTCGCCGGCGGCCAGGCGCGCCAGCAAGGCAGGATCGGCCGGCAGGCGCGCCGCCTCCAGGTTGCGGCTGCGCGCCAGCACATGGCCCTCGCCATCAATAATCTGCACCAGGCGGTCCAGCCGCGTCAGCGAAGGCGGCGCCATGCCTGGCGCCACTTCATGCACCGTGACGCCCTGGCGCGGGGTGGCTGGCAGCATCGCCATTTCCGTCTCGCCCAGCGCCAGCAGGGCCGCATCGAGCTGGCCGTGCACGGCGCGCGACAAGCCCCAGTAGCCTGCCAGCGCGGTGCAGCTGACAATCGCCAGTATCACCGCCAGGTGTACCAGCAGCAGGCTTTTACGCAGGCTAAACACCGTCGTTTTCCGCCAGGCGGAAGCCGCGTCCGCGCACCGTGTGTATCAGCTGCGGCAAGCCGGGTGCATCGACCTTGCCGCGCAAATTGCGCACGTGGACATCGATCAGGTTATCGATGCCGATCAGGTCAGCCTGCCAGATCTGCTCGGCCAGGCGCGCGCGGCTGACCACTTCGCCGGCCTGGCGCAGCAGGATCAGCAAGATCGCATATTCCTTCGGCGTCAGGTCCAGCACCGCGCCGCCACGCGTGACCTTGTGGCTGACCGGATCGAGCGCCAGGTCGGCCAGCGCCAGCACCAGCGGGCGGCTGATATCGGAGCGGCGCAGCAGCGCACGGATGCGCGCCAGCAGCTCTTCGAACTCAAACGGCTTGGTCAGGTAGTCATCGGCTCCTGTGTTGAGACCCGCTACCCGGTCCGCCGTGGCGTCGCGCGCCGTCAGCATCAGGATGGGCGTCTGGATGGCGCGCGCACGCAAATCGCGGCACAGATCGATGCCTTGTTTTCCGGGTAACATCCAGTCGAGGACGATCATGTCGTAATCGACGGCGTAGCTCTCCTCTTCGCCGTCTTCGGCGCTATGCACCACGTCGACGACAAAACCTTCTTCCTGCAAGCCGCGCGCCAGCAGCCGCGCCGCCTTGCGGTCATCTTCTACCAAGAGGATTCTCATGCCTGTCTTTTCCCGTCATGCTGTGTTTTTCCTGATTTCATTTTACCGCGCCGCGCCTGGCCACGCCGCCAATCTGAAGAAGGATTCAGGAATACTTGGGAAGATCTTCAGGCGTGTGCTGCTATGCTTTTCCAGCGCTGAAAAAGCGGCGCACCAGCCCGTATCAATCAATTCACAGGAGAAAGCGTGGACCCAGACTCGCCTGCCAGCATGTGCCGAAAAGGCCGCCGCTCGATTCCAGCCTGACCGCCGCGCCCCGTGCTTCGCCACGGCACGCCACGGGCCCAGTCATGGACCCGCACGGCAACCTTCTTACGCTCTACCCCTCTTCGGCACCACCCACTGACTGCCCGCCAGCGCCCGCGCGCTGCCGGAACTGGACATGCCTGCGCATGTTCCAGCACAACGCTCATCAATCAATAACAAGGAATACCGGGATGAACTCGACCACCCCTATCTCGCTTGGCGCCTGCAGCCTTTGCGCCATCGCCCTCACCCTCGCTTGCAGCATGCTCGCTGGCTGCGCCAAACAAACCGAGGACGCCGCGCCGCCTGCCGCAGCCAACCATATGGACGATGGCACCATCAGCGTGCCGAACACTTCGCCGCTGCGCCAGCGCCTGCAGGTGGCCGCCGTCACCGAACAGGATATCGCCGTGCAAACCAGCGCACCGGGCGCGATCGAGGCGATGCCGGAAAAACTGGTGAAAGTGACGCCACCGCTGTCGGGCCGCATCCTGCGCCTGCAGCGCGCGCTGGGCGACACCGTCAAGGCCGGCGACGCCCTGTTCACGCTGGACTCGGCCGACCTGAGCGCTGCCTATGCGGACGATAGCAAGGCCCGTTCGGCGCTGCTGCAGGCACGCCAGGAACGCGACCGCCAAAAGACCCTGTTTGAAGCGGAAATCGCCGCCCGCAAGGATTATGAAGCGGCCCAGGCAGCGTTCGACCAGGCGCAGAGCGACGCCCACGCCAGCGCCGACAAGCTGGCCCAGTTCGGCGCCCCTATTGGTGGCTCGCGCCGCGACTATGTGCTGCGCTCGCCGATTGCCGGCACCGTGATCGAGATGAATGGCGCCCAGGGTGGCTACTGGAATGATATCAACGCGCCCGTGATGACGGTGGCCGATTTGTCCACCGTGTGGCTGTCCGCCGACGTGGCCGAAAAAGACCTGGCGCAACTGGCCGTCGGCCAGAGCACGCGCATCACGCTCGACGCCATGCCGGGCCAGGAGTTCGAAGGCAAGGTGGCCTATATCGGCGCCGTGCTCGACACCGATACGCGCACGGTCAAGGTGCGCGTCTCCATCGATAACCGCAGCGGCAAGTTCAAGCCCGGCATGTTCGCCCATGCGGGCTTTGCCGGCGCTACCCGCCGCGTGATCGTGGTGCCGGCCGCCGCCCTGCTGCAAAGCGGCTTGTACACCAAGGTGATGGTCGAGCGCAGCCCGATGCGTTTTGAGCCGCGCACCGTGCAAGTGGGCGCCACCCTGCAAGACCAGGTGGAAATCGTCTCCGGCCTGAAGGCGGGCGAGCGCATCGTGGTCAAGGAAGGAGTGCTGCTCAATGATTGATTCCTTCATCACCACCTGCTTCAAGCGGCGCGGCATCGTCTGGCTGGTGCTGCTGTTCGTCACCGTGTACGGCATCTACAGCTGGAAGCAGCTGCCGATCGAAGCCTACCCCGACATCGCCGACGTCACTTCGCAAATCGTCACGCAGGTGCCGGGCCTGGGCGCCGAGGAAATCGAGCAGCAGATCACCATCCCGCTGGAACGCGCCCTGATGGGCACGCCGGGCATGCACGTGCTGCGCACGCGCAGCCTGTTCGCCCTGTCGCTGATCACCGTGGTCTTCGAAGACGGCAGCGACGGCTATTTCACGCGCGAACGGCTGCAGGAGCGGCTGGCCACCGTCAGCCTGCCGTATGACGCCAAGCCTGGCCTCGACCCCTATACCTCGCCCACCGGCGAGATCTACCGCTACACGCTGGAGTCAAAAACGCGCAGCCTGCGCGAGCTGTCCGAACTGCAGTTCTGGACCGTGATCCCGCGCCTGC
Source organism: Janthinobacterium sp. Mn2066 (assembly GCF_049319705.1). Classification (NCBI taxonomy): domain Bacteria; kingdom Pseudomonadati; phylum Pseudomonadota; class Betaproteobacteria; order Burkholderiales; family Oxalobacteraceae; genus Janthinobacterium; species Janthinobacterium sp. Mn2066. The sequence continues at coordinate 208,786 of NZ_JBMOUF010000001.1, read as the reverse complement.
AAAAAGTGCGCGGCGTGGCCGACGTCAGCAATTTCGGCGGCCTGACCACGCAATTCACGCTGGAGCTGGACCCGGCCAAACTCAATAGCTATGGCCTGTCGCTGTCGCAAGTCAAAGACGCCATCAACGCCAACAACGTCAGCGGCGGCGGCAGCATCATCGACCGTGGCCAGCAATCGTATGTGGTGCGCGGCGTGGGCTTGCTGCATTCGCTCGACGACATGGGCAACGTGGTGGTCACGGCCAAGAATGGCGTGCCGGTGCTGGTCAAGGATCTGGGCAAGCTCGTCTACGGCAACGTGGAGCGGCGCGGCATCCTGGGCAAGGACAACAACCCCGACACCATCGAAGGCATCACCCTGCTGCTGAAGGATTTCAATCCGTCCGAAGCCCTGACCGGCATCCATGCAGCCGTCGATGACCTGAACCGCAACCTGCTGCCGAAAGACGTCAAAGTGGTGCCCTACCTGGACCGCAGCTCGCTGATCGAGGCGACCTTGCATACGGTGGGATTTACCCTCGGTGAAGGCATGCTGTTAGTCGCCCTGGTGCTGCTGCTGTTCCTGGGCAGCCCGCGCGCAGCGGCCATCGTCGCGCTGACGATTCCGCTGGCCCTGCTGATCGCCTTCATCTTCATGCACCACTTTAAAATTCCCGCCAACCTGCTGTCCCTGGGGGCGATCGACTTCGGCATCCTGGTCGACGGTTCCGTGGTGGTGCTGGAAAACATACTGCGCCGCCGCGAACGCGACCAGGAGCGGCCATTGACCCTGCGCGACGGCATCGAGTCGACCTTGCAGGTGGCGCGCCCCATCATGTTCGGCATGGCCGTCATTATCGCCGCCTACCTGCCCCTGTTCGCTTTCCAGCGCATCGAATACAAGCTGTTTTCACCGATGGCCTACGCAGTCGGTTCGGCCCTGGTCGGCGCGCTGGTGGTGGCCCTGATCCTGATTCCCGGCCTGGCCTGGCTGGCCTTCCGCAAGCCGCGCAAGATGTTCCACAACCGCGTGCTCGAAACGCTGGCCGAGCGCTATGGACGCTTCCTGGACAACATGGTCGGCAAGCGCCGCTGGGTAGCCGTCGTCTGCGGCGGAGCACTGGCCGGGCTGGTGATCCTGGGCGGCACCATCGGCCGCGATTTCCTGCCCTATCTCGACGAAGGCTCCCTGTGGCTGCAAGTGCAGATGCCGCCCGGGATCACGCTGGACAAGGCCTCGGAGATGGCCAGCGAACTGCGCCGCGCCACCTTGGAATTCCCGGAAGTATCGACCATCGTCACGCAGACGGGCCGCAACGACGACGGCACCGATTACTGGACGCCGTCGCACATCGAGGCGAGCGTGGGCCTGCATCCGTATAAAACCTGGAAATCGGGCATGACCAAGCAGGAGCTGATCGCAAAAATGAGCGAGCGCTTCAAGCGCATGCCCGGCTACACGGTGGCCTTCATGCAGCCGATGATCGATGGCGTGCAAGACAAGCTGTCGGGCGCCCACAGCGATCTGACGGTCAAAATCTTCGGCAATGACCTCGATGAAGTGCGTGGCATCGCCGGCCAGGTGGCCGACCTGCTGAAAACCGTGCCGGGCGCCTCCGACGTGGCGGTGGACGTGGAACCGCCGCTGCCCAACCTGAAAGTGGAACTGGACCGCGCAGCAGCGGCCCGCTACGGCATCAACGCAGCCGACGTGGCCGACCTGATTTCCACCGGCATCGGCGGCGCGCCCATCGGGCAAGTGTATGTGGGCGAAAAAAGCTATGACATCGCGGTGCGCTTCCCGGCTGAAGTGCGCTCCAGCCCCGACGCGATTTCCAACCTGATGCTGACCACGGCCGACGGCGCCAAGGTGCCGCTGGCGCAGGTGGCGAAAGTGACCACCACCTCGGGCGAAAGCGTGATCGTGCGCGAGATGGGCAAGCGCCACATCATCGTACGCCTGAACGCCCGTGGCCGCGACCTGGCCAGCTTCCTCGACGAAGCGCGGCCACTGCTGGAAAACAAGCTGCATTACGACCACCAGCGCATCAGCCTCGAATGGGGCGGCCAGTTTGAAAACCTGCAGCGCGCGCAAGCCCGCCTGGCCATCATCCTGCCGATGACCCTGGGCGCCATGTTCCTGCTGCTGTTCGGCCAGTTCCGCAACCTGCGCCAGCCGACCCTGGTGCTGCTGGCCGTGCCGCTGGCGATGCTGGGCGGCCTGGCCGCGCTGCACCTGCGCGGCATGACCCTGAATGTCTCGAGCGCGGTCGGCTTCATCGCCCTGTTCGGCGTGGCCGTGCTGAACGCGGTGCTGATGCTGGCGCAAATCAACCGCTTGCGCACGCAGGAAGGCAAGACCTTGCGCGAAGCGGTGCTGGAAGGGACGCGCGACCGCATGCGGCCCGTGCTGATGACCGCCACCGTCGCCGCGCTGGGCCTGACGCCGGCCATGCTGGCCACGGGCCTGGGCAGCGACGTGCAGCGCCCGCTGGCAACCGTGGTGGTGGGCGGCCTGGTGACGGCCACCGCCCTGACCCTGCTGCTCTTGCCTGCCCTGTATTACCTGATCGAGGCGCGCGTTGCCGCGCGTCCGGCCCAGACCGAAGGAGAAACCGATGATGAAACACTTTAATGTCAATCCCCGCCTGGCGGCCCGCCTTGTGCTGGCCACCACTGTGGCCGCCTTTATGGCGCCGGCCGCCGGCGCGGCCACGCCCCTGAACTTTGCCAGCTACCTGGCGGCGGTGGAAGCCCACAGCCTGGAATTGAAAGCCCAGAACGAAACGGTGACCTCGGCCAAGGCCGGGGTGGGCATCGCCGGCATCCGCCCCGACCCCGAGTTTTCGATCGGCGCCTCGCGCGAAACGGTGAAGTCCGTCGCCAACCGGCCCGTCACCTGGACGCCCACCGTCAGCATGGTGATCGAAACGGGCGGCAAGCGCGATGCGCGCCTGAAGGCGGCCCGCAGCAATGTGCTGCTGGCCGAGGAAACCGTGGCCGGCTTCAGGAGCGAGCTGTATGCCACTGCCGCAGCGGCGTTCACGGAAGCCTGCCGCACGCGCGAAGTGGTGGCCCGCAAGGAGCAAACCATGACCGCCCTCTCAAAAGTGGTGGACGCGAATGGCGTGCGGCGCAAGGTGGGCGACGTGGGCGGCATCGAGCTGCTGCAGTCGCGCGTCGAACGCGACCAGTTCCAGGCCGAGCTGATGCAGGCGCGCAGCGACGCCGACAGCGCCATGCTCAATTTGTCGCCAGCGCTGGGCCAGTCGTTCGAAACCCTGTTCCCGGACGTGCAACTGAGCTGCGACTTCACTGCCTTTGACGCCGGCAGCGTCAGGCAGCTGCTGCCGCAGGCGCTGCGCGAACGCAACGACGTGCGCATCGCCCGCGCCGCCCTGGACAATCAGCGCGACAGCGCCTCGCTGGTGCGCGCCAACCGCTCGGTCGATCCTACCGTCTCGCTGGGCCTGTCGGCCGCACGCGGCTACCACGACAGCGTCGACGCCAATGGCGATGCGGTCGATGGCACGCCGCGCTCGCGCGCACTGAGCCTGTCGCTGTCGATTCCGATTCCGCTGTCGCGGCGCGACAAGGGCGACATCGTGCAGGCCGAAGCAGGTGTCACGCAAGCCATGCTGGCCTTGCGCCAGGCCGAGCTGAAGGCGGAAACGGACGTGCGCACGGCCAGCGTGCAACTGGCTTCGGCGCAGCAGCGCCTGGCGCGCTACCACGACGGCGTGCTGGTCGATGCGCAAAAAGTGGTCGATGGCATCCGCCTGTCCTACTTCAGCGGCAATGCCTCGCTGCTGGAATGGCTGGCGGCCCAGCGTTCGGCCGATGACGCCTATCAGGGATATCTGCAGGCGCGCGCCGATGTGGCGATCGCCAGCACGCAGCTGCAACTGGCCATCGGCCAGCGTCCCACCCTGTAACGGGAGCCTGCCATGATCAAACCGGGCCACCGCGCCTTTCCCCGTACCGTCTCGCGCAAGCTGGCCAACGATTTGCTGCGCGCTTCGCGGCTCGACGCGCCTGCCGTGCTGGTGGGCTTGCGCAGCCGCGAAGAAGGCCTCAGCTCCAGCGAAGTGGCGGCCCTGCAGGCCCGCCATGGCAGCAACCAGGTGGCGCATGAACGGCCGCTGCCCTGGTGGCGCCAGCTGTGGTCAAGCTACCGCAATCCGTTCAACCTGCTGTTGTCGGTGCTGGCGGCCGTCTCGCTGCTGACTGGCGACATGCGGGCCGCCGCCGTGATCGGCGCCATGGTGGTGATATCGACCCTGCTGCGCTTTGGCGTCGAGCGCCGCTCGCATGGCGCGGCCCTGCGCCTGCAAGCCATGGTCGGCAACACGGCCACCGTGCTGCGGCGCGACCTGGCCCATGAGGCAGCGGACGATGCGCGCCGCTATTTCGAGGTGCAGTTGCATGGCCGCGATTCGAGCGCGCTGGAAGTGCCCTTCATTGCGCTGGTGCCGGGCGAGATCGTGCTGCTGTCGGCCGGCGACATGATCCCGGCCGATTGCCGCGTGCTGGTCGCCAAGGATTTGTTTGTCAGCCAGGCCGCGCTGACGGGCGAGTTTTTCCCGGTCGAGAAGTTCGTCGACCGCCAGCGCTTTGCCGGCGACAATCCGCTGGAACTGGACAACCTGCTGTTCATGGGCACCACCGTGGTCTCGGGCACGGCCAGGGCGGTGGTGCTGACGACGGGCAGCCGCAGTTATTTCGGCGCCGTTGCCGCCCAGCTCAGCGAACGGGGTCGCGAGCCGACGGCCTTCCAGGCAGGCGTGAACAGCGTCAGCTGGCTGCTGATCCGCTTCGCACTGGTGCTGGCGCCCTTCGTTTTGCTGATCAATGGCGCCGCGCGTGGCGACTGGAGCGAAGCGTGCCTGTTCGCGCTGTCAGTGGCGGTCGGCCTGACGCCGGAAATGCTGCCCGTGATCGTCACGGCGGCCCTGGCCCGTGGCGCGGCCACGCTGGCGCGCCGCAAGGTGATCGTCAAGCACCTGGACGCGATCCAGAACATGGGCGCCATGGATGTGCTGTGCCTGGACAAGACGGGCACGCTGACCCAGGATGCGCTGGTGGTGGCGCAGCACACGGATGCCTTCGGCGCCGACAGCGGCACCGTGCTGCGGCTGGCTTTCTTGAACAGCCATTTCCAGACCGGCCTGAAAAACCTGCTGGACACGGCAGTGCTGGCGCATATGCCGCCCGACACGGCGCAGGAGCTGGCGCAGAGCTACGTCAAGATCGACGAGATTCCGTTTGATTTCCAGCGCCGCCGCATGTCGGTGATCGTCGGCGCAGCAGACAGCGACGGCGAAGAGACACATCGTTTGATTTGCAAGGGTGCGCTGGAAGACGTGCTGTCCGCCTGCACGGCCGTGCGCCAGGGATTGGCCACACTGGCGCTGGACAAGGCCGTGCTGGAACGCTTGCTGCGCGTCACGCGCACCCTGGGCGAGCAAGGCTTGCGCGTGGTGGCGGTGGCCGAACGGGCCGTGCCGCGTGCACAGGCGACGTTTTCAACGGAAGACGAAGAGCAGCTGACCCTGGTCGGCTATCTGGCCTTCCTCGATCCCGTGAAAACCAGCGCGGCGCAGGCACTGGAGGCCCTGACGACGCAGGGCGTGACCCTGAAGATCCTCACCGGCGACAACGAACTGGTCACGGGCAAAGTCTGCCAGGAGCTGGGCCTGGCCATGTGCGGCATGGTGCTGGGGCCGCAGATCGAACGCCTGGACGACGTGCAGCTGGCGGCGCTCGCTGCCCGCAATACGGTGTTTGCCCGCCTGACGCCCTTGCACAAGGAACGCCTGGTGCGCGCCCTGCGCAGCGATGGGCATATCGTCGGCTTTATCGGCGATGGCATCAACGACGCGGCGGCCCTGCGCACGGCCGATATCGGCATTTCGGTCGATACGGCCGTCGACGTGGCGCGCGATGCGGCCGACATCATCCTGCTCGACAAGGATTTGACGGTGCTGGCGGCCGGCGTGCGCGAAGGCCGCAAGACCTTCAGCAATATGCTGAAATACATCCGCATGTCGGCCAGTTCGAACTTCGGCAATGTGTTTTCGGTGCTGGTGGCCAGTGCCTTTTTACCGTTCCTGCCGATGCTGCCGCTGCATCTGCTGGTGCAAAACCTGCTGTACGACGTGTCGCAGGTGGCGATCCCGTTCGACCATGTCGATGAAGAATTGCTGAGCAAGCCGCTGCAATGGAATCCCCAGGGCATCGGCCGCTTCATGCTGTACTTCGGGCCCCTGAGCTCGATCTTTGACTTGCTGACGTTTGCGCTGATGTGGTGGGTATTCCACGCCAATACGCCAGCCAGCCAGGGTCTGTTCCAGTCGGGCTGGTTCGTGGTGGGCTTGCTGACGCAAGTGCTGGTGGTGCACCTGATCCGTACGCCGAAACTGTCCTTCTTCGACAGCGTGGCGTCCTGGCCGGTGCTGGCCATGACGGCGGTGATCATGGGCATCGGTATTTATCTGCCGATGGGTCCCCTGGCAAGCTATTTCCAGCTGGTGGCGCTGCCGCTGGCCTACTTCCCGTGGCTGCTGGGAATACTGCTGTGCTACGTGGTGCTGGTGACGGCCTTGAAACGCTGGTATATCCGCCGCTACGGCTGGCGCTGAAGCGGCAGATGCACAACGTACATCGTTAGTCAGGCTGTGCCGGCGCTGCAACGGCGCCGGCATGGTCTGCCTCTGCTTCAGGTCCGGACTCTGCATCCGATTCAGCGTCATCATCTCCCTCGCCATCGGCGGGCTTGGGATTGTTTTTCGCTTCCAGCTTGCGCCGGGCTTTTTCTTCGGCCTTGCGTTTCTTTTCCAGCTCTTTTTGTCGCTTTTCGTATTGGAAATTGGTCTTGGCCATGAACTACCTCTTGAGTGTTTAAATGTGACAGCTGTACACACCAGGCACATTATGACGCAACTTATGACGCGGCTGCAGCAAACACACCATTTTCAGCCCCGCGGATGATGCTGCGCATGCAGCAGTTTCAAGCGTTCACGCGCCACATGGGTATAAATTTGCGTGGTGGAAATATCTGAATGCCCAAGCAATAGTTGCACGACACGCAAGTCCGCGCCATGGTTCAGCAAATGCGTGGCAAACGCGTGGCGCAAGGTGTGCGGCGAGAGGGGCGCCGTGATGCCCGCCTGCAGCGCATGTTTCTTGATGACAACCCAGAACATTTGCCGCGTCATCGCCCCGCCGCGCCGCGTGACAAACAGGGCGTCATCCATCTGCCCATCGAGGATCACCCCGCGCGCTTCCTTCAGGTACCGCTCTATCCACAGCCGCGCCTGCTCGCCAAACGGCACCAGGCGCGTCTTGCTGCCCTTGCCCGTGATGCGCAGCACGCCATCGTTCAGGCTCAGCTCGACCGATTTCAAGTCGACCAGTTCCGACACGCGCAAGCCGCTCGCATACATCAGTTCGAGCATGGTGCGCTCGCGCAAGCCCAGCGGCGTACTGACGTCGGGTGCGGCCAGCAGTGCCTCGACCTGCGCTTCGCTCAGGGTATGCACGAAACGGGGAGCTTGCTTGGCTGACACCATTTTCAGACAAGGGTCGGCGGCAATATGTTTTTGACGTAGCGCAAGCTGATAAAAACGCTTGAGCACGGACAAGCGCCGGTTCGACGAAGTGGCCTTGCTCTCCTCGTGGCGAGCGGCGAAATACGCTTCGATGTCGCTGGTGGAAACGTCGTACAGGCTGTCGCGCCCCGGCCGCGCCACTTCCAGCCAGCGCGCAAACAGGCGCATGTCGCGCCGGTAAGCGTCCAGCGAGTTCTTTGACAAGCCATCTTCCAGCCACAGGCTGTCGCAGAATTCATCGATCAGGGTCGCGTTGTCAGGCGCCAGCAAGGCATTCATCATCGGTAGGCCTCCACGCCTTCATGCGCCAGCAGCCAGCGCTTCACGCCCAGGTGAAAACCGGTGGCGTCATCCTGGTTGGAGAAACCGCCCAGGCCGCCGGCCGCCGTCACCCGGTGGCAGGGGATCACCAGCGGAAACCAGTTGGCGCCACAGGCCTGGCCCACGGCGCGCGGCGCCGAGCGGATCAGCCGGGCCACGTCGCCATAGGTGCGCACCTGGCCGCACGGAATCGAGGCAATCGCTGCCCACACGCGCTGCTGGTAGGCGCTGCCCAGCGGGGCCAGCGGCAAGTCGAAACGATACGCGGGATCGGCAAAGTAACGGCCCAGCTGTTCGGAGGCGCGCTGTGCGACGGCGTCCTGCGCGTCTTTTTCGTGAAAATGCGGCGGCAGGTAGACCAGTTCGCGCAGCAGCCCTGCCTCGGTACGCACGCCCACGGCGCCGAAAGGCGCGGCGACGATCGCGTTGAACAGTTCGCTACCCTGTTGTTTTTTCATGAACTTTACAAATTGGATTGTGGTAAATAAGCAACTTGAGCTTCAAAATCAAGCCTCAAAAACCTGCTTCAGCCAGATTATGCACGCTCCGTGGCGTTGCCGGCGGGCCGTTGCGCGAGGCGAAAAAAAAGCGCACCAGACGGTGCGCTTCAAGTAATGCTTCACGTTCCCGGTCGTTTGGGTCCGCCGGTGGCAGCGCGTGGCCGCAGACAGCTATGACTCAACAACTTCTGTGAAACGTGTGTCTCCTCAATATATCCCCGGTATCAATACCGTTGTTATAGACCACTCCCCCACCAACTCTGTGACCAATTCTGTACTACCACCTTGCTACCAGTGCGCATATCGATATGCAAGCACCCCGGCAAGGCTGCCCATCATAACGTATTTAACCGACGGAATCGATTTTTTTTGCGCCATGATGGGGCGTAGCGTTTTAACTATAAATGAGATTTGGCAACCACAGGGAGATTTGCGGCACATAAGTCACCAGTCCCAGGAAGGCCAGCATGGTCAGCAGCCACGGCATGACCGCCACCGTCAGCTCGGAAATACCCATCTTGGTGATACCCGAGGCCACATACAGGTTCAAGCCTACCGGCGGATGGCACATGCCCACTTCCATGTTGACCACGATCAAGATACCGAAGTGCACCGGATCGATGCCCAGCTTCATGGCGACCGGGAACAGGATCGGCGCCATGATCAGCACGATCGACGACGGTTCCATGATGTTACCTGCCAACAACAGCAAGACGTTCACGACCAGCAGGAAGCTGATCACGCCCAGGCCCTTGCCCGTGATCCATTCCGCCATTGCTTGCGGGATGTTTTCACTGGTCATCAGGAACGAGAACAGCACGGCGTTGGTGATGATGTACAGCAGCATGGCCGACATCGAGGCAGAATCGAGCAGCACCTTGCCCACTTGCTTGATCTTCAAGTCCTTGTAGACGAAGACGGCGATGAAGAAGGCATACACGGCAGCCATGGCGGCCGCTTCAGTCGGCGTGAAGACACCCGAATAGATACCGCCCATGACGATGACGATCAGCAGCAAGCCCCAGACGCTTTTCTTGAAGGTCACGAAGCGTTCGCTCCAGCTGGCTTTTTTCATGCGCGGATAATTGTGCTTGCGCGCCAGGAACCAGGTGGTCAGGCCCAGCAGGATGGCCAGCATCAGGCCGGGAATCACGCCCGCCATGAACAGCTTGCCCACCGAGGTATTGGTCGAGACCGAATACATCACCATCACGATCGATGGCGGGATCAGGATGCCCAGTGCGCCCGAGGTGGTGATCACGCCGGCGCCGAAAGCGCGCGGATAACCTTGCTTGACCATCGCCGGCAAGATGATGGAGCCGATCGCCACCACGGTAGCAGGGCTGGAACCGGACACGGCTGCAAACAGCGCGCAGGCCATCACGCCAGCCAGTGCCAGGCCGCCATGCCAGTGGCCGACCATCGAACTGGCGAAATTGATCATCCGCCTGGCCACCCCGCCATGCGTGAGGAAGTTACCGGCCAGAATAAAGAACGGGATGGCCATGATCTCGAATTTTTCGATGCCCGTGAAAATCTTCAGGGCCACCGATTCGATCGGCACATGGGTCATGGTAAACAAGAAGGTCAGTACCGTCAGACCCAGCGAAATCGAAATCGGCATGCCGGTCAGCATCAGCGCCAGCAGCAGGACAAAAATAATCAGCGCGTTCATGGCTTGGCTCCTTTTTCTTCCGCCGTCAGTTCTTCATCCAATCCTTCGACGTGCGAATGGTCATGTTTCGGCAAGTCGCCGGTCTTGATGAAGTGCACCATGACTTGCATGAAACGGAAGCACATCAGGTAGGAACCCAGCGGCACGGCCAGGTAGACCAGCCACATGGGAATTTCCATGTCGGCCGAGGTCTGGTCGGTGTGGCCGATGGACCAGACAAAACTGGCGCCCAGGGTACCCACGATGCCCGTAAACAGGGCTCCTGCGCCCAGTCCCAGGATCACGAAACGGTGGCGCCAGCGCGGATTCATGCGGTTGATCAATACGTCAACGCCCACGTGGATGCCGGTGCGCACGCCATACGCGGCGCCGAACTTGGCCATCCAGACGAACATATAGATGCACAGTTCCTGCGCCCAGCTGGTGTTGATCTGGATCAGGTAATCTTGCAGGCCCGGTATCGGCAGGCCCGCCAGGTAGCGGTGCACGACCGCCAGGAAAATAATGAAGGTGGCTGCGCCCATCAGGGACGCAATCAGCCACTCCTCGAGATGATCAAGGAATTTCATGATGAAAACTTTCGAAAAAGAGGGTGAGCACGCGCCGGCCTGCAAAGCAGACGCGCACGGCAAAGCCGGACTGCCTGCCGCCAGGGCAGGTGCAGTCCGCTAGCACCAGGGTGCTGTTACTTCGCGCTTTCCTTGTTGATCGCCGAGATCAGCTCTTTGCCGATACGGCCTTCCATGGCTTTTTGCACCGGTGCCAGGGCTTTGCGCCACTCGGCCTGCTCTTGCACGGTCAGGGTGTAGACCTGGGTCTTGCCGGTTTTCTTGATGGCCTCGAGCGCCTGGTCGTTATCGCGCTGGGCGATGGCTTTTTCAAACGTGGTGGCGTCGCGCATGGCTTGTTCCAGCTGGCCACGGATATCGGGTGGCAAGCCATCCCAGAACTTCTTGTTGACGATCACGGCGTAGCCCAGGTAACCGTGGTTGGAAACGGTCACGTGCTTTTGCACTTCGTTCATCTTTTGCGTGTACATATTCGATGGCGGATTTTCCGTGCCATCGACCACGCCCGTCTGCAGGGCCTGATACACTTCCGAAAACGCCAGCACTTGCGGATTGGCGCCCAGCGCGCGCATTTGCGCGTCGAGTACCTTGGACGACTGGATGCGCATTTTCAGGCCCTTGAAGTCGGCCGGCGTATGCAGCGGCTTGTTGGCCGACATCACCTTGAAACCGTTATCCCAGTAAGCCAGGCCGGTGATGCCCTTCGGCTCCAGCTTTTTCAGCAAGCCCTTGCCGATATCGCCTTCGGTCACGTTGTACAGCGCGGTCTTGGTCGGGAAGATATATGGCAGGTCGAACGCTTCGAATTCCTTCACGCCCAGCGGGCCGAACTTGGCCAGCGATGGCGCCAGCATTTGCACGGCGCCCAGTTGCAAGGCTTCCAGCTCTTCCTTGTCCTTGTACAGCTGGCTGTTCGGATACACTTCGATCTTGACCTTGCCATTCGTGGCTTTCTCGGCCAGCATCTTGAAGCGTTCGGCGGCCTGGCCTTTTGGCGTATCGGTCGCCACGACATGGCTGAACTTGATGACGATGGGCGCCTGGGCATAAGCGTGTACGCCGGCGGTAGCAGTGATAGCCGCGCACAGCGCGACGAGCATGGTTTTCATTTTCATTACTGTCTCCTGATGGTTTTATGGTTATGAAATACTTTATTATTTGTCTACACCGATAGTGTTCTAAAGAAACAGCACAGGCTATTGTGGTTAACCACAATAGCTGCGACCCGAGAAAGCGCTACCCTGCCCGCCATGACGACCCCGCCCACTTTAGCGCGCCGCCTGCAATTGTCCAGCCCCATGCGCTGGCTGGTGCCGGTGATCCTGCTGCTGCTGTTTCTTGCTGTTCTGTTCTGGCTGCCCTGGCAGGCGCGCCAGATGGAAAGCAATGAACGCCAGGAGCAATTGATCGCCGACACCCTGTGGGTCGAGCAGACCATCCGCTTCCAGCTGGCGCGCAACGAGGAAAGCCTGTACAACCTGGGCGGCGATATCGCCACCGGCACCTTGCCGGAAGCGCGCGTGCATGAACGGCTGCAGCAAATGCTGCGCAACGGGCGCGAACTGCAGCGCGTGATCTGGATCGACACGCATGGCAGAGTGCAGGCGTCGAGCGACAACACGATTTCGCAGGAAACGCATTTTTCCGCCCTGTCGCTGACGGCCGGCGACAATGCGCGCCGCCTGCACCGGGGCCAGTACGCGCAGCCATCGCAGCAAAGCGGCTTTCCCGACGCGCCGCCCGGCGCCATGCTGATGGATTACCACCAGCCCCTGTTCCACGGCCAGGAGTATGTCGGCAGCCTGGTGGCCACCTACCAGATCAGCAGCCTGCTCGACGAGATGGTGCCATGGTGGTTCGCCCAGGACAACCAGATTTCCCTGATCGACCGCGATGACAAGGTGCTGGCGCGGCGCGCCGCGGCCGGCCCCGGCCATGGCGTCTACACGCACAAGCGCGCGCTCGACGTGCCCGGCGCCACCCTGATCCTGTTTACCGATAGCGTGAAAAGCCAGCCCAAGCTGCTGCCCAACCTGCTGGTCGGCTCCGTCATCGCCCTCTCGCTGGGCCTGTTATGGAGCTTGCTGGCCCTGTGGCGCCACATTTCTCGCCGGCTGACGGCCGAAGGCGCGCTGCGCCAGCAGATGCTGTTCCGCACGGCGATGGAAAATTCGCTGGTGACGGGCATGCGCGCGCGCGACCTGGAAGGCCGTGTCACCTATGTCAATCCGGCTTTTTGCCAGATGGTCGGTTATCCGCCCGAGGAAGTGCTGGGCCATTTGCCGCCCATGCCTTACTGGCCGCAGGAAGCGATGGAGGAATACCAGCAGCGTTTCGTCAAGGCACTGGCAGACAACACCACGCCGCAATCGGAAACCTATTTTATGCGCGCCGACGGCACGCGCCTGCCGGTGCTGATCTTTGAAGCGCCGCTGGTCGATAAAAATGGCAAGCAGACCGGCTGGATGGGTTCCGTGCTCGATATCTCGGACCGCAAGCAGGTCGAGGAATTGAACCGCCAGCAGCAGGAAAAGCTGCAGACCAGTTCGCGCCTGGCCACCATGGGCGAACTGGCCTCGATGCTGGCGCATGAACTGAACCAGCCGCTGGCGGCCATTTCCAGCTATACGACAGGGGCGCTGAACCTGATACGGCGCGCCATCGATGGCGGCAAACCGGTCGATCCGGTCACCTTGCGCCCGGCGCTGGAACAGGCCAGCGCGCAGGCGCAGCGGGCCGGCCAGATCATCCGCAGCGTGCACGACTTCGTGCGCAAGAGCGAGCCGCAGCGCCAGGAAGTGGCGATCCGCACCCTGCTCGACGGCATCCGCGTGCTGATCGACCTGCAGGCGCGCAAATACTATGTGACGATCCAGGAAGAGATCCCGCACGACCTGCCCCTGCTGTGGGCCGATCCGGTGATGATCGAGCAAGTGCTGCTGAACCTGACGCGCAACGCCATCGAGGCAATGCAGGACGCGGCGCCCGGACGGCGTATCATGCGCCTGCGGGCCAGCTATGACGCGCAGCAGGAAATGGTGACCGTCGACGTGATCGACATGGGCCATGGCATCGCACCCGAAGTGGCGGAGCGGCTGTTTTCGCCGTTTTTCTCGACCAAGGCCGAAGGCATGGGCATGGGATTGAATATCTGCCGCACCGCCATCGAGTTTCACGGCGGCGCGCTGACCTTCAGCGCCAACCCGGCTGGCGGCACCATCTTTACCTTCAGCGTGCCGGCCGTGCCGCGCGCGCCGCAATCAACAACCGTAACAATATCAAGACAGTAACCGGAGAGCCCATGCTGCATATCATCGACGACGAAGAAGTAGTGCGCGATTCCCTGTCCTGGCTGGCCGCCTCGCGCAGCATCGAGGCGCGCAGCTACGCCAGCGCGCAGCAATTCCTCGACAGCCTCGACGGCAGCTTCGACGAAGCGGGCGACTGCGTGCTGCTCGACGTGCGCATGCCAGACATGAACGGCATCGCCCTGTTCGACCAGCTGGTCAAGCGCGACCTGACGGCGCGCCTGCCGGTGATTTTCCTCACCGGCCACGGCGACGTGCCGATGGCCGTCGACAGCCTGAAACGGGGCGCCTTCGACTTCTTTGAAAAGCCGTTCAACGACAACGACCTGATGGACCGGGTGCAGCAAGGCCTGGCCAACTCGCGCCAGGCCGGCGAACTGGCCGCCGTGCACGCGCGCCTGGCTACCCTGTCCACGCGCGAACGCGAAGTGCTGGACCTGATTTTGGCGGGCAAGATGAACAAGGTGGTGGCAGACAAGCTGGGCATCAGCATGCGCACCGTGGAAGTCCACCGCGCGCATATCTTCGACAAGATGCAGGTCAAGACGGCGGTGGAGCTGGCGGGGTTGTTGAAATAGGATTAGCGCAGTAAAAATCTGGGGTCAGTCCCTTCGGGATCGGAATACGCTCCATTGGAGCGCATTCCCCCGCCGGGTCTGACCCCGGCTCTTGCTAATCGTCGTGATTCTGATGGTGTTCCGCTGAACCTTGTTTCCAATAACTGGCCACATGCATATGCTGCTTCGGCAAGCCCGCCTCCAGCAGATAACGGCGCAAATCCTGCACCTGGCCCAGTTCCGTCGCCACCCAGGCGTAACCGTCGCCATCCTGCGGCAAGGCCACCTGGCGCAGGACGTCGAGCAGCAGGGCGCCGCTGCGGCCGTTGCGCGGCACCCAGCGCACCTCGCACTGCGCCTCGCTGTCGAGCGTGATCTGCTCACCATCTTCGGCGATTTCAATCACCGCGATGGCGCGTGCGCCGGCCGGCAACTGCTCCAGGCGGCGGGCGATGGCCGGCAAGGCCGTCTGGTCGCCCACTAATACATACCAGTCGAAATCGAGCGGCACCAGCAGCGAGCCGCGCGGACCGCCCACGCCCAGGGTCTGACCGGGTTTCGCCTGTTCGGCCCAGGTCGATGCAGGCCCGTCGCCATGCAGCACGAAATCGATTTCCAGTTCGTGACGCTCCGCGTCATAGCGGCGCGGCGTGTAATTACGGGCAATCGGGCGTGCCCCTTCCGGATACTCGATCGGGTTGGCGCCATTGCCCAGGATCGGGAATACCGGCGTTTCCTGGCCCGGCGCAGGGAAAAACAGTTTCACATGGTCGTCGTGCGCGGGCGAGACAAAGCCTTCCAGGTCGTCGCCCGCCAGGGTGATGCGGCGCATATGGGCCGTCAGCTGTTCGGTGCGCACGACGGTCAGCACGCGCAGTTTCAAGTCATGCCGCACGCGTTCGATGGCGTGCGGGTGCGATGGGGTAGTGACATTACTCATCTTGGATGATCCTTTTATCAGAATGAATTCAGTGCCCGTCGATGATCTGATTGGCAGCGTGCTCCAGCACGGCCGCCACCCGTTCGGCTTCCGCTTCCGTCCAATTGGCCTTGTTCAGCATCAGCGCGTGTTTCAAGGTATGCATGGCCTCGCGCACGCGTTCCGGTGCTGACTGTTTCGCCTGGATGCGGGCAAACATGTCGAGGCGGGCCAGGATGCCATCGACCTGCACCCGGTTTTCCGCGATGTAGGCCCGTCCCAGCTCGGTGATGGTGTAGAGCTTCTTGCCGCTGGCGCTTTCGGCCGCCGTCACGTAGTCCTGCTCTTCCAGCAAAGTCAATGTCGGGTAGACGGCGCCGGGGCTGGGGGCGTAGGCGCCGCCGCAACGCTCTTCGATGGCCTTGATGATTTCATAACCGTGCCGGGGGCTCAGCTCGATCAGCGCCAGCACGATCAGGGGCAAGTCGCCGCGGCCGAAGACGCGCTCGGGCCGTTCGCCGCGCCCACCGCGGCCACCGGGACCGCCATAGCCGCCCATGCCGTCGCGCTCGTCGAAGCCGCGCGGACCGCGGCCGTGCATGGCATAGTGCTCATGTTCGCCGCGATGGTGGGGATGATGATGACCATGGCCGCAATGGCCGTATTCTGTATGGTGTGAGTTTCTCATGTTGACTCTTTAAAGATATATCGTTAGTAGGTGTCTGTATACTATATCGATATATCGATAAGTCAAGCGAAAATTTGTAGCAGGCATGTTCTGCCTTTGTTATGCTCGGCTTCCCACCATTCACAGCGCGCGCAACCATGCCGGAAAAAACCGTTCTTGAGAAAATGTATGTGAAAAATGCACAGTCCCTGGCTGTACTCAATCAGGGCGGCGAGCAGGCGGCCCTGCTGGCGCAGCTGCCGCAGGAAAGATGGGTGCAGGAGGACGCGCACGCGGACTGGCTGCTGCTGTTTGCGCGCAACCGCCTTGAGCTGGAAGCTTATCTGCCGCAGGCGCAGGCGCGCCTGGCGCCG
Source organism: Janthinobacterium sp. Mn2066 (assembly GCF_049319705.1). NCBI lineage: Bacteria > Pseudomonadati > Pseudomonadota > Betaproteobacteria > Burkholderiales > Oxalobacteraceae > Janthinobacterium > Janthinobacterium sp. Mn2066. The sequence goes on along the minus strand of NZ_JBMOUF010000001.1, from coordinate 192,306 downwards.
GGCGGCGCCATCTGGGTGGCGTACCGCAAGGGCGGCATCAAGGCGGGCAGCGATATCCACCGCGACGATATCCGCGAGTATGCGCAAGATGTGGGACTCGACAGCGTGGCGATGATCGCCATCGACGCCGAATGGTCGGCGCTGCGCCTGAAACAGCTATAAAAATCAAGCGGCGCCGTGCAGCGCCAGCGCCCATTCGATATGTTCGCGCACCATCGCCGATGGATGCGCGCGACGCGACAGCAGCGCGGCGACGATGTCGGGCTGACCCGGCGCCTTGGCGGCCGCATTGCCCATGCCGACGGCCAGGTTGCGCAGCCAGCGTTCGTGGCCGATGCGGCGGATCGCGCTGCCTTCCATGCGGCGGCTGAACTCCTCTTCCGTCCAGGCGAACAAGGCCACCATGCCGGCACTGCCCAGGCTATGGCGCTCGTCGAAATCGGGCACCACGGCGCGCTGGGCGAACTTGTTCCACGGGCAGATGGTCTGGCAATCGTCGCAGCCATACACCTTGTTGCCGATCAGCGGGCGCATCTCGACGGGTATGGCGCCCTTCAGTTCGATGGTCAGGTAGGAAATGCAGCGGCGCGCATCGAGCTGGTGCGGCGCCAGGATCGCCTGGGTCGGGCAGACCTGGATGCAGGCGCTGCACTGGCCGCAGTGCGGCGTTTCGGGCGGGTCCACCGGCAGCGGCACGTCGATCAGGATCTCGCCCAGGAAAAAGAAGGAGCCGCCCTGGCGGTTGATCAGCAAGGTATGCTTGCCGCGCCAGCCCAGGCCCGCCTTTTGCGCCAGTTCCACCTCCATCACGGGCGCCGAATCGCTGAACACGCGGTAGCCGAAGTCGCCGATCTCTCCCTTGATGCGTTCGGCCAGTTGCTGCAGCCGCGAGCGCATCACCTTGTGATAGTCGCGGCCCCGCGCATACACGGAAATCACGGCCGCCGACGGATCGTCGTCGCGCGCCTTCTCGCGCGCGCGCCAGTCCTCGCCCATCGCCGCCGGCAGATAGTTCATGCGGGCGCTGATGGCGCGCACCGTGCCCGGTACCAGTTCGGCCGGGCGCGCACGCTTCATGCCATGGCTCGCCATGTACTCCATCTCGCCGTGGTACCCTGCATCGAGCCAGGCTTGCAGCGGCGCTTCCATGTGGGCCAGGTCCACGTCGGCGATGCGCACCTCGGCAAACCCCAGCTCGCGTCCCCATAATTTGATGGAGCGCGCCAGGGCATCGAGATCGGTGACGGTAGCAGGCATGGGGATTTATCGGAACGAATGGGGAGTTAAGCGAAACGGCAGGGACGCAGGCGGTTACAATGACACAAGCCTCTATTTTATGCGATACCGAAGACCATGACCGAACACTTCCAAGCCCACCTCCATGACGAAGCCGGCACGGCCGCGCTGGGCGCCGCCCTGGCACGTGCGCTGGCGCCTGGCCTGGCGATCTATCTGCACGGCGACCTGGGCGCCGGCAAAACGGCCCTCACGCGCGCCCTGCTGCATGCGGCAGGCCACACGGGCCACGTGAAAAGCCCCACCTATACCTTGTCAGAACCATACTCGGTGCAGCTCGATGGCCAGGCCGTGCAAGTGATCCATTTCGACCTGTACCGCATGGGCAGTGCCGAGGAATTCCTCGACGCGGGCTTCCGCGAAGACTTCAATGGCCACAATATCTGCATCGTCGAATGGCCGGAAAAAGCCGAACCTATCCTGCCGCCGGCCGATTTGAATATATATTTGAGCGTTGCCGGGGCGGGACGTGATGTAGAATTGCAGGCGTCTTCTGAATTGGGTCTGTCATGCCTCCACCGTCTCAAATTCGCCCCGAACCTTTGATTACCTCGCCGATCACGCGGCGCACGGTACTCAAGGCTGGCGGCACCCTGCTGTTGTCCGTCTTCGCGCCGCTGCCGGCGATGGCTGCACAGATCCTCGCCGTGCGCGTCTGGCCGGCAGCGGACTATACCCGCGTCACCTTGGAAAACGACAGCATCCTGAAGGCCACCCACTTCATCGTGAAAGATCCGGAGCGCCTTGTGATCGATATCGAGGGCCTGGAACTCAATCCCACGCTGAAAGGCCTGGTGGCCAAGATCCAGTCGAACGACCCGTACATCAAGCAGGTGCGCGTGGGCCAGAACCGCCCCAATGTGGTGCGCCTGGTGTTCGACCTGAAAGAAGAAGTCCGGCCGCAGCTGTTTACCCTGCCGCCGGCCGGCTCCTACAACCATCGTCTGATCTTCGACCTGTATCCGGTGCAGGAACCGGACCTGATCGCGCAAATGATCGAAAAGGGCGACTGGTCCAGCGATCCGGCCAAGCCGCCCATGGCCGATACGCGTACGCCGCCGCCAGCGCTGCCCCTGCCCGACAGCGGCAAGCCGCCGGTGGCCGTGGCGCCGCCAGCCGAAATCCGTCCTGACGTGCGGCCCGAACTGCGCCCAGAGGTTAGACAAGACCCGCGCCCCGAGGCGCGTCCCCAGCCAGGCCAGAAAGTGGTGCGCCTGATTACCATCGCGCTCGATCCTGGTCACGGCGGCGAAGATCCGGGCGCCACGGGCAGCCGCGGCAGCCGTGAAAAAGACATCGTGCTGTCGATTGCCAAGCGCCTCAAGTCCAAGCTGGAAATGCAGCCGAACATGCGCGTCATGCTCACGCGCGACGCCGACTTCTTCGTGCCGCTGGGCATGCGCGTGGAAAAGGCGCGCAAGGTGCAGGCCGACCTGTTCGTCTCGATCCACGCCGACGCCTTCATCCAGCCGAGCGCACGCGGCTCGTCGGTGTTCGTGCTGTCCGAAAAAGGCGCCACCTCGTCGGCAGCGCGCTGGATGGCCAACAAGGAAAACCAGGCCGACCTGATCGGCGGCGTCAACGTCAAGAACCACGACCAGCAACTGGCCAGCGTGCTGCTGGACCTGTCGACGACGGCGCAGATCAACGACAGCATGAAGCTCGGTTCCGCCGTGCTGCGCGAAATCGGCGGCATCAACCGCCTGCACAAGGGTTCCGTCGAACAGGCCGGCTTCGCCGTGCTGAAAGCGCCGGACATCCCGTCGATCCTGATCGAGACGGCCTTCATCTCCAATCCGGAAGAAGAAGCCAAGCTGACCGACAATGCCTACCAGGACCAGCTGGCCGACGCCATCGTCACCGGCATCAAGAATTATTTTGCCAAGAATCCGCCGCTGGCGAAAAGTCGCTCGGCCTGATACGAAAGTCCCGCATGCGCAACACGACTACCTTTGGCCAGCTGCCGGCCGTGACCATCCGTGCCGCCGATGGGGCGGAGGCGACCGTCACCCTGTACGGCGGCCACCTGGTGTCGTGGCGCACGGCCGATGGCCAGCAGCGCCTGTTCTGCAGCCGTGATTCCGCCCTCGATGGCAGCCGCGCCATCCGTGGCGGCGTGCCCGTGATCTTTCCCCAGTTTGGCGCGCGCGGCAACGGCATGCGCCACGGCTTTGCGCGCGTCTCGACCTGGCAGGCGGGTCCGCACGGCGTGGACGATGGCGCTGCGTTTGCCGAATTCAGCCTGCACCACACCGACCTGCCCGAGGCCATCGCCGCCGCCTGGCCCTACGCCTTTACCTTGCGCCTGCGCGTGCGTGTGCACGCACACAAGCTGGAACTGAGTTTGACGGTGCAGAACACCGGCGACCAGGCATTCCCGTTTTCGGCCGCCCTGCACACCTATTACAACATCGATCAATTAAGCACGGCCCGCATCGAGGGCTTGCAGCACGTGCGCTACTCCGACGACACGCCGCAAGACGCGCTGCAGGCCGAAGAGCACCTGCAGTTTGCCGATAAACTGGACCGCATCTATTACCAGTTGCCCGGTCCCTTGAGCCTGCATGCCGGCGGTTCGGTCCTGAAGATGACCCAGCAAGGCTTTACGGACGCCGTCGTCTGGAACCCCGGCGCGCAGGACGCCGCCGCCCTGCCCGACCTGGACGACGACGAATACCCGCACTTCATCTGCATCGAGCCGGCGCTGATCCAGCCGGATTTGCTGGCCGCCGGCGCCGAGTGGAATGGGCGCCAGCAGCTGGAATTTATCTAGTTCGAATGCCGGGGTCACCCGTCGGAACTCGGCGTCCCCGTCTGACCCCGGATTTAGTTGGACTCTTTGATGATACGCCCATTGGTCGGCTGTATAGGCCGCGCATTCAAGGGATACAAACGGCTGAACAGCGCCATCTGCGCCGCCGACGCCTGCACCGGCTGTTTCATCACCAGCCACAAGACGTTTTCGCTGCACGGCGGCTCCGTCATCGAGCCCATGAAGGTGTAGTAGTCGCGTCGCTCGGGCAGCAGGTTGGCCGGGTCGAGCAGGATCGACGGGCTGACGGTATCGAATTTTTCCAGCGGCAGGTTATTCCACACGGTCTGGATGGTCGGCTGCGGCTCGCCCCGTTCCAGCAGCAAGGCCAGGATGGCCAGCCGGCCTTCGGCGTCGCGGTGCACCAGGTGCACCACCATTTCAAAGCCCTTGCCATTGATGCGCTCTTCCGACGGCCGGTGGAAGTGGAACTGCTGCAGCTCGTACATGCGGTTCTGCACCGTGATGTAATTGCCGCTGCCGACGCTCACCTGCACCGTATGGCCATTGTCGACCACATTAAACGAGGAGGGGTGATAGTCAAAGCTGATACGCTCCAGGTCGACCTTCATGCCATCGCGGATATCGATCGGCGACTGGCGGTTGCCGGTGCTGCACTTGGCCCAGTCCACATTGATCTTGCTCCAGTTGGCCGGGCCGCTATCGCCTTCGTACGACCAGTGGGTGCCGCGCGCGACTGGCGGCGCTGGTGGCGCGACTGGCGCCGCCGCTTTCGCCACGGCGGCCCTCCTGGCGCGGGCGGCCGCGCGCGCTGCCTGGGTAGCGCGCATTTCAGCCAGCCGCGCCGCGATGCGTTCGGACAGGTCGACTTCGGACGCTTCTTCCTTGTCGCGCGCCGTGGGCGCCACATTAACGGGCACCTTCGCGGGCGGCTTGCCTTTCACGGATTCGGTCAGGGTTTTCACGGCAGCGGCACGGGCGGACGCCGACACGGGTCCGCTAGCCGGGGCCGATGCGGCAGACGAGTCGGACGCGGGGGCATCTTTGGCGCTTGCCATGGCCGCCATGGCGGCAAGGCTGCAAGCTAACAGGGCGCTCAAGTGTCGCATGGAAATCCAGAAAGTAAGAATACCTACTGGTTTACGGCTGGAAAGCAATAAAACTTGAATCAGCGGGAAGTAAAGCGAGCAGCAAAACGAGGGAGCGGGAGGGAAACCGCTCCAGGGCAGGCTGCAGGCGGCGCTGCGGCGCATGGGCCCTGGATCGGTAAAACGCTGGGGCGTCAGGATTACGCCGCGCGGTTGGTCATTTTCTTGTAGAGTTTCCAGATGCCGCCCAGGGCCACGGGCACCACGGCGGCGCCGACACCGACCAGCACGATGATGGTCAGGTGGTCGCGGATCCACGGGATATTGCCAAAGAAGTAGCCGGCCGTCACCAGGCCCACCACCCACAGCAGGGCGCCCGTGATGTTGTACATCTGGAAGCGCGCATGCGTCATGTCGGAAATGCCGGCCACGAACGGCGCAAACGTGCGCACCACCGGCACGAAACGGGCCAGGATAATCGTCTTGCCGCCGTGTTTTTCAAAGAAGTCATGCGTACGGCGCATGGCGTCCTTGTTGATCCAGCGGTAATCATGGGTAAACACCCGATGCCCGATGGCCTCGCCTATCCAGTAATTCAATGTGTTGCCCGTGATGGCAGCCGTCACCAGCAGCGCGATCAGCAAGCCCAGGTGCATCTGTCCCGTCGCGCAAAAGGCGCCGGCGATAAATAATAAAGTGTCACCAGGAAAGAAAAACAGCACCACCAGGCCTGTTTCGCAAAAAATAATGGCAAAAAGCACGGCATACACGAGCGTGCCATACTGTTCAATCAAGATGCCCAGCGTCTTGTCGACATGGACGATCATGTCAAGAAATTGCACTAAATCCATATGTTTTTTCCCTAAAGGTAGCGGCGGAATCATACACCACCGGACAGGCGCGACGGCAGTCTGCGGGCCGATATTTTGTGATTAATTTTGCAGCGCCCCTGAGCATCCCTTATTTGTCTTGCCATTTTAAGTAAAGGTTAAGGAAACACCAGCATCGCCATGCTGCGGAGCATTTCCGCCGAAACATTGTCATTCCGGTATACACTTTCCACCTGGCGCAAACGGCGCCCACCTGGAGACCCTCTATGCCCTCAAGCATGTATCGACATACCCTGAATAGTTTGCCCCTGGCCCTCGCACTGGCCCTGCCCTGCATCGCAGTCCAGGCTGGCCCCGCGCCGCAGCCACGCATCGCCGCGCCGGCCGAACTGGCACCGGTCACCACCGCCGCCGACGTGATCAAGGCATCCCAACCTTCAGACTGGCGCCCGCTGGACCCGAACAACACCCTGTACCTGGACATCCCGGCTGGCCGGGTGGTGCTGGAATTGGCGCCCGACTTCGCGCCCAGACACGTAGCCAATATCAAGGCGCTGGTCGCCGAGCACTATTACGACGGCCTGGCGATCACGCGCGCGCAGGATAACTGGGTAGTGCAATGGGGCGACCCCGATGAAAAAAATCCGAAAGCCATCCTGCATGCGCAGCGCACCCTGCCCGGCGAATTCACGGTGCCGCTGAAAAACGTGAAAAGCTTTACGCGCCTGCCTGACGCCGATGGCTATGCGCCGCAAGTGGGTTATTCGAACGGCTTTCCTTCCGCGCGCGACCCGCAAAGCGGCACGGCCTGGCTGACGCACTGCTATGGCACCGTGGGCGTGGGCCGCGACAATGGCAGCGATAGCGGCGGCGGCACCGAACTGTACGCCGTCATCGGCCAGTCGCCGCGCCACCTGGACCGCGACATCACGGTGGTTGGCCGTGTCGTTTCCGGCATGCCGTTGCTATCGACCCTGCCGCGTGGCACCGGGGCTATGGGCTTTTATGACAGCCCCGAAAAAAACGTGCCGATCAAATCGATCCGCCTGGCTGCCGACGTGCCGCCCGAACAGCGCAGCCATCTGGAAGTGATGCGCACCGACAGCGCCGCCTACCAGGCCGTGCTGGAAGCCCAGCGCAACCGGGGCGGCCCGTGGAGCAAGGTCAAGGCTGGGCATATCGACGTGTGCAGTGCGCCGATACCGGTGCGGGAAGCGGTGAAATAGACCCACAGGCAAATGCTGGGGTCAGACCCGCCGGGTCTGACCCCGGTATAATCTACCGCATGAACGCGCCCATTCCCCCCCACCGCCCCATCCAGGCCCTGCCTGACCAGCTGATTTCGCAAATCGCCGCCGGCGAGGTGGTGGAGCGGCCGTCTGCCGTGGTCAAGGAATTGCTGGAAAACGCGCTCGATTCGGGCGCCACGCAAATCACGGTGCGGCTGGAAGAAGGGGGCGTCAAGCGCATTGCGATTACCGATAACGGGCGCGGCATCGCCAAGGACCAGCTGCCGCTGGCCCTGGCGCGCCACGCCACGTCCAAGATCGCCTCATTGAGCGACCTGGAAAACGTGGGCACCCTGGGTTTTCGCGGCGAGGCGCTGGCGTCGATCGCCTCGGTGGCCGCCGTCACCCTGACATCGCGCACGGCCGACGCCGCCCATGCCTGGGAAATCGTCGGCTCACACCTGGGCAACGTCGGCCCATCCTCGGGCGCGCCGGGCACCACGGTCGATGTACAAGACCTGTATTTCAATACCCCCGCGCGGCGCAAATTCCTGAAATCGGAACAGACCGAATACGGCCATTGCGCCGAAGTCGTACGCCGCATCGCGCTGGCGCGGCCCGACGTGTCGTTCTCGCTATCGCACAATGGCCGCACCATCGACCAGTGGAATATCAGCGAACTGGCCAAGCGCAGCGCGCATATCCTGGGCAATGAATTTGCCGAAGCGCGCCTGGCGCTCGACGAATCGGCAGGGAACTTGCGTCTGCACGGCTTTGCCGGCTTGCCGACCGCGTCCAAGGCGCGCGCCGATGGTCAGTTCTTTTATGTCAATGGCCGTTTCGTGCGCGACAAGCTGCTGGTGCATGCGGTGCGCATGGCGTATCAGGACGTGCTGCACGGCGACCGCTTCCCGTCGTACGTACTGGCGCTGGACCTGGACCCGGCGCTGGTCGATGTGAACGTCCACCCGTCGAAGATCGAAGTGCGCTTCCGCGACAGCCGCTCGGTGCACCAGTTCGTGTTCCACGCGGTGCAGCGCGCGCTGGCGCAAACCTCGGCCACCGCCTTCGGCAGCGTGCCGGCGCCACTGCCGGCCGCGTCCAGCCTGGGCGACAGCACTAATGGTGCGGGCGGCCCCGGCATCTGGCGCCGCGAACAGACGCAAACGTCGTTCGGCGCCCAATTTACGAATACCTTTGCACCGTCGCCAGGCGGCGCACCGGAACGCCCCTTCTTTGGCGAACTGCCCGGAGTCGCCCAGGACACGGCCGCCTATGGCGCGCTGTTCGGCGGCAGCGGCAGCACAGCCAACTCGCCGATCACCCAGATTGCACCGTATATCGCTACGCCCGAAGCGATGGCGCGCGAAGAGTATCCGCTGGGCTTTGCCCTGGCCCAGCTGCACGGTATTTATATCCTGGCGCAGAACACCAAGGGCCTGGTGCTGGTCGACATGCATGCGGCGCACGAGCGCATCCTGTATGAACAGCTGAAAAACGCGCTGCAGGCGCAAGTGTCGGGACAGGACATGCAAGTGCAGTCGCTGCTGATCCCCGTGACGTTTTACGCGGACGCGATCGAAGTATCGACCGCCAATGAAAACCAGGACACCTTGAAGGCGCTGGGTTTCGACATCGCCGCCCTGTCGCCCACCACCCTGGCCGTGCGCTCCGTGCCCACCCTGCTGAAAAACGCCGATGCGCAAACCCTGGCGCGCGACGTGCTGCGCGACGTGCGCGAATACGGCGGCTCGCGCGTGCTGATCGAGCGCCAGAACGAATTGCTGGGCACCCTCGCCTGCCACACGGCCGTGCGCGCCAACCGCATCCTGTCAGTACAGGAAATGAATGCCCTGCTGCGCCAGATGGAAAGCACCGAACGCGCCGACCAGTGCAACCATGGCCGGCCGACCTGGGTGCAGGTTGAAATTAACGCGCTGGATAAGCTGTTCCTGCGCGGGCAATAACTCCGGGGTCAGACCCGGCGGGTCTGCCCCCAGCTTTTAGCACTTCACAGAATTAATATGACAAGTACCCCACACCTCCCCCTGGCCGTCGCCATCATGGGCCCTACGGCCAGCGGCAAGACGGCCAGTGCGCTGGCGATTGCGCAGCAGATCCCGTCCGAGATCATTTCCGTCGATTCGGCCCTGGTTTACCGGGGCATGGATATCGGCACGGCCAAGCCATCGAAAGAAGAACTGGCCCAGGTTCCCCATCATCTGATCGATATCATCGATCCGCTCGACGCCTATTCGGTGGCGCAATTCCGCAACGACACCCTGCGCCTGGTGGCCGAGATTACGGCACGCGGCAAGCTGCCGCTGCTGGTCGGCGGCACCATGCTGTACTTCAAGGGCCTGGCCGATGGCCTCGATGATTTGCCGGGGGCAGATCCTGCGCTGCGCGTCCGGCTGGAGGCAGATGCGGCGACCATCGGCTGGCCCGCCATGCATGCACGCCTGGCCGAACAGGATCCGGTGACGGCGGCCCGCCTGGCGCCCAACGATGCGCAGCGCATCGGCCGGGCGCTTGAAATCATGATCCTGTCGGGCCAGCCCATGTCGGCCCTGCTGGCCCAACGCGAAAAAACCGAGTTGCCGTTTCAATTGCTGTCGTTCGCGCTGGAACCGTCGGACCGCGCCGTGCTGCATGCCCGCATCGCCACCCGCTTCGACATCATGCTGAAAGACGACGCCCTGCTGGACGAAGTGGAACAATTGCGCCGCCGCGGCGACCTGCATCCGGGCTTGCCATCGATGCGCTGCGTGGGCTACCGCCAGGCCTGGGAATACCTCGATGGCCGTATCGACCGGGCCACCCTGCGCGAAACAGGCATCATCGCCACGCGCCAGTTGGCCAAGCGTCAACTGACGTGGCTGCGCTCCATGCCGGAACGCGTCGTCATCGATTGCCTGGCATCGGACCCGGATCCGGCGAGCGCCATGCTGGCGCACATTGAACAAAAGCTGCAACAGTAGTCGCGAAAAAGGCATAAATTATTTTGCACCGGCATTGACAAGGAAATCGGAAGACTGGATAATGCTCGCCTGTCGGGTGATATAGCTCAGTTGGTTAGAGCACAGCATTCATAATGCTGGGGTCGGTGGTTCAAGTCCACCTATCACCACCAAGAATTAGCAGTAAGTTAGTAGCAATCGAAAAAACCGCCACTGTCCAGTACAGCGGCGGTTTTTTTCATTGCCGAAGATTAAACATGCGGCCTGCACGCCACAGCCGTGCATGCGGGGATTGTGGCAAAACGTCATCGGCGCTTACAATGAGAATAATTCTCATTTATAAAGTCCACATGTCCACCGTCCAGCCCAGCCTGCAGCAGCAAGTGCACGCGCTTTATAGCGAGCATCACGGCTGGCTGTTCGGCTGGCTGCGCAAGAAACTCAGCTGCCCGCAGAGTGCGGCCGACGTGGCGCAAGACACGTTTGTGCGCATCATCGCTTCGCGCGACGCCCTGTTCGGCCTGCGCGAACCGCGTGCTTTTCTCTCCACCACGGCCAAGCGCTTGCTGCTGGACCGGGCACGCCGGCAAGTACTCGAGCGCAGCTACCTGGCCGAACTGGCCCTGCTGGCCGACAGCCTGCCCGGTGCACCATCGCCCGAAGAGACCTTGATGGCGGTACAGGCGCTGGAACAGATCTCCAACGCGCTACAGCACTTGTCCAGCAAGCCGCGCGAGGCCTTCTTGCTGCATTACCTGGAAGAGCTGCCGCAAGCGGTGGTCGCCGCGCAGCTGAAGGTCTCCACGCGCATGGTGCAAAAATACCTGGTGCAAGCCTTGCTGGCTTGCCGCCAGGCCTGCCCGGCCATGACGGCATGAAGACCACCGATGATGTCCTCGCCGAACAGGCGGCGCGCTGGATCGTGCGGCTCAGCGACGACGATGCAGCAGAGCGCGAAACGGCACAAAGCGGTTTCGCTGCGTGGAAGGCGGCCGATCCACGGCATGCGGATGCCGCCGCCAGCATGGAAAACCTGCTGCAGCAATTGAACGCCGTGCGTGGCCAGGCCGGTGGCGATGTCCGGCCAGCCCGCGCCGCGCTGGCTGCCGTCGCCCCGAAACGCCAGCGCACGCGCCGCCTGGCCAGCGCCGGCGCAGCGGCCATGGTGATACTGGCGGCAGGCTACACGGCAAGCGTCGGCCCCTCTTACCTGCTGGCCGACCTGCGTAGCCCCACGGGCCAGTGGCGCACACAGACGCTGGCCGATGGCAGCCGCCTGACCCTGGGCAGCGGCAGCGCCGTCAACGTCCGCTTCAGCGCCGGCGAACGGCACGTGGAGCTGGTGCAGGGCGAAATGCTCGTCGAGGTCGCCAGGGATAAGCATCGGCCGTTTATCGTCGACAGCAACCAGGCGGCCCTGCGAGCACTGGGCACGCGCTTCACCGTGCGCAAGCTCGATGAAACCACGGTGCTCAGCATGCTGGAATCGACCGTCTCGGCACAGGTGCCGCAGCACCCGGCAGTCAAGGTGCAGGCGGGCCAGCGCACGCGCATCACGTCCGACGGCGTCGGTCCGCTGGTATCGTTCGACGCGGCCAGCCTGCAAGAGGCCTGGTCCGCGCACCAGCTGGTGGTCGATGACCAGCCTTTGACCGAGGTACTCGACGAGTTGGCGCGCCACCGCCCCGGCCAGCTGCGCTACGACCGCGCCCAGCTGGCCAACATCCGCGTGGCGGCCGTGCTGCCGCTGGACGACACGGACAAGGCGCTGCAGCTATTGGCCGACAATTTCCCGCAGCTGCGCATCCGCATGCTGACGCGCTACCTGGTACTGGTCGACATGCCCGAAACAAAATAATTGCTGTTCGTGGTTCCACTTTGCGTTTCTCGTGCGTCATGGCAGCTGAGATCATTCACACAAGGCTGTCACATGACCGTACACGTTCGCTCTATTTTTTCCTTGCGCCTGCGCCCCCTGGCGCTGGCCGCCCTGCTGGCTACCGGCACGCAGTTCCCTGCGCAAGCCGCTGCCCCCGCAGCTATCAGCTACACCATACCGGCCGGCCCCCTGGCCGCAGCCCTGAACCGCTATGCCCAGCAATCTGGCGTGTCCATCGTCATCGATGCGGCCAAGGTGCAAGGCTTGACTACTGCTGGCCTGCAAGGCAGCTACGCCATCGATGACGGTTTTGCCGTGCTGCTGCGCGGCAGCGGCTACGCCATCGGCAAGACGGCCACCGGCTATGTGCTGGTGGCTGCGCCAGCATCGGCGCCGGCAGCGTCAGCCGCAGTCGAGCGCAGCATGCCAGCCATTACCGTCGTCGGCCAGGCCGACCAGGGCGCTACCACAGAGGGTAGTGGCTCCTACACGGCGCGCGCCATCACCCTGGGCAAGGGCGAGCAGGCGATGAAGGATATTCCGCAGTCCGTCAGCGTGCTGACGCGCCAGCGCCTCGATGACCAGGGCATTACCGACTTGCGCGAAGCCGTCAATAACGTCACGGGCGTGGTCGGCGTGCATGGCGTGGGACCGGGCGTGGTGATCACGGCGCGCGGTTTCCAGATCGACCAGTGGCAGTACGACGGCGTGCCGATCGACCGCAACACCTACGCACTGGGCAACTGGGGCCAGGAAAACATGACCATCTACGACCGCCTGGAAGTGCTGCGCGGCGCCTCCAGCCTGCTCGAGGGCACGGGCAGTCCGGGCGGCTCCGTCAACCTGGTGCGCAAGCGCCCGCTGGCCACGCGCCAGTTTGCCGTCACGGCGCGCGCCGGATCGTGGGACCACTATGGCGCACAGTTCGATGTCAGCAGCCCCTTGAACGCCGAAGGCACGCTGCGCGGGCGCGCCGTCATCGATGAAGACGATAGCCACTCATTCGTCGACCAGGTATGGAGCAAGAGCCGCACCGTGTATGCGGCGCTCGACTACGATATCGCACCCGCCACCACCATCGGCCTGGCTGTCAGCAGTGTCAATGACCGTGGCCGCCCCATGTTTATCGGCCTGCCCCGTTATGCGGACGGCACGGAGCTGGGCCTGCCCCGCTCTACCTACACGGGCAGCGACTGGAACCGCAGCAAGATGGAACAGACCACCATCTACGCGGACCTGGATCACCGTTTCAATCCGCAGTGGCAGCTGAAGATGTCGGCGCTGGGCATGAATGAAACCACCAGCGCCACCCACCAGCGCATGGCTGGCGCCATCAATGCCGATGGTAGCGGCTCGCGGTATGGCGACTTTGCCACCGACTTCGACAACCGCCGGCGCGGCATCGACGCTTTCGTGCGCGGCAAGTTCGATGGCTTGGGAATCGCGCAGGAAGTGGTAGTGGGCAGCAGCTACGTCAGCTTCACTTCAAATGACCGCTATGCGCGCGCCTGGACGCCGGGCGCGCAGATTTTCCATATCGACCATCACCGTCCCTGGCAGGATTACGACAGCATTGCCGCGCGCGGCGTGACCTCGCTCAGCACCTATGACATCCGCCAGAAAGGTCTGTATGGCAGCTGGAACGGCCAGCTCACGCAACACCTGAAAGCCTTGCTGGGCGGGCGCTTCAGCTGGTATGACTTTGTGTACGCCACGCCAGATGGCTACCGCGACCAGACCAGCGCCTCGGCCAAGTTCACGCCATCGGCAGGTCTGCTCTACGCGCTCACTCCGCAATGGTCGGCCTACGCCAGCTACGCCGATATCTTCACGCCGCAAACCAACCACGATGTGGCAGGCCAGATCCTCAAGCCCATCACGGGCGCCAATTACGAAGCGGGCATCAAGGGGGAACTGCTGGACGGCAAGGTCAATACCTCGCTGGCCGTGTTCCGCTACGAGCACAAGAACCGCGCCGTGACCGATTACGCGGCCGGCTTTGCCTGCGACGGCTGGTACTGCTCGCGCGCGGCCGGCAAGGTGCGCAGCCAGGGCCTGGAAGCGGAAGTGGGCGGCGAAGTGGCGCAAGGACTACAACTGTCGGCCGGCTACGCCTACACGGCCACCACCTACCTCGACGATCCGGATGAGCAAGGCAAGGTATTTTCCACCTGGACGCCAAAACACATGCTGCGCCTGTGGTCCGGCTATACCCTGCCCGGCGATTGGAACAAGTTCAGCCTGGGCGGCGGCGTGAACCTGCAAAGCCACACGGTCGATTACACGCGCAGCTTCGACGTGCCCGGCTTTGCCATCTGGAATGCGCGGCTGGCCTGGCAAGCCACGCCGCAGGTGGCGCTGTCGCTCAACGTCAATAATCTGTTCGACAAGCGTTATGTGATTCCTGCCTATAACGATACGGGCGGCAATAATTATTTTGGCGACCCGCGCAACGTGCAGTTCACCCTGAAGTACACGCCGAAGTGGTAATCATCAGCAGTACATAAGAAAAACGCCAGCAGCGCTGGCGTTTTCTTCACCTGCTTTACTGCGCCGTACGCGGCTTGCCTATCAGCAGCAGCGCGCCCAGGGTCAGCAAGGCTGCCACGGTCAGGTAATAGCCCACGTATTGCAAGCCATAATTGGTCGCCAGCCAGGTGGCGATATACGGCGCCAGCGAGGCGCCCAAAATACCGGCCAGGTTGAAGGTCAGCGAGGCGCCCGTGTAGCGCACTTCGGCCGGGAACAGTTCGGACAGCAAGGTGCCCAGCGGGCCATAGGTCATGCCCATCAGGCCCAGGCCGACGGCCATGAACAGGGTGACTTCCCAGGTCACGCCCGAACCGAACATGGGCGCCAGCACCAGGCCGAAGATGGCAATCGCTGCCGACACCCAGATCATGGTGGCGCGGCGGCCGCGGCGGTCGGCCAGCACGGCCGAAAATGGAATCGTCAGCGCAAAGAACAGCACGGCAAACAGTTGCACGATCAAAAATTCCTTGCGCGTAAAGCCCAGCTTGGTCGTGCCCCAGCTCAGCGCGAACACGGTCATCAGGTAAAACAGCACGAAAGTGGCCAGGGCAACGATGGTGCCCAAAATCAACATACGGCCATGCTGGCGGAACACGGTGGCGACCGGCAATTTCACGCGCTCGTTCTTGTCCAGCACTTTCTGGAAGTCCGGCGTTTCCGTGATCTTCAGGCGCACATACAGGCCCACGATCACCAGCAGCGCGCTGGCCAGGAACGGGATGCGCCAGCCATAGCTGAAGAATTGCTCATCGGTCATGGTTTCGCTGAGCAGCAAGAAGATGCCGCCCGACAGGAAGAAGCCGATCGGTGCGCCCAGTTGCGGAAACATGCCATACCAGGCGCGCTTGCCCGGTGGCGCGTTTTCCGTTGCCAGCAAGACGGCGCCGCCCCACTCGCCCCCCAGGCCCAGGCCCTGGCCGAAGCGGCACAGCGCCAGCAGCAGCGGCGCCAGGGTGCCGATGGCGGCATAGGTCGGCAGCAAACCAATGATGACGGTGGAAATGCCCATCGTCAGCAAGGCGGCCACCAAGGTGGCCTTGCGGCCGATGCGGTCGCCGAAGTGGCCGAACACGGCCGAGCCGATCGGGCGGGCAAAGAAGGCGATGGCAAACGTGGCCAGCGATTGTAGCACGGCGGCCGACGGGTCGCCGGCAGGGAAAAACAGTTTCGGGAACACCAGCACGGCGGCAGTGGCGTAGATATAAAAGTCGAAGAACTCGATGGTGGTGCCGATCAGGCTGGCAAATAATACGGTGCCGGGGGAATTTTTCTTGGGGGGGCTACTCATGTACTGCGCTCCTTCGGGAGGGTGTCTAAAGGCCATTCTCTGGATGTTTGTTCAGGCAGCAGCTCAGCGTTGTCTCGACGCGTCGTGGACATATCATAGCCGCGCGCGGACTTTATGGCTGGTGAATTTGAAAACATATTTCACGCGCAGATGCGCCGTGCTATTGCCGGTCAGAGAAACAACGGTCGTGCGCCATCCGGGTCAAACCGGGGCACGGCAGGAAGGTCGTCAGGGGATGAGAGACGTGGTCCAACCCGGCGTATCGCCAGGCACTCCATGCCAGACCTGCTGGAACATCGCGGCATCGTCACTGTGGTGAGTGCTTGCCTGCAGCCGCTCCGGGTGGAGCGGGCCGCTGATGATCGCGCCGGCATCGTTTGACAGATGCCGTTGATCTTGCTGTAAACACTAATAATACGCGCTGGGGTACTGTGCGGCAAGAAGTACTGGGGTCAGACCCGTCGGGTCTGACCCCAATTTACGTTGTCGTATCGATCAGCGCGAATGCCTGGTCGATCTCCGCACTATCGAGCGGCCTCACCAGGCGCGCCACTTCCTGGCCATCCTTGAGGAAGATCAAGGTCGGCCACAGCTTGACGCGGAACGAACGGCCCAGCGCGCGGCCGGGGCCATCTTCCACGCGCAGATGCGGCACGCCAGGGTGGCTGGCGTAGGCGCTGGCCAACGGTGCATGGCTGGCGCGGCAATGGCCGCACCAGCCGGTGCCGAACTCCAGCAAGGCCGGTCCCGCCAGGGCGTCGATCTGGGCCCGCGTAGGCTGGGCCACGGCATAGAGTTCGCTGATCATGGCTTACACCACTTTCAGGCGCAAGTCGGTCAGGCCGGCAATCGCGCCGACCAGTTCATCGCCGCGCTGCACGGCCGCCACGCCCGCTGGCGTGCCCGTGTAGATCAGGTCGCCTGGCTGCAGGGTGAAATATTTCGACAGGTCGGCGATGGTTTCGGCCACATTCCAGATCAGCAGATCGGTGGTGCTGCCCTGGCGCAAGACGCCATTCACGTGCAGGGTGATGGCAGCCTTGCCGATCTCGCCTGCCTGCGCGGCGGGCGTGATGGGGCCGATCGGCGCCGACTGTTCAAAGGCCTTGCCCGTATCCCATGGACGGCCCAGTTTTTTCGCTTCGCCCTGCAGGTCGCGGCGCGTCATGTCCAGGCCCACGGCGTAACCCCATACGTGTTGCAAGGCATCGGCAGCGGCGATGTCGCTGCCGCCCTTGCCGATGGCCACCACCAGTTCCATCTCGTGCTGGAAGTCGGCAGTGTGCGCCGGATACGGCAATTCACCCGTCACGCCAGCGGCCACGGGCAGCACGGCGTCGGCCGGCTTCATGAAAAAGAAAGGCGCTTCGCGGCCCGTGTGGCCCATTTCCTTGGCATGGTCGACATAGTTGCGGCCTACGCAATAGATGCGGTGGACGGGAAAGGTGTCGGTGCTGCCGACGACAGGAACGCTGGGCTGGACGGGTGCGGTAATAACATACGACATGAAAAGCTCCTGGAGGTGGAACAGAGAGGATATGACACGTGAGCATGGCAGACGGTCGCTGCCATGCCTTATTCTACGACGATTAGGCTATTTCAGCAGGCCCGAGCGACCCGGGTCCGGCATGCGGATAGCAACAATGAAAGAGATTAAACACATGATGGAAACATACCAATAAAAATACGATTCCACATGCCATGCCTTGAATTGCAGCGCCACGTATTCGGCCGAACCGCCGAAGGTGGCATTGGCGATCGCATACGACAGGCCGACGCCCAGCGCGCGCACTTCGACGGGAAACATTTCCGCCTTGATCAAGCCGCTGATCGAGGTATAAAAACTGATCACGGCCAGCGCGATGACGATCAGGCCAAACGCCACATACGGGTTGCTGATGTCTTTCAGCGCATGCATGATGGGCAATACACAGATGGTGGCCAGGCCGCCGAAGAACAGCATCGAGGTGCGGCGGCCGATGCGGTCGGACAGGGCGCCAAAGATCGGCTGCATGATCATATAGGCCAGCAAGGCCCAGGTCATGACGGCGCTGGCCATCTTTTCATTCATGCCGGCCGTGTTGACCAGGTATTTCTGCATATAGGTGGTAAAAGTGTAGAACACCAGCGAGCCGCCGGCCGTAAAGCCCAGCACCGTAATGAAGGCGCGCTTGTGCTTGAGCAAGCCACGCAAGCTGCCCGCATCCTTGCCCTTGCGCTCGTGGGCGGTAGTCGTTTCCGTCAGGGATTTACGCAGGTTCAGCGAGACCAGGGCAACGATGGCGCCGCAGACAAAGGGAATGCGCCAGCCTCCGGCGCGCAACTGTTCCAGGGTCAATAGTTGCTGCAAGATCACCAGCACCAGCAAGGCCAGCAACTGGCCGCCGATCAGGGTCACATAGTGAAACGAGGCATAGAAACCGCGCTTGCCCGATTCCGATACTTCACTCATGTAGGTGGCGCTGGTGCCGTATTCGCCGCCCACGGACAAGCCCTGCAACAGGCGCGCCAGCAGCAGCAAAAACGGCGCGAGCGCGCCGATGGTGGCGTAAGTGGGCGTGATGGCGATCATCAAGGAGCCGCCGCACATCATCAGCACGGAAATCATCATCGACTTGCGGCGGCCGTATTTGTCGGCGATGCGGCCAAACAGCCAGCCGCCCACGGGGCGCATCAGGAAGCCAGCCGCAAAGATGCCGGCCGTTTGCAGCAGTTGCGTGGTCGGATTACCGGAAGGAAAAAAGGCGTGCGAAAAATACAGCGAGCAAAACGAGTAGATATAGAAGTCGAACCATTCGACCAGGTTGCCGGAAGAGGCGCCGATGATGGCCTTGATGCGCTGCCCCGAAGTGAGCTGTGCAAGATCTTGCGTAGTGTCAGTCATATCATTCTTCTTTTCAAATCGAAAAAGCCGGCGATGCCGGCTAGCTGCAGTGTCAAACGCGTTCCAGCACCAGGGCAATACCCTGGCCCACGCCGATGCACATGGTGCACAGGGCGTAGCGGCCACCCGTGCGGTGCAACTGGTTGACGGCCGTTAATGCCAGCCGCGCACCGGAAGCGCCCAGCGGATGGCCGAGCGCCATTGCGCCGCCATTCGGATTGATGCGCGCATCGTCGTCGCGCAAGCCCAGCTGGCGGATCACGGCCAGGCCCTGCGCGGCAAACGCTTCATTGAGTTCGATCACATCGAAGTCCTCCAGGCGCATGCCCGTCATGGCCAGCACTTTCAAGGTGGCCGGCGCGGGGCCGATGCCCATCACGCGGGGCGCCACACCCGTTGTCGCCATGGCCACCACGCGCGCACGCGGGGTCAAGCCGTAGCGAACGGCGCTGGCTTCATCGGCCAGCAGCAAGGCTGCCGCGCCATCGTTGACGCCGGACGCATTGCCCGCCGTCACCGTGCCATCGGCCCGCACCACGGGTTTCAGTTTCGCCAGGGTTTCCAGGGTGGTGGCGCGCGGATGCTCGTCGCGGCTGACGATGATGGCATCGCCTTTCTTTTGCGCGATGGTGACGGGGCAGATTTCGCTGTCGAATACGCCCGCCTGCTGCGCGGCCAGCGCCTTGAGCTGGCTGGACAAGGCCATCCGGTCCTGGTCGGCGCGGCTGATGCCGTGTTCGACCGCCACGTTTTCCGCTGTTTCCGGCATCGAGTCGACACCGTATAACGCCTTCATCACGGGATTGATGAAACGCCAGCCGATGGTCGTGTCTTCCATCTTCATGCTGCGCGAAAACGCGCTGTCAGCCTTGCCCATCACAAATGGTGCGCGGCTCATGCTTTCCACGCCGCCCGCGATCATCAGGCCCGCTTCGCCGCTCTTGATAAAACGCGCCGCGCTGCCGATGGCGTCCAGGCCCGAACCGCACAGGCGGTTCAGGGTCGCGCCCGGCACCGACATCGGCAAACCGGCCAGCAAGGCCACCATGCGGGCCACGTTGCGGTTGTCTTCGCCAGCCTGGTTGGCGCAGCCGTACAGTACGTCGCTGACGGCGTCCCAATCCACGTTCGGGTTGCGCGCCATCAAGGCGCGGATCGGCACGGAGCCCAGGTCGTCGGTCCGCACGCCCGACAGACTGCCGCCGTAACGGCCAAACGGCGTACGCTGGCCGTCACAAATAAAAGCATGGGTCATGTTCTTTCCTCCAAGAAAGGGGTTGTTCTAACAACGTCCGTCCGCCAGCGGCACCGGCGTCAAGGCTTGCAATTGTTCCAGGGTCATCCCCTCCACCAGTTCGACCACCTTGGCGCCATGCGACCCCAGGTCGATCACGGCCAGGTCGCTATAGATGCGGCTGACGCAGCCGATGCCCGTCAGCGGGTACGTGCAGGCCGGCACCAGCTTGCTCTCGCCCGTTTTGGCCAGCAATTCCATCATGACCCAGGTTTTCTTGGCGCCGATGGCCAGGTCCATCGCGCCGCCCACGGCGGGAATCGCGTCGGCGCCGCCCGTGTGCCAGTTGGCCAGGTCGCCCGTGCTTGATACTTGAAACGCGCCCAGCACGCAAATGTCCAGGTGGCCGCCGCGCATCATGGCAAAGCTGTCCGCATGGTGAAAATAACTGCCGCCAGCGAGCAAAGTGACGGGCTGCTTGCCTGCATTGATCAGGTCGTAATCTTCTGCACCGGGTACGGGCGCCGGGCCCATGCCGATCACGCCGTTTTCGCTGTGCAAGATAATTTCTGCACCGGCGGGCAAGTGGTTGGCTACCAGGGTCGGCAAACCGATACCCAGGTTCACTACCGCGCCTTCCTTGATATCGGCCGCCACCTTGGCCGCCATCTGGTCTCGATTCCATTTATTCATGTGATTGTCTTTCAGGCGGCTGCCTTGAAGCCGGCCGGGCCGGTGGCCGTGCGCGGCACTTGCACGATGCGCTGCACGAACAGGCCAGGCGTGATGACGTGTTCCGGGTCGATGCTGCCCAGTTCGGCAACTTCGTGCACGGAAGCAATGCTGACCTTGGCAGCCATGGCCATGATGGGACCGAAGTTGCGCGCCGTCTTGCGGTAAGTCAGGTTGCCCCAGCGGTCGCCCTGCTCGGCCTTGATCAAGGCAAAGTCGGCGTGGATCGGCGATTCCAGCACATACATGCGGCCGTCGATTTCACGCGTTTCCTTGCCAACGGCCAGTTGCGTGCCGTAGCCGGTGGGCGTGAAAAAGCCGCCGATGCCGGCGCCGGCAGCGCGGATGCGCTCGGCCAGATTACCTTGCGGCACCAATTCCAGTTCCAGCTTGCCCGAGCGGTACAAGCCATCGAAGACGTGGGAATCGGCCTGGCGGGGAAACGAGCAAATGATCTTGCGCACTTGCCCGTTTTTCAGCAGCGCGGCCAGGCCCGTGTCGCCATTGCCGGCATTGTTGTTGACGATCACCAGGTCGCGCGCGCCGTGGGCGATCAAGCCGTCGATCAGCTCGGCTGGCTGGCCCGCGCCGCCGAAGCCGCCAATCATGACGGTGGCGCCATCGTGGATAACGGCCAGCGCGTCGGCCACGCTGGCGCGGAGTTTGTCGATCATCGTGCTATCTCCTTTGGGTAAAGCAGTCTCATATGTTCGCAATTCGAACAATTATTCGCATTTAGAACTTATTCGTGAGAATATGCCTGATAGCAGCGCTTGTCAATTTGCGGGCCATCGTGCCCCCATTGCTATAATGACCAGCTTAATCAAGTGGAATTCCTATGAACCAGAGCAGCAGCACAACCATTTCCGAGCAAGAACCCGCCGATGGCGCGCCCCGTCCCGGCGACAGCTACGTGCAATCGTTCGCCCGCGGACTGGCCGTGCTGCGCAGCTTTGGCGCCGATGCGCCCCAGCAAACCCTGAGCGAAGTGGCGGAGCGAACCGAGCTGACGCGGGCCGGCGCGCGGCGCATCCTGCACACCCTGCTGCACCTGGGCTACGTGGAAGCCGACGGGCGCCTGTTCCGCCTGACGCCCAAAGTGCTGGACCTCGGCTACGCCTATCTGTCATCGTTGCCCGTCTGGACCCAGGCCCAGCCGCTGCTGGAAGACCTGACCCTGTCCTTGCGCCAGGCGTGTTCGGCCACGGTGCTCGACGGCAACGACATCGTGTATGTGGTGCGCCTGTCGGCCCATCGCACCATGTCGATCAACCTGGGCATCGGCAGCCGCTTGCCCGCGTATTGCACCTCGATGGGCCGGGTCTTGCTGTCGGGCCTGTCGCCCGATGCGCTGTGCAGCAAGCTGTCCACCATGCCGCTGCTGAAACTGACACCGGCCACCGTGACCGATATCGATGCCTTGATGGCAGAAATTGCCCAGGTGCGGCGCCAGGGCTGGAGCCTGGTGCAGGAAGAACTGGAACAAGGCCTGGTCGCCCTGGCCGCGCCCGTGTTTGACCGCAATGGCAAGATCGTCGCGGCGATTAACGCCAGCGGCCAGACGGCCGGCCCGCCCGTGGCGCACTTGCTGGAACATACCTTGCCGAAACTGCTGGCGACGGCAGACAAGGTCAGCGCGCTGGTGCGGATGCAAAAGTAATGGCTATGTCACCGTCAGATGTGGGAAGTCTCCTAGTGTTGCCTTCAACAAAGTTTCAGCCGACAGGATGCGCCTGGCGTCGAGTATCCAGCGCCAGCCCAGGTCATTGGGTAGATAACGTGTCGCCACGCCATGAAAAATGCGCAGCCATCCACGCAAGCGGCTGCGATACGCGTTGACGTTCTGCGCGTGGACCGCGCCGCGCACGCGGATACCGGCGCGCAAGTTGACGGCTTGATGACTGATGTCTGTCTCCCGGGCGAAAGCAGCATAGGCCGCATGGGCATCTGTCACCAGCAGGATGTCGCGGTCGATCACGGGTAGCAGGCAATGCAGCAGCTGTTTCCTGGTCAGTTGCCCCTTGCCCGTGACGGTAGCGATGGTTTGCCCCGTACGGTCACGCGCCACCAGGATGCAAACCTGCTCGCTGGAAATGCCACGCTGACGGGCATGACCACCACGCCGGCGTGCCGGACGCTGCAAATGACGCGCGCCTTTTTCCGATTCCAGCAGATACATCTCATCAGCCTCGATGATGCCATGCAGGCAGCGCGGACGGTCGGTTTTCGCCAACGCCAGAAAGCGGTGGCGCCAGCGAAAACTGCCATTGCGCTTGTTGCATGCTGATCTCCCTGTTTGACTGGTCTGATGAGTCAGACCTCAGCCTTGCAGCAAGATTCCCCTATTTATCGAGGACAGAGCCAAAGTAATTACTTGCGATCTATCCAGATCGGGTTGCTGTACGCCTTGTGCCCTTCGCGGTCTTCCACGATCAGCGCATACCAGGTGGCGTTGTCATTCGGCATGAAATCGACGCGGCGGCTGCGCGGAAAATCGTCGAAACTCAAACTGGCCGCCACCACGCCGCCGCCGATCAGCTCAACCTTTTTGATGCCGGCCAGCGCCTGCAGATCAAAACCCAGGGTGGCCGGCCGTTTTGCCAGCCGCGTGCCAAATACGGTATCGGGATAAATCAGCGGCCCGGCACTGACATAGCTATGACCCGCCTTGACGGCCGCGCTGTAGCTGGCGGGCGTGAGTTTCCCTTCGACATGGGCAAAGGTACGCACCCGGCCCGACACATCATTCCACACGTCATGCACATCGGTGCCGCCGCTCAAGTAATAAGGCTGGCTAGCATTCCAGTATTGCCACAGCGTTTGCAGCACCTTGACATCATCGCCAGGGGTGGACGCATTGATTTCCACCACATTAAATGCGCCGTTGAAACCGCCGGGCGCGACCTTGGCGTCCAGGCTGGCGAAATAGCCGTAAGGAATAAATGGGTGGTTGACCTGTATCGTCGTCGCCCCCAGCCGGCGCGCTTCGGCAAAGATCTGGTCCACCGTTGCCGTGCTCATGTCAATGACTAGCTTCTGGCCCGCCTTCAAGGGATAGGCATTGAAATGGGCCCACGAAGCGGAGAGTTCCATGGAGCCGATCAACGGCAACTTGCGCCGGCCGGCAAGCGTTTCCAGCATCGGCAAGTTGACCATCGTGTCATGGTCGCTGACAAACAGTAAATCGAGCCCGGCCGCCAGTTGTGCACGGGCCAGGTCGACCGGCGGCGTGACCGCTTCGGCCTGGTCTGCATGATGGTGCAAATCGGCCGCAAACCAGCGGCGCGCCGCGGGATCGGCAAACGGTTTCAGCACCACCTCGGCCCGCAGTTGCGCTCCAGCCTCTACTTGCACATCGAGCGTCGCCGGTTCGCTGAGAAAACCGCCGCCCGACGATAGCGTGAAGACATACGCACCGGGCGCCAGGCTCACATCGGCCTTGCCTTTGCGGTCCAGTTCCGTGAAAAACGTCTTCTTGCCCAGGAACGCCACCACCGGCTGCTGGCCTTTGCTGATCACGATGCGCGCATCGAGCGGCAAGGATTTCATATTCCTGACGTCAAAGTGGATCGTGCCTGGCCCTTGCAACTGGCTGAAATCCTGGATCACCGGCTGGCCGCTGTCCACCGTCAGGGGTTGCGGCGCCGTCTGGCTATACCCCTTGGCCGTGGCATAAATTTGATAATCGCCGAGCGGCAACTGCATGTTGTAGCTGCCGTTCGGCGCCAGTGCCCAGCCATAGGGCTGGCCGGCTTTTTCCAGCACAATCACGGCTTGCTGCACCGGTTTTCCATCGACGCCGCGCACCGTGCCGCGTACTTCGCCGGCCGGCAAGCCATCGCGTGCAATTTCGGAGCGCATCACGGGCGCCAGGTCGCCGCTGGCCCCCACTTGCAGCCAGCCGTCAAACTGGCGGCTTTCGCCGGGCGCCAGGGTATGGCGCTGGTACAAATCTTTCGAGCCATATTCCACGTCATTGAAATACGCGGCGTGCAGGGCCACGCTCCAGTCCGCGTCATACGCCACCATGCGGTGCGCCAGGACATCGGGCGCCGGTCCGTGTTCGGGCCCGCCAGGCACGCCGAACAGGAAACCGCCCTTGGGCCAGTAAGTGAGGCCAGACAACAATCCCGGCAAGGCAGTGTCGCCGTCATTACGCATCGTGGTGGAGACCTCCACGCGGTCGGCGCCGTCTTTCAAGGTGTAGGTGGTGGTGATGACCACCTTGCCCCAGTCGCGCACGGTGCGTATCACGACTTGCTGCGGGCCGCGCTCGACAATATCGATCTTTTGATAAGTATTCGGCCAGGCCGACCAGTTATTCGGAATAAAGTCGGCAAATACGGCGCGGTCGCGGCCGATCTTGCCCTTGCTGACAGCGGCGATATCGACCAGCGCGCCGCGCGGCACGCCATACGGCACCGGCGATTCGACGGCCAGCGCAAACGCCAGCTTTTGATTGATGACCGTGATGTCGCCACGCGCTTTGGCGTCGCCATCGCGGATCGGCGTCGGCCCCGTGACGATGCGCACGGCGGCGCTGGCCAACAGGGGAATACTGCACGCCAGCATGGCGGCCAGCCTGAAATACTTGTTCATGAAAATTCTTTCCAAATAAAAAACGCGGCGGGAATCACTTCCCGCCGCGCCTTGCTACTGATTTACTGCAACATCCATTACAACTTGCCGCTCACCGTCAGGAAAAGCTGGCGTGGGGCGCCGGCCAGCAAGGTGGCCAGGGTGCCGTTCGGGTCCGATGCGGCAAAGCCGTTGGTGCCGATCGTGCTGAAGTATTGCTTGTCGAACAGGTTGCTGACGTTCAACTGTACGGAGACATCCTTGAACGCGCCCACATTCTTGAACTTGTAGCCGGCCGACAGGCTCGAGGTCCAGAACGATGGCACGGACGCATCGTTGGTGTAGGTGTAGTAACGCTTGTCGGTGAACTTGCCACCCAGGCGCGTGAACCAGGCTGCATTTTCATACGACAACTCGGTATTGAACATCACGCGCGGTGCATCGACCACGTCCTTGCCGGCCACGGCCACCACCGTGCCGTTGTCGACGTAGTTCGATTTGTATTTCGAGCTGTTGTAGGTGAAGGAATTGAACCACGACACTTCACGCGACAGTTTCCAGACAGCCAGCGCTTCCAGGCCGCTGGTTTCCACCTTGCCCACGTTGGCGATGACGCTTGGGCAACCGACGATGCCGGCGCAGGTGGCGATGCCCAGCTGGCGGTCCTTGAAGTCGGCGTAATACACGGCGATCGAGCCTTGCACGGCGTCACGCTTGAAGCGCATGCCCAGGTCGATGGTGGTCGAGGTTTCCGGTTTCAGCTGGCTGGCAGTCAGGTCGAACGCTTGCTGGGTTTGCGAAAACGGACCGGTGATGCCCGGTTGATACGCACGCATATTGCGCGAGAACGAGGTGAACAGTTCATCGTCCTTGTTGAGGCGATAGGTAATGCCCGCTTGCGGCAGGAAGGCTTTTTTCGCTTCGATATTGCCGGCGGCGCGCGTGCCCACCAGGTTGACGGATTCGATCGACACTTTCGGGCTCTTGAAGCCGAAATTGAGGCTCAGCTTGTCATTCAGCAAGGACATCGTGTCTTGCAGATAGAACTGGCGCGTGGTGGTGGTGAAATCCTGCTTGAAACCGGTCGCGAACGGGTTCGACAGGAAATGGTCCTGGTAAGTGCCATCCGTGACGGCATAGAAATTACGCGTCAGGGTATGCAGGCTGCGCTCGCCCCAGAAACCGGCATTGATGGTGTGGTTGGCCACTTCCCAGGTCAGGTCGCTGGTCACGCCATCGCGGCCGATCGAGTACTCGGTGGTGCGGATCGAAATCGGCACGGTGGCCGAGGACGGGGTGTACGGCGTGTACCAGTGGCCCTGGCCTTTGTTGTCGTGGTGATAAATCGTGGTTTTCATCACGGCAGCCGGGGTCAGCTGCAAGTCCAGCGACAAGCCGCCCAGGTTATCCTTGCGCAAGCCACGGCCCAGGTAATACGCGTCATCCATGCTGTTGACGCCGCCCGTATAAATGCCCTTGGCGGCATTCACGGCGCGCTGCCAGTCGGGCGCATAGTTATCCCAGTTATAGCCGAGGCGCTTGACCATATCGAGCGACAAGTCCTGGTAATCGACTTCGCTGCGGCTCGAATAATTGTAGAAACCGCTCAACTTGTTGTCGCCAAACGTGTGCACGAACTTGCTGTTGAACTGGTCCTGGTCTTGCGGGCCGTCGCCTTTCCATTTTTCGGAACGCATGCGGGTGCCGCTCAGGTAAAACTTGGTGCCGGTCGACAACAAGCCGCTATCGACGCGCACAAAGGTGCGCGAGGTGCTGTCGCTGCCCAGGGTTTGCGAGGCGGTTGCGCCCATGGTGTCGGAAGGGTCGAGCGTAAAGAACTGTACGGTACCGCCCAGGTTGCTGGTCGAGGCAGTGCTCAGGGCGCCGGCGCCTTGCGAGACGGCCACGCGGCCGATGTTTTCCGACGAAATCGCACGGCTGATGTGCAAGCCGTTGTTATTGCTGTAGCTCATGTCGCCCAGCGGCACGCCATCGAGCGTGAATCCCAGCTGGCTTTGATTGAAACCGCGGATGCTGAAACGCGTCGACCACTCATAGGAACCGAACGGGTCAGCCGATTGGAAACTGACGCCTGGCAATTTTTCCAGGGTCAGCAAGGGGCTGGTGCCTGGAATGGCTTTTTGCAGGTCGGCGCGCGTGATGTTTTGCACCTGGCGCGACTGGCCCTGGCCCGTCACTTCGACAACCTGCATCGGCGCAGCAGCGGCGGCGCCCTCGCCTTCACCTTCGGGAGCGGCAGCGTGCGCGTAGCAAGCCAGTGCCTGTAATACCAGGAAGCAAATCGGTTTCAATGGATAACGCTGTTGCATGGGATTCTCTCATTTGTTTTTTGGGATAAAGAGGAAGCCACGAAGTGAACGGTGCTAGGGTCACGAACTCGGCTGGAGCGAATTCTATTTAGACAATATGACGCACCAATGACATGCAACAACGATGGAATGTGGAAAGTACGTAGTAAAACACCCTCGCCAGACTGGCCGGCAGGGTGTTAATTGAGGGGAAATAAAGGACTGGTTTACTTGGCCTTGAACTTGGCGCAAGGGTCCTTACGCGACTGGGGCGCCATGGTTTGCGTGAGGTCAAATTCACCGGCAATCGCCTGGCTGCCCTGCTCCACATAACCGATGCTGCGCACGTTCAATTGCGGGTCGGCCAGCTTCAACCAGCGGGCCACGCCGATGTCTTTGCGCACGTGATCGTTGCCAGCAAACAACACCACTTCGCGTGGCGCCTGGTCGCGTATCAGCTTGGCCATCCAGATATCGCGCGCCACCTGGGTATGGATCATGCCGTCGATCATCATGTCCGAGACCATATTGCAGTGGCTCTCCTGGATTTGTTTCCTTTGCCCTTGCAGCAAGTCGGCCGGCACGGGCGCCGACAGATACGTTTTCACCATGGCCGGCGACATCGACCATTGCATGCCATCACGCGCGGTGCGCGACGCATCGGTCCGCGACAGATTGCCAGCAATCAAGGTCAACTGATAATTGATCACCAGGTCCAGCACGGGCCGGTATTGATCCCAGTCCCAGCCCGGCTGCTCCATTACGCGGATGATGCAATCGGGATCGGCGCAATCGCGCGTGGCGCGCGTCAGCAGCGGCTGGGTATCGCGGTCGAACTGTTCCATCACGATCACGGGACGCCAGCCAGCAGCGACCCGGCGCTGCAATTCAGCCAGGCGCAGGCGCTGGCCCTGGACATTGTCCACCACTTCGCCCAGCAGCAGCACTTGCGGGTTGGGCACGCTATCGGTGACCGGCGCCGGCGGCGCCCCCTTCTTCAGCAAGCCGCCACAGGCGCTCAGGGCCAGCACGCAGCACAGGACACTTGCCTGTTTGATCAATCGCATCATGGAGTTTCCCGCATCGGTATGTACGCTGTGTACGATGCGGCAGATTGTACCGTTTCAGGACGGCGCCGACGATTGTTTGTCGCGCGCCTGGCGGCGCTCCAGCCAGGCAAACAGGGCCATGCCAGCCAGCATGGCGGCGGCAAAGATCCAGGCTTTCGCCTGCCACGCCAGCAAGGACACCAGCGCCGGGCCGGGGCAAAAACCGGCGATGCCCCAGCCGGCACCAAAGGCCAGGCTACCCAGCAGCAGGCGCCGGTCCAGCTGGCGGTTGCTGGGCAGTTGCATGGCATCGCCAAGGATGGCCCGCTGGCGGCGGCGCGCCAGCCAGAAGGCAGGCATGGCGACGGCAATCGCACCGCCCATCACCAGCGCCAGCGACGGATCCCAGGCGCCGGCCAGGTCAAGAAAGCCCAGCACCTTGGCGGGATTGCTCATGCCGGAGACGATCAGGCCCAGGCCAAACAGCAAGCCACTCACAAGGGAAAAAAGCAGGCGCATCATGTCCAGGCCAGCCCATGGCGCAGCAGATAGACGGTCAGGAATCCTGCCGCCATGAAGCACAGCGTTGCTGCCAGCGAACGGGGAGACAGCCGCGACAGGCCGCACACGCCATGGCCGCTGGTGCAGCCGGCGCCATAGCGCACGCCCAGGCCCACCAGCAGGCCGGCAATTACCAGGGCCGGTGTGCTGGCGTCGATAAATACGTCAGGCAAGACATGGTGCAATTGGTACAACAAGGGAGCGATCAGCAAGCCGGCCAGGAAGGCGAGGCGCCAGCCGGAGTCTCCTTTGCGCGGAGACAACAAGCCACCCACGATGCCGCTGATGCCAGCGATGCGGCCATTGAACAGGATCAAGACGGCAGCGGCCAGGCCGATCAGCAAACCGCCCGCCAGCGATGACCAGGGCGTGAAATGTTGCCAGTCGATGTGCATGGAAATATTTTAGTCGAGGTCGTCGGCGTCGCCGTAGGAGCGCTTGGGTCCGCAAAATTGTGCATACAGCAATTGCAGCACGGCCAGCGCTTCGCGGCTGGCGACGCGGTAATAAATCTGCTTGCCATCGCGCCGCGTAGCCACCAGCATTTCCTCGCGCAGCACCCCGAGTTGCTGCGACAAGGTCGGCTGCACGATGCCGACTTTTTGCTCGAGGTCGCTGACGCAATGCTCGCCTTGCGACAATTGGCACAGCAGCATCAAGCGGTCGGCATTGCCCATGGCTTTGAGCAAGGAACTGGCTTTATAGGCGGACGTGCGCATCACGTCCAGATTGAACTGCGCTGTTACGGTTTCCATCGCGCCCTCCCACAGGCCTGGCTAGCTAATACTAAGAAAACATCGCTTGAACAATATGCTAATCGATATATTGTTTTCTTGCTGACAGCACAAATAAAAAACAACAGCGTTTTTTATCCATGGTCAACATCAGCATGGGGGAGCAAGTTATTTCTCGGTCAGGCGGCACACCCGTTCAATATTTCCCACAGGAATACCCGACTTCAGGGCGCGCGCGATACAGGCCGCCTTGTCGGGGCCGGAAGCAGAAATAAGCACGAAGGCGGTCAGCACCACGCTGATGGCGACCAGCACGATCAATACCCCTTTGACGATATCCCAATTCATTTTTTATGGTTGTTGTAGTAAAACATGTAGTTTATTCATGGTCGCCCAGTTGCGCGAGGTCACGCCATCGCCCAGCAGCAAGCCCAGCGCGGCGATCACCTTGCTGGCCAGCACGCCATCGGGGCACCAGGCATAGGCGGCCCATTTGCCGGCCGCCAGCGCTTCGGGATGCCATTGCTGCTGCAACAAGGGCGCGATGCGCCGGGCGTCTATCGGGTTGTTGATCACCAGCGCCAGCAAGCGCGATGCATCGCTGGTCGGGACCAGGGGGTTTTCAGTCATCAGTTCGTCAAATTGCGCGTGGGACAACACCGTCACCCTGGCCGCCACGCCCAGTTTCAAGACCAGCGCTTCCTCGATTTGCGTCGCGGCCTCCGCCGGCGCCAGGCTGCCCGCGTTGAAGACCACGTTGCCACTGTTGAGCACGGTATTCACTTCCGTCATGCCCAGGTCGCCCAGCAGCTTGCGCAGGTCGGCCATGGCCACGCGCTTGGCGCGGCCCACATTAATGCCGCGCAAGAAGGCCACCTGGCGCTCACCGTGCTGTATTGTCATGTTCGTCTCCCTGGCCGTCCTTACCCTCTGGCAATGGCGTCACCCTAGGCAGGCGCAACAGGAATGTGGCGCCCTGGCCTACGGTGCTGTGTACCGTGATGGTGCCGCCAAATTGCTTGGCAATCAAGTTGAACACGATATTCAATCCCAATCCCGTGCCACCCTGGCCGCGCCGCGTGGTGACAAACGGATCGAAGACGCGGTCGATCAGGTCGGGCGCGATGCCCCGGCCATTGTCGCGCACCTGCATATCGATCCAGTCGGGATCGCAGCGCACGCCGATATGGATGCTGCCCGCCGTGTCGGCGTCAAACGCATGCTCGACGCAGTTCAGCACCAGGTTGGTCAGCACCTGCGCCAGGGCACCGGGATAGCTGTCAAACATGATTTCTGATGGGCAATCAATCGTGATGGCGATGCGCGTCTTTTTCAAGGTTGGCTGCAGGCTGGCCACCACTTCCTGTATATAGTCGGACAACTCGAACAGGCGGCGCGCCTCGCTGACCTGGTCGACGGCGATCTGCTTGAAACTATGGATCAGGTGTGCGGCGCGGTAGGCATTGTTCATGATCAGGCGCGCGCTTTCGCTGGCCGTTTCCAGGTAGCGCACGATGTCGGTCTTCCTGACGGCGCCACCTGCAACGGCCGCGCTGATGTCTTCGGTCGCTTCCTTCAGGACCGAGGCGCTGGTCAGGGCGATGCCGACCGGTGTATTGATTTCATGGGCTACGCCAGCCACCAGGCTGCCCAGTGCGGCCAGGCGTTCCGCCTGCAGCAGCGATTCCTGCGCCAGGCGCAATTCATCCATCGCCTGCGCCGTTTCATGCTGTGACCGGCGCGCCGCATCTTCCGCCTCGCGCGTACGGAAGATGATGGACTTGAGCTTGCGCTGCACAGCATTGAAACCCCGGATCACGTCGCCCAGTTCATCGCGCCGCGTTTCCGGCAACTCTTCCACCTCATCGCTGCCGCGCGTGGCCAGGTCGAACAAGCCATCGCGCAACTGGCGCAGCGGGCGGAAGATGATGCGCAGGCTGAGCGCCAGCGCCGCCACCAGGATGATATCGAGCAGCAATACTTCCACCACCTTGCGCCGCACTTCACTGCGCAAGGCTGCATCGATCTGTTCGCCGCTGAAATTGACGATGACCTTGCCCACGATCACGGGCCTGGCGCCGCTGGAAGCGACGGCGTCGCGAAACACCAGCGGCGCCTCGACGGGCGTGCCGCCGATCGCCAGATCACTGAGCAACGGTTGCAGCACACCGGCCGCATCGCGCATTTCGCCGGCAAACAGGCCGACGGACGCGTCATACACGCGGATGGCGATCAATTCGGGCGGCAGCATTTCGGCTGCCACGATGCTGTCGACCTTGGATTTATCGAGATCCCACAGGGCTGAAGGCAGGCTCGTCTGCAGGCGCGTCAGCACGCCGGTGCGCAGGCGCGCACTACCTGCCTCCAGCTCCTGACTGAGTGTATATTGGGTATAGCTGCCGGAAATGCCGAGCACCAGGGTGACGATGACGACAAACAGCAAGGTCAGCCTGACCTGGGTACGCATCGTCGTCGCCATCATTGCCTTGCTTGCCATCGAACAGCACTCCCGGAGTGTGTACTGCCGCCGGCCCGCGGCGCGCAGACAGGGATGTCGACGGCAGGCCAGCATAGAGGCAATGTACGTGATGAGATGCTTATTGGCAAGATTTACAACAGCCATGCAGGAAAGAAGGACATTGATGCAGGATGAAGACATTGCGCTGCGGCAATGATAATATCCCGCAATCATCAAAAGGAGTCATCATGACCACGCATCAGCTTTTACCCTTGGAGCAAATTCGTCCCGGCATGATCTTATCGGACGTGTTGCTCGATGCGCGGGGGCAAGTGTTACTGCCGCAAGGTGCGGTGTTAACAGAAAACATGCTATCGCTGATGCCGCGGCATGGCATCGAGATGCTGTCCATCCAGGCGCCGCCCCTGTCGCCGGAAGAGCAGGCGGCATTGCAGGAAAGCTATCGCACGCGCCTGGCACATTTGTTCCGCAAGCACGATCCGGCCGATCCGGACGATGCCAGCACGGGATTGCTGCTCAGCTATGTCAGCAACTATCGCCTGGACACAAAAGCAGGAGCGGCAGCATGAGCAGCGCACTGCCTTTGATTACGGCCGAAGACATCGTCGCCGGCCTCGATGACCTGCCGTCGCTGCCGGCCGTGGTGATGGAACTATTAAACAGCATCGACCAGGAAGACGTCGATATTTCCGTGCTGGCAAAAAAAGTGTCCTACGACCAGGCGCTGACGGCCAAGACCTTGCGCCTGGCCAATTCGTCGCAATACGGCCTGCAAGTCAAAGCCACCACCATCCAGCAAGCGATCACCTACCTGGGTTTCCAGACTACCCGCAGCCTGATCACCTCGGCCGCGATAACGGGCGCCTTCCCGGAAGGACGCTGCCCCGGTTTCGACGACAAGGCCTTCTGGCGCCATTCGGTGGCCACGGCCGCCTGCGCAAAAGTGCTGGCGCGGCATATCCGCTTCAACCAGGATTACGCGTTTACGGCAGGCCTGCTGCACAATATCGGCCGGCTGGTGCTGGTCAGCAGTTTCCCCGACCATTATGCACAGGCGCTGGCCTACCGCGCGCAGCACGATTGCAGCATGCTGGAAGCGGAACAGACGATATTGGGCGTAGACCATGTGCAGGCCGGCGTGGCGCTGGCCGAACGCTGGAATTTTTCCGACACCATCCGCCTGGCCATCGCCAATTACGTGCAGCCGGAAGTAGCCGGCGCCGGTTTCCTGGCGGCCTTGATCCATGTTGCCAATGCAGTCGTTTGCGCGCTGGACCTGGCGCAGGCGGCGGACGATATGGTGCCGCGCGTGTCGCCGGTGGCGTGGGCGGCGCTGGGACTGGAAGAAGAAGCGTATCTGCAACTGTTCCGCGAAACGGAATTGCGCTACGGTGAAATCACGGCGGCTTTGCTCAGTTAAATCAGCTTTGCCTGGGGTACAAAGAAAAACGGCCTTCGCGTCAAGCGAAAGCCGTTATTTTTTCCACTACGGTGACGACCGGGTGCTGTCTCAAGGCCAGCGCTGGGCTGACAGTGTTTGCACCGGTAAAACAGTCTTCAAACCACCGCAACATCAATGCGCGTAGTTCGATTCTTGCGCATCGGCACGGTCTTCCGCTTTTGGGCGGCCCTGGGCATCGGACAGACGATACTTGGTGCGGCGGTCGCCCATCAAGTCACGCAGGTCACGGATGCTCATGCCCGTCACTTCGTGCATGCGGATCAGCAGCGAAGCGCCGACTGGCAAACGGTGGTGACGGATCTTGCTGATCACCGGTGGCGCCACTTCCAGCAAGCGCGACAGGGCTGCATCGTTCTTCAGCTGCATCTTGCTCAGCAGAATATCCAGCAGGTGGTTAGGGTTGTAGCTTTCTTGAGATGCTAATGCATGATGTGCCATGATTTTTCCTCGTCTAGTAAAGTCTGGTGAATGTTGATGTTGAAAGAATGCCGATCCGAACTTAAGGCTGGCTTAGAGCTTAAAAAATTTAATGTTTGCCAGCCTTACCCGCTTTTCGCCTGCTTTCTCCTGCCCCTCTCCATCCTGCCGCGCTATCTGTACCGGGACTCGCACAGCCACGTCCAGCAATGTGAACAGCTTGCTTCCAGAGTAGCGATCAGAGGCAAGCGCACACAAATGAATTGCATATAAGGCAATATACTAGTCCAAACCAGCGGCATCCGCGCCTCGCGCAACCTTCCTGATTGTTAAATATCAAGCTAGTTGCGGGTAGGCTTTTTAGCAATGCCATTTCAACACATTAGGATGCCAGCAGGCGCGCACCAGACTTTGTAGCAACTTGTTACAAATCAATAATGCACTGCGGAAATAAACGGCGGTTTCCACAACATGCGCGCCGTGTTTTTTGCCGTCGCCACGACCGCAAGCGCAACATGGCCCGTGGGGGAGATTTACGTTAAACTAACGCCTGACCGGCAGCCTGCGCCACCGTGCAAGACGCTCCGCCAGGCCTGCCTACCGCCTCGTTCCGCGGCATCCCACCAACATCCCATGACCGCTAAAGCGCCTGACTCCATGCAGAAAAAAGTATTCATTAAAACCTTCGGCTGCCAGATGAACGAGTACGACTCGGACAAGATGGCCGACGTGCTGGGCGCCTCCGATGGCCTGGTGCGCACCGAGCGCCCGGAAGAAGCCGATGTCATCCTGCTCAATACCTGCTCCGTGCGCGAAAAGGCGCAGGAAAAAGTGTTTTCCGACCTGGGCCGCTTGCGCGAACTGAAACTGGCCAACCCGAATCTGCTGATCGGCGTGGGCGGCTGCGTGGCCTCGCAGGAAGGCGACGCCATCGTCAAGCGCGCGCCGTATGTCGACATGGTGTTCGGCCCGCAAACCCTGCACCGCCTGCCGCAAATGATCGAGCTGCGCCGCTCCAGCGGCGCGTCGCAAGTGGACATCAGTTTTCCTGAAATCGAAAAGTTCGACCACATGCCACCGGCCAAGGTGGACGGCGCCTCGGCGTTCGTCTCCATCATGGAAGGCTGCAGCAAATACTGCAGCTACTGCGTGGTGCCCTACACGCGCGGCGAAGAAGTCTCGCGCCGCTTCGAAGACGTGCTGACGGAAGTGGCCGGCCTTGCCGCACAGGGCGTGAAGGAAATCACCCTGCTGGGCCAGAACGTGAACGCCTACCGTGGTCTGATGGAAGGCGGAGAAATCGCCGACTTCGCGCTGCTGCTCGAATACGTGGCCGACATTCCCGGCATCGCCCGCATGCGCTTCGTCACCAGCCACCCGAAGGAATTCACGCAGCGCCTGATCGACGCCTACGCCAGGATCCCGCAACTGGTCGACCATCTGTACCTGCCGGCGCAGCATGGCTCCGACAAGATCCTGGGCGCCATGAAGCGCGGCTACACGGGCCTGGAATACAAGTCCATCATCCGCCGCATCCGCGCCGTGCGCCCGAACATGGCGATTTCCTCGGACTTCATCGTCGGTTTCCCCGGCGAGACGCAAGCCGACTTCGACGCCATGATGAAGCTGATTGCGGACGTCGGTTTCGACAATAGCTACAGCTTCATCTTCAGCAAGCGCCCCGGCACGCCCGCCGCCAGCCTGGAAGACGACACGCCGCATGAAACCAAGCTGGCCCGCCTGCAGCAGCTGCAGGCCGCCATCGACGCCAATACGCGCAAGTACAGCCTGGCGATGGTGGGCACCGTGCAAACCATCCTGGTCGATGGCCGCTCGAAAAAAGATACCGATGACAGCGAGCTGCAAGGCCGCACCGAGAACAACCGCGTGGTCAATTTCGACGCCGGTCCCGATGGTTTGCACCTGATCGGCCAGCTGGTCGACGTGCGCATCACCGAAAGCCATTCCTACACCCTGCGCGGCGAGTTGGTCGCCAGCGCCCCCGCATTGAAAAGAGCCAGTTGAAAACCAAAGCCCCGATACAGCCGCATTACTTCATCCCCGAGCCGCTGGACAATACGCGCCTGGCGCACCTGTGCGGCCCTCTCGATGAAAACCTGCGCCAGATTTCCGCCGCGCTCGACGTGACGATTTTCCGCCGTGGCGAGAAATTCATCGTCGGCGGCAGCAATGCCGAGCGCGCCGTGGAAATCCTCGAACAGTTCTACGCCATCGCCAACAAGGTGGTGCTGCTGGAAGAAGTGCAACTGGCGCTGGTGGAGCAGCGCGCCGGCCTGTCGGCGGCGTCCGAGCACCACGCCAGCACGCCTGTCAGTACCTTTGTCGAACCCGACATCGCCAGCCCCGTGCTGAAAACACGGCGCAGCGATCTGCGGGGACGCACGCCGCACCAGATCGCCTACCTGCGCAATATCCTGGAACACGACATCAGCTTTGGCGTGGGCCCGGCCGGCACCGGTAAAACCTATCTGGCCGTGGCCTGTGCCGTCGATGCGCTCGAACGCGACGCCGTCAAGCGCATCATCCTGACGCGCCCCGCCGTGGAAGCGGGCGAGCGCCTGGGCTTCTTGCCAGGCGACCTGGCGCAAAAGGTCGATCCGTATCTGCGCCCCCTGTACGACGCGCTGTACGACTTGCTGGGCTTTGACCGCACGCAAAAACTGTTTGAAAAACAGGTGATCGAGATCGCCCCGCTGGCGTACATGCGCGGGCGCACCCTGAACCATGCGTTCGTGATCCTGGACGAAGCGCAAAACACCACCGTCGAACAGATGAAGATGTTCTTGACCCGTATCGGCTTTGGCAGCAAGGCCGTGGTGACGGGCGACGTGACCCAGGTCGACCTGCACAAGAGCCAGAAAAGCGGCCTGGTCGACGCCGTGCAAGTGCTGAAAGACGTGCGCGGCATCGGTTTTACGCAATTTAATTCCACCGACGTGGTGCGCCATCCGCTGGTGGCGCGCATCGTCGACGCCTATGAGACGGCGCAGGCCGCCGAAGCCGGCGCCGCCCAATTACTTCCCCTGATCAAACCAGCAGCCGCCAAACATGTCCGAAAAAAATAAACTCTCGCTGTCCGTGCAATATCCGGACACCCGCCTGGAAACCCTGATCACCCGTCCGAAAATCCGCCGCTGGGTGCAGGCGGCCCTGTTCGCGCCGGCCGAATTGACGATCCGCTTCGTCGATGCCGAAGAAGGCCGCAGCCTGAACCGCGATTACCGCGAAAAAGACTACGCCACCAATGTTCTGACCTTTGCCTACAACGAGGGCGAGGCAGAGCTGGCCGACGACGAGCCGACGCGCGCCGACATCATCCTGTGCACCGACGTGCTGGAAAAGGAAGCGGCGGAACAAAAAAAGAGCGTGGAAGAGCATACCGCCCACCTGATCGTCCATGGCGTACTGCACGCGCAGGGCTACGACCACATGGATGACGAAGAGGCCACCGAGATGGAAGGCCTGGAAACCGAGATCCTGGCCGGGCTGGGCATCACTGACCCATATAAAGAGTAAAAAAGGAGTAACTATGGGAACCTGGGCCACCGACGCCTTCGGCAACGACTACGCCATGGACTGGGCGCAGGATTTGCAGGAATACAAGACCCTGGAACTGGTCGAAACGACATTGGACAACGTCATCGACAGCATCGAGCCCGAACTGGAAGCGCCATTTGCCGCCGAGGCGCTGGCCGCGCTGGAAGTGATCGCCCGCCTGCTGGGCAAGCCGGGACCGGACGATCCTGCCACGGCCGAGGTCGATGAATGGGTGGAACGTTGCAAGAAAAAGCTCACGCCACCGCTGCTGGACAAGGCGCGCCTGGCGTTCGAGTGCATCACGGCAGAAACCTCGGAACTGCGCCAGCTGTGGCAGGAAAGCGAACATTTTGACGACTGGCTAGCCGATGTGAGCGATTTGCGCCAGCGCGTGCTCGGTGAAATCCAAGCTCAGGCAACGACCCGGTAAACGTATCAAATCTGCATCAAAAGCGGGGAATTCCGGTCAGACCCCACTTTTGGTGTATCCTATATCCCTTCGCAACAACGGCTCACGCCTCCTATGCCCGAGCACCCTAGTGGCGTCAGAACTGACGTCAAGCCCCACCGGTCACTGTTTGAACGCCTGACCGCACTTATTTCCCCCGAGCCAGAGAACCGAGCAGAATTGCTCGAAGTTCTACACGATGCGCATGAACGCAAGCTGATCGACGCCGACGCCCTGTCGATGATCGAGGGCGTGTTCCAGGTATCGGATCTCTGCGCACGCGATATCATGATCCCCCGTTCGCAAATGGATGTCATCGACATCAGCAAGCCGATCGAGGAATGGATGCCGGAAGTCCTGTCCACCGCCCACTCGCGTTTTCCCGCGATCGAGGGCGAACGCGACAAGGTGATCGGCATCCTGCTGGCGAAAGACTTGCTGCGATATTACGCAGAAGAAACTTTCGACGTGCGCGACATGCTGCGGCCGGCCATTTTTATCCCTGAATCGAAACGCCTGAATGTGCTGCTGCGCGATTTCCGCGCCAACCACAATCACATGGCCATCGTCGTCGACGAGTACAGCGGCGTGGCCGGCCTGATCACCATCGAAGACGTGCTGGAGCAGATCGTCGGCGATATCGAGGACGAATACGACTTCGACGAAGCCGAAGACAACGTGCTGTCGCTCAAGGAAGGCCAGTTCGGCCCCCGCTGGCGGGTCAAGGCACTGACCGAAATCGAGCAGTTCAACGAGGAAGTGGGCGCTCACCTGGTGGACGACGATGTCGACACCATCGGCGGCCTGGTCTCGAAACACCTGGGCCGCATGGCGCACAAGGGCGATATCTTCGACCTGGGCGATCTGCGCTTCGAGGTGCTGCGCGCCGACGCGCGCCAGGTGCACGTGCTGCTGGTCGAGCGTCTGCCCGACGTGCCGGAACTGGAACTTTAAGATGCGCGTACTGTAAATGCGTTTCAGACGCGCCGCCCCCTCCGACCCCGCCAAACCGCCCCGCAGCACGCGGACGCGCATGCTGATCGCCGCCGTTGCCGGCGCGGTCGCGGTGCTGGCATTCGCCCCTTTCGGCTACTGGCCGCTGCAAATCCTCAGCCTGGGCGTGCTGTTTTACCAGGTGCTGCGCGCACCGGGCGTGAAATCCGGCGCGCTGATCGGCTGGGCCTACGGCTTCGGCTGGTGTGCGGCCGGCACG
This sequence comes from Janthinobacterium sp. Mn2066, assembly GCF_049319705.1. Lineage (NCBI taxonomy): Bacteria > Pseudomonadati > Pseudomonadota > Betaproteobacteria > Burkholderiales > Oxalobacteraceae > Janthinobacterium > Janthinobacterium sp. Mn2066. The sequence goes on along the minus strand of NZ_JBMOUF010000001.1, from coordinate 152,773 downwards.
CACTGGCTGTATATCTCGATGCACCGCTACGGCGAGATGGCGGCGCCACTGGCCGCTGCCGCCGTGGCCCTGCTGGCGTTATTGATGGCGATCTATGTGGCGCTGGCCATGGGCGTGGCTGCCTGGCTGCGCCAGCGCTGGAAAGTGACGATACCCTCGATGCTGCTGCTGGTGCTGCCCGCCACCTGGACCCTGTTCGAATGGACACGCGGCTGGCTGTTTACGGGTTTCCCGTGGCTGGCCACCGGCTACGCCCACAACACCAGTCCGCTGGCCGGCTTTGCGCCGATTGTCGGCATGTATGGCCTGGGCTGGCTGGCAGCCGTCTCGGCGGGCGGCTTGCTGCTGCTGACGCACCGCACGCGCTGGATCGCCCTGGGCGGCGTGGTCGCCCTGTACGCAGCCGGTTTCGGCTTGCAATATGTGCACTGGACGCACCCGGTGGGCCGGCCGATTTCCGTGCGCCTGTTGCAGGGCAATGTGCCGCAGCAGCAGAAATTCGATCCCGGCTTCGTGCTGGGCGCACTGGAAATGTACCAGCGCGCCATCACGGCTGCGCCGGCCGACCTGATCGCCACGCCGGAAACGGCGCTGACCGTGCTGCCGCACCAGCTGCCGCCCGGCTACATGGACAGCTTGACGCACTATGCGCGCGACACGCACAGCACCCTGCTGGTCGGCATGCCCGTGCTCGACGAACAGCAGCGCTTTTATAATGCGGCGCTGGGCATCACGGGGCAAGGTCCTGCTTACCAGTACCGCAAGCACCACCTGGTGCCGTTCGGCGAATTCGTGCCGCCGGGCCTGCACTGGTTCGTCGCCATGATGGCCATCCCGCTGGGCGACATGGGCCGTGGCGACTATGTGCAGGCGCCCATGCCCGTGCGTGACCAGCTGGTGCTGCCCAATATCTGCTATGAAGACTTGTTTGGCGAGGAAATCGCCGACCAGCTGGCTGCAGCCCACCGCAATGGCAAGCAATCGGCCTCGGTGCTGCTGAACGTATCGAACCTGGCCTGGTTTGGCGACTCGATCGCCATTCCGCAGCATTTGCAGATTTCGCAGATGCGCAGCCTGGAAACGGGCCGCCCCATGCTGCGCGCCACCAACACGGGCGCCACAGCCGTCATCGATGGCAATGGCAAGGTGACAAGCCAGCTGGTGCAGGACACGCAAGGCACCCTGGCCGCAAACGTGCAAGGCATGGGCGGCATGACGCCATACATTCTTTACGGCAACAAATTAGTATTGGCCCTGGCGGCGCTGGCCATCCTGTCCGCCTTTTTGCTGGCGCGGAACAACCGTAATAAATAAGCATGGCGCCAGGCATATTGCCGGAAGACTCACAGCCTGCCTGCAAAAACCGCTAAAATTAGCAAACCCTGGCGTGGCCGCCCGTTTCCTCGCTATACACCAGCGAGGCGACAGGCGGCCACGCTTCAAGCAAACCCTTACAGCGCGCGGCTGTCTCGCGCGGCGAACTCATACGATGCTCACATTTCAACAAATTATCCTGACCTTGCAAACCTATTGGGACAAGCAAGGTTGCGCCCTGCTCCAGCCTTACGACATGGAAGTCGGCGCCGGTACCTTCCACACCGGCACCTTCCTGCGCGCCATCGGTCCGGAACCCTGGCGCGCCGCATATGTGCAGCCATCGCGCCGTCCCAAGGATGGCCGCTACGGCGAGAATCCGAACCGCATGCAGCACTACTATCAGTACCAGGTGGTGCTGAAGCCGGCGCCGGAAAACATCCTCGACCTGTATCTGGGTTCGCTGGCTGCACTGGGCCTGGACTTGAAACAGAATGATGTGCGTTTCGTCGAAGACGACTGGGAAAGCCCGACCCTGGGCGCCTGGGGCCTGGGCTGGGAAGTCTGGCTGAACGGCATGGAAGTGACCCAGTTCACCTACTTCCAGCAAGTGGGCGGCCTCGATTGCAAGCCCGTGCTGGGCGAGATCACCTACGGCATCGAACGCCTGGCGATGTACCTGCAAGGCGTGGAAAACGTCTATGACCTGGTCTGGACCGAGTGGGAAGAAAATGGCGAACTGAAAAAACTGACGTATGGCGACGTGTTCCATCAAAACGAAGTGGAGCAGTCGACCTACAACTTCGAGTACGCCAATACGGAACTGCTGTTCGCCCAGTTCAGCAACTACGAAGCGGAAGCGAAGCGCCTGATCGAGCTGCAACTGACCCTGCCCGCCTACGAAAAAATCATGAAGGCTTCGCACAGCTTCAATATGCTCGACGCGCGCGGCGCCATCTCGGTGACGGAGCGCGCCGCCTACATCGGCCGCGTGCGCACCTTGTCGCGCCTGGTCGCGCAAGCGTATTACGACTCGCGCGAGCGCCTCGGTTTCCCGATGCTGCCTGCCGCAGACAAACCAGCCGCCGCCTGATCCGCTTATTGACGCCGTACCCAGACAAGAACACCATGAACCAAACACTGCTTATTGAACTGCTGACCGAAGAATTGCCGCCGAAAGCGCTGGCCAAGCTGGGCGCCGCCTTTAGCGCCGGGATAGTAAACGGCTTGAAAGCGCGCGACTTCCTGGAAGAAGACAGCGTCGCCACCAGCTACGCCTCGCCGCGCCGCCTGGCCGTCTCCATCACCAATGTACGCGAAGTCTCGCCAGACAAATCGATCCGCGAAAAAGTCTTGCCGGTCTCCGTGGCGCTGGACGCCAACGGCAACGGCACGCCGCCGCTGGCCAAGAAACTGGCCGCGCTGGGCTTCCCCGAGCTGACGGTGGCCGACCTGGAACGCGCCGCCGACGGCAAGGCCGAGAGCTTCTTCTACACCTACACGGCACCGGGCAGCAAGCTGGAAACTGGCGCGCAGGCCGCCCTGAGCGAATCGGCGGCCAAGCTGCCGATCCCCAAGCTGATGAGCTATCAGCGCCCGGACGGCGCGACCGTGCAATTCGTGCGCCCGGCCCACCGCCTGATCGCCCTGCATGGCATCAACGTGCTGCCTTTGACCCTCTTGGGCTTGACGGCTGGCCGCACAACCCTGGGCCACCGCTTCCTGACCGACGGCAAACCGGTCACCATCGCGCACGCGGAAAACTATGCGGCGTCCCTGATCCTGAACGCCAGCGTGATCGCCAGCAACGAGGAGCGCAAGGAGCGCATCCGCGCCCAGCTGCTGGAAAAAGCCGGCGCCGACCTGGTGCTGATGCCCGAAGCGCTGCTGGACGAAGTGACGGCGCTGGTGGAATGGCCGGTCGTCTACGAATGCCATTTCGAGGAAGAGTTCCTGGCCGTGCCGCAGGAATGCCTGATCCTCACCATGCAGACCAACCAGAAGTACTTTGCGCTGACCGATACCGCGGGCAAGCTGCGTTCGCGCTTCCTGATCGTCTCGAACATCGCGACCGACACGCCCGAGCACATCATCGGCGGCAATGAGCGCGTGGTGCGCCCGCGCCTGTCCGACGCCAAGTTCTTCTTCGAGCAAGACAAGAAAAAGACTTTGCACTCGCGCGTCGACTTGCTGAAGAACGTGGTGTATCACAATAAGCTGGGCACGCAGTACGAACGCACCGACCGCATCACCGCGCTGGCTGGCGATATCGCCAATCGCCTGGGTGTGGATGCAACGCGCGCTGAACGCGCTGCCCTGCTGGCCAAGGCCGATTTGCTGACCGATATGGTGGGCGAATTCCCTGAACTGCAAGGCATCATGGGCACCTACTATGCACGCCATGACGGCGAAGCAGCCGACGTGGCGCTGGCAGCCTCCGAACACTACCAGCCGCGCTTTGCAGGCGATGCATTGCCAAGCACCGATGTCGGCACGGTCGTGGCGCTGGCCGACAAGCTCGAAACCCTGGTCGGCATCTGGTCGATCGGCCTCGCGCCGACCGGCGACAAGGACCCGTTCGCGCTGCGCCGCCACGCGCTGGGCGTGCTGCGCATGCTGCTGGAAAAACGCCTGCCACTGGCAATCAGCGACTTGTTGGCTGATGCCGCTTCCACGTTTACCGGCCGTCCGGGCTTCGTTGATCCGAGTGCCGACGTACAGGCTTTCATGCTGGACCGCCTGCGCGGCATCCTGCGCGAACGCGGCTTCTCGCCAAACGAGATCGAAGCGGTGGTGGCGCAAAACCCGGACCGCCTGGACGATATCGTGCAGCGCCTGGAAGCCGTGCAGGCGTTTGCCGCCCTGCCGGAAAGCGCTTCGCTGGCAGCAGCCAACAAGCGCATCACGAATATCCTGAAAAAGAACGAGGAAGCGCTCAAGCTGGTGGCTGCCGGCGGCGTGAACGTGGCGCTGCTGCAGGACGAAGCCGAGAAAAAACTGGCGGCCGCCGTCTCGCGCGTGCAGCCTGAAGTCGACGCGGCCTTCGCCAAGGGCGATTTTGCAGGCACGCTGCAAACCCTGGCCCAGCTGCGCGACGATGTCGATGGCTTCTTCAACGACGTGATGGTGATGGCCGAGGATGTCGCCCTGCGCAACAACCGCCTGGCCCTGCTGTCGTCGCTGCACGGCATGATGAACCGCGTGGCCGACATTTCCAAGCTGGCGGCGTAATGGGAACTCCGGCGATGAAACTGATTATTCTCGACCGCGACGGCGTCATTAACCATGACTCGCCGGACTTCATCAAATCGCCCGCCGAATGGCTGCCGATCCCCGGTTCGCTCGAAGCGATCGCCCGCCTGAACCAGGCTGGCTATCGCGTGGTGATCGCCTCGAACCAGTCGGGCATCGCGCGCGAGTATTTCGACATGACGGTGCTCAATGCGATCCACCAGAAGATGCATACGCTGGCGCAGCAGGTGGGCGCCGATATCGACGCCATCTTCTTTTGCCCGCACGCCGGCGCCGACAATTGCGATTGCCGCAAGCCGAAGCCGGGCATGTTCCATGAAATTTCGCAGCGCTATAACACCAGCCTGAAAGGCGTGCCGACCGTCGGCGATTCGCTGCGCGACCTGCAGGCCGGCTTCATCAGCGGCTGCGTGCCCTACCTGGTCCTGACCGGCAAGGGCGAAAAAACCCACGAAACAGGCGGCCTGCCGCCCGGCACCCAGGTCTTCCCCGACCTGGCGGCCGTGGTGGCCCATTTGCTCAAGGCGCCAGCCGCTTCCTCGCCTACCGTGGCATTCAGTATTTAATCTCCGGAGAACTGCATTGCGTAATTTTTCCCTGTTCCTGCGATCCCTGCTGTTCATGATCATCATGATCGTGGCCACCATCGTCTGGGCCTGCGTGTGCTTTTTTGCCGCGCCATTGAGCTACAACAAGCGCTACTGGGTGACCTCGCGCTGGAACGTGTTTATCCTGTGGTGTGCCAAGGTCATTTGCGGCATACGCTATGAAGTCAAGGGCGCCGAGAATTTCCCGGACGTGCCGGCGGTGGTCCTGTCGAAGCACCAGTCGGCGTGGGAAACCATCTTCCTGCTGCCCAGCCTGCCACGCCCGCTGGTCTACGTGTTCAAGAAAGAGATTTTGTATATCCCGTTTTTCGGCTGGGCGATGGCGCTGCTGCGCATGATCCCGATCGACCGCAAGCAGGGCAAGCATGCTTTCAGGAGCGTGGTGGCGCATGGCAAGCGCCGCCTGGCCGATGGCCAATGGATTATCATGTTCCCGGAAGGCACCCGTATTCCGGTCGGACAAAAAGGCCAGTACAAGAGCGGCGGCACGCGCCTGGCGATTGCTACCGGCGCCGTGGTGGTGCCGATTGCGCATAATTCAGGCGAATGCTGGCCCAAGCAGTCATTTCTCAAACGCCCGGGACTGATTACCGTCTCGATCGGCAAACCGATTTCGCCGGAAGGGCAAACCCCGGACAGCATGATGCAACAGGTGGAAAATTGGATAGAATCAGAAATGCGCGTCATTTCGCCTCACGCCTACAACGCTGGCTAGACGGCATCAGCGCGGTCATCCAGGAGCCGACCCTGCGCCAGCAGTTAAAGACCATCAAGGTCGGCGACCGGCAACTGGATTTGTTCGCGCATGACGTCTCGACCAGCACGCCCCCGGCGGTGCGCCCCACGGCACCGCCAGCGCCGCCCGTGGTGGCGCCCGTCATAGTTCCCGCACTTCCCTCTCCCCCGCCCTTGCCCTCGCCGCCGCGCACCGCCGACGGTCCGCCGCTGCGCCAGCTGCAACTGGGCCCGCACCTGGTCGAATTTGCCCTGCGCCGCTCCACGCGCCGCTCGATCGGCTTCATGATCGACGATAACGGCTTGCGCGTGACAGCCCCCAAGCGCGTCACGCTGGCGGAAATCGACAACGCCATCCGCGCCAAGCAAGGCTGGATCGTGTCAAAGCTGCGCGAACGGGGCGAGCGCAAGGTGGAACGCCAGCAGCGCCCGCCGGTGGCGTGGGTCGATGGCGCCGTGTTGCCCTACCTGGGCGGCGAGATCACCTTGCGCCTGCACCAGGCGCCACGCCACCGCGCCAGCTTCCAGCGCGACACGAATGAACTGCATGTCTGGGTCACGCCCAGCGGCACCGAAGCGCAATTGAAGGAAAAAGTCAAAAGCTGGTACCAGCATGAAGCGCGCCAGCTGTTCGAGGCGCGGCTGGACCTGTACGCGGCCAGGCTGGGCGTGGGCTACGATTCGCTGTCGCTGTCTTCAGCCGGCACGCGCTGGGGCAGCTGCACGGTGGAGCGCAAGATCCGCCTGAACTGGCGCCTGATCCACTTCGCCCTGCCATTGATCGACTACGTGGTGGCGCACGAACTGTCGCACCTGCTGGAAATGAACCACAGCCCCCGCTTCTGGGCCACCGTGGAGTCGATCTACCCCGATTACGACGGCGCCAAGCAGGCCTTAAGAAAACGCTCGCAGGAATTGCCGGTGCTGTTTGCTTAACTGCCGGGGTCAGACCCGGCGGGTCTGACCCCGGATTTAGGTCAACAATAAAGGTTTGATCGCCGCGATGGTGCGCGGCGTCGCGCCACGGTGCTGGTTTGCAAACGCCAGCGCCTTGTCACCCATGGACGCCAGACGCATCGGATCTTGCAGCAGCATGGCTGCCTGCGCCAGCAGCGCATCAGCGTCAAGCACGCGCGCGGCGGCGCCGGCTTCGATGGATTGTTCCGTCACCAGCGCAAAATTGAAGGTGTGCGGGCCGATCAGCACGGGTTTGCCCAGCGCTGCCGGCTCGATCAGGTTCTGGCCGCCCAATGGCAGCAGGCTGCCACCCACAAAAGCGCAATCGCAGGCGGCGTAATAGGCAAACATCTCGCCCATGGAATCGCCCAGCAGCACCTGCGTGGCTGCGTCCACTGTATCGCCTGGCTGCAAGGCGGACCTGCGCTGCACGGCCAGGCCGTGGTCAACGATCAGTTTTTGCACGTCATCGAAACGCTGCGGATGGCGCGGCACGATCAGCAGCAGCACGTCGGCCGGCAGGCTGGCGCGCGCCAGCGCATCGAGGATCAAGGGCTCTTCGCCTTCGCGCGTGCTGGCGCACAGCAGCACGGGACGCGGGCCGATCGCGGCACGCAGCTGCGCGCCTGTCGCCAGGGCCGCCTCGGGCACCACCACGTCGAACTTGATGCTCCCCGTGACCACCACGTTTTGCGCGCCCAGCTCACGCACGCGCTGCGCATCGTCCTGCGTCTGCGCCGCCACCAGGTCGATGCCGCGCGCGGCGTCGGCGATCAGCTTGCCCAGGCGCTGCGCCTTGCCCAGCGAGCGTTGCGACAGGCGTGCATTGGCCAGCACCACCGGCACTTGAAGGCGGTTGCATTGATGGATCAGGTTAGGCCACACTTCCGTCTCCATCAGGATGCAGATGTGCGGCGCAAAATGGCGGATGAAGCGGGCCGGCATGGCGCCCGTGTCATACGGCAGATAGCTTTGCACCAGGCGCTCGCCATGTTTCGCGAACAGGGCCTTGCCGGTGGCGCGGCCCGTCGGCGTCATGTGGGTCAGGATGATGCGGCATGACGGCCACTCGGCCAGCAGCGCGTCGATCAGCGGTTCGGCGGCGCGCGTCTCGCCGACGGAGACGGCGTGCACCCAGATCGACAGGGGAGCGGCAGCGGGCCTGGCGCCGTACAGGCCCAGGCGCTCGCCCCAGTGCTGGCGGTAGCCGGGTTCCTGGCGGCCGCGCAGCCACAGGCGGCCCAGCACCAGTGGCAGGGCCAGCCACCAGGCGAAGGTATAAAGAAGTCGCATTGTGTAAACCGTATAGGGAAGATCAGGCAGGATGATACTCTGCCAGCAGCTGCCTTGCGGCGGCCAGCACTTGCGCCACCTCGGGCGGCGAGCCCTTGTCGCCCAGGTTGATGATCCTCGGCGACCAGTTGCCTTCGGTTTTCCACAGCGGCGAATCGGCGTAGATTTCCACCGTCGGGCGCAGGAAGGCAGCAGCGATATGCGTCAAGCCCGTATCGACGCCGATCACCAGGCTGGCCTGGCGCGCCAGCAAGGTAGCGTCGCTCATGGACAGTTTCGGCAGCACGCGCGCATTCGGCAGGCGGGCCGCCAGCAGTTCGGCTTCCGCTTTCTCTTTCGGCGAGCCCCACGGCAGCAGAATCGGCATGGGCGCCAGCGCCTGGCCCAGCGCGATCCAGTTAGCGGGCGCCCACTTCTTGGCGTCGCGTGCGGTACCGTGGAAGTACACGGCGTAGGGTTCATCTCCCATCCAGTCCGGGCGCGGTGCGCCAGGCGGCAGTTCCGGCAAGCCGAAATCGGCCGGCGTATCGACCGTGTAGCCCAGCGCAGCGGCGGCGACCAGGCGGCCGCGCGCCACCGCGTGCGTACGCGGATTCAAAGGGATGCTCTTGCTGTGAAACAGGCGTGACAGTCCTTCGTAGCCCGAACCTTCGCTGCCATTGGCCAGGCCCACTTTGTGGCCGCCTGGCGCCAGGCGCGCCGCGCCCATGATGATGCCCGTCTTCAGCAAGCCCTGGGTATCGAACACATAGTCGTAGCGCGTCTGGCGCAGATTGCGGAAGAAGGTAGCGATTTCCGCCCGCGTTTCTTGCTTGCCCAGGCTTTTGCGCCAGCGCCGCAGCGCAAATGGAAAGATGGCGCCGACGCGCGGGTTCAGGCGCACCAGGCTGGTGTAGCCTTCCTCGACTACCCAGTCGATGGTGGCGTCGGGAAAATGGCGGGCGATGTCCGCCACCATCGGCAGGTTATGCAGCACGTCGCCCAGCGAGGAAACGCGCACCAGCAGAATTTTCAAGGGCGCTGGCGCGCCGGCAGTACCAGCCATGACGTCAGAACGGCAGGACGGCGTCAGGCTTGGCAGCCAGGATCACGCTCTTGAACTGGCCCTGGATGCGTTCCAGGGCAGCCGGCGTTTCCGCCTCGAAGCGCATCACGATCACCGGCGTGGTGTTCGATGAACGGGCCAGGCCGAATCCGTCCGCATATTCCACGCGCAAGCCGTCGATGGTGATGATCTGCTCGTTGCCAGGGAAAACGGCGTCGCGACGCAGCACGTCCATCAGTGCGACGTTCTCGCCTTCCTTCAGTTCCAGATGCAGTTCCGGCGTGCTGTCGGACTGCGGCAAGGAGTTCAGCAAGGCGGAAGGATCGGTTTCACGCGTGAGGATTTCCAGCAGGCGCGCGCCCGAATACAGGCCATCGTCAAAACCATACCAGCGGTCCTTGAAGAAGATATGGCCGCTCATTTCGCCGCCCAGCGGGGCGCCCGTTTCGCGCAGCTTGGCTTTCACCAGCGAGTGGCCGGTCTTGTACATCAGCGGCACGCCGCCGTGCTTGCTGATATACGGCGCTAGGTGGCGCGTGCATTTCACGTCATACAGGATTTGCGCGCCCGGATGGCGGGTCAGCACGTCGGCCGCAAACAGCATCATCTGGCGGTCAGGATAGATGATCTGGCCATCCTTGGTGACCACGCCCAGGCGGTCGCCGTCGCCGTCAAACGCGATACCGATCTCGGCATCCGTCTCGGCCAGGCAGCGGATCAGGTCTTGCAGGTTTTCCGGGTGCGCCGGGTCGGGATGGTGATTCGGGAAATTGCCGTCCACTTCGCAAAACAGTTCGATCACCTCGCAGCCCATGCCGCGGAACAGGTCGCCCGCGAACGCGCCGGCCACGCCATTGCCGCAATCGACGGCGATCTTGATCGGGCGCGCCAGTTTCACGTCGCCGAGGATGCGTTCGAGGTAAGCCGCGCGGATATCGTGCGTGGCATAGCTGCCAGGCTTGGCGCTGTCGCTGCCGTCGTGGGCGACGATGTCATCATACAGGCCAGTAATCGCTACGCCATGGATCGCTTCGCCGGCCAGCACCATCTTGAAACCGTTGTAGTCGGGCGGATTGTGGCTGCCCGTGACCATGATGCCGGAACGCGTATCGAGCACATTCGTGCCGAAATAGACCATTGGCGTGGCGACCACGCCCAGGTCGATCACATCGACGCCGGCCGACTGCAAGCCTTGCGCCAGCGCTGCCGCCAGTTCCGGTCCAGACAAACGGCCGTCGCGGCCGATGACCACCCGTTGTTCGCCCTTGGCCAGCGCGGCGCGGCCAAAGGCCTGTCCGATCTTGCGCGCCACGCTGGCATCGAGGGTTTTAGCTATGATGCCGCGAATATCGTATGCCTTGAAGATCGTTTTTGACAGTGGGAGCATGGTTGTAATCGGTATGAAAGTAGGACAATAAGTGAGGACAATAAGCCGGAACAGGGAAGGCAGCGTAACAGGAAAAAGCTTGCTACTGCACCAATATACCGAATTATACGCGCAGCAGATCGATAGACTTGCCTGACGCCAGCCAGTTTTTGACCCACAGTGGCTGGCGGCCGCGGCCAGTCCATTGCTCTGCAGCATTATCCGGGTGACGGTAACGCACCGCCACCTTGCCGGCGCGCGGCGGCACGCCTGCGAGCATCAGCTGTTTCAGGGGAATGCCGGCCTGCTGTGCAATCACCCGTATCTGCTCGCGCGCCTTGTTCAAGTCATCGCGCTCGCGGCTGCTTAATTCTTGCCGGACCTTATCTTGCAAATCGCGTAATTGCGTCATTGTCAGTGTTACCAAATCCATGTCTTCCCCTTTTATGATGATCGAAACAGAATGAAATTGCGCATACAAATATAAGAGACATCCCCATTTTATTGAAATAAACTGCTTTACAGTGCATGGGAATGGCGTCGCAATATCGTGATAACGCGCATTTTATCAAATAATCCTATTTCTTTTTATTGATGATCATCCAGCGCGGCGATTTGAATCGAATAATACGGAAATATAACCAGACATACGACGCCATGAATAATATGGAACAGCAAATCAATAACCAGGTATGACGCCAGAGTAAAGTTGCCGGAATAACTGCCGTCAGGGAAAACAGCCATAAATAAGGCGATGTCATGGAATTACGGCGCATCAATGCTTTTGCTTCCTTGCGTCCCACGGTCCACTGCACGATGCGGCGGAAAATCAAACTGTGCAAATGTATACCATCAGGCATCACCGGTGATTTTCCCTGGATAAAAGCACGCCGGTACGCAGAAAATAGCGTCTCGAAGGCAGGATAAATGAGCAATAACACGGCATACCAGGTCGACACTTCGGGATTGCGCATCACCAGCATCAAGGTCAGTTCGCCCAGCATGAAGCCGATAAAATAGGCGCCGCCATCGCCGAGGAAAATCAGCCCAACAGGGTAATTCCAGATCAGGAACCCCGTGATTGCGCCCGCCATCAACAAGGCCGCCACCAGGATAAAGGAATCATTGACTTGCAAGGCAACATAGGCGAGCGACAACAGCATGCAAATGGACACCACGCTGGCCAGGCCATTGAAGCCATCGATAATATTAATGGCATTGGCGATGCCTGCCACGGCCAGGACGGTAATCGGCAAGCTCAGCCAGATGTAGGGAATTTTCCAGCTGGAAAACACCCAGTCGATACGGTCTATATGGGCGTCAATCAGGAAAAACGCCAGCATGGCGCCGGCCATGGTGAGCAGCAAGCGGCCCATGGGACTGACCCTGCCCGTAAAATCTTCGACGATGCCGCCCGCAAAAGCGATTCCGGAACACAAGATCAGGCACAACATCCAGTAAGTCATGGCCGGCAAACGCCAGATCGAGACAAAGGCACTGATCACCACCGCCAGGAAAATCGACAGGCCACCGATACGCGCGACAGAATGCGAATGGACTTTTTGTACCCCATGGAAATCCGAATCGAGTGCGGAACTATGCAATCTCACCTGCTTTATAATTAACAGGGTTAATAATGCGGATGCGACGAAGCTCACGATAAAAGAAAACATTTTATTATCAATAAAAAATCGGGCTCGCCACGTAAAGCCATCGACAGGTAAAAATACAGAAAATTATGCTGCACGGAGTGCTTCAACAATCAGCGATCGGCCCCTGTGCAAGCCCCCATCCACCATCCTGCGGCATGCTCATTATCGCCAGGGACGGAAGTGGCAGGCATCAAGGTGCAAGCAAATGCGATGCTTTCCGCAAACCACGCTGGCCTGTATATCGCCGCAGCCATGTATATTCGAAAATCTCATGACCACAATATTCAAAGATGGCACGCAACCGGGTTCGTATTGCAACTGATCTTGAAATATTCCGGCAATGAATGGCATTGTACCGAAAGGTTCAATAAATCCCCATGCCATGGCGCCAAGCTGCTGATAAAGGGTCAAATGCCTGACAACATATGCGTGTATGCATGGCAAAAATTAATATCTCTTCACCAAAAAGAAACATGTTGAAAAAAACATGCTTATGTAAGAAAAAATATTAACATAAAGACATTTATACTTAAGCATACAATAACGACATTACCCACGCCGCATATGGTGCCAACTGCGTTGCCAACTGTATCGCGCACTGGGCGGCGTCGAGATCGTAACAAGAGTCCGTACAATTGATAACTGCATTTACCATTTGATACACCGAAATAATAATTTGATAATTTCGATATGGTTGGCTGCCGAGGCATGCCATTTTTCGTCGACTACGCCGGCCTGCGCCGGCGCGCGGCGCATCGAGACTTGATTCTATGTGAAAGCCGGGCAGCGCCTGGCGCATTTGCCGCACACCCGGATTATCGGCAAAAAAACAACACTTGTCCCAGCAGTGGAAGCTGGCGCTGCTACACGGCCAACAGCGTTATGGATGCCAGGGAGAGGAAAGCGGCCCGGCCGCCATATTGCATGGCGGCCTACGGCAAGCAGGAAGGGCCGGCAAGATTCGCCTTGCGGCAAGGCCACGCATGCGGATGATGGGGCCTGGATGGATTTCAGTGCAGCGGGGCGCGAGGCCACCAGCAACAGCGCTGGATAGACAGCGCCGTCGCACGTGGCTCCTTCTTTACGCGCCGATACGTCCCATGACTTCGACCACATGGTCGATCTGCGCTTGGGTATGGCCGGCGTTCATCATGAAACGCAGACGGGCCTTGCCTATCGGCGCGGCTGGAAATTGCACGGAGTCGACGTGGATGCCCTCGGCCTTCAGCGCCTTGGCGAAGTTCAGGCAGCGCTCGGCGTCACCGATCAGCACTGGCACGATCGGCGTCTCGGTCGACAGCAGCTCGAAACCGAGTGGGCGCATGCGCTCGACGAAATAGCGCTGGTTATCCCACAGCCGCTGGCGACGCTGCGGTTCCTCGACCAGCAAGTCCAGCGCAGCGATCAATGCTGCGGCCTGGTCTGGCGGCGGCGGGCAGGTAAAACCGTAGGCCGAGCTGGTCAGGCGGATCACGTCGGCGATGTCGCGTTCGACGGCGACAAAACCGCCGATCGCACCGAATGCCTTGCTCAGGGTGCCCATCTGGATGATGTTGGGGCTATAGCAGTTGAAATGTTCGGACGTGCCGCCGCCATGCTCGCCGAGTACGCCGGTCGCATGGGCATCGTCGATGTACAGGATGGCGCCATATTTTTCGGCGATGGCGACCAGGTCAGGAATAGGCGCGATCGTGCCTTCCATGCTGAACACGCCATCGCTGACGATAATCGGCGTGGTGCCCTCGGCTGCCTTGAGCAGCGATTCCAGGTGGCCCATGTCGCAATGGCGGTACTTATGGCTGGGCACACCCGACATATGGATGCCTTCGCGGATGCTGACGTGATTAAATTCGTCCGAATAATAGACATATTTGCGGCGCTTCACGGCGCGGTAGCCGTACAGGCGCGCCATCGTGCCCGCCTTGACCAGCGACGACAGCACGCCAATATTCGTCATATAACCGGTCACGAACAACACGGCATCGGATTTGTGCTTGAGCGCTCCGAGACGACGCTCGAGTTCACGGTAGACATCCAGGTCGCCGCCCAGCAGGCGCGATTCGCAATTGCCCACGCCGTAGCGGTCCAAACCATCCTTCGCAGCACTGACCAGACGCGGGTGGTTGGCCAGCGCCAGATAATTATTGCTGCTAAAAGAAACAAAGGTCTTGCCTTCGGAGACGAAGGTAGGATCGGGCAGGCTGGCGTGTACGCCTGACTCGTGATGGACCGAATTGGTCGTCAGCCAGGAAGCAATATCGCTTAATTCATTCATGATGTTCTCATCTTCAACGGAGCAACTTGCGCCAGGAGCGCAACGGTAGGTGTAAAAGGGGTGTATGCGTAATTCTTGCCAGCGGGTTGTAGGCGCCTGTATGACGACGATGCAGCTGAAACTTTGTGCATCGGGATATAGCGAGGGCACACCGCCAAAATTTTCCAAATACTGCTGCGGCACAGCACAGTGTAATGTTTCGTCTGTACCAGCCAGCGCAGGGAGATTCCGCGCAAGTGTAAACAAGAAAGCAACACACAAATCACGCCGCTGTTGAGCGTAATCAAGAACACCGACAGCAAGTCGTGCATTTTAACAGTATTGTCGGTTTCTCTCATACCCACCTATGGCGACATCGACTTGGCGGAGGGCAGCACCGGGGCTTGGGGTACCATCAGTATTCCAGCAGAAATACATCACACTATGCATCAGTATTCTACGCATCCATATAATCTCGGGCAAAAGCGTCCGGTAGCGGTATCATCGGCTAGTTTCACCACTGTCCCCCCACCGAATAACTGATGAAAACCTACTTTATTGGCGACCTGCAGGGCTGTCAAGAACAAACACTAACATTACTAAAGTGTATACATAGGGCGGCTGATGGCCCCTACCGACTGTTGTTTGCTGGCGACTTGATCAATCGCGGCCCGGCATCGCTGGCCACCTTGCGCCACGTGCACGCGCTGGCGCAGCAAGGCCTGGCCGACACGGTACTGGGCAACCACGACCTGCACTTGCTGGCGGTCGTCAACGGCATCCGGCCCGCGCACGCCTCCGATACACTGGACGAGATCCTGACTGCGCCTGACCGCGACGAACTGGTCGCCTGGCTGCGCAGCCGGCCGCTGGTGCTGCAGCAGGACGGCCATCTGCTGGTGCATGCAGGCTTGCTGCCGCAATGGAGCGCGCCACAGGCGCAAGCCTTGAGCGATGAAGTCTCCAGCATGCTGGCTGGTCCCGGCTGGGTCGACTTCTTGCGTAGCATGTATGGCAACGAACCGGCCGCCTGGGACGACAGCCTGCGCGGCGCCGACCGCTTGCGCTGCATCGTCAACGCCATGACGCGTTTGCGCTTTTGCACGGCAGACGGCGTCATGGATTTCAAGATGAAAGAGAGTGGCACGGCGCCAGCCGGTTCCGGCCTGATGCCCTGGTTCGAGGTGCCCGGACGGCGCAGCACAGACACCACCGTGGTCTTCGGCCACTGGTCGGCACTGGGACTGCGGCTGGAACCGAATCTGATTGCCCTCGACAGCGGCTGCGTCTGGGGCGGCCAATTGTCTGCCGTCTGCCTGGAAGACCGCTCGCTGCTGCAGGTCAGTTGCCCGCAATTCCAGCAGGCTGGCAAAAAAGATAAAAAACAGGCAGGCGCCGGAGCATAAGCTTAAGCGGAATGTGTCGTATGCCTCCGCAAGCGGCCATCGTATGATGGTGACTTTACCCTGACGATGCCATGAATCCCGATACCGACAAGCTGGCGCGCTGGCTGCTGGGCGCCATGCAGCTCGATACGGCCGTGCTGCATGTAGGCCAGTATTGTGGCCGCTGGCGCGCTTCCACGGCCGGCCGCGCGCTGGGCAGCTTTCATCTGGTGCTCGATGGCCATTGCTATCTGCACCTCGATGGCGAAGCGCCGATCGCACTCGGCCCACGCGATGGCGTCTTTTTGCTGCGCGACCTGCCGCACTTCCTCAGTCCCCACAGCGACCGGCAAGCCGCCGTCAGCGCGCAGGCGATGTTGCCGCTGCAAACGGCGACAGATAGCCTGGCCACCGCGCTGGCCTGCGGCTTCTTCCAGTTTCGCGGCCCCTTGTCAGCCCTGATCGTCGATTCCTTCCCGCCGTATTTGCTGATACGCGGCGATGCGCCCGCCTTCAGCGCCGCCGCTGCACTGTTCGACCTGATCCTGGCGGAAGCCGGCGGCGATCCGGAACAACCATCCCCCTTGATTGCGCGCCTGGTCGAACTGCTGTTCTTTTACCTGATCCGCCACGTGGCGCAGGGTGAGCAGATGGCCGCCGGCCTGCTGTCGCTGCTGCACCGCACGGAATTTGCGCCCCTGCTCGAACGCATGCTCGATGCGCCCGCCGAAGACTGGTCGATCGAGAACATGGCCAAGGCCGCGTGCATGTCGCGCGCCAGCTTTTGCAAGCATTTTTCCAGCGCCAGCGGCCATACGCCGGCCCAGTTCCTGCTCCTGCTGCGCATGAAACTGGCGGCCCGCCGCCTGCACGACGGCGCCTCCGTCGAACGCGCCGCCGAACTGGTCGGCTACCGCTCCCACGCCGCCTTCACCCGCGCCTTCAAAAGAGTCACCGGCGAACAGCCCGGCGCCTACCGCCGCGACCAGCGTCTGCGCCAGCTACCAAATTAATAGTAATTAACAGTAAAGCAAGGCCTGTCAAAACCGTAGCGAGCGGCGATGATTTGCGGCCGAGAAGCGCAACCGTACTTTAGTACGGTGAGCATCGCAGGCCACAAAGCGCGCCGCGCAGCCGGTTTGGACAGGTGTTAAGACGAATGAGCACCAAATGCCGACGTGTGCGGCTGTTATGGACAAACCGAGGCCGATATAATGGGACATCACTTACCAAGCTAGCAAGGTGCTACCATGTCCCGTCTGACGCTGCAAACCCTCGATACCGCTCCCGCTGACAGCCGCCCCTTCGTGGAAAAGGCCATCGCCAACAATGGCTACCTGCCCAACCTGATCGGCGTACTGGCCAACGCGCCCGTCGCGCTGGAAACCTATCTGACCGTCTCCGGCATCAACGCCCGGGCCAGCCTGTCGCTGATGGAGCGCGAAGTGGTGCAGATCACGGCGGCGCGCATCCATGGCTGCGACTTTTGCATCGCCGGCCATAGCGCCATCTCCCTGAAAAAAGCGGGCCAGACGCCGGAAGTCGTGCGCGCCCTGCAGCATGGCCAACTGACGGGCGATGCCAAGCTGGACGCCGTCGCCACCTTTGCCACGGCCGTCATCGCCACGCGTGGCGCCGTCACCGACGCCGATTATCAAGCCTTCCTGGGCGCCGGCTACCACCAGCAGCAGGCGCTGGAAGTGGTACTCGGCATCAGCCTGGCCACCCTGTGCAATTTCAGTAACAGCCTGGCCGGCACGCCCGTCAATCCGCAATTGACGCCTTACCTGCCCGGCGCCGTCTGATATGGCACAGCTCAAGGAATGGCTGCACACGCATGCCGACCAGCTCGACCAATCGGCTACGCTGGCTGAAAACGTCTTGCCTGCCCTGGCGGGCGACGACCTGCTGCGCACGGGCGTAGCACAGGAACACGGGGGCCTGGGCGGCGACGTGCGCGACGCCATCCAGGCGATTGCCAGGGTGGCCGAACAATCGGTGACGGCCGCCTTTGTCTTCTGGGGCCAGCGCTGCTTCATCGAATTCATGCTGCAAAGCCCGAACCGCGCGCTGGCAGAGCGGCGTTTGCCCGATCTGTTGACGGGCAGGCAGGCAGGCGCCAGCGGGCTGTCAAATGCGATGAAATTCTTGTCCGGCATCGAGCAGCTGCAAATCACGGCGACGCGCCAGGATGGCGGCTTGCTGCTCGATGGCGGCCTGGCCTGGGTCACGAATCTGCGCAAGGCAGGCTTTGTCGCCGCCGCCGCCGTGGCGCCGAATGACGGCGCAGCGCCGGCCATCGTCGCTTTCGACAGCGGCTGGGCAGGTGTGCAGCGCAGCGATGACCTCGACCTGATCGCCCTGCGCGGCAGTAATACGGCCTCCGTCAAGCTGGTCCAGGTACACGTCCCCGCCACTGACATCATCAGCGACAACGCGACCGCCTGGTTGCCTCAGGTGCGTCCCGCCTTTCTCGGCATGCAGTGCGGCCTGTCGATCGGCCTGGCGCGCGCCAGCCTGGCACAGGCAGCCAGCATCTCGGCCGGTTCGCGCAACCAGCTCACGCCGCGCATCAGCGCCCTGCAGGAAACGCTGGAAGCGGCCGTGGCCACTCTGCTGGCCGGCGTGCACGATGGCCGCTTCAAGACCCAGGCGCCCGCCATGTTCCGCCTGCGCATACAGCTGGCGGAACTGCTGCAGCAAGCCCTGATGCTGGAATTGCAGGCCATGGGCGGACGCGCCTACCTGAACGCCGAGCAGCAGGGCTTTGCCCGCCGCTGGCGCGAATCGTCGTTCATCCCCATCGTCACGCCCAGCCTGACGCAATTGCAGGCGGCGCTGCAGCAGTTCGACAGCCAGCAGGCGGCCAAGGCATGACGGCAAGCGCGGAACTTCAAGACTGGGCCTTGCAGGCGCAGGGTCTGCGTTATGCCTATCCTGGCAGCGAACCGGTTTTCCAGGACGTCAGCATCAGCGTGCGCAAGCGCGAAATCGTCTGCCTGCTGGGCGGCAGCGGCTGCGGCAAATCGAGTTTATTGCGCGTGCTGGCCGGCCTGCAGCCGCCATCGGCAGGCAATATCGAATTCCTCGGCAAGCCGATGCTGGAGCCCGACCCGCGCAGCGCCCTGGTGTTCCAGCAAGCGAGCCTCTTGCCCTGGCTGAACGTCACGGGCAATGCCGGCTTCGGCCTCGATTTCAAACACCAGCCGAAGCTGACGCGCGACGCCCACGCTGCGCGCGTGGCGCAAGCCATCGACGCGGTGGGCCTCAAGGGACGCGAAAAACTGTATCCATCGGCCCTCTCGGGCGGCATGGCGCAGCGCGTGGCGCTGGCGCGCGCCCTGGCGCGTGAACCGGAACTGCTGTTCGCCGACGAACCATTTTCTGCGCTCGACGCCATCACCCGCGCCGAAATGCAGGCGCTGCTGGTCGACGTGGTGCACCGCTGGCACACGGCCGTGCTGCTGGTCACGCACGATATCGATGAAGCCATCCTGGTGGCCGACCGCATCGTGCTGATGGGCGGCAAGCCTGGCAATATCGTGCGCGAATGGACTGTCGATATCGCCCAGCCGAGGATAGGCCACGACAGCGATGTGATCGCCCTCAAGCTCGATATCCTCGACGCCCTGCAGTCGCTGCAAAAATCCACTACCAATAACTGATCACCGGGAGCCCCGCATGACCTTCCAGAACGAGAATAAACCGCTGCATATCTGCGCTTCGTCCGACTGCGATTGCGGCCTGACGCGGCGCGACTTTTTGCGCATGTCGGCCCTGGCCACGGCCAGCGTCGCCTCGCCGCTGCTGTTCGCCGGCGACGCCATGGCGCAGCAAGGCCCCAAGGGCGACGACCAGCCCGTCAAGATCGGCTACCTGCCCATCACCGACGCCACGCCTTTGCTGGTCGCGCACGGACGCAAGCTGTTCGAAGCGGAGGGCTTGCAGGCGGAAGCGCCGCGCCTGTTCCGCAGCTGGGCGCAAATCATCGAAGCGTTCGTGGCCGGCCAGGTCAACGTGATCCACTTGCTGTCGCCGGCTACCTTGTGGGTGCGCTACGGTTCCAAATTCCCTGCCAAGGTCGTCGCCTGGAACCACGTCAACGGTTCCGCGCTGACGGTGGCCAACGAGATCAACAAGGTGGCTGACCTGGGCGGGCGCACGGTCGCCATCCCGTTCTGGTATTCGATCCATAACATCCTGCTGCAGCAAATCCTGGCCGCCAATGGCTTGACGCCCGTCACGCGCGCGCGCAACGCCGCCATCAAGTCGAATGAAGTCAACCTGATCGTGATGGCGCCGGCCGAAATGGTGTCGGCACTGGCCGGCAAATCGATCGCCGGCTACATCGTGGCCGAGCCGTTCAACGCGGCGGCCGAAAACGCCGGCATCGGCAAGATCCTGCGCTTCTCGGGCGACGTGTGGAAAAACCATGCCTGCTGCGTCACCTTTTTATCCGAGCGCGACATCACTACCCGTCCCGAATGGGCGCAAAAGGTGACCAACGCCATCGTCAAGGCGCAGCTGTGGACGCGCTCGAACCAGGTCGAGACGGCCAAGCTGCTGTCGAACACGGATGAACACCGCTACACGCCGCATCCGCTGCAGGTGCTGACCAAGGTACTGGCCACCACCGATTACGCCAGCTATGAAAAACAGGGCCTGATCGTGCACAAGAACTGGCAGCAGCGCCGCATCGACTTCCAGCCTTACCCGTTTGCCTCGTACACGGAAGAGCTGGTGCGCGCCATCGGCCGCACCAAGGTAGAGGGCGACACGCGCTTCCTGGCCAATCTCGATCCCAAGTTCGCCGCGCGCGACCTGGTCGATGACCGCTTCGTGCGCAAGGCGATTAACGCCGTGGGCGGTCCGGCCGCCTTCGGCCTGCCAGCCAATTTGCTGCGCAGCGAGATCGTGGCGGTTTAAGAATGGCAAACAAGATGTTGACGAAGCTGGGCCTGCCCTTGCTGGGACTGGCCTGTGCCTTGCTGTTGTGGTCCTTGGGCGTGACGGCGCTGGAAAAAAGCACGCCGATCGCGGCCGCCTTTTCGCCGCTGCATACGGCCGTGGCCTTCGAAGAACTGCTGCGCGGGAGCGATATCTGGCTGCACGTCTGGCTCAGTTTGCAGCGCGTGGCCGTAGGCCTGGGGCTGGCCATCGTCATCGGCGTGCCGCTGGGCGTGCTGGTGGCCATGTCGAAGAGTTTTTCCGGCGCCAGCATGCCGCTGTTCCAGCTGCTGCGCATGATTTCACCACTATCGTGGATGCCGATCGCCGTGATGGTGCTGGGCGTGGGCGACGCGCCCGTGTATTTCCTGCTGGCGTTTGCGGCCGTCTGGCCTATTTTGCTCAATACGGCGGCCGGTGTGGCGCGGCTCGATCCGAACTGGCTCCTGCTGGCGCGCAGCCTGTCGGCCACGCGCAGCGAAATTGTCTTCAAGGTGATTTTGCCGGGCATCACGGCCGATATCCTGACGGGCGTGCGCCTGGCCATCGGCATCATCTGGATCGTGCTGGTGCCCGCCGAGATGCTGGGCGTGTCGGCCGGCCTGGGCTACTTCATCCTCGATACGCGCGACCGCCTCGCCTATTCGGAACTGATGGCCGCCATCGTCCTGATCGGCATCCTCGGTTTCATCCTCGACTACCTGGCCCGCGCCGCGCATGCGCGCTGGCTGCACGTCAAGAACTAGGCTGTTTCGAGAGGCAATGCAGCCGCCACCAGCGCCTGCGTTGCCGCCGCCAGGTCGCGCCGGTGGGCGCCAACTGTCTCAATCGGCACCAGGCAGGTCAAGCGCGCCGTGATCGGCGGGCTCGATAAAATCGCCAGCATGCTTTGTCCAAAGTTCATGTCGCCGATATAGTCGACGGCATGGTGCAACTGCCCCGCACCATTCACATACGCCACCGCCATCGCCTGCACCGGCACCTGCGCATCGATGGCGGCCTCGAACAGGTTCGCGTGAAACGGCAGGATGCCGCCTTGCGCACCGGTCGTCCCTTCCGGGAAAAACGCTATCCGTTCACCGGCCTGCAATTTATCCACCAGTCCCTGGAAGATCAGCCGCAGATCGCGCTTGCTGCCGCGCGAAATGAAAATGGTGCCCGCCCGCCCCGCCAGCCAGCCCAAAAGGGGCCAGGCGCGGATCTCGGCCTTGGCCACGAAACGGCAGGGATGCACGGCATTGATGACGAAGATGTCGAGCCACGACACGTGGTTCGCCACCACCATGGCACGGTCGAGTGCGGGCACGCTGCCGGCCGGCAGTTCCACCTGCACGCCGCAGATGGCGAGCAGCTGCGTCGACCAGCGGCGGATGCGCTGGTTACGCCCCTCCACATCGAGCCAGGGGAACAGCACGGCACTTTTGGCCATGCCGTAAAAAATGTGAAAGGCGATACGCGCGAAGCGGTAGGTAAGCAGAGGTTTCAAGTCACACCAAGTTTGGAAAAACCCCCTGAGACAAAACCGGGGTCGTACCCTCAGGGAACGACCCCGGCCTTTGCCCTTGGGCTTCATGCAAGAATAAAATTAACGCTGAAATGCCACCTGTCCAGCCACGATCGTCGCCTTGACGATACCACTGAGTTCATAGCCAAGGAAAGGCGTGTGCTTGCCCTGGCTGGCCAGCGACGAAGACGATACCGTCCAGCGGGCGGCCGGATCGAACACGCAGATATCGGCTTCAGCACCGACAGCCAGGCTGCCGGCCGGGATGCCGGCCACGCGGGCCGCGTCGGAAGTGACCTTGGCCACGGCGCGCGCCAACGGACGGGCGCCCGATTTGGGCTGTCCTTCAGCATAGTCATCGGCCCACTTCAAAGCCAGCGACAGCAGCAATTCCAGGCCGGTGGCGCCGGGCGACGCTTCGCCGAACGGCAGCAGTTTTTCATCGTCATCGACCGGCGTGTGGTCCGAACACATGGCGTCCACGGTGCCGTCCAGCAGGGCGGCGCGGATCGCATCGCGGTCGCGCTGGCTGCGGAATGGCGGCGTGACGCGGGCGTTCGGATCGAAGAAGCCGATGTCGGCGTCCGTCAGGTGCACATGGTGCACGCCCACGTCGCAGGTGACGGGCAGACCTTCGGCTTTCGCCGCGCGGATCAGGTCCAGGCCGGCCGCCGAGGAAATGCGGCACAGATGGACTTTGGCGCGGCTGGCACGCATCAGTTCAAAGATCGTGTGCAGGGCGATGGTTTCGGACATCACGGGCACGCCCGACAGGCCAAGGCGCGAGGCCAGCGGGCCGCTGTGAGCAATCCCGCCACGGCCGATATGCGGGTCCTGCGGACGCAGCCAGACGGTGTAGCCGAAGGTGTTCGCATACTGCATCGCGCGCAGCAGCACGGTGGTGTCTTCGATCGGCTCTTCCGCTTGCGCGAAGCCGATGCAGCCCGCTTCCGTCAGTTCCGCCATTTCCGTCAGCGACTGGCCCTTCAAGCCCATGGTCAGCGCACCCAGCGGGTGCACATGCGCCTGGTTCAAGGTCTTGGCGCGGTATTTCAGCATTTCCACCAGGCCCGGCTCGTCGAGCACGGGATCGGTATCGGGCGGGCAGACCAGGCTGGTCACGCCGCCCTGCATCGCCGCCTGCAATTCCGATTCCAGGGTGGCTTTATATTCGTAGCCCGGTTCGCGCAGGCGGGCCGACAGGTCGACCAGGCCGGGCGCGACCACCAGGCCGGCGGCGTCAAAGGTAGTGTCGGCAGTGAAGCCGGCCGGGGCGCTGCCCACGGCAGCCACTTTGCCGTCCACGATAAACAGGTCTTGCAAGCCATCGATGCCGTTGGCGGGATCGATCAGATGGCCGTTCTTGATGTGTAGTGTCGTCATGCTTGCTTACTCGTCCTTGGGCTATCAGCCCTGATTACCAGCCAAAATACTCATCACCGCCATGCGCACGGCAATACCGAAGGTCACCTGCGGCAGGATCACCGCCTGCGGACCGTCAGCCACGGCAGAATCGATTTCCACGCCGCGGTTCATCGGGCCCGGATGCATGACGATGGCGTCCGGCTTTGCCAGCGCCAGGCGCTCGGGCGTCAAGCCGTAGCTCTTGAAGTATTCCTGCGCCGATGGCAGCAGCGCGCCGCTCATGCGCTCGTTTTGCAGGCGCAGCATGATGATCACGTCGACGCCTTTCAAGCCTTCTTCCATGTTGGTGAAGGTGCGCACGCCCAGTTGCTCCAGGCCGCCCGGCAGCAAGGTATGCGGGCCGATGGCGCGCACTTCCGGCACGCCCAGCGTGGTCAGCGCGTGGATGTCGGAACGGGCTACGCGGCTATGCAGGATGTCGCCCACGATGGCCACCGTCAGGTTCGTGAAATCCTTCTTGTAGTGGCGGATCGTGTACATGTCGAGCAGGCCCTGGGTCGGGTGCGCGTGGCGGCCGTCGCCGGCGTTGACCACGTGGACATGCGGCTGTTTGGTGTCGATCAGGTGCTTGGCGATCAGGTAGGGAGCGCCCGACTGCGCATGGCGCACCACGAACATGTCGGCATGCATGGCGGACAGGTTGTCGATGGTGTCGAGCAGGGACTCGCCCTTGCTGGCCGACGAGGCCTGGATGTTCAGGTTGATGACGTCGGCCGACAGGCGCTTCGAGGCGATTTCGAAGGTGGTGCGGGTGCGCGTGGAGTTTTCAAAGAACAGGTTGAAAACGCTTTTGCCGCGCATCAGCGGCACCTTTTTCACATCGCGGTCGGAGATGCCGACGAACGAGGAAGCGGTGTCCAGAATGTGGTTGACGATAGACTTCGGCAAGCCTTCAATCGTCAACAGATGCTGCAGTTCGCCGTGTTTGTTCAGTTGCGGGTTAAGCATGGTGGGTGTCTATGGTGAGCGTGAATTTTCCATCGTCGGCTTGCTTCAGGACCAGGGCCTGGCCCGGCGGCACCGCCGTATGCGCGGCCACGAAATCGGCGGCCACTGGCAACTGGCGCTCGCCCCGGTCAACCAGGGCGGCCAGCATGATCTTGGCCGGACGGCCATAGTCGAACAACTCGTTGATGGCCGCGCGCGTGGTGCGGCCCGTGTACAGCACATCATCGACCAGCAGGATGGTGGCGCCTGCCACATCGAAGGCGATCTGCGTCGGCTTCACGTCGGCATGCAAGCCTTTCTGGGCAAAGTCGTCGCGGTAAAAAGACACATCGAGCACGCCCAGGCGGTCGAGCAGGTTCAGGTCGCGCGCCAGGCGTTCGGCCAGCCAGGCGCCACCCGAATGGATGCCGACGATGGCCACGTTGTTGACGCCCGACAGACCGCTCTGCACCTGCTGCAGCAAGACCGCATACAGGGCCTCGGCGTCGAGTTGGGAAGGATTCGTAGGATACGGCATAGAGTCTTAGTGGGTCAGAAAATCGATGGGAAGGATACTCAATAGTGTGCGTCGAAATACTGCTGCAGGATGACGGCGGCGGCCTTGTCGTCGATGACCTCGCCCCGCCTGGCCGTAATCACGGCCGAGGAATAGCGCTCATCGACCAGTTCCACCGGCAGGTTGAAGCGGCCATGCACCTGGTTGGCAAAGCGCCGGCAGCGCGCGCTCATCTCGTGTTCGGTGCCGTCCGGGTGGCTGGGCAAGCCCACCACGATACGACTGGGGCCCCATTCCTTGAGCAGCGCGGCGATGGCGGCAAACTTCGGTTCGTTCGCCGTGGCCGTGATCACGCTAAGCGGCTTGGCCTGGCAAATCATGGTATTGCCGATGGCCACACCGATACGTTTCAAGCCGAAATCGAAGGCGAGGATGGTGTCAATGGTATTACTCGTCACAGCATTTTTCCATAATAATCAACGCAGGTGGCGCTAGAAACCGTAGCGAGCAAGCCCAATGTCGGGTTGAGTAGCGGAGCTGTACGAAGGTACAGCGAGCAACGGATGCCCGAAAGTGGGCTGCGCAGTAGGTTTATAGTGTCCACTTCATGCGTGTCCGGCCTCGCTTGCCAACATCAAGGGATCGATGCCCAGCAATTTGATGGCCGCCACGTAGCGGTCTTCGATCGGGAAGTCGAACAGGATATCGGCCGAAGCGCCCACCGTCAGCCAGCCATTGCGGCCGATCTCGTCTTCCAGCTGGCCCGGGCTCCAGCCCGAATAGCCGATGGAGACCAGCATGCGCTCGGGGCCATCGCCCTTGGCGACCGCTTCGAGCACGTCGATGGAGGTGGTAAACGCCACGTCCTCGGTCACCGTCAGCGACGAGGAGTAACGCGCGCCCGGCGTGTGCAGCACGAAACCGCGGTCATCCTGCACCGGGCCGCCAAACATGATCGGTTCATTGATGATGGGCGCTTCGCTGCCGCCGGCCAGCTTCAGGTCGATGCGGTCGAACAGCACTTCCATCGTCATGTCGGTGGGCTTGTTGATGACGACGCCCAGCACGCCATTTTCATTGTGTTCGCAAACGTAGACGACGGTGCCGCCGAAAATCGGGTCTTGCATCGCCGGCATCGCGATCAGGAAGTGATTCGCCAGATTCAGGGTCGATGCGCCGGTTGCAGCCGGCTCACTGACTCCCTGCATCAAACGATGTCCTGGTAGAGTGTGGTCGATTTTACTCTTTTTCATACGCGATACTCTCTCTGTGGGCTTGCTGGCAAGTCTCACTTACCCCTGCTGTGTAGGCTGGCGCTGCTGGCCGCGTGGAACTTCCCCCGCTTGCCAGTGTCAGCCCTTATTATGGTTGCTTTATGGTTGCTTGTTTTTGGCTACTGGCGATACATTGTCCATACAATAATAATATGGATTGCAAAACCATTATCGCGCGCAAAACGCCGCGACACTATCTGCTAGTTTACACTGAATTGCCCTCGCAGCGACGCCAAAGGCACGGCGCGAACGGCCATAAAAGACCGTCTGCGGCGAAAATAAACCTTTCTTTGACCCGAAACACGAGAAATAATGACAATCAAGACTGCCCTGGTCTGGTTCCGGCGCGATTTGCGCGCCTTTGATCATGCTGCACTGCACCACGCCCTGCGCCAGGCCCAGGCCGTGCATTGTGTGTTTGTATACGATACCGCCATCCTGAACGGCTTGCCGCGCCGCGACCGGCGGGTCGATTTCATCCACGCCAGCGTGGCCGAACTGGCCGCCGAACTGCGTCAACTGGGCGGCGACCTGATCGTGCTGCATGCCGAGGCGGCGCAAGCGATACCGCGCCTGGCCGCCGAATTGAACGCAGACGCCGTTTTCAGCAACCACGACTATGAACCGCAGGCAATCGCCCGCGACGCAACCGTCGCGGCCCAGCTGGCGGCCGACACGCGACTGTGGTTCAGCTTCAAGGACCAGGTGATCTTTGAAAAAGACGAAGTGCTGACCTTGTCAGGCAAACCGTACACGGTGTACACGCCGTATAAAAACGCCTGGCTGAAAAAAATGCGCGCGGAACCCGATTGCCTGGCCTCCTTCGATATCGAACCGCATGCCGCCCATTTTGCGCCGCCACGCACCGCAGTCCAGGCGCTGCCTGCCCTGGCCGACCTGGGTTTCGAGCCCAGCAACCTGCACGCACTGGCCATCCCCACCGGCATGTCGGGCGCCAGCAAACTGTTCGATGATTTTTTGAACCGCGTGAGCAAATATGACGTGGCGCGCGATTTTCCAGCCCTGAAGGGGCCGTCGTACCTGTCGATGCACCTGCGCTTCGGCACCGTCTCGCTGCGCTACCTGGTGCGCACCATCGTTGACCTGATGGATCGCGGCAGCGGTGGCGATGGCGCGCCCGTGTGGCTGGCTGAACTGATCTGGCGCGATTTCTATGCCATGATTTTGTACCAGAATCCGCACGTGGAAGGCGGCGCGTTCAAGCCCGCCTATGACGCCATTGCGTGGGAAACGGGCGAACTGGCCGATGAAGCGTTTGCCGCCTGGTGTGAGGGGCGCACCGGCTACCCGCTGGTCGACGCGGCGATGGCCCAGCTGAACCAGACCGGCTATATGCACAACCGCCTGCGCATGGTCACCGCCTGCTTTTTGATCAAGGACCTGGGCATCGACTGGCGCCGCGGCGAAGCATATTTTGCGCTGCACCTGAACGACTTCGACCTGGCGTCGAACAACGGCGGCTGGCAGTGGGCATCCTCATCGGGCTGCGACGCCCAGCCCTATTTCCGCATCTTCAACCCGATCACGCAATCGGAAAAATTCGATGCCTCGGGGCGCTTCATCCGCCGCTACCTGCCGCAGCTCAAAGCCCTGGGCGACAAGGAAATCCATGCGCCCTGGCTGGTGCCGCGCATGCTGCTCGAGCAAAAAGATATCGTGCTGGGCCGCGACTACCCGGCACCGATCGTGCAGCATGACGAGGCGCGCAAGGAAACGCTGGAGCGTTATGCGGTGGTGAAGGCGGTGGCGTAGGTCCGATTAGCGGGGCAAAGCCCCGCGTAATCCGACAACATCGCAACCGTATCAATCCACCATCAGCAAACGCCCGACTTCGGCCAGCAGTTCCTGTTCCTGGAAGGGCTTGCCGAAGTAGGCATTCACGCCCAGCTCCAGCGCGTGCTGGCGATGCTTGTCGGCGCTGCGCGAGGTGATCATGATGACCGGGATAGCCTGCGTTTTCGCCTCGCTGCGCACATTGCGCGTCAAGTCAAAACCATCCATGCGCGGCATCTCGATATCGACCAGCAGCAGCGCCGGCAGCGCGGTCGCCGGCAGCTCGTGCAGCTGTTCCAGCGCATCGAGACCGTCTTTCGCCAGCAGCACCTGGTAGCCCTCGCGCTCGAACAGCCGCTGCATCACGCGGCGCACGGTCAGCGAATCATCGACCACCATCACGCAGGCGAGCGGTGCAGCCTGCACGGTCGCTGCAACGCGGTGTTCGCCAGCGGCCAGCGCATATTGCGACAGCAGTTCGGGGTGGTGTTCAAGGTGCTGCGCCAGCGCCACCGGATTCAAAATCAACACGATGTCGCCCGTGCCCAATACCGTGGCGCCGGCAATGCCCGGCATGCGCGCCAGCTGCGGTCCCACGTTTTTCACCACCACTTCGCGGTTGCCCAGCACTTCGTCCACTTCCAGCGCCAGCCTGTCATTGCCATTGCGCAGCAACAGCACCGGCACATAACGCTGTCCTTCGGCGGTCAGCGGCGTCTCGCCCAGCATGGCCGACAAATGGTGCAGGGACAGCGGCTGTTCATGCGAGTCGATGCGGCCGGTGGCCCGCACCTGTTCCAGCTGTTCCCCTTTCAGGTG
The DNA here is from genome assembly GCF_049319705.1 of Janthinobacterium sp. Mn2066. Taxonomy (NCBI): domain Bacteria; kingdom Pseudomonadati; phylum Pseudomonadota; class Betaproteobacteria; order Burkholderiales; family Oxalobacteraceae; genus Janthinobacterium; species Janthinobacterium sp. Mn2066. The sequence goes on along the minus strand of NZ_JBMOUF010000001.1, from coordinate 123,705 downwards.
CAGCACCTGTTCCACCAGCACGGAAGGCAAGGCATAGGTTTGTCCGTTCGCCACCAGCAGCACCACCTGGGTCACGGCCAGGGTCAGGGGCAGGTGTATCGTGAAGCGCAAGCCCTGGCCGGGCGTGGAGAAGGTCTCCACGCGCCCGCCCAGCGCCAGCACTTCGGAACGCACGATGTCCATGCCAAAGCCACGCCCCGCCAGTTCCGTCAGGCTGTCGGCGGTGGAAAAGCCGGGTGCAAAAATCAGGTCGGCCGCCTGCGCATCGGTCAGTGATGCATCAGGCGCCACCAGGCCGGCACTGTGCGCCTTGGTCCGTATGCGTTCCAGGTCCAGGCCCGCGCCGTCGTCGGAAAAAGCAATCGCCACTTCATTGCCCTGCTGGCTGACCTGCAGCAGCAACTCGCCCGTTTCATCCTTGCCTTCCTGCAGACGCGCCTGGCGCGCCTCGATGCCATGCACGATGGCGTTGCGCAGCAAGTGTTCAAATGGCGCGGCCATGCGTTCCAGTACGCTGCGGTCGATCTCGACGCTACCGCCACGGATATCGAGGTTGACCCGCTTGTCGACTTCCTTGGCGCTTTGCCGCGCCACCCGGAACAGGCGTTCGGCGATACTGGCAAACGGCACCATGCGCACTTGCATCAGGTCGCGCTGCAGCTCGCGCGTCAAGCGCGCCTGCAGCACCAGGTCGTCGCCCACCGCATCGACGCCGTGACGCAGATTTTCATGGAAGGACGCCACGTCGTTGACGCTTTCAGCCATCATGCGCGTGAGTTCCTGCAAGCGCGTAAAACGGTCGAATTCCAGCGGATCGAAATCGCGCTCGCTGCCCACCGCCATGCGCGAGGCGATCTGCGATTCAGCCTGCATTTCCACTTCGCGCAACTGGCGCCGCAAGCGCGCCAGGTTGTCGGAAAATTCCGCCATCGACGCACCGAGCAAACCCATTTCATTTTCCATCTTGGAGCGCGTGATCGACACTTCGCCAGCCTGGTTCACCAGGCGGTCGAGGATATCGGCCCGCACGCGCACCAGCGCGGCCTTGGGCTCTGCAACAGGCGTCTCTTCCATGCCCGGCAGCGGCAGCAGCGGCTGCTGCAATTGTTCGAACAGGTGCTGCGCATGATCGTAATGGGCCAGCAACTCCTCGAACGCCTGCGGCGTGGCGGTACCCGCATGCAGCATGTTTTCGATATGCGTCTCGATTTCATGTGCATGCTGGCCCAGGCGCATCGCCCCGGCCATGCGCGCACTGCCCTTGACCGTGTGCAGGGTGCGCAGCAGCATCTGCGCCTGGCCGCTGTCCTGCGGCTGCTGCTGCCAGGTACGCAGCGCCTCGCCGATGCGCGGCAGCAGATCGGCGCCTTCTTCCAGGAAGACCGACAACAGTTCAGGGTCGAGTTCATCGCTGATGCCGGCGCTGGCGGCCAGCAGCGCAGCAGCATCGGCAGACGCGGAGAGGTACACAGGCTCCGGCGTCTCCGAGTCCACGTGCTCCAGCATGGCCGCGTGATCGAAACCGCTGTCGAACAAGTCATCGCTGCCGACGATACTCGCATACGCCGCTTCAAACAGCGCATCGAGTTGCGGCATTTCCACTGCCGACGCCATCGCAGACGGCTCCTGCGCAGGCGCGCCGACGATGCTGGCGTACATATCCGCAAACAAGGTCTCCAGCCTTTGTTCCGCCGTGTCGACTGGCGGCGCAGTCAATTCAGACCACAGCGCATTGAGCGCGTCTATCGTCTCCGGCTGCGCTGGCGCCAGATCACCGAGCGCGAACGCCTGCAGCATCTGCGCTATGACTTGCGTGCTGCGCTCCAGCACATCATGCTGTGCGTCCAGCAAGCCAGTAACGGGCGGCGCCGCCGTCTCGATAGCCACCTCCAGCGCGTGCGCCAGGTCGCGCAAGGCCGTGAAGCCAACCGTGCCCGAGGAGCCTGCCAGGGTATGCACGGCTTGCAGGGCTTCGGCACTGACGGCGCGCCGTTCATGGCGCCATTCGCCAAAATCGCGCGTCAGCACGCGCAGCAGTTCATCCGTCTCGGCCAGGTAAATGTTATACAGCGGCAGGCTGATGCGCAGTTCGCCCACATGCTTCAGATTATCTTCGCTCGCCTGGTGCGGCGCGGGCGCGGTAGCCAGCGGCAAACCGATTACATTGCCATTGCTCACCAGCGGCGCGAGCGGTTTTTCAAGCGGCTTCGAGACGGCCGATTCCACTCGCGGCTTGCGCAATTCAAATGGCCCGCCTTCGCGCACCCGCTCGGCCGCGTCGAGCAGCATACCCGCCTCGCGCTGCTGGCCACTGCCGCCTTCCAGTTCAGCCACCCATTCGCTGAGCTGGTACCAGCCGTAATTCAGGAGTGTAAACAAATCGTCGCTGGCCGGACGCGACTCGGCCAGCCAGCTATTCAAGACCCGTTCGATGGCGCCCGCCGCTTCGGCAAACTGGACCAGGCCGATCATGCGGCTGCTGCCCTTCAAGGTGTGGAACGAGCGGCGCAGCATGGCCAGGTGTTCGCCGCTGGCGGCCTGCTCGCGCGGCAAGGCCAGGGTGGTGTCGATAAAAGCCAGCACTTCACGCGCTTCGGCCAGGAAAATATCGAGCATCTCGGCGTCGAGGCCATCGGGCAGCGCAGGCAAGGCAGACGATGACGGCAAGGCCGCCGGCAATTCCTGGTCCAGCAGCGGCACCGGCACGGCGCCGGCTGCCGCCACTTTCTCGAACGGCAGCGCGCGGAAGGTGGCAGCTTCAGCGTCAAAATGAAAACGCCCCTTGGCGGCGGCGGCATTGCGGCCCAGCATATCGACAAAAAATCCCAGCGCACTGACGTTTTGCGCAATATCGTCCAGGACTGCGGCATCCGTGCCCGGCGCCAGCTGGCCCACCGCCAGCGCCACCTGGCGCACGGCAGCCACGGCGTCATCCTGCGACAGGCCGGCCAGCGTTTCCTGCATCTGCTGCAGCACGGGTTCTACTTCGGCCAGGGCCGGCAGGCGCGCGGCATCGGCGTAGTAATCGTTGAGCTTTTTCTCCACCTGGCGCAGACCGGCCTTCATCGCTTCGGCTTGCCCGGCGATGCTTTGCCCCTGTTCGATCTGGCGCGTCAGTTCACCCGCGACAAAGGACGGCGGCGCTTCGCCAGCCTGCAGCGCCCGCAGGCGCGCAGCGATGGTTTCCGCATTGCCCGCGAAATCGTCGGGCAGGCGGCGCAACTGCTCCAGGCCCGTCCCGGCAAACAGCAGCGCCGTACCGATTTCCTGTTCCAGCGCCTCGCTGCGGCCACTGATGACGGCCAAGCGCGCAACCGACGCACATTGGCGCAGAAGGCTGGCCAGGGCTGGCACCTTCAAAGTCTCGGCATGCTGCGCCGCCTGCTGCAGCGAAGCGTCGAACGCCGTCACCAGGGCAGGATCGAGATCGGCTTGCGCCAATCGGCTCCAGCTGCTGCGCGCCTGGGCCAGCGCCGCGCGCGCACCCGACAAGGCTTCCTGGTCAATCTGGCCATAACGGCGCGCCTCCACGTCGTCTGGCAGCGCACCGTCGAGTGCGAACAGGGCGCGTAACTGCTGCGCCGCCGGGGTGGGTTCATCGGCCTGGGTAATGAAGAACAGGGCTTCGCGCAGCAGCGCCTCGGGCAACGTTCCGGCCCCCTGGGCCAGGCGGCGCAATTGCTGGTTCATCGCGCCAAACAACTGCTTCAGGTACAGGCTGCCCGCGCCCTGCCCGCTGGCCGCCAGCTCGGCGCAGGCCTGCATGGCGAACCAGAAGGTGCGCGCGGGGCCATCCTGCTGCGCATCCGCCACCAGGATCAAGGTCTCATGCAGGTCGGCTGCATGCTGGCGCTGCGCCTGCAGTTCTTGCGCCTTCAGGAACGGTAACAAGGATTTTTCAAAGCGCGTGCGCCAGGCCGGGTAATCGGCGGCGATCACGGGGTCGGCCAGCGCGATGGACAAACCGGGTGGCGGTGCAGGCGGGAAGAACAGGTCGGCCGGGTGGATACGCTCAACCCCCAGCATGGCTTGCAGCGCGCGGTAATACGGGAACAGGCGCGTCGCCTGCGCCGGCGCGCCAGAGAGCAAGTCTTCCAGGTATTCGACGATAGCCTGATACAGCTCGCTCACGACGAGCGCATGATCGACCGTGTATTCCAGGCTGCCGTCGCGAAAACGCGCCAGCGCCTGTTCCGCGCCGGCCGTCAGCATGCTGGCGCCGGCCACGTCGACCATCACCAGCGCGCCATGCGCCTGATGCAAATGCGAGCGGGCATGCTGCAGGGCCGTGGCGCGTTCCTCGCGTTCGCGCCCGCCAGCTTCGAACAACGCCGTTCTGGAACGGCCCAGCGCTTCGCGGATTTCCGCCATCACCCATGACAAGGGCTCGCTATCGAACTGCCTGGATTGTTGCGGACTATCAGCTGTGCTCATGCATGCCTCGGTTAATCAATCGTACGCGAAATCGCAACACCCTATCTTGACGGCGTCTGCCGGAGCTTACGCGGCAACGCGGAAGCGCGACACCGAATTTTTCAGTTCCTGCGCCAGCATCGACAGTTTATGGATAGACTGCGCCGTTTGCTGCGTGCCGTCCTGGGTCTGTTCCGTCACGCTCAGGATGTGCTGGATATTCAGGGCCACGCCGCTGGCCGAACCGGCCTGCGCGCCGGTGGCGAACGAAATGCCCTGGATCAGTTCCGCCAGGTGCTTCGATACCTGGCTGATGTCGCTCAAGGCCGCGCCAGCCGCATCGGACAGGCGCGCCCCCTCGACCACGCCCTGCGTCGATTTTTCCATCGCCCGGGTAGCGTCCTGGGTGTCGGCCTGGATGGTGCGCACCAGCGCGCCGATCTGCTTGGCGGCGGCGGCCGAGCGTTCGGCCAGGCGCTGCACCTCTTCGGCCACCACGGAAAACCCGCGCCCCGCCTCGCCGGCCGATGCAGCCTGGATGGCGGCGTTCAGCGCCAGCACGTTGGTCTGTTCCGTGATGTCGGAAATGAGTTCGGTGATTTCGCCGATTTCCTGCGACGATTCGCCCAGGCGCTTGATGCGCTTGGAAGTATCCTGGATCTGCTCGCGGATTTCATGCATGCCCTTGATGGCGTTTTCCACCGCCGTCGATCCCTGCAGCGCCGCCGCCACCGACTGGCGCGCCACGTCGGCCGATTCGCTGGCCGATTTCGACACGTCGGTAATCGCGTTGGCCATATTGACCACCGTGGCGCTGGCGTCGAGGATTTCACGCGACTGCTGCTGCGAAGCGATCAGCAATTTGCTCGATATGCTTTGCGCCTGCGTCGAGGCGCGGTTCACCTGTTCGGCGGTGGCCGTCACGCGCCCGACCAGGCCGCGCAATTCTTCTACCGTGTAGTTGACGGAATCGGCGATGGCGCCCGTGATGTCTTCGGACACCGTCGCCTGCACGGTCAGGTCGCCGTCGGCCACCTTCTGCAATTCATTCATCAGGCGCAGGATGGCGGCCTGGCTCTGCTCATTCTTGGCCTTGGCCTCTTCCTCTTTTTCCTGCGACAGCAAGCGCTGGATTTCCGCTTCCTGGCGGCGCCGCTCGGCATCATGGGTGCGGTTGACGGAATCTTGCAGCAGCACCCGGCCAATCCCGGCCGCACCGATCAAGGTCACCAGCACGCCGGCCACCATCAGCCAGAATTCAAGGCCCAGGGTTTCCTGGTTCGCGTGGTACATCTGCTGCAGCAGGGTCAGGCGCTGGCGCAAGTCTTCATTTTCATTGAAGATCAGCTGTTCGGCGCCTTTCGCCGCACTGAATTTGTCGAGCCGGTCGAGGATCGACGACACCAGCTTCTGGTAGTTGTCGAAATTGGCTTTCAGCGCTACCAGGCGATCGCGCAATTCCGGGTCGCGCGTGGGCGCCAGCTGCAGCGAGACGCTGCCATTGAGCAGGCCGTCGACGGCCGAACGGAAATAGGTCGTATCGCGGCCCAGTGAGAAAGCCGTTTCCGAACTGATGCTGCCGGAAGCGAGAAACTCGCTGGCGCTGCGGCTCATGCGCTGGGTCAGCATCATCAAGCGGCCGATGACAGCCAGGTCGTGGCCATTGCCGCCCCGTTGCAGTTTGAGTGCGGCGATTTCCTCGGTCTGCGCCAGCAAGGCGGGCGACAGCGCGTTCAACTGCTGCAAGGCCTTGTCGAAATCGCCCAGCTCGGCCTTCAGGCGCAAGATGGTGCTGGCCGCGCGGTCGCTGCTGGCCCATTTTTTACGCGCGTCGGCCACCGCCGCCAGCAGGGTGGAACGCGATTCGCCGATGTCGCGGCCGTGATAGGTGCCGCCGCGCGCCATCAGACGGAAATCCTGGTTCAACTCATTGCGGCTTTCTTCCAGCTGGCGAAACGCATCCTGGTTGCCCTGCACGGCATTCGGCGCCGCCTTGCCGATGCGCTGCGAGTGCATCAGCGCATCGCTGGCCAATTGCGTCTGCGCCGAAGCGATATTGCCGCTGCGCGTATTCAAGCCCACGAACAGCAGGCTGGCCGCCAGGCTCAGGGCCATCACGGTCGACAGGATGCTCAACTGCTTTTGCAGCGGCAGATGGCCGATCAGGGGCAGCTTCAGATCCCTGGCCGGCGCGCTGGCCAGCGACTTGCGCCGTCCCAGCGCGTCGCGCAGGCGTAGCGGCAAATCGCCCGGCAAGACCACGCCCTCGGCATGCTCTGCACTGCCAGCGGCCAGGATAGGGGAATGAGCGGCCATCAGCGATGCTCTCCATACAGGCTGGCGCCGCCAAAGCCGGCGTCCAGAAAACGCGCTTCCTGCGCCAGCAGCGCCAGGTCCAGGCGTAGCCACTGCTGTCCGCCATCGCGCAGAGAATAAGGCCGGGCCCAGGGTGCAGCACCGGATGCGGCGGCGCCGGCAACCATGCCGTGCTGCTGGCGCAACCCCAGCACGCGCTCGACCAGCAGCGCGCAATTGAGTCCCAGGCGGGGAGCAAAGGTGATGATGCGGCTGTCCGCAGTTATCGCACAGGCCGCGCCGCCGCGATAACGGGCCAGGTCGATGATGGCGGTCAGGCGGCCGCGCATGGCGGCCAGGCCCAGATACCAGTCCTGCGCCAGCGGCACGCCCTGGATTTGCATGCCGGCCGGGATGACGATCTCGCCCAGCTGCGTCAGGTCCAGCAGGCAGTGCTGGCCACCGACGATCACGCCCAGTTCCTTGCGGGCCGCCACGGCGCCGGAACGCGCCGCCTGCACGCGCTCGAGCAATTGCATCTGGTACTGGCGCAAGCGTCCCCGCCGTACGCCGGTTTCAGCGGAAGGCAGGCCGGCAGGCATAGGGACAGAGGCGGAGACGGGCGTGGCCTTGCCAGGCATCGTGCTCATTGCTCAGGAAAGCGCTGCGATCTTGGCCAGCAGGTCAGCTTCGACCACGGGCTTGACCAGGTAGTCGCGCGCGCCCTGGCGCAAGCCCCAGATGCGGTCCGTTTCCTGGCTCTTGCTGGAACAGATAATCACCGGCACGTCCTGCAGGTCAGGATCGCGCGCGATGGCGCGGGTGATCTGAAAACCATTCGCCCCCGGCATCACCACGTCCATCAGGATCAGGTCCGGCCTGGCCGTTTTCAGTTGCGCCAGCGCGTCGGCGCCGTCCTGCGCCGTGCTCACGGCGTAACCGGCGCGCACCAGCATTTCGCTCAGGTAGTAGCGCTCTGTCGGCGAGTCATCGACGATCAGAATTGTATGTATGGCCATCTATCTGCTTCCTTGCTGCGTTGGGTCATTCAAAAATACGGTCCATCTATGCGTCAGCGTCCAGATGCTGCCAGGTGTTGCCCTACGGCCGCCAGCAAATCCTCGCGTACCAGAGGCTTGGCCAGGCAATCGCTGGCGCCGGCCAGGGCGCCGCGCGCGCGGTCGAACAAGCCCGCCTTCGCCGACAGCATCAGCACCGGCGTGGCGTGAAACGCGGCGCTGGCCTTGATCAGCGCGCAGGTGCGGTAGCCGTCGAGGCGCGGCATCAAAATGTCGCACACGATCAGCGCCGGGCAGCAATCGCCGATCTTGGCCAGGGCGTCGAAACCATCTTCGGCCACTACCACCCGATAACCGGCCCCGGTCAGCACCTTCTCGACCGAACTGCGGATGGTTGCGCTGTCGTCGATCACCAGGATCGTCGGGCCGGCAGGCGCAGTATCGGACAATAGTGGACTCGTCATTTGATTATTCGGCAAGCTTGTACACCGCTTGTACACCATATCATAGGCCGCCATCAAGCGCGTGAGGGAGAATACGCATGCCGATCGGTTAAAATTGCTTAAATCGCCACCATTTCAAAATCATCCTTGCGCGCGCCGCATTCCGGGCAGGTCCAGTTCATCGGAACATCGGCCCAACGCGTGCCGGGAGCGATGTCTTCATCGGGCAGGCCGGCCTCTTCATCATAAACCCAGCCGCAAATAAGACACATCCACGTTTGGAATTGCTGCGTTGTTTCGTTGCTACTCACGTTCTGCCACCCTTCAATCAAGTAAAATGCTGAATTAGGTATCTTAATCTACCCGCCGTGCAAAACCAAACTTCTCCCCTCATATTAAGCTTCGGCGTGTCCGATCCCGTCGGCGCAATCGGCATCCAGGCCGACCTGCTGACCTTTTCGGCCTTCGATTGCCACGGCCTGTCGGTCACCACCGGCCTCTTGATCAGCGATACGGCGCGCGTGGAAGACATGCAAGCCGTCGATCCCGACTGGGTTTCCGACCAGGCCCGCGTGCTGCTGGAAGACATGACCGTCTCCGCCATCAAGGTGGGCGCGCTGGGCAGCGTGGAAAACGTCACGGCAATTGCCGAAATCGTCTCCGACTATCCCGATGTGCCCCTGATCCTCGACCCGTTCATCTCGGCGCTGCCGGAACAGGGCATGGATGATGAAGATATCCTCACCGCCGTGCGCCAGCTGCTGATCCCGCAAACGACCTTGCTGGTGCTGTCGCCGGTGGAACTGGAGCGACTGGCCGAAACCTGGCGCGACCCGGATCCGGCCGACACCCTGCAAAACGATGTCGACTACCTGGTGGCGCTCGGCTGCGAATACGTGCTGGTCACGGGCATGCCGGCCGATCCGGCCAAGTCGGGCATGGGCGACGGCAAACTGCGCGCCAATACCCTGTTTGGCGAAGACGGCGTGGTGCGCCACGACGAATGGCAGCACCTGCCCGGCATTTTCAACGGCGCCGGCAGCACCCTGTCGGCAGCGGCCACGGCCCTGCTGGCACTGGCGAGCGACGAAGACGACGTGCCGCAAGCGGTCGTGGCGGCGCAGGAATTCACGGCTGGCGCGCTGGCGCATGCGCGGCGCTACGGCATGGGCAAGCTGGTGCCGAACCGTTTGTTCCAGCGCACCCGCTGAACACAGAACTAAACCGCTCATCGACAACGACATCATTCAAGGTACCATCATGACGACGACTTCACAGAACGACATCCTGTTCGCCCGCGCACAAAAAACCACGCCCGGCGGCGTCAATTCGCCCGTGCGCGCCTTCCGCTCGGTAGGCGGCACGCCGCGCTTCATCACGCGCGCAGAAGGCCCGTATTTCTGGGACGCCGACGGCAAGCGCTATATCGACTACATCGGCTCTTGGGGTCCGGCCATCGTCGGCCACGCCCACCCGGAAGTGATCAAGGCGGTGCAGGACGCCGCCGCGCTGGGCCTGTCGTTCGGCGCGCCGACCGAAGGCGAAGTGCTGATGGCCGAGGAAATCACGCGCCTGGTGCCGTCGATCGAGCAGGTGCGCCTGGTTTCGTCGGGCACGGAAGCAACCATGAGCGCCCTGCGCCTGGCGCGCGGCGCCACCGGACGCGACAAGATCGTCAAGTTCGAAGGCTGCTACCACGGCCACGCCGATTCCCTGCTGGTGAAAGCGGGCAGCGGCTTGCTCACCTTCGGCAATCCGACCTCGGCCGGCGTGCCGGAAGACTTCGTCAAGCACACGCTGGTGCTCGACTATAACAACGTGGAACAGCTGAAAGACGCCTTCGACAGCTTCGGCGCGGAAATCGCCTGCGTGATCGTCGAACCGGTGGCTGGCAACATGAACCTGGTGAAAGCCACGCCCGAATTCCTGCAAGCGATGCGCGAGCTGTGCACGCAACACGGCGCGCTCCTGATTTTCGATGAAGTCATGTGCGGCTTCCGCGTGGCCCTGGGCGGCGCGCAAGCACTGTATGGCATCAAGCCCGACCTGACGGCGCTGGGCAAGGTAATCGGCGGCGGCATGCCGGTGGCCGCGTTCGGCGGCAGCGCCGCGCTGATGCATAACATGGCGCCACTAGGCGGCGTGTACCAGGCCGGCACCCTGTCGGGCAACCCGGTCGCCGTGGCCGCCGGCATGGCCACATTGAAACTGATACAGCAGCCCGGTTTTTACGAGCAGCTGGAGGCCTCGGCCAAGCGCCTGGCAGAAGGTTTGACGGCCGCAGCCAAGGAAGCGGGCGTGGTCTTCTGCGCCGACTACATCGGCGGCATGTTCGGCATTTATTTCAGCGCCACCCCGCCGGCCAGCTATGCAGAAATGATGGCCGGCGACCGCAGCAAGTTCAACACCTTTTTCCACGCCATGCTGGACGAAGGCGTGTACTTCGCACCGGCCGCCTTCGAGGCGGGCTTCGTCTCGGCGCAACATGACGACGCCGTGATCGACGCCACCATCGCGGCAGCACGCAAGGTGTTTGCCACCCTGGCGTAAAGCGTCAGACGGTCGCGCCCTGCAGCAAGCCGGCCACCAGCGCCGGCAGTTTGCCCATGTCGTTGAACACGAGGTGTGCACCGGCCGCTTTCAAGCGCGCTTCCTGGCCGGGGGCGATATGGCCGCCGCCGATAAATCCCAGTACCGTCATGCCCGCCGCCGCGGCAGCTGTCACCCCAGTCACACTATCTTCCAGCACCAGGCATTGCGCCGGCGCTACGCCAAACGCGGCCGCCGCTGCCAGGTACAAGCCCGGATGCGGCTTGGCGTGGCCCACCAGGTCGGGCGTAAACACGCGGGCGTCAAACAAGTGCGCCATGCCGGTACGCTGCAGCGCCGACAGCACACGCGTGCTGACACTGTTCGAGGCCACCGCTTTCGGCAAGGGAATCGCCGCCAGCGCCTGCGCCACGCCGGGCACGGCGCGCAGTTGTCCATCGCAGGCCACGTCGACGGCGTGACCGATCGCCTGCACTTCTTCGTCCGGCAACTGCGGCAAGCCCAGCTCGCGATAAATATCATGCATCAGCGGCGTCAGGCGCAAGCCCAGGCGCGGCTCGATCAAGCCTTGTACGGTTGTTCCCTTAGGCAAATTCGGCAAACGGGGCGCCAGCAAGGCCAGCAGTGCTTGCAGGGCCACGGCTTCGCTGTCGATCAGCACGCCATCGCAGTCGCTGATCAGATGGGTAAAACGCGGGTGGGGTGTAGCGGTGTCAGGCATGAATTCTCCAATGGGGGCAGCACCAGCATAAAACAGCGGGGAGCGCTGCGCCACGCCTGGCCGGCCAGGTTTCGATACTTTGTGGTGGCTTGCGATGGTAATAACGAGATTGTTGCTTTTTGATAAATTTCAATGCGATACTATCTTGACCCTGATCGCTAGCATCAGGCCCAACCGGATCGATACCATGACAAGCTACCGTTCTCTGCAAGGCCGATTATCCCTGATTTCCGCGATTGCCGCGCTTGCCTTTACTCTGGCTGCGCCTGCTACCGTGCTGGCGGCAGACGAGGATGCCGCATTAATCAGCCTGGTCCGGCAGCATGTGAAAGCGCAGGCAGATTTTAACGTCCCTGCCCTGACCGCCTTGACGGCAGACAATTATGTAGAAGTCTCGCCACTGGGCGACGTCGATACGCGCGAGAAAGTACTGGCCTTTTATGCCGCCGACAAAAAGACTGCCGCACCTGTCATCACGGTGGAAGAACCGCTGGTGCGCGTGTCAGGCGACACGGCGGTAGCAATCGTCAAACTGTCCATGACGATCACGGCCGGCGGCCAGCAGCGTCCGGTAGCGCTGCGCGCCAGCTATGTGGCAAAAAAAGAGGGGGACGCGTGGAAACTGCTGTCGGCGCATTATTCAGGTATTGCACCGAAGCGACCGGCGCCATAGCCAGTAAACAAAACGGGCCTGCATGGCCCGTTTTTTCTCTCACTATTTCAACCAGCCCCGGTGGCGGAAGTACAGGAACGGCGCGATGGCGCTGCTGATCATCAAGCCCCAGGCCCACGGGTAGCCGAAAGTCCATTCCAGCTCGGGCATCAGCTTGAAGTTCATGCCGTACACGCTGGCGATCAGGGTGGGTGGCAGGAAAGCCACGCTGGCCACCGAAAAGATCTTGATGATCTTGTTCTGGTTGATGTTAATAAAGCCGACAGTGGCGTCCATCAGGAAGTTGATTTTGTCGAACAGGAAAGATGTGTGACCATCCAAGGATTCGATATCGCGCAAAATCTGGCGCGCTTCCTCGAATTGATCGCCATTGAGCAAGCGGCCACGCATCAAAAAACTGACGGCACGGCGCGTATCCATCATGTTGCGGCGGATACGGCCATTCAAATCTTCCTCATGGGCAATTGCATTCAGCGCTTCGGCCGCGTGCGCATCGGTAAATTCCTTTTGCAGCACGCGCGTGCTGACTTCTTCCAGGTTCTGGTAGATGCCTTCAAGCACGTCGGCCGAATATTCGGCATCGGTGGCGTACAGGTCCAGCAGCACATCCATGTAGTCGGCGATCGAACCGGGCCGCGAACGGGCGCGCATGCGCACCAGGCGGAACACGGGCAAGTCGTCCGTATGCATGGAAAACAGGATCTTGCGGGCAAGGATAAAGGCGACCGTGATCACGCGCGACGGGCCGTCGTCTTCTTCGCGCAAGAAATCCGTGCGCAAATGCAAGTCGCCGTTTTCCGCTTCGTAATAACGGGCCGATGCTTCGATATCCTTGACTTCGTCTTCGCCCGGCAAGGTGACGTTGTAGATGGCCTTGACCCAGGCCCGTTCATCATCGCTGGGATCGGTCAGGTCGACCCAGACGGGTTCGGCGTTTTCGAGGTCTGCGCGGCTGTCAATCGGCACCTGGTTGAGCCGGCCATTCTGTAATATAAAGACATTGATCATGCGCGCTCTCAGCCGGATGTTGGGTTATCGATAGATGCTGGCGCTGGCGCCAAAAATCAAAACAGCGCAAGTGTACCCGCAAGCCCTTTTCACGGCCACCCCTGAACGGTGCTTTTTTGGCTAAAAAGTGCACTATCACAGTGCAACAGCCTGGAAGGTGTTGCACCGCAACAATGTCATTTAATAATGCTTAATGATTCAACACCACCAGCGTTCAAGGCAGTTCCGCCGCCCCCATGCGGCGCAGGATCACGCCGGTGCGCCGGGTCAAATAACCGGTATCGCGGTGGCGGTCATAAAAGCGGGGATTGGGCAGCATCACGGCCAGCTTGGCGGCCTGGCTCGCATTCAGGCTGGCGGCGCTGACCCTGTAATAATGCTGGGAGGCCGCTTCGGCGCCAAAGATGCCGGTGCCAAACTCCACCACGTTCAGATAGATTTCAAAGATGCGCTGCTTGTCCAGCAAGCTTTCCAGCATATACGTAATGATCAGTTCCTGGCCCTTGCGCACATAGCTGCGCGAACCGGACAGGAACAGATTCTTGGCCAGTTGCTGGGTGATGGTGGAACCGCCTGCCACCACCTTTTGTTTCTTGCTGTTTTTTTCATACGCCTTTTGCAAGGCATCCCAGTCGACCCCGTCATGCTCGGAAAAATTCGCGTCTTCCGACGCGATGATGGCGCGCTTGAGGTTATTCGAGATGCGGTTATACGGTACCCAGGTTTGCTTGAGCGTCGCGTTCGGGTTCTTTTCCTGCAAACTCGACAATTGCTCGCGCATGAAGGACGTGCTGCCCGGATTGTGATCGATCCACCACCAGATTTGCAGGAAGAAATACAACTGCACCACGATAAACGCCAGTACCGGCACGATCAACAGCCATTTGATCCAGCTTGTGCGGCTGGCCGGGCGGGCCGCTCCCTTGCGTCTGGCGTTCACAGTGCGCCCCGCAACTGGGCCAGCAAGGCTGCCGTCTGCGGACGCACGCCGCGCCACACATAAAACGCTTCGGCCGCCTGTTCCACCAGCATGCCCAGGCCATCGCGCACCTGCGCGCCATGCTGGGCGGCAAAGTCCATGAAGACGGTCGGTGCCGGGCCATACATCATGTCCAGCGCCAGGGTCTGGCTGCCGAAGATGCTCGTTGGCACGGGCGGCAAGTCGCCGGCCAAGCTGGCCGAGGTGGCATTGATGACGATATCGAACACACCATCGGGTTCCGTGAAGCCGCCTGCGCGCAACTGGCCCGGATGCGCCAAGGCATCGGCAAACTGTTGCACCAGCGCTTCGGCTGTGGCCACGGTGCGGTTGGCAATAAAAATTTCCTGCGGACCCTGTTCCAGCAAGGGCAGCACCACGCCACGCGCCGCGCCGCCCGCCCCCAGCAGCAGCAGGCGCTTGCCGGCGATGGACACTCCCGCATTGCGCACGATATCGGCCACCAGGCCGGCGCCATCGGTGTTGTCACCGAGAATGGTTGCGCCATCGAAACGCAGGGTATTGACGGCGCCCGCCGCCTGCGCGCGCGGCGTCAGCTCCGTTGCCAGCGCGCAAGCATCGAGCTTGAACGGCACCGTCACATTCGCACCCCGGCCCCCTTCGGCAGCAAAGGTATGGGCCGCCAAGGCAAAACCGTCGAGCGGCGCCAGCCGGCGTTCATACACGATGGACTCGCCCGTCTGCAGCGCAAAGGCGGCGTGGATCAGTGGCGACTTGCTATGGGCGATGGGATTGCCGAAGACACAATATTGATCGGCTTGCTTAATATTATTTGCGTTCAATTCGTTTGCGTTCAATTGTTGCCGCCAGTCAGATTAGCTTCCATTTTTTCTTCGCGGGTAAATTTGAATCGGGTGATGACGACCCACAGGTCGTCCTTGTCGCTCGACAGCATATTCGGCGGAAAGCGTCCAAACGGGGCCGCGCGGCGCACGATGCTCAAGGCGGCGGCGTCGAGGGCGGGATTACCGGAGCTGCGTTCGACGCGGGCGCCGCCATCTTTCTGGTAAATCGTACCGTCCTGGAAGATCGGGATGTAGACGACCAGTTCGCCATACATCTTGCGGCCATTTTTTTGCGGGAAGTTCAAGGTGCCGATGTCCTCGATACGCTTTTGCAGGGTCTTGTAATACATGGCATAGCCGACTTCCTGCGTGCTGGGCGTAATGAACGTCTTGCGCGGACGCTTGTTCTGCTCTTCCACCGTCTGGCTGATCTCGGCCGCCATGCGGGCGATGGCCTTGCTGCTTTCCAGCAGATCGGAACCGGACGCCAGGGGGTTGAGCTTGTCTTTTTCCGTGATCGGTGGCGCACTGAAGGTGCTTTTATTGGCTTGCGTCAGCAATTCCTTTTGCTGCTGTTCCAGCTCGGCGATGCGCCGCGCGCTCGCTTGCACGCTGTCGCCCTCTTCCACCTTGCGCATGTCGGGCAAGGGAGACTTGCTGCGGCCCTTGTCGGCCTGGCCGCCACCGTCCAGGTTCGCTTGCGCCAATGCCTCGGCTTTCAGGGGCTTGGCTTCATGCTTGGCGTTGACCAGGATCACTTCCAGGCCCGGATCGGCCGCCACCACCGATTGCGGCACGGGAGCGACAAAGCGCATCGCCAGCAAGGCGCCGTGCGCCAGCAGGGATGCCGCCACGGCAATGATCAGGAATCGGTTCTCTCGGAAAGACTTCACGCGCAACCCAGCATTGATTTCATTACATCACAGGAATGGCTGAATTCTACGACAAACCGGGACCGGGATTGCCCTCTGCGCACCCGGCCCCCGGTTTTTATTTCACCTCGGGTTCGCCGGCCACTTCGTCGCCAGCCAGTTCCGCCGTGTCAGACGCTGCTTCAGCAGCGCTATCGCCGGCGTCTGCCTGCTCTTCGGCCTCTTCCTCATACTCAGGTTCGGTCTCGGCAGTCCCCTCCGGCACGGCGGCAATTTCCAGCAGGCGCGCTTCGATCGTCAAGTCCACCTCATCCCAGCGCAGCAAGTCCAGTTTTACCTGGGCGCCACGGGCAACGGAAGGCATGCCCGGCAGCTTGATGACCAGCGGAATATCGACCAGGCGCAGGATTTCGTCCTTGAGCACCACGGCGTCGACCTGGCGCGCCTCTTCCTGGGCCAGCCAGCGCAAGCACCAGTAGCGTTCCATATTCGACTGGAAATCGCCATAGGCGGAATAGGCGGCGTCAAATGCGGAAACGATGGCGAACAGGTTCGCATCGCGCGGCTTGAACGGGGCCACCAGCGGCGCCGTCACGCCATGCTCGGCACAGGCCAGGATTTGCCACTGGTTGACCAGGTCCGTATAACGGCGCAGCGGGGAGGTACTCCACGCATATTGATCCACGCCCAGGCCTTGATGGGGCGCGGCGTGCGTCACCATGCGTACCTGCATCTTTGCCGCCCAGCTATTGCCACTGCCGCCACCCTGGCTGCGGTAGATGCCCGGCACGCCATGGTCGTGCAGCATCTTGCCCCAGGTGCTGTTGGCAAAAATCATCAGTTCGGCAACGATCTTGTCCAGCGGCGCGCCACGCTTGCGGCGCGCCACGGTGACGATATCGTTTTCCACATAGAAATTAAAATCGACCCGGTTATTTTGCTCCGGCTTCAGGCCGAACGCTTCGCGTTTCTTCATGCGGCCCTGTTCCAGCTGCTGCGCCCATTGCCACAGCACCGCAAAATCGGCCTTGTGCGGATACTCGCCCTCGCCGCTGGCCAGGGTTTCCTCGTTGACCAGGTCATCCAGCTGGTTATGACGCAGATTGCTGGCGATCGGCACCAGTTCGGCGCGCGTTTCCGTGCTCACTACCGCCCATTCCGCTTGCGGATCCAAGGTGGCGTACAGCGACAGGGCCGGGCAGGTCGTGCCTTCGGCCAGGGTGAAGGCATTGACGACTTCGTCCGGCAGCATGGTGATCTTGTCGCCCGGCATATAGACGGTGGACATGCGCTGGCGCGCCATCTTGTCGATCACATCGTCCGGACGGATGCCCAGGCCAGGCGCGGCAATGTGGATACCCACTTTGACTTTACCGTCAGGCAAAGGCTGCACCGAGAAGGCGTCGTCGATCTCGGTGGTGGTGACGTCATCGATGGAAAACGCAGCTACTGCGGCCAGCGGCAACTTGTTGGTCACGGCAGGCACAGGCACGGCCGGGAAACCGGCACCCTTGGGAAAGTTCTCGAACAGGAACTTGGACAGATGTAAATCTTTCGGCTTGGCGACACCGCCCACGGCCAGCATCAAACGCGGCGGCGTGGTGTGCAATTCCGTGCAGGCCGCTTCCAGCGCCTTGTATTCCACCGTATTCTTGTCCGGTTTGAACAGCAATTGCAGCACCATAGGCTGCATGGAGGCCGGCAAGCGGTTTTGCTTGAGCTCTTCCACATAGCCTGCCTGCACCAGCGCCTGCTGTTTTTTCTTTTCGATACCGGCCAAAGCGGCCTTCAGCGATGCTTCCGGCGCCGCCTTGTAGCGGCCACGGCCCTTCTTGTAGAAATACACGGGGGCCGAATGCAGGCTCAGCACCAGGCCGGCCGCTTCCGCTGGCAAGGGAGCATGGCCGAAATATTCGGCGCCCAGTTCAGCAAAACCAAACTCTTCTTCGCCGGCCACTTCCCACAGGAAGTCGAGGTCGATATCGGCGGCAATGCTTTTCGCCTGCTCCAGCAACTCGGCAGGCGCCGGTTTTTCATATTGCAGCAGCACATCCTTGGTTTTTACCTTGGTGCGCTTGCCGCTGGCCATCTCCACCTGATACGCCTCGCCCGCTTGCGACAGGACGGTGCCTACCTTGAAATCGCCGGATTCTTCAAAAAATAGATTCATTGTTATGCTTTGTTTATTAATGTTTCGGTTGCAACAGTACGAGTCAGCTCCAGCACTGCCGGCAAAAAAAGTTCCGTGACCAGCAGCAATCCCTGGTGGCGCTGATACAGGCAGCGCCGCGCAAAGATAAAGGCCTGGCCAGCGATGCTGCATCCTTCCTGGGCCAGCGCTGCCTGCACGCGCTGCACCAGCGGGTGGCTGGTACGCAAGCGGGCAAATTCCAGCGGGCCCCGCCGCACCATGCGGTCGCCAAACAGGGTGGTGCCCAGCGAGCGCTCGCCCAGCGCGGAAAACAAGGGCCAATCGGTGGCCGTCGCCTGCATGGGCACGACCGTATGGCCAAATACGGCCGGCCGGCCATCGCAGCGCAACAGCACTTCGCGCTCCCACACGCGCCCCGCGCGGTGCAAGCCGATGCTGGCCGCTTCGTCCGTCAAACAGCGTGACGTTTCCTGATGCAAACACTGCACGCGGAACGTGTTGCTATGCGCTTTCAGCTTGGCCGTCAGGGAACCCGGGCTCAGCAGCCACTGGCGCAAGGCCGGCGGCGCATTGACGGCATTCACATGCCGGTGCCATTGCGCCTGGCGCAGTGAACCGGGCCTCACTGGCGCTTGCTTTCAGCGTCAGGCGCCATGCCGCAAAACGCCAGCACGGGCGCCAGGTAATCGGCAAACTCGCTGATGCCATGGTCGCTGCCGGCGATCACCGTCTGCTGCGCGCCCTGATAATGGGCCAGCATGTCGCGGTAATCGAGCACTTCGTCGCCGGTGGCGGCAATCAGGAAGTAACGTTGCGGCTGAGTAATTTTCGCCACGGCAAAGTCACGCAACTCGTCGATATATTCGCGCTTGAACTCGAACGGCTTATCCGAATGGAACTCGGTCGTCACGCCCACATGCTGTTCCAGGTCGATCAAGGGCACGATGGCAGGGTTCAGCAGTACCGCACGGCAACCCAGCTGTTCCGCCAGCCAGGTAGCATAATAACCGCCCAGCGATGAACCGATGATGGTCAGGTCTTCTGGCGCCACCTTGTTCACCAGTTCAAGCGCCAGTTCAATCGCCAGTTTCGGCGAGGCGGGCAGTTGCGGGCACAGCCATTCGTTGGCGCGTCCCAGGGCCTGCATTTGCGCCGCCAGCAGGCGCGACTTCATCGACAGCGGCGACGAACGAAAACCATGCAGGTACAAAATCATCGGGCCAGGGCCTCCAGCAATTTCTGGTGCACGCCGCCAAAACCGCCATTGCTCATGACGACGATCTGGTCGCCGGGACGGGCGGCGGCGGCCACGGCCGCCACCAGCGCATCGATGTCGTCATAGGCGCTGGCGATATTGCCCAGCGGCGCCAGTGCGTCGCCCAGGCTCCAGCCCAGTGCTTTCTGGCTGCCGAAACCGAAGACCAGGTCGGCGTCTTTCAGGCTGCCAGGCAAGGCATCCTTCATGGCGCCCAGCTTCATGGTGTTCGAGCGCGGTTCCAGCACAGCCAGGATGCGGGCCGTGGTGCTGATCTTTTGGCGCAAGCCGCCCACGGTGGTGGCAATCGCCGTCGGGTGGTGGGCAAAGTCATCGTAGACGGTGATGCCATTGACGGTGCCGCGCACTTCCATGCGGCGCTTGACGCTCTCGAAGCTGGCCAGCGAGGCGCACGCCTGGGAAACCGGCACGCCGACATGGCGCGCGGCGGCAATCGCGGCCAGTGCATTGCTGCGGTTATGCTTGCCTGTGAGCGCCCAGGCCACATGGCCTTCCTTCTTGCCATTGAAATACACATCGAAGCTGCCGTCGGCTTCCTCTTGCATTTGCCAGTTGGCATCCTGGCCGAAACTTTCCTTCTCGCTCCAGCAGCCGCGCGCCAGCACGCGCTGCAAGGACACTTCATCGCCATTGACGATCAGGCGGCCAATGCCCGGCACGGTGCGCACCAGGTGGTGGAATTGCGTTTCGATCGCATGCAGATCGGGGAAGATGTCGGCGTGATCATATTCCAGGTTATTCATGACGGCCGTCTTCGCGTGGTAATGCACGAACTTGCTGCGCTTGTCGAAGAAGGCCGTATCGTATTCATCCGCTTCGATGACGAAGAAGTCCGAATCGGCGCGCTTGCCATCGATCTTGCCGCTGAGGCGGGCGGAAATGCCGAAATTCATCGGCACGCCGCCGATCAGAAAGCCCGGTGCATAACCGGCGTCTTCCAGTATCCACGCCAGCATGGCCGAGGTAGTGGTCTTGCCATGCGTGCCGGCCACGGCCAGCACCCACTTGTTGCGTAATATATGTTCCCCCATCCATTGCGGGCCGGAAACATAGGGCAAGCTGCGGTTCAGGATTTCCTCGACCAGCGGATTGCCGCGCGACACCACGTTACCGATCACATACAGATCCGGATTCAATTTGGTCTGTTCCGGGTCGAAACCCTGGATCAATTCGATGCCCTGCGCTTCCAGCTGGGTGCTCATCGGTGGATAAACGTTGGCATCGCAGCCAGTGACTTTATGGCCGGCTTCCTTGGCCAGGACAGCCAGGCCGCCCATGAAGGTACCGCAAATGCCGAGGATATGAATATGCATGTAATCAGTGCTTGGTTAGCGTGTAATAAGCGCGTCGTTGGCGCAAAGTAAAAGAATGAACTATGGGATTTTACCCGACACCATGACTTTTACCGCTTCAGAGTATGATCTCGTTCATGATGAACGATGCATTTGACGATAGCGCCCAGCTGCGCCTGGAAATCGCCGCCGCTGCCGCGCGCCTGGTGGCGCAGGATGGCGCCGACTACGGCAGCGCCAAGCGCAAGGCGGCGCGGCAAATCCTGGGCGAGCAACAAGGGCGCCCCAATCTGCTGCCCGATGATGAACTGATCGAGGAACAGCTACGGCAATACAATGCCCTGTTCCTGGCCGACAGCCAGCCGGCGCGCCTGTTCCAGCTGCGCACGATTGCCCTGCAAGTGATGGAAGCGCTGGAACAATTCCAGCCCTTGCTCAGCGGCGCGGTGCTCAATGGCACGGCCGGACCGCACGACGAGATCTATTTGCAACTGTTTGCCGAGAGCGCCAAGGATATCCACATCTTCCTGCTCAATAAAAATGTGCTGCTCGACATGTCGGAAAGCCCGCACTTCAAGGGAGCGCGGTATGATGCGGTCGAGACGGCCAGCTTTCTGTGGAAAAATGAAGGCGTGCACGCAGCCCTGTACGAGATCGACGACCGGCGCGGCGCCTTGAAGGCGCGGGCCGACGGCAAGGTTTTGCGCACCGATATCGCCGGCCTGCGCAGCCTGCTGGCCAGCGCCGCAACAGCGACCGAATAAACAAACGTATATATTAAACAATTATGACCAAAAAGAATCTGATCGCCTACACCATCGTGGCCCTGCTGTTTGGCGCCGTGGGCGCTTATGTCGGCGTCAACAAGAGCAAAGAGCACGCCGATCCCGTCACCACCACCGTCGCGCCCGAGGCGGCAGCGGCAAGCGCTGGCCCCGTGAACGAACTGTATGCGCTGTCCTTGCCCGACGCGGCTGGCGCCACGCAAGCGCTGGCGCAGTGGAAAGGCAAGAATTTGCTGGTGAACTTCTGGGCGCCGTGGTGCCCGCCGTGCGTGCAAGAAATGCCGGAATTGTCGGAACTGCAAGGCGAACACGCCGGCAAGAACCTGCAAATCATCGGTATCGGCATCGATTCGGCCAGCAATATCGCCACCTTTGCCAGCAAGTTCAAGATTGCCTACCCAGTGTATGTCTCGGGCATGAGCGGCACCGATTTGTCGCGTCATTTTGGCAACACCACGGGCGGCCTGCCCTTTACGGTGCTGATCGGCGCCGATGGCCAGGTGAAGAAGACCTATCTGGGCCGCTTGAAATTTGATCAGTTGCGTGCTGATCTAGCCAATTTGTAAATTTGGAGCGTGCTTTTTTCTCTTGCCAATGCGTATCTTTGGCGGCAAAATGCGGAACTTTCGCTAAAACGGTCTTCCTTACATGGCAAAAAACCTCCTTCTGCTCAACGGCCCCAACCTGAATTTATTGGGGACGCGGGAGCCTGAGGTCTACGGCGCCAGCACCTTGGCCGATATCGAGCAGGCAGCAATGGCGCAAGCCATGGCGGCCGGCGCCGACCTGGTCTGCTTTCAGAGCAACCATGAAGGCGCGCTGATCGATCGCATCCATGCTGCGCGAGCGGAAGGGATCGACGCCATCGTCATCAATCCGGGTGGATTGACCCATACCAGCGTCGCCTTGCGCGATGCGCTGGCCGGGGTCGCCATCCCGTTTGTGGAAGTCCATATCTCGAATATTTATCAACGCGAAACGTTTCGTCATCACTCTTTTCTCAGCGCGATCGCGCAGGGGACGATCTGCGGCCTGGGTATCGACGGATATCGGTTTGCCATCGACTTTGCGCTTAAAACACGTTAATCTACGCGATCTGCATGCATTTAGCGCGGCGATAGCCTCTCGACATCACCGCATCACTCATAAAACAAACTACATTCCTAGGGGTTTTACATGGATCTACGAAAACTCAAGACCTTGATCGACCTGGTCGCCGAATCGGACATCGCAGAGCTGGAAGTTACCGAAGGCGAAAGCAAGGTACGCATCGTCAAATCGTCGGCCATGCCGCAAAACCAGATGGTCATGATGCAGCCGCAAGGCATGCAAGCCCAATACGCCCCTGCAGCGCCAGCCGCCGCCGCACCGGCCGCCGCTGCCGTGGTCGTTGCCGCCGAGCCGACCGGCCATATCGTCAAGTCGCCGATGGTTGGCACCTTCTACCGTTCCTCCGCTCCTGGCAGCGCTGCGTTCGTTGAAGTTGGCTCCACCGTCAAGGAAGGTGATACCCTGTGCATCATCGAAGCGATGAAGCTGCTCAATGAAATCGACTCGGATAAAGCCGGTGTCGTGACCCAGATCCTGGTTGAAAACGGCCAGCCGGTCGAATTCGGTCAACCCCTGTTTGTGATCGGCTAAAAGCCACTGTCCACACGGCCGGCAACGGCCGTTTGCAGTTTTAGCCCCTCATACTTGTTGTTTCGCCGGCTAGCCCGGCTCTCACAGACATACGCGAACCTACCATGTTTGAAAAAATCCTGATTGCCAACCGTGGTGAAATTGCCCTCCGTATTCAGCGCGCCTGCCGCGAAATGGGCATCAAAACGGTTGTAGTCCACTCCGAAGCCGACAAGGACGCCAAATACGTCAAGCTGGCCGACGAATCCGTTTGTATCGGGCCGGCACCATCGACCCTGAGCTACCTGAACATGCCGGCCATCATCAGCGCCGCTGAAGTGACGGATGCACAAGCGATCCACCCTGGCTATGGTTTCCTGTCGGAAAACGCCGACTTTGCCGAACGCGTCGAGAAATCGGGCTTCGTCTTCATCGGCCCGCGCTCCGAATCGATCCGCTTGATGGGCGATAAAGTATCGGCCAAGCAAACCATGATCAAGGCTGGCGTACCCTGCGTACCCGGCTCGGAAGGCGCTTTGCCGGACGATCCGAAAGCGATCGTGCAAATTGCCCGCAAGATCGGCTACCCGGTCATCATCAAGGCTGCCGGCGGCGGCGGTGGCCGCGGCATGCGCGTGGTGCACACGGAAGCTGCCCTGATCAACGCCGTGGCGATGACCAAGACGGAAGCCGGTACCGCTTTCGGCAACCCGGAAGTGTATATGGAGAAGTACCTGGAAAATCCACGCCACGTGGAAATCCAGATCCTCGCCGACGAACACAAGAACGCCGTCTGGCTGGGCGAACGCGACTGCTCGATGCAGCGCCGCCACCAGAAAGTGATCGAAGAAGCGCCAGCGCCGGGCATCCCGCGCAAGCTGATCGAAAAAATCGGCGACCGTTGCGCCGAAGCTTGCCGCAAGATCGGCTACCGCGGCGCCGGCACGTTTGAATTCCTGTACGAAAACGGCGAGTTCTATTTCATTGAAATGAATACCCGTGTGCAAGTGGAACATCCGGTCACCGAAATGATCACCGGCATCGACATCGTGCAGGAGCAGATCCGCATCGCCGCTGGCGAAAAACTGCGCTACCGTCAACGCGACGTGCTGCTGTCCGGCCACGCCGTCGAGTGCCGCATCAATGCGGAAGATCCGTTCAAATTTACGCCGTCGCCAGGCAAGATCGTGTCGTGGCATACGCCAGGCGGTCCTGGCATCCGCGTCGACTCGCACGCGTACGCCGGCTACTATGTCCCGCCCCACTACGACTCGATGATCGGCAAAGTGATCGCTTACGGCGCCACGCGCGAACAAGCGATCCGCCGCATGCAGATCGCCCTGTCCGAAATGGTGGTCGAAGGCATCAGCACCAATATCGCCCTGCACCGCGAATTGATGATCGACGCCCGCTTCATCGAAGGCGGCACCAATATTCACTATCTGGAACAGAAGCTGGCCGACATGCCGGACCTGGGCAAGAACCTGAACAGTGGCGCGCCGAGCATTGCCAAGAAATCTGAAATCAAGGCTGACGCATGAGCTGGACTGAAATCGTCATCGAAATTGCCCGCGACAACGCCGAGGCCATGTCCGACGCCTTGATGGAAGCGGGCGCCCTGTCGGTGTCGGTGGAAGATGCCGATGAAGGCACGGATGCCGAACAGCCCCTGTTCGGCGAACCGGGCATGGAACCGAAGGAAGCGGCGTGGGAACGCAGCCGCGTGGTGGCCCTGACCGACGTCGACGCCGACCAGGCTGCCATCGTGGCCGCCGCATCGGCCGCCATCGGCCAGGCCGTTGCGCCGGCCTTTACCGTGCGCGCGGTGGAAGAGCAGGACTGGGTGCGCTTGACCCAGTCGCAATTTGCCCCCATCCACATCGGCAAGAATATCTGGGTCGTGCCCAGCTGGCACGAAGCGCCGGATCCTGACGGCCTGATCCTGGAACTGGACCCTGGCCTGGCGTTCGGCACGGGTAGCCACCCGACCACGCGCCTGTGCATGGAATGGCTGGAAGCAAACCCAGCGCCCGGCAAGACCGTGCTCGACTACGGTTGCGGCTCCGGCATCCTGGCCATGGTGGCCAAGAAACTGGGCGCGCAAACGGTGGCTGGCGTCGATATCGACCCGCAAGCCATTGAATCGGCGCGCGACAATGCCGAACGCAACCAGTGCGAGATCGAATATTTCTTGCCAGATACGTTTGCCACCTCGGCCCATGCCGATGCACGCTTCGACATCGTCGTCGCCAACATCCTGTCCAGCCCATTGAAACTGATGGCGCCCATGCTGTCGGGCCGTGTGGCCGAAGGCGGCGCGCTGATCCTGTCGGGCGTGCTGGCACGCCAGGCCGAAGAAGTGGCGGCCGCTTACGCACCATTCATCCAGCTCGGTGTGTGGGCTGAGCAAGACGGCTGGGTAGCCTTGCACGGCCGCCTGGGCGCCGACGCCGCCCCTGCGCCACGCGCATCAGCATAAGGTGAATCAGCACAGCAATGGCCCTCGCCACCAAATGCCCCCACTGCAACACGATATTTCGGGTCGCTGCTGACCAGTTGAAATTACGTGGGGGCATCGTGCGCTGTGGCACATGCAAAGAAGTCTTTGACGGCAATGCCGCGCTGGTCGATCCAGCGGCGGCATTGCCGTTTTTACCTTCTGCGCCAACGTTCCTGGCGCCTGCCGCGCCAGTGGTCCATGAGGAACCCATCTACTCTCTCGATTTCGACACGTCGTTCGACCCGTTCGGCATCTTGCCCGACGCGGCGCAGATCGAGGATGAAGCTGAAAAGATCGAACTCGATCTCGATATCGGCGACGATCTGCCAGTGAGTCAGCCTGCGCCAGTGGCCGAGCTCAAGGCCGAAGCCGCGCCCGAACCCGAGCCCCTGCCCGTGCCGATGGCGCCCTTCAAGCGCCGCCAGGTTGACGAAGCCCCCGCCTTTGCCACGTATTTGCGCAGCAGCCGTCCGCAGGTAGAGGCGGACGAGGCCATAGCGCCCCCAGCGGAGCCGGAACCCGCAATGGAAGCGGAACCGGCCCAAGCGCCTGAAGCAGAAGCAGAAGCAGAACCCATTTTTATTCCCGCCGCCAGTGCGCGCCAGGAGCCTGTCCTGGGCGAGCATGCGCCGCTGCTACAGCAGCCCAAGGAACCGGTATTCGAGACTGTAGCGCCGGCCGACACCACCGCCGACGAGCCCGCTTTTGTCACCCAGGGACGGCGGCGCGAGCAAAGCGGCAAGGCCATGCGCGTGGCCATGGCCGCGGGCAGCGTAGTGCTGTTGCTGTTGCTGCTGCTGCAAGGCATGACTACCTTCCGCAATCCGCTGGCTGCGCAATTCCCCGAGTTCAAGCCGGCGCTGGCCGCCGTGTGCTCGCTGAGCGGCTGCAAGGTTGATTTACCGGCGCAGATCGAAGCGCTGTCCATCGAGCAAGGCGAATTGCAAACCCTGGCGCCGAATACGTTTTCCTATGTGTCCCTGCTGCGCAACCAGAGCCGCAACGTGCAAGCCTGGCCAAGCATCGAGCTGAGCCTCAATGACGGCAATGACAAGCCCGTGGTGCGCCGCGTGATCGCACCGCGCGATTATCTGCCAGCCGGCGCCGATCCGGCCAAGGGCTTTGCAGCGCGTTCCGAACAAAGCATCAAACTGTATTTTTCCTTAGACCAGCTCACGGCGTCTGGCTACCATATCGCCATCTTCTACCCCTAACAGACACTATCATGACTAAAACATCGTTGATCTGCGGCTCCCTCGCCACCGACACCATCATGCAATTCCCAGGCCGCTTCAGCGAATCCCTGCTGGCCGACCAGCTGCACAAAGTCAATGTTTCCTTCCTCGTGCCCACCATGCGCACCGAGTTCGGCGGCTGCTCGGGCAATATCGCCTACAGCCTGAAAATGCTGGGCGGCGACCCGCGCATCGTCGGCGTCATGGGCCAGGACAGCGCCGCCTACCTGGAGCGCCTGCAAAAGCTGGGCATTTCCACCGCCAACATCATGATCAAGGCCGACAGCTACAATGCGCAGTGCTTCGTCACGGCCGATGCAGACAATAACCAGATCAATGCATTCCATCCAGGCGCCATGTCCTTCGCGCATGAAAACCCGATCGCCAATGCCGGTCCCGCCAGGATCGCCATCATCTCGCCAGACGGCGACCAGGGCATGCTCAAGCACGCCGCCGACCTGGCCGAGCTGGGCATTCCCTTCATGTTTGATCCGGGCCAACAATTGCCACGCTTCAATGGCGAGCAATTGATCGACTTCATCAACAAGGCCACCTATGTCTCGGCCAACGATTATGAAATCGAAATGATGATCGAACGCACGGGCTTGAGCCTGGAAGAGATCGCCAGTCGCCTGGAAGCGCTGATCGTCACGCGCGGTGAAAAAGGGTCTGAAATCTATACCGGCGGCAGGCGTATCGACATTCCTGCCGTGCCTGCCAAGGAAGTGCTGGACCCGACCGGCTGCGGCGACGCCTACCGTGCCGGCTTGCTGTTCGGCATCACCAACGACCTGGGCTGGGAAACCAGCGGCCGCCTGGCCAGCCTGGTGGGCGCCATCAAGATCGCCACGCAAGGCGCGCAAAACCATGTCTTTACGCCAGCCAGCATTGCCGACCAGTTTGAAGCGGCGTTTGGCTACCGCTATTAAGTAATGCCGGGGTCAGGCCGGGACGCCAAGTCCTGCGCGCCTGGCCCCACGCAAGCAGACTTACTCGTCTTACCGCCCGCCGAAAATCATCCCCACCAGAATTTGCGCGATCTGCAACAGGATCAGCGCCACCAGCAGCGACAAATCCAGATTCCCCACCAGCGGCACGATACGGCGCAGCGGACGCAGCAGCGGCTCGTTCAGGGCCCGCACAAACGGCGCCAGCGGCGCATGCGGATTCACCCAGCTGAAGATGGCTTCGATGATCAGCAGGGCCATAAAACCATACAAGATCCATTGCAGGAAGCGCTGCAAGGCCTTCAGCAGCACGAATTCGAAGGGGAGGCCGGCGATAAACCAGACCGAAGTGGCCAGCAAGACGATCAAAAAGGCGCCAATCAGGCTAGCCCAGTCATATCCGCCCACGCCAGGCACGATGCGGCGCAAGGGGCGCACCAGCCAGTCGGACAATTGAAACGTGAATTGGGCCACCGACGAGGGTGGCCGCACGCGCACGGCCTGCATCCAGAAGCGCAGCAGTAAAACCCCGCCCAACAGAGTGGCAATGGTATCAACGATCAATGTAAGGATAGTGAGCACGAATAATTCTCCAAAAAAAAACCGCTGTGTGATTACGTCACACAGCGGCGTGTTGCCTCATCCAGGCACCCGAAAGACTCGAATTACGATGGGCGGGTGCTGGTTGGGAATGGCCAGGCGGCAGCCGGAGCCAACACGGTTTTTGCTACAGGTGCGATAGGCGCCGATGGCTTGGCAGCTTCTACCTTTTTAGGCGCGGCTTTTTTAGGCGCGGCCTTCTTGGCGGCAGGCTTGGCCACTGCGGCGGCTGGCGCCGCTGCTGCAGGAGCTGCTACCGGTGCGGCAGCGGCGGCCACTGGGGCAGCTGCTGGCTTGGCTGCTACTTTCGCCGCTGGCTTGGCTGCAGGTTTGGCGGCTGGCTTGGCCACAGGTTTCGCTGCGACTTTTGCTGCTGGCTTGGCTGCCACTTTTGCCGCTGGCTTGGCTGCAGGTTTCGCTGCAGGTTTCGCTGCTGCTTTGACTGCTGGCTTGGCCGCAGGTTTCGCTGCCGCTTTGGCCGCTGGCTTGGCTGCTGCTTTCGCCGCAGGTTTCGCTACCGCTTTTGCTGCTGGCTTGGCGGCTGCTTTCGCTGCAGGCTTGGCGGCTGGCTTGGCGACCGCTTTTTTCGCTGCTGGCTTGGCGGCTACTTTCGCTACCGGCTTGGCGGCTGCTTTCGCTGCTGGCTTGACGGCGGCCTTGGCGGCTGGCTTCGCCACGGCTTTTTTCGCCGCTGGCTTGGCTGCTACCTTGGCTGCTGCTTTCGCTGCCGGCTTGGCGGCGGCCTTGGCGGCTGGTTTGGCGGCGGCTTTTTTCGCTGCTGGCTTGGCGGCGACCTTGGTCGCTGCTTTCGCTGCTGGCTTGGCTGCTGCTTTGGCCGCAGGCTTGGCTGCAGGTTTAGCCGCCGCTTTTTTCACGGCTGGCTTGGCGACAGCTTTTGCTGCAGGTTTGGCTGCGGCTTTCGCTGCTGGTTTGGCGGCAGCCTTGGCGACCGGTTTGGCCGCTGCCTTGGCTGCAGGTTTAGCTGCCGGCTTTGCTACCGCTTTTTTCACGGCGGGTTTGGCAGCAGGTTTCGCTGCAGCCTTGGCCGCTGGCTTGGCGACAGCTTTGACAGCGGCTTTCGCTGCTGGCTTGGCTGCTGCTTTTGCTGCTGGCTTGGCTGCTGCTTTTGCTGCTGGCTTGGCGGCAGGTTTTGCCACGGCTTTGGCAGCTGGCTTAGCGGCCGGTTTTGCTGCTGGTTTTGCTGCGGCTTTGGCAGCTGGTTTAGCGGCAACCGTTTTTGCTGCGGCTGCCGGCTTCTTCGCGGCAGGAGCAGCCTTGGCGGCTGGTTTCTTTACTTCTGATTTCTTAGCGGCTGTTGCCATTTGTCTCTCCTTCATCTGAGATGAGAAATTTAAGCTACAAGATTTAAACCCGTCCAACCCATCGCAGGGATAGGCCAGGCGAATTATTCATCGGCACAAACAGTCGTTTGCGCTAATGAATTCGGCACCAGCTGAACTGCTGCAACTCCTCACGTTTGCAGCACTTCAGCCATCGTCGGTGCCACCCTGCTTGATCTCGCAGCTGGTGGCAAAGTCTGAATTCGGTCATATCGTTTTCGATGCCGTGCGTTTCACGCTCCTCGCATCGCGCTCGCCACAACACCATCCGTCAAATAAAAAACCGCCATGCCTGAAAAAATTCGGGCACGGCGGCAGACGAAAACGGTGTGGTTTTGTGCATATCCGTGTAAATCTGTATCCCTGATTAGCGAGGTTTTATCGTCACCGCGCTGGTTAAAAAACCCCGCATTCTAACGCTCGCATTCGCAATCTCATAAAGTACACGAAAACCTTGTCGCTGCGCAACCGGCACGACATGTTTTCACGGGCTTTTTTGCACGATACGCGCGCTATCGCACGATCGCGCCGCAAATGCCGTCTCCAGCATGCGCGGAAACGATATTTTCGACGCGCGATGCAAGCACTCCTCTCATCGAAAAAATCACGCTGCGGCGCCTGCGATGCGGCGCAAAAAATGTCTGCGCTTTCCAGTTTCAGCGCATGGTTTTTTTCAGCATCGCATCGCTGTTCTTTTCACTATCGGCGACAGTCGCCACAAGGTCAAGCCCGCGTCTCTTTATCACGCACCAGGCTATGCACAGTGTGGAAAAAATCTGCACTCAAACGCAGCATGCGCCATCCTGGTTGACCACGCGGCAGGCATTTACGATACACGCAAGCAGACGAAGAATGATGCCTATCGACGGCGGCGCACGCTGAAAAAATATCCGGCAGACCGATCGCGGTCATCGCCGCCCTCTGTCCACACCGGCCGGTATCGGCTTGTATCATCATGATAGCGGCAGCTAGCGGAAGCTGTCGGAAGGCGCCGGCTGCGAGAGCGCCAATGCAGTGTCGATGAAGGCGCGCAGTTTGGGCTGGCTCTGGGTACGGGCAGGAAAATAGAGGAACAATCCGCTCTTCGATGGCACATAGTTTTCCAGCACACGCAGCAGGCTGCCGCTACTCAGGTCCTGTTCGATTTCCACGTCTGGCAGATAGGCCAGGCCCAGGCCCGAGCGTGCGAAGTCCGCGATCAAGGTAGTATCGTTGACCACCAGCGGTGCCCCGGCATCGAGCAGGAACTCTTCTCCATCGCGCACGAAGCGCCAGTGATGCATGCTGCCGGAAGTGTGAAAGCGGTAGCCCAGCGTTTCATGATGCATCAGGTCCTCCGGTATCGACGGCCGTCCTTTACGGTCGAAGTATGCAGGAGCCCCGACCACCGACCAGCGCAAGTCCCCGGTCAGGCGCACCGCCACCATATCCTGCTGCACCGATTGCCCCAGGCGGATGCCGGCGTCATACCCTTGCGCCACCAGGTCGACCACGCCATCGTCGAGCGACAAGTCGATGGTCACCTCCGGATAACTGCTGCGAAAACGCGGTATCAGGGCGCGCATGACCAGCGCCCCCAGCGCGCGCGGCACCGTCAGCCGCAGATGGCCGACCGGCCGGTCGCGGAACATGCCCAGCGCGGCGAAGGCATCATCTATCTGCCGGGTGGCGCCCGACAAGCTGGCGTACAAACTTTCTCCCGCCTCGGTGAAGCCGACATGGCGTGTATTGCGCTTGAACAGCAGCACGCCATGCTGGCGTTCCATCACTTTGATGGCCTTGCTGGCAGCGGTCGCCGTCACGCCCAGCCTCAGCGCGGCGGCACTGAAACTTTTGAGTTCGGCGACCGCCAGAAAGGTACGGATGCCATCCAGAGAGTGATTTTTCATGCGTCCATCATATACAAATAATGAACTTTAAGTTTAAAGCCCATCTACCACATTGCACTTTTTCTCTTGAATTTAGCACCCTATGATGGGGACTCCCTACTTCTGAAACAAAAGGAAACACCATGTCGTTCACTCTTACGGCGGTCGTTAACGACTACCTCAGGACCACACACCATCACGATAGCGACAAACCTATCCACACCCTGGAGGTCAGCGCATGAATACCGATTTCAAAGACAAGCGCGTGCTCATTACGGGTGGCACCAGGGGCATGGGCGCCGCGACCCTCAAACTGATGCTGGAGCGTGGCGCACGCGTCGCGACCACCGCGCGTGCAGCCGTCAGCGACTTGCCCGCCGGCGTGCATTTCATCGCGGCCGACATCAGCACGCGAGCAGGCACGGACAAGGTCATCGGGGAGGCGCTGGCCGCCCTGGGCGGGATCGATATCCTGATCAATAACGTGGGCGGCTCGACTGCCGGCGCCGGTGGCGCGCTGGCCCTGGACGACGACGCCTGGGACGAAGCGCTCAATCAAAACCTGCTGGCCGCCGTGCGCCTCGACCGCGCCCTGCTGCCGGCCATGGTGGCGCGCCGCCACGGCGTG
This sequence comes from Janthinobacterium sp. Mn2066, assembly GCF_049319705.1. Lineage (NCBI taxonomy): Bacteria > Pseudomonadati > Pseudomonadota > Betaproteobacteria > Burkholderiales > Oxalobacteraceae > Janthinobacterium > Janthinobacterium sp. Mn2066. The sequence goes on along the minus strand of NZ_JBMOUF010000001.1, from coordinate 91,683 downwards.
ATCGTTCACATCTCATCGATCCAGCGCAGCCTGCCCTTGTACGATTCCACCCTGGCCTACGCCGCCGCCAAGGCAGCGCTGAGCAATTACAGCAAGGGCTTGTCGAAGGAATTCGGCCCCAAAGGCATCCGCATCAATACCGTCTCGCCAGGCTTTATCGAAACCACGGCAGCCCACGCAATGATACGGCGCTGGGCCGAACACGACGGCATCAGCGACGACGCGGCCCGCGACAAGCTGATGGAAACCCTGGGCGGCATCCCCATCGGCCGCCCCGGCAAGCCGGAAGAAGTGGCCGAACTGGTGGCCTTCCTGGCGTCGGATCGCGCAGCGTCGATCCATGGGGCCGAGTATGTGATCGATGGGGGCACTATTCCGACCGTGTAATTGAGGCCACAATGAGGCCGTAATAAAAAAGGCCCCGCAACTGCGGGGCCTTGCTTTGCCAATCATTAACTCGATTGGCATTGAATATAGCTATCTGCTTATTCCCAGTTCAACGCGCCACCGGTCTGGTACTCGGTCACGCGCGTTTCGAAGAAGTTACGCTCTTTCTTCATGTCGATCATTTCGCTCATCCATGGGAAGGGATTTTCTTCCTGGGCGAACAGCGGCTCGATGCCGATCTGCTGCGCGCGGCGGTTGGCGATGAAGCGCAGGTAGCCCTTGAACATCGGTGCGTTCAGGCCCAGCACGCCGCGTGGCATGGTGTCTTCGGCATACGCGTATTCCAGGTCGACGGCTTTCAGGAACAGCTGCTTGATCTCTTCGCGGAATTCGGCCGTCCACAGCTGTGGATTTTCCATTTTCACGGTGTTGATCAGGTCGATACCGAAATTGCAGTGCATCGATTCGTCGCGCAGGATGTACTGGTACTGTTCTGCCGCGCCCATCATCTTGTTCTGGCGGCCCAGCGCCAGGATCTGGGTGAAGCCGACGTAGAAGAACAACCCCTCCATCAGGCAGGCGAAGACGATCAGGGATTTCAGCAGCTTCTGGTCGTTTTCAATCGTGCCGGTGGTGAATGCCGGGTCGGTCAGGGTGTTGATGAACGGGATCAGGAACTCGTCCTTGTCACGGATCGACTTGACTTCGTTGTAGGCGTTGAAGATTTCCGCTTCGTCCAGGCCCAGCGATTCAACGATGTATTGATACGCGTGCGTGTGGATCGCTTCCTCGAACGCCTGGCGCAGCAGGTACTGGCGGCACTCGGGGGCCGTGATGTGGCGATAGGTGCCCAGCACGATGTTGTTGGCGGCCAGCGAGTCGGCCGTCACGAAAAAGCCCAGGTTGCGCTTGACCAGGCGGCGCTCATCCTCGGTCAGGCCGTTCGGGTTCTTCCACAGCTCGATATCGCGCTGCATGTTCACTTCCTGCGGCATCCAGTGGTTGGCGCAGCCGGCCAGGTATTTATCCCACGCCCATTTGTACTTGAACGGCACCAGCTGGTTAACATCGGTCTTGCCATTGATGATGCGCTTGTCATCTGCGTTGACGCGGCGCGCCACTTGTTCGGCATTCGCTTCGGACGGCTCGCCGCCCGCCGGCAAGTTCAAATCGGTATTTCCCAGTGGCGCTTGCTGCGCCGAACGCGGCACAGCGGCCGGCGTGGCTTCATCATCCCATGACAACGACATAATTATTCTTCCTTTATTTACCGGCAATCCGGTCTTGAAAACATTCTGCCAGCCCGATAGCCGGGCTGGCCACTACTTCAACAGGCTGTTATTAGCAAGCTTATTGGCAAGCTTCGCACTCTTCAAAGCCATCGTCACCCGGGCGCAGGTAGCAGGCTTCGCCATCGGCATCGTCCGCTGCCGCTGCCACGGCAACCACTGGCGCCACCGCTGGTGCAGCTGCCGCCACTGCGGCTGCCGCTGCGCTGTGGGCGCTGGCCGACATGCCGCCGTCAACTGCCACGGCGTTCAGGGCGCCCGTCCTGGAGGTCGATTTCTCCATGTGGGTGGCGGCGATGGTACGCAGGTAGTAGGTGGTTTTCAGGCCGCGCAGCCATGCCAGCTTGTAGGTTTCATCCAGTTTCTTGCCCGAAGCACCAGCCATGTAGATATTCAGCGACTGCGCCTGGTCGATCCACTTCTGGCGGCGCGATGCGGCTTCCACCAGCCAGCTCGGCGACACTTCAAAGGCGGTCGCATAGATATCGCGCAGGTCTTGCGGGATGCGGTCGATCTTGACCAGCGAGCCGTCGAAGTATTTCAGGTCCGAGATCATGACTTCATCCCACAGGTCGCGTGCCTTCAGGTCGCGCACCAGGTAGCTGTTGATTTCGGTGAATTCGCCCGACAGGTTCGATTTCACGTACAGGTTCTGGAACGTCGGCTCGATACAGGCCGATACGCCGATGATGTTCGAGATCGTTGCCGTTGGGGCAATCGCCACGCAGTTCGAGTTACGCATGCCGAATTTGGCGATGCGCTCGCGCACTGGCGTCCAGTCCATGGCCGACGAGTTATCGACTTCCAGGTAGCCGCCGCGCTCTTCAGCCAGCAGTTTGACCGAATCTTGCGGCAGGATGCCACGGTCCCACAGCGAACCGGCGTAGGTTTCATAGCGGCCGCGCTCTTCGGCCAGCTCGGTCGACGCCAGGTAAGCGTAGTAGCACACCGCTTCCATCGAGGTATCGGCAAACGATACGGCTTCGTTCGAGGCGAACGGGACGCGCATCATGTGCAGGCAATCCTGGAAGCCCATGATGCCCATGCCGACCGGACGGTGGCGCATGTTCGAATTGCGCGCCTTGTCGACGGCGTAGTAATTGATGTCGATCACGTTGTCGAGCATGCGCATCGCGGTGCGGATGGTCTTGGCCAGCTTGACGTGATCGAGCTTGCCTTCTTTCATGTGCGCCGGCAGGTTCACGGAACCCAGGTTGCAGACGGCGATTTCGTCGGCGCTGGTATTCAGGGTGATTTCCGTGCACAGGTTCGAGCTGTGGACCACGCCCACGTGCGACTGCGGGCTGCGGATGTTGCAAGGATCCTTGAAGGTGATCCATGGATGGCCGGTTTCAAACAGCATCGACAGCATCTTGCGCCACAGGTCCAGCGCCTGGACTTTTTTGAACGAACGGATTTCACCGGCGGCAGCCTTGGCTTCGTAGCCCAGGTAAGCCGTTTCAAAGGCCTTGCCGACTTTATCGTGCAGGTCTGGCGTTTCGGATGGCGAGAACAGGGTCCACTCGCCTTTTTCCATCACGCGCTTCATGAACATGTCTGGAATCCAGTTGGCCGTGTTCATGTCGTGGGTGCGGCGGCGGTCATCGCCCGTGTTCTTGCGCAGGTCGAGGAATTCCTCGATATCCATGTGCCAGGTTTCCAGGTAGGCGCAGACGGCGCCCTTGCGTTTACCGCCCTGGTTGACGGCCACGGCCGTGTCATTGACGACTTTCAGGAAAGGCACCACGCCTTGCGACTTGCCGTTGGTGCCCTTGATGTGGGCGCCCAGGGCGCGCACTGGCGTCCAGTCGTTGCCCAGGCCGCCAGCGTACTTGGCCAGCAGCGCGTTATCCTTGATCGCGTCGTAGATGCCTTCCAGGTCATCCGAGACGGTGCTCAGGTAGCACGACGACAGTTGCGAGCGCAGGGTGCCCGAGTTGAACAGGGTCGGCGTCGAGCTCATGAAGTCGAACGAGGACAGCAGGCTGTAGAACTCGATGGCGCGCGCTTCACGGTCCGTTTCATTCAATGCCAGGCCCATCGCCACGCGCATATAGAACGCTTGCGGCATTTCGATGCGCACGTCGCTGATGTGCAGGAAGTAGCGGTCGTACAGGGTTTGCAGGCCGATGTAGCCAAATTGCAAGTCGCGGTCGGCCACGATGGCTTTCGCCAGGCGCTCCAGGTCGAAGCTGGCCAGCACCGGGTTCAGCAGCTCGGCGGCGATACCCTTGGCGATGTAGGCAGGGAAATACGTCAGGTATTCGGCAGCGGCAGCCGCTTGCGGCACGTCCTTGCCAAACACTTCCTTGCGCACCGTGTGCAGCAGGATGCGGGCGGTGACCTGGCTGTAGGCCGGGTCTTTTTCCATCAGCGCGCGCGCTGCCAGGATGGCCGACTTGTGCAGTTCTTCGACGGGCACGCCGTCGTACAGGTTTTTCACGGTTTCCGCCAGGATGGCGTCCGCATCGACGTGCTTTTCCAGGCCGGCGCAGGCAGCGTTGATCAGGTCGCGCACTTCCTGCATGTCCAGCAGGCGGCGCACGCCGTTGTCCGTGACGTTCAATTGTGGTGCAGCAACTTGCGCGGAAGCACCTTGCGCTTCCTTTTGCAGGCGGCGCTCTTCCATGTGCTTGGCACGGTACAGCACGTAGGCGCGCGCCACGTCGTGTTCGCCCGAACGCATCAGCGACAGTTCCACCTGGTCTTGCACATCTTCAATATGGAAGGTGCCGCCGCCTGGGTGACGGCGCACCAGCGCGGACACCACGGCAGTGGTCAGTTGCTCGACCAGTTCACGGATGCGCGCCGACGCCGCGCCCTGGCCGCCGTTGACGGCCAGAAACGCCTTGGTCATCGCGATGGCGATCTTCGACGGCTCAAATGCCACCACCGCGCCATTGCGGCGGATGATGCGATAGTCGCCCAGGGCCGCGCCCGTACTCGCAACGCTATGGGCCGCGCTAGGCGCTGGCGATACTGGCGTTGGATGGATGGAAATATCTTGAGGTGATTGCATTGAAGCTCCCGTTGTCAGCTAAAGTCAGCCTGCAGTTTTGCTGCCGCGTGTGTTGTTGAATAGAAGGCCCGAAACTCCGGGTTTCCTCAGGTAATATTATTGCAAAAATGTAAATCTATCATGCACAAGGCCGTACAGGATTGAAACCGCCAACCGCTATAGCCAGGCTGGCGCACAACACGATAAGGGTGATAAACAGCTAGTCCCCGCATGCCAATCCGGCAATCAGGGCAGCTTTGATAATAATTCTGAAAACGTCTGTGATGGCACTACATTTAGTGAGTGAGTCTTGGGTATGCACTAATTGTAGTACCCATCAAAAGCAGGCGCAATACTTTTCCGGTCCAGACCAGGCTATTTTTTTGTGCTTTTCAGCACGATTTCGATTGACTTTTCAGGCGCTGGATGGAAAGCCCAACGCCCGCGTAGTAAGCACTAACGCAGGCTGCCCGCGCAAGGCCTGGCGCCAGCTTTCCTGATACAAAGCCCAGTCAAAAAACGGCCCCGGATCGGTCTTTCTTCCCGGCGCAATATGTTCGTGCCCGCGCACCTGGGCCAGTCCGTAGCGCTGGGCCAGCGCCGCCGTCAGCGCCACCAGGACGCGGTATTGCTCAGGCTGGAAAGGCTGGAAGTCAGAGCCTTCCATTTCGATACCGATGGAATAGGCATTGCACTGCGGGCGTCCCTCGAACGTGGACGTGCCGGCATGCCAGGCGCGTTGATCAGTTGAAACATATTGCACCAGAGCACCATCGCGCCGCACCAAAAAGTGCGCCGACACCTGCAAACCGCGCAGGTCAGCGAAAGAAGGATCGGCATTATAATCCAAGCGGCCGGTAAACAAGTCCGACACATGCGGCCCGCCAAAATGGCCGCCGGGCAAACTGATGTTATGGATCACCAGCAAGTCGATTTCCATGCCCTCGGGGCGCGCGTCGTAATAAGGCGAGTCGTAGCGCACGGCGCCATCGCACCAGCCGCTCTCATCTATCTTCCATGCCTGCATCAAGTTCACGGCTCCTGTAACTGCAATTTTTGCATTTTATAGCGCAGCTGGCGCACGCTGATGCCCAGCTGCTGCGCCGCCCGCGCGCGGTGATAGCGGCTTTGCCGCAACGCCAGCACGATCATCTCGCGTTCCGCCTGGCTTAAATATTGGGCCAGCGGCAAGACCGGCGTCTCCAGCCGGGCTGCCATGCCGGGCAAGCACAGTTGCCGCGCCAAAGCCGCCGGTTTGAAAGGCAGCACGGCGGCCGGCGACGGCAAGCCCAGGCCATCGGGCGTGATCACGCCGCCATCGGCAAAGGCCAGCGCCCGCTCCAGCAGGTTTTCCAGTTCGCGCACATTGCCGGGAAATCCATGGCGGGCCAGCAGCGCCAGCACGCCGGGCGCCAGCAGGACGGCTTGCCGCGGCGCCAGGCGCAGCAGTATCGTACGACATAATACCTCCAGATCGCCCAGCCGTTCGCGCAGCGGCGGCACGGCCAGTTCGATCACATTGAGCCGGTAATACAAGTCCTGGCGAAACGTGCCGGCCGCCACGCCGCGCGCCAGTCCCTGCTGGCTGGCGCACAAGATGCGCACATCGACCGCCTCGTCGGCACTGCCGCCCAGCTTGCAGACGCGGCGTTCCTGCAGGACGCGCAACAGCTTGACCTGCATGGCCAGCGGCAAGTCATCGACTTCATCGAGCAGCAGGCTGCCGCCATGTGCTGCCTGGAACAAGCCCTGGCGCTCATGCAGCGCGCCCGTATAGGCGCCGGCGCGGCAGCCAAAGAATTCCACCTCCATCAGCGCTTCCGGGATCGCGCCGCAATTGACGGCGACAAAGGGCCCGCCGGCGCGCGCGCCCTGTGCATGGATGGCGCGCGCCGCCAATTCCTTGCCGCTGCCCGATTCGCCACGGATGGCCACCGGTGCGACGCAACGGGCGATACGGCTGATTTGCGCGCGCAGCGCCTGCATGGCGGCAGAATCTCCACACAACTGCGGCGGCGCGGCATGCTCGCCGGCGGCCAGGGGATGCGGCTTGGACATGGCTAGCCTTTCTGCTAAGGCGAGTGTGACTCGCTTTTGACAGATGCTACGCCTGCTGCGTGGAAGAGAACGTTACGGTACGGATGAGCAATGGAAAATGGCGCGATGCAGCCAGCCTAGGCGGTGGCGTGCGCGTGGCTACAGTAATCGTGGCCTTTGGCCGGCACGTTTTCGGAAGCCGGATAATAGACGCCGCAGTGGGCGCAGCACAGCATTTGCTCGGCGTCGGGCAATTCCTCGACGCGGCGGCCTGCCTGCGCAAACGGATGGGGCGGCTGTTGCTGCTGCTGTTGCGAGCGCGCGCGCTGCTGCAAGCCGCGGATCTTGCTGCGGATCGCAAACAGCACCAGGAACGCCAGCGCCAGCCAGAATAAAAATCGTGTCATGCAAATCCTCGGTGTAAAACCACTTCCAGTACAAAACGGCTGCCGACATAGGCCAGCAGCAAGGTGGCGAAACCTGCCAGGGTGAAACTCAGCGCTGTCTTGCCGCGCCAGCCACGCAGGCGGCGTCCGGCCAGCAGCGCGGCGAACAGCAGCCACGACATCATGGTAAACACGGACTTGTGATCCCAGCTCAAGACCGTGCCAAATAACTGTTCGGAAAAGACGATGCCCGACAAGACGGTCAGGCTCAGCAAGATAAAACCCAGGCCTATCATGCGAAACAACATTTTTTCCATCGTCAGCAGGGCAGGCAGTTGATCCAGTGCACTGGAAAAGAAACCACGGCGCCCGCTGCGCGTATGCAGGCGCGATTCCTGCAGCGCCATCAGCACGGCGTGAAAGGCGGCGATCGTCAAGGTGCTGTAAGCGAGCACGGCGATGGCGATATGCCAGCCAAACACGGCGGACTTGCCTTCCAGGCTGACCTGGCTGCCAGGAAAGACCCACGCCAGCACCACGGCGACGACAGCGCTCGGCATGACCATGCGGCGCAAGCCATCGAGGCTGAAATTGCGGTTTTCTACCCAGTAGGCCCCCACCGATACCCATAGCGCGGCCGACAGCATGGCGGAGAAACCAAAGCGCAAGGTGCCCGGCGCCATCAAGTCCAACCACAGCGTATAGCCATGCGCCAGCCAGGCAACGCCGGTCAGCGCGGTTATCAGCCGCCCCCGCGACGAAGGAAGCACGGCGCACACCGCATAGAGCACTGCGGCGAGGAGAAAGAAATAAGTCTGCATGTTTTAAGTTTACACCATAGCCGGCAAGCGCGATTCAGGACGGGATAAAGGGCATGGCAGGCCGGGCACGGACAACACCGGCGAGCATGCGCAGATAGCCTGCCATGATATCGCGCCTGAGAGCGGACGGGGTGGCCCGCCCTGAAGAATTCCATAATCTTTCAGGATGACTATATAGATAGGCGGCAAGTGCGCGCATCGACAAATACGCCAATTGCCGTTAGTCTGGCGCCATCCCCGTCTTTGATTGTTTTACCATGGCCACATCGAGCTCCCCCCCACCGTCCAGCCTGGACGATAAACTGTGTTTTCAGCTGTATGCCACCTCTCTGAAAATGACCCAGTTGTACAAGCCGATGCTGAGCGCGCTCAAGCTGACTTATCCGCAATACCTGGTGATGCTGGTGTTGTGGGAACAGGAAGGCCTGGGCATCAAGGACCTGGCCGCGCGCCTGCAGCAGGATTCCGGCTCCATCACGCCGCTGGTCAAGCGTCTGGAAGCGGAAGGCTATCTGCTGCGCAACCGAGACCCGCGCGACGAGCGCAACCGCGTGCTGACCCTGACGCAAGCGGGCCGCGAGCTGCGCAGCGCCTGCGCCAGCATCGATCCCACCATCGCGGCCAATTGCAGCAGCATCGCCGGAGAATTTACGCTCATCATGGAAGGCTTGCGCAAACTGAACGCCCAACTGGGCAGCCAGGTGGACAGCTAAGAACGCCGATCAAAACCTACTGCGCGTCGCGATTTGCGGCCTCCGATGCTCACTGACTCGGCATCCCCGTGCATCCGCACTGCTCCGCTTCTCAACCACAACTCTCATCCGCTCGCGACGGTTTTGTTCGGCGTTGTAAACCTGATCGTGCCGCCCGCATCAGCGGCTTAAAAATATATTGCGCACTAATGATTAGTGCGCTATTCTTATTTGCATGCGCTGCCCATTGCCAGTTTTTTCCATGGCAATTGCTTAGCACGCTAATTAATTACCTCTCCCCCAATCATCCAGGAGTCACACCATGTCGCACACTGCACTCAAATCCGCCCTGCTCGCTTCCGCCCTCCTCTCGACCGTCGCTTTCGCACCAGTCCAGGCCGCCAGCACGGCGCCTGCCGAAGACACTACCGTGGTACTGGTGCACGGCGCGTTTGCCGATGGTTCCAGCTGGGACAAAGTCATTCCTTTGCTGCAAGCCAAAGGCTTGAAAGTGGTGGCCGTGCAAAACCCGCTCACCTCGCTGGCCGACGACGTGGCCGCCGCCCAGCGCGTGATCGACGCCCAGACGGGCCGCGTGATCCTGGTCGGCCACTCCTGGGGCGGCACCGTGATCACGCAAGCGGGCACCAGCGACAAGGTCAAGGCGCTGGTCTACGTGGCGGCGTTCGCGCCGTCCGAAGGCGAAGCATCCGGCGACCTGGGCAAGGATTACCCGACGCCACCGGGCATCGCCACCCTGAAAGCGGACGCCTCCGGTTTCCTGTATTTGCCCGAAGAATCGGTGCGCCTCAATTTCGCCCAGGATTTGCCGGCCACCACCACCCGCTTGATGGCGGTCACGCAAGGCCCGATCCAGGCCAAGGCCTTTGCCGACAAGACGACGGTTGCCGCCTGGAAAAACAAGCCGAACTATTACATCGTTTCCGCCAAGGACCGCATGATCGCGCCAGAACTGGAACAGGCGTTTGCCAAGAAATTGCATGCCGTCACCACCGTCCTGCAAACCAGCCATGTACCGATGCTGTCGCAGCCGAAACAGGTGGCCGAAGTCATCCTGGCAGCCGCGGCCCAACGCTAGGATTGCTGCAGACATAAAAAAACCTCCGCAGCCGGCAGCTTGCGGAGGTTTTTTCTTGCTATTTGATTTACTTCACATTCAGGGTCTTTTTCGCCTGCTCCAGCAAATCGGTTTTCACCCAATCCCTGGCGACCGGCGGCTTGCCCATGCGGCCCACGCCCGTTTTCACCATCACGTCGGTGGTGATCTGGATATGTTCGGGCGTAATGTCATAGGAATACGGTGAGTTGCTGATGGCGTCATCGAAGTCCTGCTTGGTGATCTGGCCACGAAATACCACTTCGCGCACATATTTTTCCGCCGTCGCCTGGTTGTCGATAAAGGTCTTGGTGGCTTCGACGAAACAGCGCATGAATTTCTCGGCCACCGGACGGCGTTCCTTGTAGAACTTTTCCGTCATCACCATGGTGCGTACCGGCTCGCCGATCGGCGTTTCATATGGTTTCAGGATTTCCACGCCGAAACCCTTGTTGATCGCCTGCGACGATTGCGGTTCCGACTGCATCATGGCGTCGATATTCTTGCCCATCAGCGCCTGGTTCAAGTCTGCATAGGCGAGGAACACCAGTTGCACGTCCTGGCCCTTTTTCTCGGAGAACGTCAAGCCATTCTGCGACAGTTCGGCCAGCAGCAGCACCTCCTGGATGCCGCCGCGCGTCACGCCCACGCGCTTGCCCTTCAAGTCTTTCACGCTGGCGATTTTTTGCCCCGCCCCCGCCACCAGGCGCGCACCGCCCTTGGCGAAACCGGCCACCACATAAATCGGTGCACCACCGGCACGGCCGGAAATGGCCGCTTCGGACGCCGTCGCGCCCACGTCCAGTTCGCCCGCGATAATCGCCTGCATCACATCGAGGCCCTTGGCAAACACGTGTTCTTCGACCTTGATGCCGCACTTGGGGGCGATTTCCTTGATATACGACACGGCGCCGTAATGGGCAAATTTCAAATTACCCAGGCGGACAACGTCTTGCGCCTGGGCACTGCCCAGGCTAAAGGTCAGCAACAGTGTAGCGGCGATACCGGTTTTCAAGGACATATTCTGGCGCATCAAGGTCTCCTGTGTGGTGAAGGTGTATCTGCAAGGGCAAAACAACAAAACACTGTTTTTTGTTATGCAGCGATAGTACCGCGTGTTGAGTCAGGAGCAACCTTTTTCTGCCATAAACATGCTTTTAAGCATTACTGCCCTGCCAGCGCCACCACCGGATCCAGTCCCGACGCCTTGCGCGCCGGCATGAAGCCGAACACCAGGCCCGTCACCACCGCGCAGCCAAACGCGCCGCCGATGGCGCTCAGCGAAAAGATCACCGGCACTTCCCACACCAGCAGCAAAGCGGCAAACGTGATGCCGACCACGATGCCGGCCACGCCGCCCACCACCGACACCAGCACCGCTTCGGTCAGGAACTGGCGCAAAATGTCGCGCCGGCGCGCGCCCGTCGCCATGCGGATGCCGATTTCACGCGTGCGCTCGCGCACCGTCATCAGCATCACATTCATCACGCCGATGCCGCCCACCACCAGCGAGACGGCAGCGATCAGGCTGAGCATCATGGTCATATTGTCTTGCGTGCGCGCTTCGGCGGCGATCGAGGCGGCTGCATTGCTGATGCCATAGTCGCGGATGCGGTGGCGCTCGAACATGGTCTCGTCGACGGCTTTCTCGGTTTCGGCGATGCGCTTCACATCGTCGGCCGCCAGCACGATATAGGTCGGCTCGCGCTGGCCGAAGACGCGGATGCCGGCCGTGGAAAACGGCAGCAGCAAGACGTTATCTTCATCCTTGTCGCCCGTCAGCGCGCCTTTCTCGCTCATCACGCCGATCACCTGGAACGGTACATTGCCGATCAAGATGGTTTCACCGACCGGATTCGGGATGTCGGGCATCAGTTTATGCGCCAAACGCCAGCCCAGCACGGCGACGGTGGCCATCTCACGCTCGTCCTGCTCGGTAAAAAAGCCGCCATAGGCTACCGGCCAGGTCTGGATCTGCGGCAGCGCCGCGCCCGTGCCCCGCACATAGGTTTGCACATCGAGGTTGCCATGCCGGATCACCTTGTTGCCGGTGACGTTAGGCAGCACGTGCGCAATGCCCGGCACGTCGGCCAGCGCCTCCAGGTCGGCCAGGGTGATGCTGCGCCCGGGGATGCGCGAGCTTTCGCCGATCGATGACATATATAAGAGGTTGGAGCCAAACGCCCCCAGTTGCGCCATCACTTGCTGGCGCGTGCCCAGGCCGATGGCCAGCATGACGATCACGGACGCCACGCCGATGATGATGCCCAGCAGCGTCAAGCCCGTGCGGAAGCGGTTAATCCACAGCACGCGCCAGGCGGCCCGCGCCGCATCGAGCAATTCCGTGATCAGGGAAGCACCCGTGTCATGCGCCGCGCCCGACATATCGAGCGGCGGCAGCGCGGCGGCCGTCGCTGCTGCGGCAACGGCGCCCGAATCTGCGATGATTTCGCCATCGCGGATCTCGATCACGCGGCGCGCCTGGGCCGCCACCTTGCGGTCGTGGGTAATCAGGATGATGGTGTGGCCTGCGTCCGCCAATTCCCCCAGCAAGGCCATGACTTCGGCGCCGCTGCTGCTGTCCAGGGCCCCCGTCGGTTCATCGGCCAGGATGATGCGCCCGCCATTCATCAGCGCGCGCGCAATCGATACGCGCTGCTGCTGGCCGCCCGACAGCTGGTTCGGACGGTGGTCCAGGCGCTCGCCCAGGCCCAGCCTTTTGAGCAGCGCGGCCGAACGGGCGTGGCGCTCGGCAGCCGGCATGCCCGCGTACAGGGCCGGCACTTCCACGTTTTCGCGCGCCGATTCGGTGGCGATCAGGTGGTAGCCCTGGAACACGAAGCCGAACGCCTCGCGCCGCAGCCACGCCAGTTCATCGGGGTTCAGGCTGGCCACGTCCTGGCCGGCAAAGTGATACGTACCATCGCTGGGCCGGTCCAGGCAGCCCAGTAAATGCATCAAAGTCGACTTGCCGGAACCGGATGCCCCCACGATGGCGACGAATTCGCCGGCGGCGATCGACAGGCTGACGCCGCGCAGCACTTCCACGGCCGGCGCGCCATCGTGGCCGCCGTAGCGCTTGCGTATGCCTTGCAGTTCGATCAGGGGCAGAGGTTTGTCAATTTGATTCACCTCGCTCATAGCTGGAACCTGCTGGCGCCGTTACCGGCCGGCTGCTCTCCCGTGACCAGCAATTCGCCTTCGCGCAAGCCGTCCAGCACTTCTGCGTTCAGGCGGTTGCGCACGCCCACTGTCACCGTGCGCGTATCGACCTTGCCATCCGCCCCCTGCACCCGCGCCGTGAATGCACCGGCCTTCGCCCCCTCCTGGGTCGAGGGTTTCAAGGCTGGCAAGGGCACGGCCAACACATTCCTGGCCGACGCCGTGACGAACACCACTTGCGCCGTCATTTGCGGCATCAATTCGCCGTCCGCATTATCGACGTCGAACAGCACGGTATAGAGAATCACCTTGCTGGTCGATGGCGCCAGCGCCGTGCCGCTGCTGCTGCCGCCCGGCACCGGCGGCGCCGGCAGCACTTGCCGCACCTTGCCGCTCCAGCGCCGCTGGTCGCCGCCCAAAGTGGTGAAATACACGGGCATCCCGGGGCGCACCTTGCGCACGTCCGCCTCCGACACTTCCGTCCACACCGTCATGGCTGACAAATCGGCGATGCGCAGGATGTTTGGCGTCTGATAAGTGGCGTTCAGGGTTTGCCCCTCTTTTGCATCGAGTCCCACCACCTTGCCCGCCATCGGCGCGTAGATGCGCGTATAGCCCAGGCGCGCTTCATCGGCCTTCAGGCTGGCCTGGGTCTGGTCGATCTGCGCCTTCAAATGGTCGATCCTGGCGGCGGCCGAAGCCAAAGTCGCTTCCGCCGTTTCCACGTCGGCCAGCGGGGTGGAATCGAATTTGGCCATTTGCTGCTGGCGCCCGTGCTGCTGGCCTGCCAGGCGATGCTGCGCCTGCTGGTCGGCCAGCTGTGCGCGCAAACCGGCCAGGGCGGCGCGGCCCGCGTCGACCGTGGCTTGCTGCACGCTGGGATCGATCTCGGCCAGCAACTGGCCTTTTTCCACGCTGCTGCCCGGTTGCACGTGCAGGCGCGTGATCTGGCCCGACACTTGCGCGCCTACGTCGACATAGGTTTGCGGCTGCAAAGTGCCGATGGCCGTGACACTGGCCTCGATATTGCCGCGCCTGACTGGCGCCGTGTCGAACACAGTTTTCGGCGTACGCGTGGCCCAGACGGCGCCGGCGCCGAACAGGACCAGCAAAACTGCGCTGCCGATGATGCGCGCGCGGCGCTGTGGCGTGCGGGCGGCCATCAGGAAGTCGCCTTGTGGAAAATCAAAGAGGGTGTCGCCAAACGTGAAAAATGCATCTATCTATCCTTGAAAATAGCCATCAGAATTACTGCATAAAGGTCACCAGCCCTGCCAGCGCGGCGACGGCTGCCAGCAGGGAACTCCGCAACAGCAGCTTGGGCGCATACGGCAGCAGCAAGGCCACCAGCAGTGCACCGGCCGAAATAAACCCCACCCAGGCGACAAAGCCGACGGTGGCGCTCCAGCCAGCCACGCAAGGCCAGATGGCCAGCGCCAGCAAGAGCGTCCCCGCTATTTGCAAGGCGCGCCGCACGTTGATGGCAGCATCGCGGCCCCAGACCTGGCCATGGTGGCGATCCATCGCCAGGCTCAGGCTGGCCATGCCCGCATACGACAGGCCCAGCGCACATAAAATCACGTTCATCCCTCAGCTTCCTTCCATCGTTGTCTGCAGGCAGGCCGGCGCCGCCCGCTCTTTCGCGACCGCTTTCCTGGCCGGCTTTTCCTTGCGTTTATGGACTTTCCAGGCGCCCCAGGCGGCCAGCAAGCCGAAGGCCACGCTGCACAATTCCACGCCGGCGCTTTCCCAGTCGCCGCGCGCGATCTGCGCCAGCAGGTTGTCGCCCGTGCTCAGCACATTCAAGACGGGCAGCAGCAGGCACAGCACGGCCAGCAGCGCCAGCTGCTCGATCCATCCGCGTTTTTCCGGACGCAGGCAGGCGTGCAGCAGCATCAAGAACCACACGCCAAAGAAGGCCCGCACTTCCCAGCCCGCACGCTGTTCGATGCCGACGGGGATCAAGCGATTCGCCCACAGGTAGCCGATGCAGGCCACGGCCAGGCCGGCGATCGCCGCCACGTTCAGGCATTCGATCATGCGGTACACCCTTTCGGTGGCGCTGCCGAACTCACCGCCCGCCTTCTGGCGGCGCTTGACCATGAACAAAATGGCGCCCGTGCCCATCATGGCCGTGCCGGCCAGGCCGCACAAGAAATACAGCCAGCGCATGGGCGTGCCGCCAAAGCCTGCCATATGCAGATTGGACATCACCATGCGCGTGAGGCCTGCAGGCCCCGAGTCGGCGTTGCCCGGCTGGCGCACGGCGATCTGCTCACCGGTGGCCAGCGCATAGCAAGCCATGCCCGTATTGGCGCTGATCCGCTTGAGCGTGTCGCTTTCTTCATTCCAGCCATACATGCAGACGCGCATGGAGGCGTCGTTCGGATTGTCCAGCACCACGGCGCGGATTTCCTGATGGATGGCCTGTTCGGCGCGCAGCGCGTACGGCTCCAGGTCAGGGATCGCCATCGCCGCCCCTGTGCGGGTGGGTTTGCCCACATCATTCCAGTCGCTGAGAAAGGCTTTTTTGCCGTTTTCCATGCCGTATTGGGCCACCACGGGCGCCGGCACGTAGTCATCGCTGAAAAACGCGATGCCCGTATAGGCGATCATGAACTGGAACGGCAAGGTCAATACGGCCACCGCGTTATGCGCATCAAGCCAGGAACGCTGGCCCTTGGCCGGGCGGAAGGTAAAGAAATCCTTGAAGATGCGTTTATGCGTGATCACGCCGCTGACCAGCGCCACCAGCATGATCATGGTGGTGATACCGACGATCCACACGCCGATGCGGCCCGCATGCAGCTCATAGTGAAAATCGACGAAATGGTGGCCGCCGATGGTGTCGCGCTGGTTTGCTTCGCGCGCATGCTCGACCGGCGCACCCGTCAGCGGATTCAGGTCGGCCGAACCATAACCGCCGCTGGGCTGGAACCAGTAGGCGGACAAACCCTGGCCGGGCCGCTGCACGGGCCAGATTTCCCACATATCGGCCTTCGGATGCTCTTTTTCCATAAAATCGAGCGCCAGCGTCAGGCGCTTGGCGCGGTCCGTGACCTTGGGCAGTGGCGCATCGTTTGCGTGCGCCGCCTCTTCCAGTGCGTGTTCCGGCGTCATCCAGTGGCCGATCGGGTCATCGAAGACAGCCAGGGAGCCGGTCAGGAAGATGGCGAACAAGAGCCAGGAGATCCACAGGCCGCACCAGGTATGCAGCCAGGCCATGGCTTGCCGCAAGCCTCCTTGCTGTGGCGTTTTTACTACTTTTTCTACCGTCGTGCTCATGCGCCACCCCGCGACAGCAGCAGGCCCAGGCCGCCACAAACGATGGCTGGCAGCAGCATGCCGATCCAGGCGCGGCGCAAGTCCTGCACGGCAAACACCCAGATCACGGCGCAGGTATACACCACGAAAGCGCTCAGGGTCGCCGTCAGCACGGCTTCGGCGCGCGACATGGGCAGCACGGCAGCGAGCAGTACGGCCACGCCGGAAGTGAGGGCGTAGCCGCCAAAAATGGCGGCCAGCACGCGCGATAACAACAGCATAGGGGCGGATTTCATCACTTCAGCGCCCCTGGCAATGGTTGTTGTGCCCGCTGGCAAGCCTTGTACGTCAGATGCATCACACTGCGTCCTTCCATCAAAATGGTGAAAAATGTGTCTCTCAACTACAGGTGCCGCGAGAATGCAAAACGGGCAGCCGAAATGAAAAATATTTTTTGAAGGAGACTACCGGGCCGCTTCCAGCGTGACCCAGTAGCGGGTCCGGCTGCGCACCTGCACCGGCAGGGAATTGGGCAGCATGTTCAGGATGCGCTGCGTGTCGGCCAGCGGAAAGACGCCCGACAGGCGCAACTGGGCCACTTCGGGCGCGCAATGCAGGACGCCAGGCCGGTAGCGCGACAGTTCGGCAATAAATTCAGCCAGGGTCACGTCATCGACGATCATTTGCCCGCGCGACCAGGCGTCGGCGTAGGCGTCCAGCGCGTGCGGCGGATCGGTCTGCAGGCGCGAAAAGCTCACGCTGCGACCTGCCGCCAGGTGCAATGGCGCGCTGGCGCTGTCGCGTGGGCGGACCTCGACGGCGCTTTCAAACACGTCGACCGTACTTTTCCCCGTATCCTGGCGCACGGAAAAGCGCGTGCCCAGCGCGCGCACCAGGCCTTCGCTGGTAGACACCACCAGCGGCGCGTCGCTGCCGGGACCATGGCCGCTGACAACAAGAATCTCGCCGGCCAGCAGTTCGATCAGGCGGCGCTGGCCATCAAAACGTATATTCATGGCCGAACCGGTATTGAGCGTGACCACGCTGCCGTCGTGCAGTGCCACCTCGCGCCGCTCGCCGGTGGCCGTGCGGTAGTCGGCGCGCAAGCTGCGTGCACCCTGCCAGGCGTCGGTCTGCGCGGCCAGCAAGCCGGTGCCACCCGCTACACCCAGCCACAGCAGCAACTGGCGCCGCTTGCCATTGGCTGGCGCCCCGGCGCTGGACAGCGCCTGCGCGGCCGCGCCACGGTGCAAACCGTTCAAGCGCTGCGTGACGGCTTCGATATGCTGCCAGGCCCGTTCATGTTCCGGGTCTTGCCCGCGCCAGCGTAAGCAGGCGGCCCGCTCCGCCTCGCCCGCCTCGTCCGACATCAGCACGGTCAGCCACTCGGCCGCCTGCTCTTCCACGGCCTCGCTGATGGCGGCCCGCGCGACGGGTTCGCACAGCATGGTCATGCCGGCAAGGCAAAAAAAACGTGGCGGTTGGCGCGCGTCAGGTATTGCTTGACGGAACTGCTGGACACGCCCAGGCGTTCGGCGATTTCGGCATAGCTGAGGCCATCGAGTTGCGCCAGCAAAAACGCCTGGCGCACGGGCGGCGGCAAGCCATCGAGCGCGACATCGATTTCCTGCAGCGCTTCGAGCGCCAGCAAGCGCTCTTCCGGCGCGGGCGCCAGCTCGGGCGGCAAACAGGCCAGGGCCGCCAGATACGCTTCTTCCAGCACTTGCCGGCGATAACGGTGCGCTACCAGGCGGCGCGCGATAGTTGCCAGGAAAGGACGCGCCTCGCGTATCTGCGGCGCAGTTCCCGCCGTCAAGACACTGATAAAAGTATCTTGCGCCAGGTCCGACGCTTCGAAGGCATTGCCCAGCTTATGCCGCAGCCAGCCCTGCAGCCAGCCGAAATGGCTGCTGTAGAGCGCGTGCAGTTCTTGTTGCTGGGTAATTTCGGCGGCCGGCATGGCATCCCTTTCAGCGCAGGCCTGGTTCGCCCGATGCGCCCGATGTAAATAAGAATTATTCTCATTTTAACCTTGTCGTAGCTTTCATGCAATCACAGCATTGCCAACGACACCAGGCTGTGTAAAAAGAGACAGCTTGCGGCCCGGTGCCGGCCAGGGCCGCCACAGCAGCGCGATGGGGTAAAATGGCGGCCATCGTCCGGCTAGCGCCGTCTCATCTTCAGCTTTCCATTGCAGGTTCATCATGCTAGATAATCTTACCCAGCGGCTTGCCAAAGTCGTCAAGACCATGCGCGGCGAGGCGCGCCTGACCGAATCGAACACCGCCGAGATGCTGCGCGAAGTGCGCCTGGCGTTGCTCGAGGCCGACGTCGCCCTGCCTGCCGTGCGCGAATTCATCGCCAAAGTCAAAGAAAAAGCCATGGGCGAGGATGTCATTTCCTCGCTGACCCCAGGCCAGGCCCTGGTTGGCGTGGTGCAGCGCGAGCTGGCCGCCATCATGGGCGCCGACCTGGGTCCGGAAGCGTCGCAGATCAGCTTTGCGCAGCAGCCGCCCGCCATCATCCTGATGGCCGGTCTGCAGGGTGTGGGTAAAACCACCACCGTCGGCAAGCTGGCGAAATACCTGAAAGAAGAAAAGAAAAAGAAAGTGCTGACCGTCTCGGCCGACGTGTATCGTCCGGCCGCTATTGCCCAGCTGCAATCGGTGACGTCCCAGGTGGGCGCCGACTTCTTCCCGTCCACCAGCGCCGACAAGCCGGTCGATATCGCCCTGGCCGCGCTGGACTGGGCCAAAAAGCATTACCACGATGTGCTGATCATCGATACGGCCGGCCGTCTGGGTATCGATGAAGAGATGATGCGTGAAATCGCCGCCGTCCACGGCGCCGTGAAACCGATCGAAACCCTGTTCGTGGTCGACGCCATGCTGGGTCAGGACGCCATCAATACGGCCAAGGCCTTTAATGATGCGCTGCCGCTGACCGGTATCGTGCTGACCAAGCTCGACGGTGATGCGCGCGGCGGTGCGGCCCTGTCGGTACGCCATATCACGGGCAAGCCGATCAAGTTTGCCGGCGTCTCGGAAAAGCTCGATGGCCTGGAAGCATTCGATCCGACCCGCATGGCCAACCGCATCCTGGGCATGGGCGACATCCTGGCGCTGGTGGAAGAAGCGCGCAAGGGCGTCGACAGCAAGGCAGCGGCTGACCTGGCGCAAAAGATCAAGGTCGGCGGCAAGTTCGACATGAACGACTTCAAGGCGCAACTGGGCCAGATGAAGAAAATGGGCGGCATGGCCAATCTGATGGACAAGCTGCCAGCCCAGTTCCAGCAGGCGGCAGGCGGCAAGAACATGGACCAGGCCGACAAACAGGTGCGCCGCATGGTCGGCATCATCGATTCGATGACACCACAGGAACGCGCCAAGCCTGAACTGATCAAGGCCACCCGCAAGCGCCGCATCGCCGCCGGCGCCGGCGTGCAAGTGCAGGAAGTGAACCGCATGCTGACGCAATTCGAGCAAATGCAGACGATGATGAAGAAATTGTCGGGCGGCGGCATGATGAAGATGATGCGCAGCATGAAGGGCATGATGCCTGGTATGAGATAAAGCTTCAAAATCTACTGCGCGGCGCGCTTTGCGGCCGGCGATGCTCAGCAGCTCGGCGCCCCGGCACTCAGTGCGCTTGCGCTTCTCGGCCACAAATCATCCCCGCTCGCTACGATTTTGAAGGCTTTCCATACGCCGCGTATCCAAGTTCTGAAGGTCAAAAACATCGCTCCAAAGTAATGCCGGACTGCACTTTCTTGTGTCCGGCATCACCGCTCCCCCGCTTTTCCCTCCCCCTCCCCGCATAGCCAGCAACCATGCCATTTTTGGGCAAAAACGCCCTTCCGCGGCCTTAAGCGCTGCGCCCGGGAGACAGGCGCGTCTTTTCGTTACTTTTTCCTCGTGAAAACGTGAAAAACACTTGCATACTGTCTAAATCCCCACCAATATTAGCCGTGCGATCAATTGCGCAATTTCCCATGTGTTTGTTAAGGAGGCTCGAAGATGGCAACAGCCAAAAAAACCCCAGTAGCAGCGCCAGCCAAAGCAGCAGCAGCCAAGCCTGCCGCAGCGAAGAAAGCAGCACCCGCAGCCAAAGCAGCAGCTAAACCAGCAGCGGCGAAGAAAGCGGCAGCACCGGCAACACCACGCAAACCAAACGCAGCATTCATGAAAGCCATGACGCCATCGAAAGACCTGGCGGCCGTCGTTGGCGCAGCACCACTTCCGCGCACTGAAGTGACCAAAAAGGTATGGGATTACATTAAAAAACACGATCTGCAAGATCCGGCCAACCGCCGCATGATCAATGCAGACGACAAGCTCAAAGCCGTTTTCAGCGGCAAAGCCCAGGTCTCCATGTTTGAAATGACGAAACTCATCTCCGATCATTTGAAATAATAAGAACGACGCAGGGCTAGCAAGCCATGTGAGTGCCCCGCCACACTACTGTGAGCGGGGCATTTTTTTGCTAGTCAGCCGGGGTCAGACCCGGCGGGTCTGACCCCAGATGGTACAAACTTCCACTGCTGCCAAGCAGCCCGCACCGCATTCGGATACTCGGGCCGGCCACGGCTGCCGTTGTAGCGGCCCAGCGCCAGGTACACATCGCCTTTTTCCATATCCAGGTACATGCGCAGGATGGAACAGCCATAACGCAGATTCGTCTGCATGTGGAACAGCTTGCTGCGGTCGCTGTCACCGATGACGCCCGTCCAGAACGGCATCACCTGCATATAGCCGCGCGCACCGGCCAGCGAAACGGCATACTTGCGGTAGGCGGACTCCACCTGTATCAGGCCCAGTACCAGGGCCGGTTCCAGGCCCGCGCGGCGCGATTCATACCAGACGGTTTCCAGGAATTCCGTGCGCAGCTGGGTATCGGGCAGCTTGCGCTGCAAGCGCTGCGACATTTGCGCCAGCCATTGCTGGTAGCGCTGCAGTTCGATGAGTGAGGTAAATCTGGCTTGCGGCGGACGTTCGTCCAGGATGGCTTGCGACAAGGCCAGCCGTACGGAATCGGCCAGCGCCTCTTCCTTCTGGTTGCCAGCCTGCGCCGGGATGGCGCAGGCCAGGCAGGCGGCCAGCGCGAGGGCGCCGGCCGTTTTACTTACTTGCATGCGCTTCACTGCGCCATTTTGCCCTGGATGAAGGCGACGATCTCGTCCGGCGCCACGCCGGTCGCTTCCGTGTCGCGGCGGCCCTGGTATTCCAGCTTGCCTTCTTTCAGGCCGCGCTCGCCGATGACGACGCGGTGTGGCACGCCGATCAGTTCCCAGTCAGCAAACATGGCGCCAGGACGCAAGCCACGGTCGTCGACGATGACATCGACGCCAGCGCCTTGCAGGGCGGCGTACAGCTTCTCCGTCTCTTCCTTGACCAGTTCGCTACGATCCATGCCCATCGGGCACAGCACCACTTCAAACGGCGCGATCGAGGCAGGCCAGATGATGCCCTTGTCATCGAAGTTCTGTTCGATGGCGGCGCCCAGGATGCGCGTGATGCCGATGCCGTAGCACCCCATCTGCAATGGCGCAGGTTTGCCGTTTTCATCGAGGAAGGTGGCTTTCATGCTTTCCGAGTACGCCGTACCCAGCTGGAACACGTGGCCTACTTCGATGCCGCGCTCGATCGCCAGCACACCCTTGCCGTCTGGCGAAGCATCGCCGGCAACCACATTGCGCAAGTCGGCCACGATGGCAGGCTCGGCCACGTCACGGCCCCAGTTGGCGCCCGTGTAGTGGAAACCGCCTTCATTCGCGCCGCAAACGAAATCATTCATTTGGGCAACTGTACGGTCAGCAACAATCGTCACTGGCGCTTTGGTGCCGATCGGGCCCAGGTAGCCAGGAATGGAACCGTAGACTTCCAGGATTTCTGCTTCCGTCGAGAAACGATGACCGGCCAGGCCGGCTACCTTGCCTACCTTGATCTCGTTCAACTCATGGTCGCCGCGCAACAGCAACATGAAATACTGTTTAGTCACTTTGCCGTCTTGCTCCGTTTCCACCGTCAGGGCGATGGTTTTCACGGTTTGCGCCAGGTCCAGGCCCAGCAAGGCCGCCACGGTCTCGCACTTGACGGTGTCCGGCGTCGCCGTTTTCGTCAATGGCTGGCTGGCGGCAGGACGCTGACCCACTGGCGGCAGCGCTTCGGCCGCTTCCATATTGGCAGCGTAGTCGGACGTCGGGCAATACACAAGCGCGTCTTCGCCCGTATTGGCGATCACGTGGAATTCATGCGAGCCGGAACCGCCGATGGCGCCGTTGTCGGCCGCCACGGCGCGGAATTTCAAGCCGAAGCGCGTGAAGATGCGCGTGTAGGCGTCGAACATGACTTTATATGATGCTTGCAGGCCGGCCAGGTCGCGGTCGAACGAGTAGGCGTCCTTCATGGTGAATTCGCGGCCGCGCATCAGGCCAAAGCGTGGACGGCGCTCGTCGCGGAACTTGGTCTGGATGTGATAAAAGTTCAACGGCAGCTGGCGGTAGGATTTGATTTCCGTGCGCACGACATCGGTGATGACTTCTTCCGAGGTCGGCTGGATCGCGTATTCGCGGCCGTGACGGTCTTTTACGCGCATCAGCTCGTCGCCCATCTTGGTCCAGCGGCCCGTCTCTTGCCACAGTTCAGCAGGTTGTACGAGCGGCATCAGCAGTTCGATACCGGCGGCCTTGTTCATCTCGTCACGCACGATGGCTTCCACCTTGCGGATCACGCGCAAGCCCATCGGCATGTAGGTGTAAATGCCGGAACCGAGGCGTTTGATCATGCCTGCACGCATCATTAATTGGTGGCTGACGATTTCCGCGTCAGAAGGTGCATCTTTAAGTGTGGAAATAAAAAAACGGGAGGCGCGCATAACGGTGAATTCTTTTTAAAAAGAGAGGGTTATAATCAACCTAATTTTAAAGGATTAGCTGGCTGATGCGTCCATACTTTACACAAATGCGCTCAATTGGTGCGATTCCGGCGCTTTTCGCACCCCGAAAAGGCGACCGGCTTGCGGAGTTGTGGGCAATTATGTAAAAAAAGACGCTCTGTCGCAGAAAGTTTGAGGTGCATTATGCTCGACCGTGAAGGGTTTCGGCCCAACGTCGGCATCATCCTGCTAAACGCCCAGAACGAGGTGTGGTGGGGCAAGCGGGTGCGCGAGCACTCATGGCAGTTTCCACAAGGCGGTATCAAATATGGCGAAACACCGGAACAAGCCATGTTTCGCGAACTTGAAGAGGAAATCGGACTCAGACAGGAACACGTCAAAATTGTCGGACGCACCCGCGACTGGCTGCGCTATGAAGTGCCTGATCACTTCATCAAACGCGAAATTCGCGGCCATTACCGTGGCCAGAAGCAGATTTGGTTTCTGCTGAGAATGTGCGCGCGCGATAACGACGTCAATCTGCGCCTGACCGACCATCCCGAGTTCGACGCCTGGCGCTGGCATGAATATTGGGTCCCGCTCGATGTCGTGATTGAATTTAAACGCGATGTATACCAGCGTGCCTTGCAGGAGTTGTCACGCTTCCTGACCTGGCCAGCGCATGGCAATGGACAGCAGCGCCATACACCGCGCTACTTGCGCCAGCCGCATGCACCGCGCACCACAGAACAGGGCTGCGCAGGCGCCAGCGTTGAAGGATGTACGCCGGAACTGATACTGCCAGGCAAGGAGTAACACCAGACCGTCATGCATGCAGCGCACCATGCAAAAGGGGCAGCCTAGACAGGCTGCCCCTTTTTTCATGCCGGCAATGAATCTTGCCGGCTGCGTCAGGACAGGGATGGCAAGCCATCCCCTTCCCTGATGCTTATTTTGCCGCTACAACGGCTGGCGCCGAAGCCGAGGCCGAAGCAGCCGCTGCGGCTGCAGGCGCTGCGCCTGGCACGTCCAGCGTAAAGGCTTTCAAACCCAGCACGCCGCTGCTGTATTGACGGATGCGGTTAGCCAATGCAGGGTCGCTGTTCAGCTTTTGACCATACGATGGGACCATTTCCAGCATCTTCGCTTGCCATTCTGGCGTGGCCAGACGGTCTTTAAACGCTTTTTGCAACACTTTGATCATGATCGGTGGCGCGGTCGAAGCACCTGGCGAGGCGCCCAGCAGTGCCACGATGCTGCCATCGCCTGCACCGACAACTTCCGTACCAAACTGCAGCAAGCCGCCTTTTACCGGATCATCCTTGACGATCTGTACGCGTTGACCGGCGTTTTGCAGGGTCCAGTCTTCCATTTTCGCGTTCGGCAGGTACTCACGCAGCGTCGCCAGACGGTCTTCAGGCGAATTCATCACTTGCTGGACCAGGTATTTGGTCAATGGAATATTGTCGTAGCCCGCTTGCAGCATAGGACGCACATTGCCGGTGCCGATCGAGGCTGGCAAGTCGATCCACGAACCGTTTTTCAGGAACTTGGTCGAGAAAGTCGCAAATGGGCCAAACAGCAGGGCACGCTTGCCATCGATGATACGGGTATCGAGATGCGGCACGGACATCGGTGGCGAGCCAACCGAGGCTTTGCCGTAGACTTTGGCGTAGTGCTGGTTGATCAGCTCAGGATTGGTGGTGACCAGCCATTGACCGCCGACCGGCACGCCGCCGTAGCCTTTGGCTTCAGGAATGCCGGTTTTTTCCAGCAGCGGCAATGCACCGCCGCCAGCGCCAACGAAGACGAACTTGGCGCGCACATTCTGCTCCTTGCCGTCCGCCAGGTTTTTCACTTTCACGTTCCATACGCCATCGGCGCCACGCTTGATGTCTTCCACTTGGTTGCGCAGGTGCAATTCCATACCGTGTTTTTCGGTCAGGTTCTTCACCAGGCTGCGGGTCAGCGCGCCATAGTTGACGTCGGTGCCGATTTCCATGCGGGTAGCGGCCACTTTCTGGTTCTTGTCGCGGCCATTCATGACCAGCGGCGCCCATTGCTGGATCTGCGCGTAGTCTTCGCTGTACAGCATGCCCTTGAACAGGTTTTCTTTTTGCAGGGCAGCGTAGCGCTTGCGCAGGAAGTTGATATTGTCGTCGCCCCACACAAAGCTCATGTGCGGTACGTTGTTGATGAAGCTGCGTGGATCGCCCAGGTTTTTATGCGCCACTTCGTAGGCCCAGAATTGCTTGGAAATCTCGAATTGCTCGTTGATGTCAACAGCTTTCTTGGTTTCCACGTGACCATCGGCCGCTTCTGGCGTGTAGTTCAGTTCCATGAACGCGGAGTGGCCGGTGCCGGCGTTGTTCATCGCGTCCGAGCTTTCGGCAGCCACCGAATCGAGGCGCTCATACATGGCCATGGTCAGCGATGGATCCAGTTCCTTGAGCATGCTACCCAGGGTGGCGCTCATGGTGCCCGCGCCAATCAGCAGCACATCGACCGGTTTTTCCGACGACGCAGGTGGCGTCTTGTCACATGCCGCCAGGATCAGGCACGACATCAAAAGTAAAAGCGATTTACGCATACGTAACTCCGTTATTGAATACAGCAGAAGGTTGTTCTTGCACGCCACCACGACCGCAACATCAGCAGATAAAGCAAACAGGCCGCCATCCAGAGCGCCTAGGCGGCCGGACCAGCGGATGTGCGTAAATAGAGCATGCATGCTGCCATGCTCCCGGATGATTCAAGAGCAAATCTGGTGGCAAGGGTGCGGACAATACAAACCACGGCGCGGTCTCTGCACAGCCCGCCGGGCGGCAAAAACTGGCAACAAAATCGCGGTCAAGTCCATAGCAAATGTCAAGGACAAGAATTTTATCACCGTTAATTGACGTTGCTCGTTCGAAAGGATTGGGGATAATACTTACTGCCTGGTATTAAATTAAATTAACCAAAAGATTAAAAAAGCACCATAAATGCGCTGTGGCGTCGGGAATTTGGGCAACAATCGGTATGTCATTGGCGTACGCGGTACAATGTCGGCTGCTTCCATTTACGTACTAATACGATGTTTAATCCATCCTCCGATGATGTGCGCCGTTTCTTTTGCGACACCCTGCGCAAGCACCGTGCGCATGAAATCCTCAGTCCCATGGAAGCCATTGCGCTCGACTGGATCCTGGAACACCCCGAGTACGAAACCGAGCTGAGCGACGTCGAAGCAGCACTGGCACGCGATTACTCCGTCGAAGGGGGACAAGCCAATCCCTTTTTACACCTGTCCATGCATCTGTCGATCACGGAGCAGGTGCAGGTGGACCAGCCGCGCGGCATCCGCCCGGCCGTGCAGCAACTGACGCAGCGCCTCGATTCCATGCACGCGGCCCAGCATGAAGTGATGGAATGCCTGGGCCAGATGATCTGGGCTTCGCAGCGCTCGGGCTTGCCGCCCGACACGGACGCGTATATCGAGTGCGTGCGCCGGCGCTGATGCGCCGGAATTAAAGTAGCGATGCTGAAAAAAGCAAAAGCCACGCCCAGCGTGGCTTTTGCTTATGCAGTGCCCAAGCTCAGCGGTGGGTCACCAGCGTGGTGGGCAAACTGTGGAAGTAAGCGGCCAGGTCCTTGATATCCTGATTGCTCAGCGGCTTGACCTGCCCCGTCATGATGGCGTTGTTACGGCCATAGCCCTTGTCGCCGCGCTTGTAGGCGGTCAACGCGTGTTCCAGATAATCGCGGTGCTGGCCGGCCAGCTTCGGATAGGAGGGGTCG
The DNA here is from genome assembly GCF_049319705.1 of Janthinobacterium sp. Mn2066. Taxonomy (NCBI): domain Bacteria; kingdom Pseudomonadati; phylum Pseudomonadota; class Betaproteobacteria; order Burkholderiales; family Oxalobacteraceae; genus Janthinobacterium; species Janthinobacterium sp. Mn2066. The sequence continues at coordinate 64,877 of NZ_JBMOUF010000001.1, read as the reverse complement.
ATAGGGGTGCCGTAATCCTTGCCATGGCAGCTGGCGCAGTCGTATTTTTTCGCCAGGGCCATGCCGGCATTGATATTACCAGCGGCGCTGGCACTGAAGGAAACGGTGGCGCATGCCAGGGCGGCGAGTAGTTTTTTCATCTGGCTAGTCCTCAGTTCGACTTGGCTTGTTGCGAATAGTAGGCGGCGACATCGGCGATGTCCTGGTCCGACAGGCTGCTAGCGATGCCCTTCATGCTGGGATGCTTGCGATCGCCTTTCTTGTACGCTTGCAAGGCGCTCTCGATATATTTCGCCGATTGGCCGCCGATCATCGGCACCTGGAAGACTTCGGGAAAGGTGGCCTTGTAGCCGGGAATACCGTGACAACCGATACACATTTCCACCTTGGCTGTCCCGGCCTTGGCGTTTCCTACAATGTCAGCCGCTGTGACGGCATTTGCTATGCCGGCAAGCACGAGAAGTGCAAATATTTTTTTCATAGTGGCAAAGTGAACAAAGGTAATCGGAGAAACGCCAGAGCTGGTTTTTTTATTCCTAAATGTTGACAAATAAGCTGTTAATTGCCGATTCTAACCAAGATATTCTTGCAAGTCCACCTACAAAAAACACGGTGTGTGCGTGCCGGCACAGACTGCTTGCGTGGCAGCCTGGCACAGTTCTGTTTATACTCAATTTCTTTCATCTTCAGGTAGAACGCTCATGCAAGCACCGCACACCCAGCCAGGCCAGCGCTTCGAAGGCTCCGAACAGTATGTCGCCACGGCCGACCTGAAACTGGCCGTGAATGCGGCGCTGACCCTGCAGCGCCCCTTGCTGATCAAGGGTGAGCCGGGCACTGGCAAGACCATGCTGGCCGAGGAAGTGGCGGCCGCGCTGAACATGCCGCTGATGCAATGGCATATCAAGTCGACCACCAAGGCCCAGCAAGGCCTGTACGAATACGACGCCGTCTCGCGCCTGCGCGATTCGCAGCTGGGCGACGAGCGCGTGCGCGACATCCAGAACTACATCGTCAAGGGCGTGCTGTGGCAAGCCTTTACGGCGCCCGAACCGGTGGTGCTGCTGATCGATGAAATCGACAAGGCCGATATCGAATTCCCGAACGATTTGCTGCGCGAGCTGGACCGCATGGAATTCTATGTCTATGAAACGCGCGAAATGGTCACGGCGCGCCACCGCCCGCTGGTGATCATCACCTCGAACAATGAAAAGGAATTGCCGGACGCCTTCTTGCGCCGCTGCTTCTTCCACTACATCAAATTCCCCGACAAGGACACGATGGAGCAAATCGTCGCCGTCCACTATCCGCACCTGAAACAGGAATTGCTGGCGCAGGCGCTGCAAACCTTTTATGCCGTGCGCGACGTGCCGGGCCTGAAGAAAAAGCCGTCGACCTCGGAGTTTCTCGACTGGCTCAAGCTGCTGCTGGCCGAGGATATCCCGGCCGAAGCGCTGCGCAGCAGCGACAATAAAACCATCGTGCCGCCCCTGCATGGCGCCCTGCTGAAAAATGAACAGGACGTGCACCTGTTCGAACGCCTGATGTTCATGTCGCGCACCAACCGCTAAGGGTTGCCGATGAACGAGATCACGCCCGTCACGCTGGAATTGAACGGCATCCGCCTCGAACCGCTGGCGCCCCACCACGCGGCCGGCCTGCGCGCGGCCGCCATGGATGGCGAACTGTGGAAACTGCGCGTCACTTCCGTGCCCGAACCGGACCAGATCGACCAGTACATCTTCAAGGGCATCGAAATGCGCCCCACGCGCTTCGCCTTCGCCGTCATCGACATCGCCAGCGGCGAAGTGATCGGCACTACCAGCTACCACGATGTGCTGCCCGCCATCGAGCGCCTGGAAATCGGCTACACCTGGTATGCCAAGCGCTGCCAGCGCAGCCACGTCAACACCACCGCCAAGCTGCTGTTGCTGACGCACGCCTTCGAGACCCTGGGCTGCGCGCTGGTGGGGCTGCGCACCGACAATTTCAACCATGCCTCGCAAGCGGCCATCGAGCGCCTGGGGGCGAAAAAAGATGGCGTGCTGCGCCACCATGCGCTGCGCCGCGACGGCACCGTGCGCGACACGGTCATGTACAGCATCGCGCGCGGCGAATGGCCGGAAATCGCCGCCCACCTGCGCTACAAGCTGGCGCAGCGGCCCATCGTCACGCTGCCCCGCGCAGTACAGGAAACGCCATGCTGATCGATTTCTTCTTCACCCTCAAGGATGCGAAGATACCCGTCTCGATCAAGGAATTCCTGACCTTGCTCGAAGCGCTGCAAAAGAACGTCATCGGCGCTTCGATGGATGATTTTTATTATTTATCGCGCCTGACCCTGGTCAAGGATGAAGCCCATTTCGACAAGTTCGACCGCGCCTTCGCCCAGTATTTCAAAGGGGTCAACGCAGCGTTTGAATCGAATGCGGCGATACCGCTGGACTGGCTGCTCAAGCGCATGCAGCGCGAACTGAGCGATGAGCAAAAGGCGCAGCTGGAAAAATTCGGCTACGATAAATTGATGGACCGCCTCAATGAACTGCTGAAGGAACAAAAGGAACGCCACGAAGGCGGCAGCAAGTGGATCGGCACCGGCGGCACTTCACCGTTCGGCAATGGCGGCACGAATCCTGAAGGCATCCGCATCGGCGGCAAGGGCGGCAACCGCACGGCAGTCAAAGTGTGGGAAGCGCGCAGCTACCAGGATTACGACGGTGAACGCGAACTGGGCACGCGCAACCTGAAAGTGGCGCTGCGCCGCCTGCGCAAGTTCGCGCGCGAGGGAGCGGAAGACGAACTGGCGCTGGACGCCACCATCGCCGCCACGGCCAATAACGCCGGTTATCTCGACCTCAGGATGCGGCCCGAACGCAAGAACCGCATCAAGGTGCTGATGCTGTTCGACGTGGGCGGCAGCATGGATGATCATATCGAGCGCACCGAAGAACTGTTTTCGGCGGCGAAGACGGAATTCAAGAACATGGAATTTTTTTACTTCCATAACTGCGTCTACGACACCCTGTGGAAGAACAACCGGCGCCGCAACAGCGAGCGTTTTTCCACCTGGGACGTACTGCGCAAATACCCGCCCGACACCAAGCTGATTTTTGTCGGCGACGCCACCATGAGTCCCTATGAAATCGTGCAGCCGGGCGGCTCGGTCGAGTACAACAACGAGGAAGCGGGCACGGTCTGGCTAGCGCGTTTCACGACAGCCTTTCCGAAATTCATCTGGCTCAATCCCGAGCAGGAAGGCTTGTGGCAGTACCGCCAATCGATAGGCATCATGCGGCAACTGATGAACAACCGCATGTTCCCGCTCTCGGTCAATGGCCTGGAACAGGGCATGCGCCTGCTCAGTAAATAAAAGGACGCAACAAAGAATCCATGGCGGCATGCCGCCGCCATGCCGTACACTGCGGTACTGATTAACTGTGCGGATCTTCTCCGCTACGGGTAGCGCGCCATCGGCATGGTTCGATTGCGTACGCCGTGCGCGGCTTCTGCTCCGGTAGAATCTGCGCATCGCGGCCTGCGCAAAAAATGCACTATCGCTGCACCACGATGTTGCCGCGCCAGCCTGGACGCTGCCGGCCGGTGCCAGCGCCAAATCAAAGGAGTGAGCATGCAAAGTATTCTCTCGATCGCCACCGATCTGTCCTGGCCGTTCGCCATTACCCTGGCCTGGGTCGTCGGTGAATTCGGCCACCGCTGGACTGGCCTGCCGCGCATCAGCTTTTATGGCGTGATCGGCTTCATCCTGGCGCAGAGCCAGGTCGGCGTGCTGCCGCAAACGGACGCCGGCCCCATGCTGGTGCTGGCCGACGTGGCCTTCGGCCTGATCCTGTTCGAAGTCGGTTACCGCATCAACCTGCGCTGGCTGAAAAACAATCCCTGGATCGCCGTCACGGGCGTGGTCGAATCCCTTTTCACCTTTATCGTGGTGTACTTCATCGGCATCGAATTTGGCGTCACCTCGATGACGGCGCTGCTGCTGGCCTCCCTGTCCATGTCGACTTCACCCGCCACCATCATGCGCGTGATTAACGAGGAACGCAGCTCGGGCCAGGTCACGGAACGCATCGTCCACCTGACGGCCCTGAACTGCGTGCTGGCCGTGTTCACCTTCAATATCATCGTCGGTTTCTGGATGTTCCAGAGTTCGACGGACCTGATCGAGGCGACCAGCAGCAGCGCCGCCGTACTGGCCGCGTCGGTGGCCGCCGGCACCGTATTCGGCATCATCGTGCCAGCCATGCTGCGCCGCCTGGGCAATATGGCGCAGGACGCCACCGTCGCTTTTGCGCTGTCGGTGATGCTGCTCGTCGCGCTGACCTACACCACCAGCCTGTCGCCGCTGCTGGCCACCCTCACCTTCGGCCTGGTAGCGCGCCACCGCAGGGTCGCCTTCAGCCAGGCGCAGCGCAATTTCGGCCCGCTCGGCGAATTGCTGACCGTGCTGCTGTTCGTGTATGCCGCCTCCACCCTGGAGTGGAGCAGCGTGACGGCCGGCGCGACGCTGGCCCTGGCCATCATCGGCGGACGCCTGCTGACCAAGGTCATCGGCGTGGCCGCGTTCTCGCATGTCAGCGGTATTTCCTGGCGCAAGGGCATGCTGACGGGTACGGCGCTGACGCCGATTTCCGTGTTCATCATCCTGCTGCTGGAACACGCGCGCCAGCAAGGCGTCAACTTCGGCGATGAATTGAACGCCCTGGCGGCCGTCACCCTGATGCTGGAACTGCTCGGCCCCGTACTGGTGCAGCGCGTGCTGATGCTGGCAAAAGAAACCCACGAAATCAAGGAGCGCTAAATGCCGCTGGAACCCTTTGGCCAATCGGCCGCGCTGACATTCGGCGTCGAACTCGAACTGCAACTGGTGAACCTGTCGGATTACGATTTGACGGCTGCCAGCCCCGACCTGCTGCACCTGCTGAACAAGAAGCCCTTCCCTGGCAACGTCACGCCGGAAATCACCGAAAGCATGATCGAGATTAATTCGAGCGTGCATACCCACCATGCGCCGCTGCTGGCGCAGTTGCAGGAAATCCGCGACACCCTGGTGACGGCCGGCGACAAGCTCAATATCGGCATTTCCGGCGGCGGCACCCACCCGTTCCAGCAATGGTCGTCGCAAAAGATCTTTTCCAAGCCGCGCTTCCAGGAGATTTCTGAACTGTATGGCTACCTGGCCAAGCAGTTCACCATCTTCGGCCAGCACGTGCACATCGGCTGCGCCTCGGGCGATGACGCCATGTTTTTGCTGCATTCGCTGAACCGCTACATCCCCCACTTCATCGCCCTGTCGGCATCCTCGCCATATGTGCAGGGGCGCGACACCCTGTTCGATTCGGCGCGCCTCAATTCCGTGTTCGCCTTCCCGATGAGCGGACGCGCGCCGTTCACCCTGAGCTGGGACCAGTTCTCCAACGAGTATTTCTCGAAGATGGAAAACACCGGCATCATCAAGAGCATGAAGGATTTTTACTGGGATATCCGGCCCAAGCCGGAATTCGGCACCATCGAGCTGCGCGTGTGCGACACGCCGCTGACGGTGGAACGGGCCGCCGCGCTGGCCGCCTACCTGCAGGCGCTATGCCGCTACCTGCTCGAACGCAAGGAGACGCCGCCGGTGGAAGACGATTACCTGGTGTACAACTACAACCGCTTCCAGGCCTGCCGCTTCGGCCTGGACGGCGCCATCACGCATCCGAAAACCTATGAAACCATGTCGCTGCGCGAAGACATCATGACCACCTTGCGCAAGATGGAGCCGCATTGCGAAGCGCTGGGCAGCATGCCGGCACTGAAGCATTTGTCGGACGTGGTCAAGCAGTGGAGCGATGCACAATACCTGCGCAAGCAGCACAGCCTGCAAGGCAGCGCCGAGGGCATGGTCGATTCAGCCATCCGCTGCTTCCGTGGCGAACCGATGAATTACTGAGGACGCCAGACAAAACCTGCCGCGCGTCGGTACAGGCGGCCTGCGATGCTCACCGCCTCGGCGGCCCCGTACTTCGTACGGTTGCGCTTCTCGACCACCTCTACCTTCCGCTCACGACGATTTTGCCTGGCGTCGTGACTTTTACCGCTACAGCTGAAATCTAAAAACCACACCCTATCTTTGCCAGCGTTTACAGCGAGCATGGTGCTTGTTACAATATTGAGAATGATTCTTATTATTGTTTAACACCAGCCAGCCCGGAAGGGCAGGCCATGCAAAGGAACGCGATGCCGCTGGCAGAGCCGCTACGACGCCAGGAAATCGCGACACTGTATGCCGACCATCATGGCTGGCTGCAGGGATGGCTGCGCAAGAAAATGGGTAGCACTGCCTGCGCGGCCGACCTGGCGCAAGATACCTTCGTGCGCCTGCTGGACCGTCAAGAAGCTGTCGCCGCGCGCGAACCACGGGCGTTTCTGGCCACCGTCGCCCAGCGCGTGCTGTGCAATCACTACCGGCGCCAGAAACTCGAACTGGCTTACCTGGACCTGCTGGCGCAACTGCCGGCACAGCATGCGCCCTCGCCCGAAGAGCGGGCATTGCTGCTCTCTACTTTGTTCGAGCTTGATCATATGCTGGACGGCCTGCCCCTGCCCGTCAGGCGCGCCTTCCTGCTGCGCCAGCTGGACGAGCTGCCGCAGGAAGACATCGCACGCCAGCTGGCTATTTCGCTGGCCACCGTCAAGCGTCATCTGCAGCGCGCAGCCTGCGCCACGCAAACATGGCAGCAACTGCAAACACAGCATGGACACCTGCCGCTGGCGATGCGCACTGGCTTGCTGCGCGCCTGCGCCCGCCAGCAGCCGAAGCGCCGCCAGGCCGTCAAATCGCTATGCCTGCTGCTGTTTTCCGGCGCCTCGCTATACGCGCTGGAGCGCCAGACACCGTGGCGCAGCTGGACGGCCGACTACCGCACGGGCATCAACCAGCGCCGCGTGGTGATGCTGGCCGACGGCACCGAGCTCACGCTCAATACGAATAGCGCCGTCAATATCGAATACAGCGGCCAACAACGGCGCATCGCGCTGCTGGCCGGTGAAATCTTCATCGCCACGGGCAAGGATGCGAGGCACAGAGCCTTCTTCGTCACTACGCCCTATGGCAGCCTGCAGGCGCTGGGCACGCGTTTCACCGTGCGCCTGCACGATAGCTACGCCAGCGCCGGCGTGCTGCAGGGCGCCGTCGCCGTGCTCGATGACGAAGGTGGCCAGCGCCTGGTACTGCATCCGGGCGAAGGCGCACGCTACGACCGCATCGCTCTCCACCGCCAGGCACTGCCTGCCTATGGCGGCGCCTGGCTCAATGGCATGCTGGTGGTGCGCGACATGCGCCTGGCCGATTTCCTGGCCGAGCTGTCACGCTATAGCGCGCATCCTCTGGGCTGCGCGCCGAGTCTGGCCAAGCTGCGCATCTCCGGCTCCTATCCGCTGGCCGACGTGGGCGCCATCCTCGATACCCTGTGCGCCAGCCTGCAACTGCGGCGCAACACCGTCACCCGCTTCTGGGGCCGCCAGGTCGTCAGGATCGAACTGGCGCAGCGCTAAAAATATTTTCTGCAAAATGAGCTGTTGGACCGTGTTCGCGTGACTTGGAGGATAGGCAATCCCCATCTCACGCATCCACGAAAGGTTTTTTCATGTATCACCTTCCTCTCCGCTTATTGAAACGCAGCGTACTCGCCTGCGCCCTGTCCCATATCGGCATCGGCCTGGTCCTGGTTTTGCCGGCCGAATCTGCCCAGGCCCAGCAAGTACGCGTCTACAGCATCCCCGCAGGCTCCCTGGGTGATGTGCTGACGCGCTTCGGCAGCGACAGCGCCATCCTGCTGTCCTTTTCCAGCGAAGCCACGCAAGGCTTGCACAGCACCGGCCTGCAAGGCAGCTACAGCTTGCAGGATGGCTTCCGTACGCTGCTGGCCGGTAGCGGCCTGCAAGCCGTGCCACAGCCGAATGGCGGCTACCTGCTGCAAAAAATCCCCGCTGGCGGCGCAACCACGCCAGACAGCCGCGGCATGGCCGTCATGAGCGGCGTCACCGTGGTGGCGGCAGCCGAACGCAGTGCCGTCACCGGCGGCACGGGCAGTTATACGGGCGGCCCCGCCAGCGGCGCCACCGGCCTGGCGCTGAGCCAGCGCGAAACGCCGCAGGCGCTGACCATCGTCACGCGCCAGCAAATGGATGACCAGAACAGCAATGCTGTCTCCGAGGTGATGAAAAACGTCAATGGCGTCAATGTGCAAAACTATGACAGCGACCGCTGGAGCTTCTGGGCGCGCGGTTTCGCCGTCACCAATTTCCAGTACGACGGCGTCTCGGCCATCTATGACGGCGTGTATGACTGGGGCACGACCAATAGCGACATGGCCATCTACGACCGCATCGAAGTGCTGAAAGGCGCGACCGGCCTGATGAGCGGTTCGGGCGATCCGTCGGCCACCGTCAACATGGTGCGCAAGCGCCCCACCGCCGCGTTTACCGGTTCGGCCAGCGTGGGCGCCGGCTCCTGGGACAACTACCGGGGCGAGATCGACCTTGCCGGTCCCCTCAACACCAGCGGCTCGGTGCGCGGCCGCGTGGTGGGCGCCTACCAGGACAAGCATTCCTACCTGGACCGCTACACACAGCAAAAGTCGGTTGCCTACGGCATCGTCGAAGCGGACCTGACACCTGTTACCCTGCTGACGGCCGGTTTCACGCACCAGGACTACAAGCCGCGCGGCTCCACCTGGACCGGCTTCCCCGTGCTGTTTTCCGATGGCACCCGTACGAAATTCCCCACCTCGTGGAATCCGGCTACCGACTGGAGCCGCCGCGACATGCAGAACACGACCCTGTTCACATCGCTGGAACACAGCTTTGCCAACGATTGGAAGCTCAAATTCAACGCCAATCAGCTGCGCAGCAAACATGACAGCGTGCTCGGTTCGGCCAGCGGCGGCAATCCCGACCCCGTCACCGGCGAAAATACCTATTTCTTCATGGGCAAATACATGGGCGACCGCCGCCAGAGCACGGTCAGCGTCGACGCCAGCGGCCCATTCACCGCCTTCGGCCGCCAGCATGAAGCCATGTTCGGCTATTCTTCATCGACGGCGAAACAGCACGGCCCCGTCTACGAATCGGTTTATCCAGCCTTGGAAGGCAGTTATTTCGACTGGCGCGGCCAGTACGCGGAACCGGCCTTCACGCGCCTGGGCAATGACAATGACAGCACGCGCCAGAGCGGCTTGTATGGCGCCGTGCGCCTGCATCCGGTCGATGCGCTCTCGCTGATCCTCGGTGCGCGCATCAGCAATTACAAGCAGGACCAGGACCGTACCTTCTTCGACAGCAGCACCGCAGACATCCAGTCGCACATCGAGGAAAACAAGGTCGTCACGCCTTATGCCGGCGCCGTGTATGACCTCGACCAGACCTATTCGGTCTTCGGCAGCTACACCAGCATCTTCGCGCCGCAAAGCAACCGCGATATCAATCGCAACTTCCTCTCGCCCGTACGCGGCAAGGGCATCGAGGCGGGTGTAAAGGCGCAATACCTGGCTGGCAAGGTCAATGCCAGCGCGTCCGTATTCCAGATCCGCCAAAGCAATGTGGCCAGCTATGTGGGCAACGTCAATGGCGAGGAAGCCTACAAAGCCATGGACGGCGTCACCAGCCGTGGCCTGGAAATGGAAGTGACGGGCGAAGTGGCGAAGGACGTGAAACTGAGCGCCGGCTACACCTACTCGCATGTGCGCGACGCCGACGGCAAGGAGGTGTTTTCCACCATGCTGCAAACCACCCAGCCAGTCCACCTGGTGCGCGTGCAAGGCAGCTGGCGCCTGCCGGCGGGCCTGGACAAGCTCACCGTGGGCGGCGGCATCAACTGGCAAAGCCGCTACTACGGCAAGCTGTGGAACCCGGCCGCCGACGACTATGTCCGCATCGCCCAGGGCAGTTACGCCCTGGCCAACCTGATGCTGCGCTATGACATCAGCAAGACCGTCACGGCCAGCCTCAACGTGAATAATCTGTTGAACAAGCAGTACCTGACAGGACTGGGCTTGTTCGAAACAGGCTTTTACGGCGAGCCGCGCAACGTCATGTTCACTTTGCGCAGCAAGTTCTGAGTCAGGCAGCGAACAGCGCCTGCGCCCAGGCTGGCGGATGCAATTCGCCGGCCAGCGGGGCATAACGCATATCGAAGCGCGAAGCGAGTTGATACACGGTGGCGGCGCCATCGCGCTGCCATTGCCCCGAAAAACCCGGCACGCCGGTTGCGGCGCGCTTGCGGTCGAATGAGACGGAGCTGTGGACAAACTCCTCGTGCGTCTTGCTGCCCTTGGCATACGGTTCCAGCCAGGCCAGCGCCGCACCCAGGCGTTTATTCGCGCCATACCAGTCTTCACCGTGGACCTGCGCCATCAGGGCTGCCATCAATAACGGCTCCAGCGTGTAGACCACATAGTGCAGCGCATCACGCTGTTCAAAGTCCATCGGCAAGCCATCATCGTGGATGTTATGCGGCAGGTGCTCGGCAAAGCGCTGCTGCGCCGCTGCGATCAGCGCTGGCTCGCCGCTGACATACGCTCCCGCCGTACCGAGCTTGATGCGGTGGCTGTGCCAGTTGTTGCGCGCCGTGCCCGGTCCGCCGTTGAGGACTTTTTCAGCCAGATAACCGGTGGCCAAGGTGCGGCCAAAGCGGCGCACCTGCTCGCGCTGAGCATCGTCGAGCGCATCGGCGATCAAATCATACGCAAACAGCAGGCTGCTCAAGTCTGTTTCATCGATGGGATTGTAGGAGGGCTGAAAATTGGCCGTCCAGCCCAGCACATAGCGCCGCGCACCGTCCAGATGCTCCTGCTTGCCCGACAAGCGCCAGGCCAGCGCCTGCAGGCGTGCCTGGCGCCAGTCTTCCTGCGCCTGCTGGCTTTGCGCACGCGTGCCTTCGCCATCGAGCAAGCCGCTGGTGCGCACCAAGGACATCAGGTGCAGCGGCCGGTCCAGCGTTTTTTGCGCCGCCCTGGTCAATTCGGCCTGGGCCTGCTGTGCCGTACGTTCGCGCAAAGTGGCCGCGCGCTGTGGCGATGTGAGCGCAAACCGCTGCGCGCCGGCTGCCTGGGGCGCCGCACGGACGCCGGCGAAAGGCAGCGCCAGCAAGCCCGCCAGCAGCAGGCGCCGTTGAGGGTGCATTGTGTGCTGGCTCAAAACCGTGTCTCCCGCGCCGCGCGCAAAAAATTATCGAGGATGGGGGTGCAATCGAGCAGTTCGACGCCACCGGCAGAATGAAACTCGGGATGCCACTGCAAGCCCATCACAAAACGCGCGCGCTGGTAGCGGATCGCTTCGACGATATTGTCGCCCTGCGATACCGCTTCGATCGTGATATCGCGCCCCAGGTCCTTGACGGACTGGTGGTGGATGGAATTGACCAGCGCTTCGCCCGTCTTCGGAAACAGGCCTGCCAAGGAGGAGCCTTTCGGGAAGACGATGGTGTGGCGGTGGCGGTCATACAGATCGTTGACGTGCGAACTGGCGCCTTCCACATCGGAAGCGATATCCTGATACAGGGTGCCACCGAAGCCCACGTTGATCAGCTGGCAGCCGCGGCAAATGCCCAGCACGGGTTTGCCCGCGTCGACGAATTCATGCAGCAGTTCCAGTTCGTACACATCGCGCGCGCGGTCGCCGCTCCACTCGGGGCGGGTGGCCGTCTCCGAATACGTTTGCGGCGAGACGTCGGCGCCGCCCTGCAGCACCAGGCCATCGAGGTGGCGCGCATAGTGGCGCAAGGTGATGTTACTTGGATGTAGCAAGCCACCGGTATTGACGGTGGGGATCATGAACACCAGCACGTCGCGCGACATCACCCACTGCGCGATCGACTCTTCCAGATACTGCAGATTCTTGCTGCGCAAGCCGGTGGCGCCCGGCTCCGGATGGAAAATCCGCGCCGAAATGCCGATACGCAGGGTACGCCGCATGAAATCGCGGCTGGCCTTGTCGCGCATGGCGCGGTAGCGTGAAGTGATCACGCGCCAGGCCAGTGCAAACGGCGTATCGTTTTCCTTCAAATAGCGGGGAACCGCATCGCGCGCGCGGTGTTCACGGTCGTCGCCAGCAGGTGCCTTGCCCACGGTTTCGGGGCGGGGCGGTGGATTCGGATCGGCTGGGTCGGGAGGTTTTTTTTCGTCTGACATGGCATGGCTTGTTGTAAGCGGAGACGGTTTCAATATAAACCGCCCGCCCCTGGTACACGATTCAATTTTGTAACAAAAGCGCATAAGTGCCCCATAAAGAGCCGATATGCGGCGTATAAATGCAACAACGCCAGCCTTACGCGCGCTATCGCATATGCCGTGTTTACGCCGATGCACGCGCTTTTTACAGTATCTTTACGGCGCCGCTGCTAACCTTGACTACATCTCAACCACTGCTGCAAAGCCACCATGGAACCCCTTTCACGTCTGCCAGCGCGCCAGCACCAAGTCAGTCATCATTCCCATGCACGCCATCATCAGTCCCGCCTGCCCACTTTTCTCATGCATATCACGGTCGACAAAGCCTGCCTGGCCGAACTGCGCCAGCTGGTTGTCAAGACTTGCGGCAGCATGCTGTCGTTCATGCGCGTCGAGGCGATTGAACACGCCGAGCGCATGAAAGTATGGCTGTGCGTGACGGAGCCGGCGCTGCGCCTGACGATGGACGCCGTGATGCGCTTGCTGCCGGCGGCGGAATTTGGCCGCATCAGCGAAAGGAAAAGCACATGAGCACCTATCTGCAGCATCCCCCTGAAAAAACCATGTCCTCCTCGCGCATCACCACCCATTTCCAAGGCATATGGGTACCGATGGTAACGCCGTTCCGCGATGGCGAAGTCGATCTCGACGCGGCCCAGCAGCTGGCCGATGAACTGGCCGGCAGCGGCATCTCGGGCCTGGTTGTCTGCGGCACCACCGGTGAAGCAGCCATGCTCGATGCAACTGAGCAGACCATGCTGCTCGACGCCGTGCTCGAAGCCGTCGGCCCCCACTTCCCGGTCGTGATGGGCGTGGGCGGCAGCGATACGCGCGCCGTCACGGCCACCGTGCAGCGCTATAACGACCACCCGCTGGCCGGCCTGCTCATTTCCACACCCGCTTATGTGCGCCCTTCGCAGGAAGGCATCGTGCGCCACTTCCAGAGCATCGCCGATGCCACCGACCAGTCTATCGTGCTGTACAACGTGCCGGCGCGCACCGGCGTCAACATGACGCCGCACACCGTCGCCCAGCTGGCGCGCGACTCGCATTTCGTCGCCATCAAGGAAGCCGGCGGCAAGCTGCAGCAACTGGGCGAACTGCTGCTGGAAACCCGGCTGGACGTGCTGTGCGGCGACGACGCGCTGCTGCTGGCCAGCCTGACCATGGGCGGCCACGGCGCCATGTCGGCCGCCGCCCAAATACGTCCCGACCTGTATGCGCAACTGTACGACCTCGTCAAAAGCGGCCGCCATGGCGCCGCCAGCGTCCTGTTCAAGGCCCTGCTGCCAGTGATCCGCCTGCTGTTTTCCGAACCGAACCCGGCGCCTGTCAAGGCGGCGCTGGCCCTGCAAGGCAAGGTGCGCGACGAATTGCGCCTGCCGATGACACCGATGTCCTCTGCCGGCCAGGCCAGCCTGGCCGAGGTACTGGAACAACTGATGGAACTGCCGCGCTGGAGCGCCTGCGGCAGGGAAGCACAGGAAACACCGCGCGAAGGCTGTTTGCTGCAGCTGGTGTCGACCTCCAACATCATTCCTGCCGTACGCCACGATGATCATCGCTATCACAGCTGAACAGGGACGGATGGAGAAATCCATCCTGGCGGCAAGGCTGGCCAGTTCGCTGGCTGCCCTGCGCGCGCAAGCGGGACGCAAGGTGCTGCTGCTCGACGCCGACCCGCGCCACGGCGCCCTCGACCAGGCCCAGGCCGCGGGCGAGCCTGCATTGGCCCACCTGACGGCGCGCCCCATCAGCGCCAAGGGCTTGCAGCCCGAACTCGAACACCTGGTCAACTGCTACCACGACATCGTGATCGACAGCGAAGCGCGCGACTCGCTCGGCAGCCGCTCGGCCATGATCGCCGCCCGCGTGCTGGTGGTGTCCGTCGACGGCCTGGCCGACGAAGCAAACCTGGTGCGCCGCATCGCCCATGCACGCAGCATCAATCCCGGCCTGCGCGTGCTGCTGGTCACGGCGACCATGTCAGAGGCGGTGCATGCCCTGGCGGCGCAGATCGAAGCGGCCAGCGTGGTCGATGCCGGGCAGTTGTACGCCGCCGTGTTTGAACAGCCCCCTCCTTGCCAGCCTGATCACACCGCAGCCAGTTCCAAAGCAACTGGCTACGGTATCGTGTCAATTAAAACGTCTTGCTAACCGTCAGCTGCAGCGCCGTCTTGCCCAGGAATTTGCCATTCGCGGGCGAAGCGTAAGCCTGTTTATCTGCGTTCGTGCCGATTACGGCCAGTGCGCCCGTGACGACACCGAAATCGCGCGTCAGGCCCACCTTCCAGTCCGCGTAGCTCGACGCGTCACTGTTTTTCACGTTCTGGTAACCGGCGTGCAGATTGGCCGTCCAGCCTTCTGCCAGGCCGATATTCGCGCCCACGTCCACATAGCTGCTGTTTTTGCTGTTGGCGATGCCGAACAGGTTGGAGACCGCCTGCGAATACTTGATGTAGGCAGGACCGTAAGACAGCTGGCCATAGATTTCCTGGGTATTGGCATCGGCCAGGCCGATAACATCGCGCAAGCCATTGTCGGCATACACATACACCAGCACACCCACGTCATAGCCGATATCCCCACCCAATTGTCCACGCTTGCCGGCAGACAGGTCGAGCTCCACACCGCCGCTGCCGCCGCTGTCCCTGGTCCAGCTGATGCTCGAGGCCCAGGCGCTCGCGTACAGGCCGGTCGGGTTGTTGACATAGTCGGCGCCGCCCTGCAGGGCCGGGTTCAGCCGCGTTTGCGAAATGCCGCGATAACGGTAGTCCGAGACGCCGGCGAGATTGAAGCTCAGTTCATTGTCGGGCTTGACCTCGTCGGCGTGGACCGTGGTGCCCGCAAAGGTAGTGGCGACGGCAAGTGCAATCAGTATTTTATTCATGCGATTCTCTTTATTATTGGTATGGGCCTTTGCCAAATGGCGCAGCTGGCCCGATGCTGCAAAAAAAATGGGTAAAGCATCCCCCTGGTGCGCGCAGCACCGCTTTTCAAACAGGGGGAAGGACGGTATTAAAGCGGCAGCAGCAAGCGGTAACCGACTGCGGTTTCCGTCAGCAGATACTGCGGCTGGGCCGGATCGGCTTCCAGTTTCTGGCGCAGATGGCCCATGTAGATGCGCAGGTAATGGCCGTTTTCGCTATTCGACGGCCCCCACACTTCGCGCAGCAGTTGCGGGTTGGTGACCACCCTGCCGGCGTTTTTCACCAGCACCGACAGCAGACGGAATTCCGTCGGCGTCATGTGCACCAGTTGCTTGTTGCGCGTGACCAGGCGGTCTTTCAGGTCGACCCGCACGTCGCCAAACTGCACCACGCCATCCTCATTGGCGCTGGGCTGGCGCTGACGGCGCAAGGTGGCGCGCACGCGGGCCAGCAGCTCGCCTACGCCGAACGGCTTGGTCAGGTAATCGTCGGCGCCCGCATCGAGCGCACGGATCTTGTCCTGTTCATCGACCCTTGCCGACAGCACGATGATGGGCACGGCCGACCATTTGCGGATATCGGCAATGAAATCGATGCCGTCGCCATCGGGCAGGCCCAGGTCGAGCACGATCAGGTCGGGCCGGCGCGTGCCGGCGTCGATCAAGCCGCGCTGCATGGTGGCCGACTCGAAAATCTGCCAGCCCTCTTCTTCCAGCGCCGAGCGCACGAAACGGCGGATTTGCGGCTCATCTTCGACCAGCAAGGCAGTAGCGGAAGGTTCGTTCATCATATTTTTCCTGTGTCATTGATATCGGCGCCCGCCTCTGCTTCGTCGAGCTCCAGCTCGGGCAAGGCCGGCGGCGTCCCCAGCGGCAGCGTGAACACGAGGGCGGCGCCCTGTCCGGGCAGTTGCGCCTGCGCCCGTATCGTGCCGCCATGTGCTTCGACGATGGCGCGGCAGATGGCCAGCCCCAGTCCCACGCCCGGCTTGTTCGATTCGCGTTCGCCGCGCGTGAATTTTTCAAAAATCGCTTCTTCGCGGCCAGGCGGCAGGCCGGGGCCGTCGTCGCTCACCGTCACCTGCAGGAACTGGCCCAGCACCCTGGCCGCGATCGTGATGGTGCTGCCCGGCGGCGTGTACTTGGCCGCGTTTTCCAGCAGATTGCACAGCACGCGCTCGACCAGCACCGCGTCATAGCGCACCAGCGGCAAATCCGGCGCCAGTTGCGTCTGCACCTGGTGGCCCAGCAACTGGGGACGGCTGGCGCGCAAGGCACTGCCGACCACTTCTTCCAGCGCCTGCCATTGCAGGTTCAGGCGCACCTGGCCGCTTTCGATGCGCGCCATGTCGAGCAAATTGGCCACCAGGGCGCTCATGCGCACGGTTTCGGACTGCAGCGAGCGCGCCATGTCCAGCTGCGCACTCGACAAGGCAGGCCTGGACAGCGCCAGCGATTCGGCCAGTCCCACCAGCGACGTCAAGGGCGTGCGCAAGTCGTGCGACAGCGCCGCCAGCAGGGAATTGCGCAAGCGCTCCGATTCCATCTGCACCAGCGCGCCCTGCGCCACGTCGATGTAGTGCACACGCTCGAGCGCAATGGCCGCCAGCGCGGCGAAGGTGTCCAGGTGCTGCCGCTGTTCCGGCACCAGCAGCCAGCGGCGGTGATTCGGTTCATCGAGCGGCAGCAGCGCCAGCAAGCCGCGCGTGCGCATCGGCGCGATCAGCGGCAAATAAAAGATGTTCGAGCCGGGCAAGGTATCGGTGCCCGTGCCGGCCGCTTCCGCGCGGTCGAACGCCCATTGCGCAATGCCCAGGTCCAGCTCCGCCACGTTCGCTGGCGCCTGCAGCCGCCCCTGCTCATCGGGCAGCAGCAAGGTGGCGCGCGCCCGGAACGCCCGTTCGATGGCGCTCTTCGTGATGTCGAAAATCTGCTCGGTCTGCAGCACGCCCGACAATTCGCGCGAAAATTCATACAGGGCGCGGGCACGCGACTCGCGGTGCGACGCCACCCTGGCCTGGAAACGCAGGCCCGCCGTCAGATGGCCGGTGATCAGGCCCACCGCCAGCATCACGCCAAACGTGATGATGTACTGGAAATCGCCGACGGCAAACGAATAACGGGGCGGCACGAAGATGAAATCAAAGCAGGCCACGCCCACCAGGCTGGCCAGCGCCGCCGGTCCACGGCCCAGGCGCACGGCCACCAGCACCACCGTCAGCAGGGACAGCATGGCGATATTGGCCAGGTCCAGGTAGGGCTGCAGCGGCACCGAAGCGATAGCCGTCAGCAGGCTGGCGCCAGCGGCAAAGATATAGCGCCAATGGCGCGAAGGACGGCGCGGTCCATCGGCCTCGTCATCGCCCGTGGCTCTGCGCAGCGGGGCATCACTGGCAGGCAGGCCCACTTCGATCAGGTCGACATCGGGCGCCAGGCTGGCCATGCGCTGCGCCGGCGGCGCATTCCACCAGCGCGCCAGCAGGCCGGCACGGCCACGGCCGACGATAACTTTCGAGATATTCGCACTGCGCGCATACTCGACGACGGCGGCCGCGATATCGGCGGAAGCAACGATGGCGGTGCGCGCGCCCAGGTCTTGCGCCAGTTTCAGGGTTTTCAGGATGCGCTCGCGCTCGCGCGCCGGCAGGCGCTGCAAGTTGGGCGTTTCCACGTACAGCGCATGCCATTCCGCATTGAGCTGGCCAGCCAGGCGCGCCGCGCTGCGGATCACGTGTTCGCCGCCGGCGCGCGGGCCCACGCAGGCCAGCAGGGCCACGCCCGTCTTCCATACGGGATTGATGGATTTTTCGACGCGGTAAGCCTGCACGTCATCCTGCACCCGGTCCGCCGTGCGGCGCAGCGCCAGCTCGCGCAAGGCGATCAGGTTACCCTTGCGGAAAAAATTCTGCGAGGCGCGCTCGGCCTGCTGCGGCTTGTACACCTTGCCCAGCTTCAGGCGGCGCAGCAGTTCATCGGCCGGAATGTCGACCAGCACCACTTCATCGGCGCGGTCAAACACGGTGTCGGGCAGGGTTTCCGCCACGCGGATGCCGGTGATGCCGCCCACCACATCGTTCAGGCTTTCCAGGTGCTGCACATTGACGGTCGATAGCACATCGATACCGGCGGCCAGCAATTCCTCGACATCCTGCCAGCGCTTGGGATGGCGCGAACCGGCCACGTTCGAATGGGCCAGTTCATCCATCAGTATCAACGGTGGCGCGCGGCGCAGCGCCTCGTCGAGATCAAACTCCAGCAAGGTCTTGCCCCGGTATTCGACCGCTTTTAACGGCAGCAGGGGCAGCCCCTCAAGCTGGGCAGCCGTATCCTGGCGCCCATGCGTCTCCACCACGCCGACCAGCAGATCCTGACCATCGGCCAGCATCTTGCGGGCCGCGGCGAGCATGGCGTAGGTCTTGCCCACGCCGGCCGACGCGCCAAAATAAATGCGCAGCCTGCCGCGTGCGGCCTTTTTTTCCTGCGCCTGCACCTGTGCCAGCAGGGCATCAGGGTCGGGACGTTGGCTGTCGTTGGGGTGCATGGATCTCTTTTATGTCAGTACAGGGAGCAAAGCCGGCGGTGGCATGCGGCCCAATGGGGTGCATGCCGATCACGAAGTGACTGCCCCTTATCTTACTTCTGCGCCGCATCGAGCGCCAGATTCAGTTCCAGCACATTTACGCGCGGTTCGCCGAAAAAGCCGATATACGCGGTTTTCTGCAGCCTGGCGATGGTGTTTTCCACCTGCGCCAGGGGCAGGCCGCGCACGCGGGCCACGCGGCGCGCCTGGTAGACGGCGGCCGCCAGGCTGATTTCAGGGTCCAGGCCACTGCCCGAGGCCGTCACCAGGTCGACCGGAATGGCGGTGGTGTTGTCAGGATCGGCTTCCTTCAGGGCGGCGATGCGTCCCTTGACGGCGTCCACCAGGGCTGGATTGCTCGGCCCCAGGTTGGAGCCACCCGAGCCGGCGCCGTTGTTGGCCATCGGCGTGGTGGCCGAAGGACGGCCCCAGAAGTACCTGGGCGAAGTGAAGGACTGGCCGATCAGGGTCGAGCCGACCGGCTTGCCGTCGCGCTCGATGATGCTGCCATCGACCTGGTGGCTGAAGGCCAGCTTGCCGATGCCAGTGGTGGCGAGAGGATACATCACGCCGCAAATCACGGTCAGCGCGGCGAACAGGACGACTGCGGGGCGAACGATAGTGCTCATGATATTACCTTTAAACGAAATTGAGGGCGGACAAAATCATGTCGATCAGCTTGATGCCGATAAAGGGCAGAATGATGCCGCCCACGCCATACACCAGCAGGTTGCGGCGCAACAGGCTGGCCGCGCCGATGGCCCGGTACTGCACGCCTTTCAGCGCCAGCGGTATCAGCACGACGATGATCAGCGCATTGAAGATCACGGCCGACATGATGGCCGACGAGGGGCTGGCCAGGTGCATGATGTCGAGCGCCTTCAGTTGTGGATATGTACCCACGAAAGCGGCCGGGATGATGGCGAAGTACTTGGCGATGTCGTTCGAAATCGAGAACGTCGTCAGGGAACCGCGCGTCATCAGCATCTGCTTGCCGATTTCAACGATCTCCAGCAGCTTGGTCGGATTCGAATCGAGATCGACCATATTGCCCGCTTCCTTGGCGGCCTGCGTGCCCGAGTTCATGGCCACGGCCACGTCGGCCTGGGCCAGCGCCGGCGCATCGTTGGTGCCGTCGCCCGTCATCGCCACCAGGCGGCCTTCGGACTGGTAGCTGCGGATCAGTTTCAATTTATCTTCCGGCGTCGCTTCGGCCAGGAAATCATCCACGCCCGCTTCGGCAGCGATGGCGGCGGCCGTCAGCTTGTTGTCGCCGGTGATCATGACCGTCTTGATGCCCATGCGGCGCAATTCGGCAAAGCGCTCCTTGATGCCGCCCTTGACGATATCCTTCAGCTCCACCGCGCCCATGATGCGGCCGTCATCGACCACCACCAGCGGCGTGCTGCCGCGGCGCGAGATATCATCGACGGCGCGCGCCACTTCTTCCGGATACGGCAGGCCCAGCGCTTCCACATACTTGCGCACGGAATCGGCCGCGCCCTTGCGTACTTCGCGCACGGTGTGTTCATCGGCGCCAGGAATATCCACGCCGCTCATGCGCGTCTGCGCCGTGAATGGTACGAAGGTGGCGTGCAGGCTGGCCATCTCGCGTTCGCGGATATTGAAACGCTGCTTGGCCAGCACCACGATGCTGCGCCCTTCCGGCGTTTCATCGGCCAGCGAGGCCAGTTGCGCCGCATCGGCCAGCTGCTGTTCCGTCACGCCCGGCGCAGGCACGAAATTCGACGCCTGGCGATTGCCCAGGGTGATGGTGCCCGTTTTATCGAGCAGCAGCACGTCCACGTCGCCGGCCGCTTCCACCGCGCGGCCGGAAGTGGCGATCACATTGGCCTGCATCATGCGGCTCATGCCGGCCACGCCAATGGCCGACAGCAGGCCGCCGATGGTGGTCGGGATCAAACACACCAGCAGCGCGATCAGCACGGTAATGGTAACGGGCGTGCCGCTCTTGGCGGCCGCCACGGCAAACAGGGAATATGGCAGCAAGGTCACGGTGACGATCAGGAACACGATGGACAGGGCCACCAGCAGGATCGTCAGGGCGATTTCATTCGGCGTCTTCTGGCGCTTGGCGCCTTCGACCATGGCGATCATGCGGTCGATGAACGCTTCGCCAGGATTGACGGAAACGCGTACCAGCAGCCAGTCCGACAGCACGCGGGTGCCGCCCGTCACGGCCGAGAAGTCGCCGCCCGATTCACGGATCACGGGCGCCGATTCGCCGGTAATGGCGCTTTCATCGACCGAAGCCACGCCGGCGGTGACTTCACCGTCGGCAGGAATCACGTCGCCCGCTTCGACCAGCACCGTCATGCCCTTGCGCAGGTCGGTGGCTGGCGTCGGCAGCCAGGCCGTGCCGTATTTTGGCGTCTGCATCTTCTTCGCCATCACGGTTTGCTTCAGGGCGCGCAAGGAGGCCGCCTGTGCCTTGCTGCGGCCTTCGGCCAGCGCTTCGGCGAAGTTCGCGAACAGCACGGTAAACCACAGCCACACGGCGACGGCGGCGATGAAGCCGAATGGCGCTTCCCCCTTGCCGATCAGGGCCTGGACCGCCAGCATGGTAGTGATGATGCTGCCCACATAGACCACGAACATCACGGGGCTGCGCCACTGCGTGCGGGGGTCGAGTTTTTTAAACGCATCGACGATGGCGGGGCCTATCAATGCGGAATCAAATAAAGTCAGGCTTTTGCGTGACATGGTAGCCTCTTATTGGGTGAAAAGTTGCAGGTGTTCGATGACGGGGCCCAGGGCCAGCGCCGGAACATAGTTCAACACGCCGACCAGCACGACGACGCCGATCAGCAGCATGATGAACATCGGACCATGCGTGGGCATGGTCCCCGAGTTGGCCGTCAGGCGCTGCTTGCCAGCGAGCGAACCAGCGACGGCCAGCACCGGCACGATCACGGCAAAACGTCCGAACCACATGGCAATCGCCAGCATCACGTTATAGAACGGCGTGTTGGCAGACAGGCCGGCAAACGCGCTGCCATTGTTATTCGCAGCCGAGGTAAAGGCGTACAGGATTTCCGAAAAACCGTGCGCGCCAGGATTGGCCACGCCTGCCGTGCCGGCATCGACCATCACGGCAATCGCGGTACCGGTCAGCACCAGGGCAGGCGTCACCAGGATGGCCAGCGACACCATCTTCATTTCATAGGCCTGGATTTTCTTGCCCAGGTATTCAGGCGTACGGCCGATCATCAGGCCGGCGATAAACACGGCCAGGATGGCGAACATCAGCATGCCGTACAAGCCCGTGCCCACGCCGCCGAAGATCACTTCGCCGAACTGCATCAGCAGCAGCGGCACCATGCCGCCCAAGGGCATGTAGGAATCGTGCATGGAGTTGACGGCGCCGCAGGAAGCCGCCGTCGTGATGGCAGCGAACAGGGTCGACGAGCTGATGCCGAAACGGGTTTCCTTGCCTTCCATATTGCCGCCCGATTGCAGGCTGCTTTGCTGTTGGTCCACGCCCAGGGTTTGCAGCGCAGGATTGGCTTGCTGTTCCGCGCTCATCACGCCTGCCGTCAGGGCGACGAAGATCAGGGTCATGGCGGCGATCACGGCCCAGCCCTGGCGCATGTCGCCGACCATGCGGCCAAAGGTGAAGCACAGGCCGGCCGGGATCAGGAAAATCGCCAGCATCTGCAGGAAATTCGACATCACGCTCGGATTTTCATACGGGTGGGCGGAATTGGCGTTGAAGAAGCCGCCGCCGTTGGTGCCCAGCATCTTGATCGACTCTTGCGAGGCGACCGGGCCCATGGCGATCGTCTGCGTCTTGGCCACTTGCGCTTCCATCACCGGTTTGCCGGCGGCGTCGAGCACAGGCTGACCATCGGCCGTGGTTTTTGGCGTTTCATACGCCACCTGGTCGAGCAGGGTCACTTCCTTGTACGGCGAAAAATTCTGGATCACGCCTTCGCCCATGAACACCACGGACAAGGCCAGCGACAGCGGCAGCAAGATGTACAGGGTGGAGCGCACCAGGTCGACCCAGAAATTGCCGATCGATTTGCTCGAGCGCGAGGAAAAGCCACGGATCAGGGCAAAGATCACGGCGATGCCGGTGGCAGCCGAAAAGAAGTTCTGGCAGGCCAGGCCCAGCATCTGCGTCAGGTAGCTCATGGCCTGTTCGCCGCTGTAACCCTGCCAGTTGGTGTTGGCCACGAAGCTGACGGCGGTATCGAACGAGGAGTCGGGGGTAATCGCAGGCAGGCCCTGCGGATTGAACGGCAGCAGGTCTTGCAAACGCTGCAGGCCGTACACGAAGAAGGCGCCCAGGGTGTTGAAGACGATCAGGGCGATGGCATAGCCTTTCCAGCCCATGGCCTTGTCGTTTGACAGCCCCGCCCAGCGGTACAGCAGGTTTTCACATTTCTGCAGCCAGGCCAGGCCAGGCACGGGCGCGTCGCCAGCCACCCTGGCCATGTACAGGCCCAGCGGATACGCCAGGGCCAGCAGCACCACCAGGAACAGCACCAGTAACAGTATCGATTGGGTCGTCATCACAGCTCCTCCGCCTTGAGCAGCGCTACCAGCAGATACACGAGCAAGCCGGCCGACACCACGGCGCCCAGTACATAAAATGCGTTCATTTCACGCTCCCTAATTTGTCGCAGGCGATGGCGAAACCCGCCACCACCACGCAAAACACGGCAATCAAGCCGATATAGACGATATCCATTCCCACCCTCACTCAGGTTTGTGTTGATAAAAACAGGTTAACAAAAAGGGTATAAAAAATTGGTAAAGACTGGGGAGCGCCATGTAAACAACATGTAAAAATCGGGGCTGCAGCGCATATACATCGTGGGATTTGCCCTAGATTAGTACTAAAACATCACGATGCGGCGCACCATTGTTGCCAAGGAGTAGCGCTATTGCTCGCCGATCAAGATAGAATGCGCAAGCGTCCGCACAAGGACGCCATGCCTGCCGCCTGCCCTCCCCCAGTGACGCTGGACGGGATATACTGTATATTCATACAGCTATCGCCGCCGCTGTCATTGCGCCTGCAGCGCGCTGGCCTGGCGTTCCAACCCTTGTCTTTACTTAGCTTGAACACGTATGGCCACTAAAAAACCAGCATCCGACTACAGCGAATCATCCATCCGTGTCCTGAAAGGACTGGAACCGGTCAAGCAGCGCCCGGGGATGTATACCCGCACTGAAAATCCGCTGCATATCATCCAGGAAGTGATCGACAATGCCTCCGATGAGGCGCTGGGCGGCCACTGCACGCACATCGCCGTCACGCAAAACACGGATGGCAGCATCACCGTCGAAGACAATGGCCGCGGCATTCCCGTCGGCCTGCACCCGGAAGAAGGCGTGCCGACGGTGGAAATCGTGTTTACGCGATTGCATGCGGGCGGCAAGTTCGACAAGGGTTCGGGCGGCGCCTACGCGTTCTCGGGCGGCTTGCACGGCGTCGGCGTGTCCGTCACCAATGCGCTGTCCTCGCGCCTGGAAATCACCGTCTGGCGTAAGGAAAGCGACGGCAACGGCTTGCACCACATGGTGTTTGCCGATGGCGACGTGATCGAACCATTGCATTCAAAGCCGGCGCCGCGCGATGGCAAGAAGTCGGGCACGCGCGTGACCGCCTGGCCGAATCCGAAATATTTCGACTCGCCGCAGATTTCGCAAGTTGAGTTGCAACGCCTGCTGCGCTCGAAAGCCGTGCTGCTGCCCGGCGTCACCGTGACCCTGACCAACGCGAAGACGGGCGACACGCAAACCTGGATGTATGCCGAAGGCTTGCGCGGCTACCTGACCGAAGCGCTGGCGCAAACCTCCAGCGGCGAAACCCTGATTCCCCTGTTCGAAGGCGCGCAATACGCCAACGGCGAGAACGACGGTTTTGCCGAAGGCGAAGGCGCCGCCTGGGTGGTGGCGTGGACGGAAGAAGGCGCCATCGTGCGCGAATCGTATGTCAACCTGATTCCCACCTCGAACGGCGGCACGCATGAATCGGGCTTGCGCGAAGGCTTGTTCGGCGCCGTGAAAAACTTCGTCGAAATGCACTCGCTGCTGCCCAAGGGCGTGAAACTGCTGCCCGAAGACGTCTTTGCGCGCGCCTCCTTCGTCTTGTCGGCGAAGGTGCTGGACCCGCAATTCCAGGGCCAGATCAAGGAACGCCTCAATTCGCGCGACGCCGTGAAACTGGTCTCGACCTTTTCCAAGCCGCCGCTGGAACTGTGGCTGAACCAGCACGTCGAATACGGCAAGAAACTGGCCGAACTGGTGATCAAGCAGGCGCAGTCGCGCCAGCGATCGCTGCAAAAAGTGGAAAAGAAAAAATCCTCGGGCGTGGCTGTCTTGCCGGGCAAGCTGACCGATTGCGAATCGTCGGACATCGCGCGCAATGAACTGTTCCTGGTCGAGGGCGACTCGGCGGGCGGTTCGGCCAAGATGGGCCGCGACAAGGAATTCCAGGCCATCCTGCCCCTGCGCGGCAAGGTGCTGAACTCATGGGAAACGGACCGCGACCGCCTGTACGCGAATAACGAGATCCACGATATCGCCGTGGCCATCGGCGTCGATCCGCACACGCATGGCGACACGCCCGACCTGTCGGGCCTGCGCTACGGCAAAATCTGCATCCTGTCGGACGCGGACGTGGATGGCTCGCATATCCAGGTACTGCTGCTGACCCTGTTCTTCAAGCATTTCCCCGCGCTGATCGCCAAGGGCCATATCTGCATCGCCCGTCCGCCGCTGTACCGCGTCGATGCGCCCGCGCGCGGCAAGAAACCGATCCAGAAAATCTACGCGCTCGACGACGGCGAACTGCTGGCCATCGAAGACAAGCTGCGCAAGGAAGGCGTGAAACCGGGCGCCTGGGCGATTTCCCGCTTCAAGGGTCTGGGCGAGATGAACGCCGAGCAGTTGTGGGAAACCACCATGAATCCGGACACGCGCCGCCTGCTGCCCGTGACCCTGGGCGAAGTCGACCACATGGCCTCGGCCGCCCGCTTCAATATGCTGATGGGTAAAGGCGAAGCGGCCGGACGCCGCGCCTGGATCGAAGAACACGGCAATGAGGCGGAGGCGGATATCTGATGATCATCGGTATCGACCTCGGCACCACCAACAGCCTGGCCGCCATCTGGCGCGACGGCAAGGCTTCCATCATCCCCAACGCACTCGGTGAACACCTGACGCCGTCGTGCGTCAGCATCGACGAAGACGGCACCGTGCTGGTGGGACGCGCCGCGCGCGAGCGCCTGCAGACGCACCCGCAGCTGACGGCGTCGGTCTTCAAGCGCTATATGGGCAGCGAAAAGAAAATCACGCTCGGCACGCAGCAATTCCGCCCGGAAGAACTGTCGTCGATGGTGCTGCGCGCGCTGAAGGAAGATGCGGAAGCCTTTCTCGGCCACCCGGTCGAGGAAGCCATCATCACCGTGCCAGCGTATTTCAGCGATGCCCAGCGCAAGGCCACGCGCATCGCCGGACAGCTGGCAGGCTTGCGCGTGGAACGGCTGCTGAACGAACCGACGGCCGCCGCACTGGCTTACGGCATCCGCGACAAGGAACAGGAAAGCAAGTTTCTCGTCTTCGACCTGGGTGGCGGCACCTTTGACGTCTCGATCCTGGAACTGTTCGAAGGCGTGATGGAAGTGCGCGCCTCGGCCGGTGACAATTTCCTCGGTGGCGAGGATTTCGTCAGCGTGCTGGTCGACGCCTTTTTGGAAGAAAGCGGCTTACGCAGCGCTGCCGGCAGCCGATTGTTCGATGCGCGCCAGCAGCAGTTGCTGCGCGACGAGGCGGAGCGGGTAAAGCGCCTGCTGTCCGAGCAGCCGACAGCGCGCATGAGCACGCGTTATCAGGATAAAGACTATCACTGGGAAATCAGCGAAGACAAACTGGCGCAGTTGTGCGAACCGCTGCTGGCCCGCTTGCGCGTGCCGGTGGAACGGGCGCTGCGCGACGCCACCATCCGCGCCTCGGAACTCGATGAAGTAGTGCTGGCCGGCGGCGCCACGCGCATGCCGCTGGTACGCAAACTGGTCTCGCGCATGTTTGGCCGCTTCCCCGCCATCCACCTGGACCCGGATGAAGCCGTGGCCCTGGGCGCGGCCGTGCAGGCAGGCCTGAAGATGCGCGACGCGGCCCTCGATGAAGTGGTGATGACAGATGTGGCGCCATACTCATTGGGCATCGGCATCTCGCGCCAGGTGGGACCGAACCAGTATGAGGGCGGCCACTACATGCCCATCATCGAGCGCAACTCGGTGGTGCCCGTCTCGCGCACGGAAAACATCACCACCATTTACGATAACCAGAAAGAGATCAATGTAACGATCTACCAGGGCGAATCGCGGATGGTGGCCGACAACGTCTTCCTGGGAAAAATCACCTTCCCGATACCGCCCAAAAAGGCCGGTGAGGTAGGCATCGACGTGCGCTTTACCTATGACATCAGCGGCGTGCTGGAAGCGGAAGCGACGGTACTGGCCACGCAGGAACGCCACAAGATGGTCATCAGCGACAACACGGGCGTGATGACGCCGGAACAGATCGAACAGCGCTTCCTTGAGCTGGCCGACCTGAAGATCCATCCGCGCGAGCAGCTCGAAAACCGCACCCTGATTTCACGCGCCGACCGCCTGTACGAACAGTCGCTGGGCGATGTGCGCAATTACCTGGCGCATCATACGGCCAACTTCCAGGCTGCGCTGGAGACACAGGACCCGAACACCATCCGCAAATCGCGGCAGGTGCTCGATGAAGCACTGCGGCAGGTTGAAAGCGAAAGTTTTCTGTAAATGAACGACGGCATGCATCAGGGACAGCGCAGCCTGTGGGATATCCTCGGCACGGAGCCTACCAGCGACGAGCGCGCCATCAAGCGCGCTTATGCCAAGCAGCTGAAAGTTACGCGGCCCGATGACGACCCGGCCGCCTTCCAGCAATTGCGCGACGCGTATGAGTTCGCGCTGCGCCATGCGCCCATGTTTGCCGCGCAGTGGCAGGAACAAGCGCAGCAAGCAGAGACAACGGCGCCCGCCAAGCCGACGCTGGAAAGCGAACCGGCCGCTGTCCAGCCAGCACCGGCAGCGCCGGCCGAACTGTGGGGCGTGGTCGCACAGGAAGACGCGCCCGCAATAGAGACACCAGCAGCGCCCGAAAAATGGGACGGCGGCGTACACGATCCCATCGAAGAGGCGAACGCCCAGTGGCAGGCCTTCCTGGTGCGAGCCCGGCATGACGATCCGCACGCAGTGCTGCGCGACTTCCTGCAACGTTCAGAACTGCTCAACCTCGACGTGCGCGAAGAGTTCGAACTGTGCGCACTGCACTACTGCGCCAGCGCGGACTACGACATCGCCATCCGAGGCTCCCTGTTCGACAGCTTCGGCTGGAATGCAGGCCATGCCTTTTTAGCCCGCCACCACCCGGAGCTGATGCACAACGCCATGGCGCGCTACCGGGCCGACCGTTCCTACGCCCTGTTCCTGGACAACCGCGACCGGCATCGCGGCATCGCCTGCCTGCTGTCGCAACAGCCCCCATCGGCTTACGGGCGCCAGCTGTTCGACCAGGCGTTTACGGAGGAGGTCAAGGATTTGCTGCAGACGGTACGCTGGCACCACCCGGAAATGCTGGTCTACAAACTCGATGGAGATCTGTTTCAACGCTGGGAACACGCTGTCCATACCAAGCGCTATTTCAAGGAAACGGCCCTCACCTCGATAGGCCTGGGCTGCGCTCTCAATTTCATGCTGGCGACCATTGCCGGCGTAGGCCGCCTGCCGCTGCTGCAGCCGCAATGGGCCAATTTACTGCTTTGCCAGGCGCTGGCTTTTGCGCTGATGGCGATGCATGCCTTCAAATGGCCTGCTCCGCTATTCGCGCGCTGGCAATCACTGAAAGAACGCAGTGTCGAAAGCCTGCCTTTCTTGCGCGAACGGCCAGGCCTGCTGCACCTGGGATGGATAGTACCGTTCCTGGTCGTCGGCGTACTGTACTTCATACCGTCGCCAGGCAGCACCCTGCGCACCGCCACTGCCAGCGGCTTATGCTTCGCCACCCTGCTCGCCGGCGCCGCAAGCCGCTCACTACTGACTGGCAGACAATTGCTGTACACCATAGGGCTGACCTTGTTTTCCACCCTGATCATCATGGGTAACGGCACGTCTGCCGTGAACGGCAACGAAGGCATGATGCTGTCATTCTGCGCGCTGATGCTGGCCATCCGCGCCAAGGAAGGGCTGTATGCTGCATGCGGCGGCACCGTAGCGATGCTGCCCTGGCTGCGCATGGCATGGATCGTCGTGTGCATCGCCTTGATACTGGAACTGTATCTGCATCTGTTGCCTGCCGCCCTGCTCGGCGCAGCGCTGTTTGCCTGGTCTTGCATCGGCATGCTGCTCGCACCCTGTGAGTTCACCGTGAAGGCAGGCTGGCCTGTGGCGCTGGCGCCTGCCATCACCTCTTTCATACTGGTCCATCAGCAGGACGCCGGGCAAATGCAGCCGCTGCTGCGCCTGGCCATCGTCCTGGCGCTAGCAGTACTGTACTTCACCGTACGCAGTATCTATCAGTCGTACCGCATGTCCTTGTCCCAACCCGGGCTGTCATAATCAGCGCCATACGTTCAACCGCAACCATTTAAATTACTGAAACCCGCACCATGTCCACACAAACCAATTTATTTGACGATGCCCAGCCTGAGCCCATCGAGCCGGATGAACCGGTGTTCGATGGCGAAGCGCTGACCCTCTCTACTTTCGCCGAGCGCGCCTATCTCGATTACGCCATCTCGGTGGTCAAGGGCCGCGCCCTGCCCGACGTCTGCGACGGCCAGAAGCCGGTGCAGCGCCGCATCCTGTATGCGATGAATGAGCTGGGATTGAATGCCACGGCGAAGCCGCGCAAATCGGCGGCGGTGGTCGGCGACGTGCTGGGCAAGCTGCATCCGCACGGCGACCAGTCCGTGTACGACGCGCTGGTGCGCATGGCGCAAGACTTCTCGCTGCGTTATCCGCTGATCGATGGCCAGGGTAACTTCGGCTCGCGCGACGGCGACGGCGCGGCGGCGATGCGCTACACGGAAGCGCGTCTGACCCCGATCGCCAAATTGCTGATGGATGAAATCGGCATGGGCACGGTGGATTTCCAGCCCAACTACGACGGTTCGACGGAAGAACCAAAGCTGCTGCCGGCACGTCTGCCGATGGTGCTGCTCAATGGCGCTTCCGGTATCGCCGTCGGCCTGGCGACGGAAATCCCGTCGCACAACCTGACGGAAGTGGCCAAGGCGGCTGTCGCCATGATCCGCGATCCCAAGATCACGCACGCCGAACTGATGGCCATCATGCCTGGCCCCGATTTCCCGGGCGGCGGCCAGATCATCACCCCGCCATCGCAAATCCAGGACATGTATGCGAGCGGCCGTGGCAGCATGAAGGTGCGCGCGCGCTGGAAGATCGAAGAGCTGGCGCGCGGCCAGTGGCAAGCCGTGGTGACGGAACTGCCACCGGGTACCTCGTCGCAAAAAGTGCTCGAGGAAATCGAAGAGCTGACCAATCCGAAAATTAAACTGGGCAAAAAGGCGTTGTCGCCGGAACAGGTGGCCCTGAAGGCGCTGATCCTCAATTCGCTCGACACCATCCGCGACGAATCGGGCCGCGCTGCGCCGGTGCGCCTGGTGTTCGAGCCGAAATCGAAGAACCAGGACCAGAACGAATTCATGCTGATGCTGCTGGCGCATACTTCGCTGGAATCATCGACCTCGATCAACCTGGTGATGATAGGCGGCGATGGCCGTCCGCGCCAGAAGGGCCTGGGCGACATCCTGCGCGAGTGGATCGATTTCCGCTTCGAAACGGTGACGCGCCGTACCGGCTACAAACTGGGCAAGGTCAGGGACCGCATCCATATCCTGGAAGGCCGCGAAGCCATCCTGCTCAATATCGACAAGGTGATCCACATCATCCGCAATTCGGATGAGCCGAAAGCGGCCCTGATCGAAGCATTCAACTTGTCCGAACGCCAGGCCGACGACATCCTGGAAATCCGCTTGCGCCAGCTGGCGCGCCTGGAAACCATCAAGATCCAGCAAGAGCTGGCCGAATTACGCAAGGAAGAAAAGACCCTGCAAGACCTGCTCGACAACCCGGGCTCGATGAAGCGCGCCATCATCCGCGAAATCGAAGCCGATGCAAAACAGTTCGGCGATGCGCGCCGCACCCTGATTGAGGAAGCGCAAAAAGCCGTCGCCGAACAAAAAGTCGTCGATGAACCGGTGACCGTGATCATTTCGGAAAAAGGCTGGGTGCGCGCGCGTACCGGCATCGGCCACGATGCGGCGCAATTCACCTTCAAGGCGGGCGATTCCCTGCACGGCGCCTTCGAATGCCGCACGGTCGACACCCTGCTGGGCTTCGGCAACAACGGCAAGATATACTCGGTACCCGTCTCGGCGCTACCCAACGCGCGCGGCGATGGCGTGCCGATCACGACCCTGGTCGACCTGAGCGGCGGCACGCCCGGCAACGCCATCCGCATCCTGCATTACTTCGCGGGCAATGGCGCCACCAACCTGATGCTGGCCTCCAACGCCGGCTATGGCTTCATCGCCAAGGCGGCCGATATGGCCAGCCGTTTGAAGGGCGGGAAATCGTTCATCACCCTGGACGACGGCGACCTGCCGCTCGAACCAAAAGTGATTCCTGATGCGGCCAGCGCCCTGGCTTGCGTCACTGACAGCGCACGCCTGCTGGTGTTCGGCCTCGATGAAATGAAAACCCTGTCCAAGGGTGGCACCGGCGTCAAGCTGATGGAACTGGAAGGCAAGGACAAATTGCTGGCAGTGCAGCCGATCACCCAGCGCGGCGTGGTGGTGTCGGGCATCGGCCGGGGAGCGAAACCGCAAGATGTCACGCTGGGTGCTACCGCTCTCGCCGAGCACTTCGGCAAGCGCGCGAAGAAAGGCAAGCCATTGGCATCCAAGCTGAAACCGCAGAAAATGACGGCGATAGGCTAGTCTCATCACTGAAAAAAGACAGGCTCGCCTGTCTTTTTTTTCGCCTGCCGCCATCAAGGCCAGGCTCTTTCAATGCCGCGCCAGCCTGAGGATATCGGTCGCCGCTTCGACAATTTCAATCACCTCTTGCGGCGCCTCTGGCGTGCCAGCCAAGGCATAACGGTTCATGCCCAAGGGGATCAGCGCGGTAGCTGGCCCCGCACGGGGCCGGTCATCGGGACCGGGCACCATGCTAGTCAGCATTCCGGCACCGTTGGCGGCAGCGTCGAAATCAAGCACCTTGCGCCCCTTGCGGCTGGGTGGGAAGACAAACGTGGCCGTGGGCCGGTACACCTCGATACCGGCGCCATCTTCCTCGAACGAATGCGTCCAGCTGCCGCTGGGCAGTACTCTTGTCATGCCGTGCATGCCGTCTCCTTCGCTTAAAAACACGATATTACGCCGCCCAGGTTTTCATAGCCGCTCACGGACGGCGACCATGCCGTGCCATTCCACGCCTTGTGGAACAGCGCGCCGTTCGTGCCCCTGACGAATACGTCCAGGCGATTTGCGGCCCAGGCCGTGGCGCGCGGGCGCGATGTGCAAATACCGCCGAGGTTTTCAAAGCCCGTCAGCGAGGGCGACCAGGCCGTGCCGTTCCACGCCTTGTGATACAGCGCGCTATCGGTGCCGATGACGAACAGGTCGAGCCGGTTGGCCGCCCACGACACGGCTTCCACTTCACCCACGCAGATGCCGCCCAGGCGCTCGTAGCCATCGACCGATGGCCCCCATTTCGCGCCATCCCACCACTTGTGGTACAGCGCGCCATCGGTGCCCGTGACAAACACGTCAAGCCGGTTCGCCCCCCAGGCCACGACCTTCGGCGACGAAGTGCAGATACCTCCCAGCCGTTCATAGCCCGTCAGCGATGGTCCCCAGGCCGTGCCATCCCACCACTTGTGATACAGGGCGCGATCCGTGCCGATGACAAACACGTCGAGGCGGTTCGGTCCCCACGCCACCGCTTCGGGCTGACCCAGGCAGATGCCGCCCATCGCTTCGTAGCCGGTCACCGACGGTCCCCAGGCCGAGCCATTCCACCACTTGTGATACAGGGCGCGGTCCGTGCCGACGACAAACACGTCGAGGCGGTTCGGTCCCCAGGCCACGGCGCGCGGATCGCCCAGACACAAGCCGCCCAGCGCTTCATAACCGGTCAGCGATGGCCCCCAGGCCGAGCCATTCCACCATTTGTGATACAAGCCGCTATCGCTGCCCGTGACGAACACATCGAGCCGGTTCAGTCCCCACGACACCGCTTGCGGCGCGCTGGTCACGATGCCGCCCTGCGCTTCATAGCCGGTGACGGACGGCGCCCACGCCGTGCCATTCCAGGCCTTGTGATACAGCGCGCTGTCGGTACCCACCACGAAGACGTCGAGGCGATTGGCGCCCCAGGCGACCACGGGCGATGAGCTCTGGCGCGGCGTAACGCCGGTACCGCCGCCTGCCGCCGTGCCGATGCTGGCGCGCGGGCCATCGAGGCAAGCCTGCATGCGCGCCACCTGGCCGGCCGTGAACATGAACATGGCCGGGTCATCCACGTAATCCATGTAATTCATGAACATGTCGCCATTCGGCCCGTTATTGCAGGATACATGCGGGAACGAAGGCGTACCCGTGTTCGCGCCGCCCTGGTTGGGCGTATCGGCCACGTTGTCGGTACCCGTGCAGCCAGTGCCATCGTCGCCCCAGATATGGTTCAGGTTCAGCCAGTGCCCCACTTCATGCGTGGCCGTGCGGCCCAGGTGGAAAGGCGGCGCCGCCGTGCCGATGGTGCCGAAGGCCGACTGCAATATCACCACGCCGTCGGTGGCGGCCGGGCCACCGGGAAACTGCGCATAACCGAGCAAGCCGCCGCCCAACTGGCAGACCCAGATATTGAGGTAGGTATCGGCCGGCCAGGCATTCATGCCGCCTGTCGCTTGCGACTTGACGGCGTCATCGGCGCCAAACGAGGTGACGCTGGTCTGGCGCCGCTCGATGCCGCTGGTGGCCGCGCCATGGGGATCGACCATGGCCAGCGCGAATTCCACGCGCGCGTCGGCCGTCAACGGCAAGAAGGGGGCCGGCGTATTGGCCACATCCGTGTTGGCATGCCGGTAGTCGCGGTTCAGTACATCGATCTGGCTGGCCACCTGCGCATCCGAGATATTCTGCGCCGCCGTATTCCACACCACGTGCACCACCACCGGTATGGTGGTCACGCCAGAACGGGCAGCAAGCCCTTGGTCGCCCTCATACAGGCCGGCCAGGTTTTCGATCTCGTCGCGCACGCGCGCATAGGCCGGGTCTTCGTTCAGCAGGCGGCGATACACCGTCATGGTGGCGCAGGTGCGTACCTGCGGCGTGCCGCCTCCCTGGCCATTGCCTCCATCGCCGCCACCGCCCCCCATGCCGGCGCCACCGCCTGCGCCGCCCATGCCGCTGCCATTACCCGTGTTCATGCAACTGGAACCCATATCCGGCGCCGTACCGGGCATGCCACCGGCATGGCCGGCTGCCTGGTCGGCGTACGACACGCCCAGACGTTCTTCAACGCCAGCGTTCAGATCACCCTCGATGGGCATATCAGCTATCGTTTGCCGGTCGCCAGAACCGCCGGCCGGTGCTTTTTTCGTTTTGTTGATATTCATGACGTCTCCCTTTCAGTCTGCCTGCCAATTCACTATGGCATGCAGAAAACAGGAGCGTTTGAGGCACATCAACACTGTCTAGCGGAGAACAGTGAAAGCACCGGACGAAAAAAAAGACAGCCGTAGCTGTCTTTGGGATTGCAGGCCGCAGCCTGCGCGTACGAATACGCGCTTACTTGGCGGCGGCCGCCTTGATGTCGGCTTCGGCCTTGGCCTTGGCTTCTTCCGTCTTGGTGGCGGCGAGAGCCTTGTCGGCATTCGCATCGACTTTTTCTTTTGCGACCTTGGCATCCGCTTTCACGGAAGCCTTGCCGGCCTTGGCATCAGCCTTGGCAGCGGTTTTCTCGGCCTTGGCGGCTTCCTTGGCCTGGTCTTCAGGATCGGCTTTCACGACCTTGTCGTGGGCCTTGGCCTTGGTTTTAGCAGCCTTGTGGTGGGCGTCGGCTTTCTTTTCGTTGGCCTTGGCTTGTGCCTTGGCGACGTCTGCGTCAGCATTGGCATCGACCTTGGCTTCCGAAGCGGCAGCCTTGTTGACGTCTTTTTGCGCGGAAGCCTGGGCTTTCGCGACGGCTTCGGTGGCGGGCGCCGTTTGTGCAAAAGCAGCAGTGGCAAACAGGGTGGCGATCAGGGCGGCGAGTAATTTGTTCATGATGTGACCTTTCAATGTCGTTAAAATTATTCTTACCAAAGGCGGGCAAAATGTTCAAAGTTTGCCTGGCACCGCTGTCGTTTTCACGTCCGGCGATGGCATGACTACATCGTAGAGCAAGAAGCAAAACCACACTGTGCGTTAGCCCACGCAAGGGGGAAATATGTTCAGTTGAGCAATTTCCCCTGTGCCATTCAGACAGCCAGCGCCGCGTGCCGGGCGGCCACCCACTCTTCATTGGCCGGCTCCACGCCCACCACGATGCGGCTGTCCGCGCTGGAAATCACGCTGGCGTTGCCTGCATTGGCGGCGCTATCGAGCACGGGGCCAACAAAACCCAGCTCCGCGCAGATGCGCCGGCGCAGTTCTGCACTGTGCTCGCCGATACCGGCCGTAAACACCAGCAGGTCCAGTCCTTTCAATACCGCTGTCAGCGCGCCGATTTCACGCACGATGCGGCGCACATACAGGGCCAGCGCCGCGCGTATGCGCTCGCCCGTCGCATCCTGACGGCCTTCCTGCGCCAGCAGCACGGGCGGGTCGGCCGACACGCCTGAGACGCCCAGCAAGCCCGATTCGTGGTACAGCACATGCGCCACTTTTTCCAGCGACAGCTTCTCGATCTCCATCAGGTAAATCACGGCGCCCGGATCGAGCGCGCCGCAGCGCGTGCCCATCATCAGGCCATCGAGCGCGGAAAAACCCATGGTCGTGCCCACGCTGCGCAGTCCCTCCATCGCGCACAGGCTGGCGCCGCTGCCCAGGTGGGCCACGATCACCTTGCCGCGCGCAACAGGACCGAAGCGCTGCTCCAGCACCAGCGACTGGTATTCGTACGACAGGCCGTGAAAACCATAGCGGCGCAAGCCCCGCTCCCACGCATCGTAGGGCAAGGCCAGCATCTGCTCCACCTGCGGCACCGTATGGTGGAAGGCCGTGTCGAAGCACGCCACCTGGGCGATATCGGGCCGCGATGTCAGCAGCACTTCGATCGCTTCCAGCGCGAAAGGCTGATGCAGGGGCGCGAGCGGGATAAAACTTTTCAGGTCGGCCAGCACGGCGAAATCGATGCGCACAGGAGCGAAATACTTGCTGCCACCGTGCACCACCCTGTGCGCCACGGCCTTCAAGGTGCGCCCGGCCAGCTGGACCAGCACCTGCTCGCGGATAAATTCCAGCGCCGCGTGATGCGGCAGCTGCGGGTCCAGCTGCAAGGCTTGCGGCGGCTGGCCGCCAGCGCGGAAGGTGGCGCTTTCGCGGCCGATGCCTTCCACCTTGCCGCTCCATTCCGGCTGCTGCGGCACGGTGCGGCCGCTGGCTTCGAACAGGGCAAACTTGATGCTGGACGAGCCGCAATTGAGCACCAGGATCAGGGCGTTTTCTGTCGTGCTCATGGTGGCGTGCTCCTGTAATGATGGGCCAGCATCACGGCCAGCGCGCACGACGCGATGCGGCTGGCGCGCGAATCGGCGCGGCTGGTGAGAATGACCGGTATTTTCGCGCCCAGCACGATGCCGGCGCTGTTGGCGTCACCCATGTATTCGAGCTGCTTGGCCAGCATATTGCCGCTTTCCAGGTCCGGCACCAGCAAGATATCGGCGCGCCCCGCCACTTCCGAGACGATGCCCTTCACCGTGGCGGCCGCAATCGAAACGGCGTTGTCAAACGCCAGCGGACCGTCCAGGATTGCGCCCGTGATCTGGCCGCGGTCGGCCATCTTGCACAGGGCTGCCGCATCGACCGTGGCCGGCATGGTCGGATTCACCGTTTCCACGGCGGCCAGGATGGCGACCCTCGGCTGCGCCACCCCGATCACGTGCGCCAGGTCGATGGCGTTGCGCACGATATCGGCCTTGATGTCCAGGGTCGGTGCGATATTGACGGCAGCGTCGGTGATGATGAATGGACGCGGATAGGCGGGCGTCTGCATCAAAAAGCAATGGCTGACCCTGCGCTTGGTGCGCAGCCCGGCGCTGGCCGCCAGGATGGCCGACATCAGTTCATCGGTATGCAGGCTGCCTTTCATCAGCGCTTCCACTTCGCCCTTGCCCGCCAGTTCGGCCCCGCGCGCGGCCGCCGCATGGCTATGCTCGACGTCTTCGATGGCGATGCCTTCCAGCGACAGCCCGGCTGCTGCCGCCACCGCTTCCAGCCGCGCCCGGGGCGCCACCAGCACGGGCGTGATCAAACCTGCAGCATGCGCGTCGAGCGCGCCCGAGAGGCTCAGTTCATCGCAAGGATGGACCACGGCCACCTTGATCGGCCCCAGGGTGCGCGCATGTTCGAGCAGGCGGCGCGTGCCGTCGCCGTTATGCAGCCGCACTTCGGGCAAGGTGGCGCGCGCCCGTTCGATCTGTTCGGCCGGCGCAATCACTTCGGCCTCGCCATCGAGCACCACGGCGCCGTGCTGGTTGACGCAGCGGCAAGCCAGGATCACATGGCGATTGAGCGGTTCCAGCGCCGTCACGGTGACGCGGATATCGAGCGTGTCGCCCACGCGCACGGGCTGCAGGAAGCGCAGGGTCTGGCCCGCATACACGGTGCCGGCGCCGGGCAGGCGCGTGCCCAGCACGGCTGAAATCAGGGCCGCGCCCCACATGCCGTGCGCGATCACGCCCTGGTAGCGGCTGGACGCGGCAAATTCCGGGTCCAGGTGCTGCGGGTTGTCATCACCCGACATCACCGCGAACAGGGCAATGTCGTCGGCGCTCAGGGTGCGCACGATGCTGGCGCTGTCGCCCAGGGCGATCTGTTCGAAAGTGCGGTTGCGCACGACATGCAAATCATCGTCTTTACTGTTAATCATGTGAACCTTCTAGGCTGGACTGCTATTTTTGACAGGTTTGGTTTTCGGTTTGGATGCGGTGGCCGCTGCAGCGGCTTTTTCACCCGCTTGCGCACTGGCTGCCCGTTCGAATACGTCCAGCATCTGCTGCAGGCTGGCTTCTTCGTCTGGCGTGGGCGCGTCGGGCACCAGCAGCACTTGCTGCAGCCACTCGGCCAGCGCGCGGATGGCGTCCGGTTTGGCGCGCGACAACAACAGCGGCAAAGCCGCCATGGCGCCGTCGAAGTCATGCAGCATCAGGCGCGACTGCTGGCGCACGGTGCGGCGGAAAGTCTCCATGCCCAGCCCGCCCGTGTACTGCGGCTGTATCAGTTTCAGGGCCAGGTTGACCCGGCGTTCATCGGCGATCATGCGGAAGCGGTAGATATAAAACAGCGCGCGCACGCCCGCTTCGGCCAGCGCGCCCTGATTCACGTCATCGTCCATATGCCGGGTTTCGCAGCGCACGTATTCCAGGTGTTCGGGCGAGACGCTGGGGTGCGGCCGCGGCGTGACATCAGGCCCCTGGCCTGCCAGCGCCTGCAGCAGCGGCGAACCGTAGATCAGGTCGAAGGTCTGTTCCTGCACCGTGTCGCGCCAGTCGCGCCAGCTGTTCAAGCCCGCAGTCATGGCGCCGGAAAACGCCGCCTGCATGGCCAGCAACGGATTGTCGGGCGAGGCCGGCTGGCGATGTTCGCGCACTTTTTCCGCCTCTTTGGCCACCAGCGCGGCCAGCGGATTACGGTCCGTCCAGCGCTCGTACGATATGCGCAGCGGATGCATCAGTTGCAGCCAGCGCGCCGATTGCGGCGTGACCACGGCACGCACCCACGGCTGCACGAAACTGCGGTACAGCGACAGATTGACTTCCGACACGCGGGCGGCAGTGGCGAACTTGCGGTCGTTTTCCACCGATGGCTGCACGATGGCACGCACGTCATCGATGCTGCGGCGCTCGACCGACAACACATAATCGCCGCTGGCCAGGTCGGCGTTCGGCGTGTCGGGCGTCTTTTCAACGATCAGTGCCTGATAGATCCCGGCTGGCAGCAGGTTGATCAGGTCGATATTGCTGGCGAATTTCTGGTGTTCCTTGTGCCCCACCTTGCCGGACACGAAGATGCCCAGGTGGCCCACGCTGTCATGCACCGCATACACGATGGTCTGGTCATGCAGCAGCACGTCATTGTCGTCGCGGTACAGGTCCGTGATCCAGCCCAGCGCCTGCGGCGGCGGCGTGATGTTGTCGCCTTTCGAGCAGAATACGACGATGGGCGAGCGGATATTGCGCAAGTCCAGGCGCACGCCTTCGGAGGTGATCAGTTCCGCCGTGGCCAGGCGGTTGCCGATAAACAGATTGTCGACGATGTACTGCATTTCGACAGCGTTCAGGAATACATGGCCGCCCCAGTATTTTTCAAATTCCAGGTAGCGCGGCGCTTCCGTGTCGATGTTTGCGTACAGGTTGTACTGCTTGGTCCACAGGGTATTGGCCGGATTGAGTTTTTCGAAGTTCTGCACCAGGCTGGCGCCGTCGAACAATCCATTGCCCAGGTCGCCCGCCATCGCCGTGGCCCAGCTGCCGCCCATCAAGCCACCCGAATAGCGCATCGGATTGCGGCCATGCCAGCCGGCCCAGTACGACACGGGCGCACCGGCCACGATGATGGGGCCGAACAGTTCCGGGCGCATGGCCGCCGTCATCAGGATCTGCCAGCCGGCCTGGCAATTGCCGATGACGACAGGCTTGCCTTCGCTGTCGGGATGCAGGGCGATGACCTTTTCCAGGAAAATCGCTTCCGCATGCATCACGTCTTCCACCGTCTGGCCTGGCACGGGATTGGGCAGGAAGCCGATGAAATAGCAGGGATGGCCGGCGCGCAGGGCCACGCCGATCTCGCTTTCGGCCTTGAAGCCGCCGATGCCGGGGCCATGGCCCGCGCGCGGATCGACGACCACGAAAGGCCGTTTCGATGGCAGGGGATCGGGCGCATCGGGCGTCAGGATGCGCACCAGGCCATAGTTGACCGGGCGCTCCAGCTCCAGCCCCGTCATCACCACTTCGGCGGGGAAATCGAGCACGTTCGGCACTTTTTCAGCCATGTGCTCCTGGTACTGGTTGCCACGCCGGCGCATCACGTCCGCGTACAGCACGATGCGCTGCCACGAATCGCGCGCATAGTCGCCCAGCATGCCCAGGGACGGCAAGCCGCCGGTGGAAAAAGGTGCTGCAGTGTTGTTCGTCATGGCTATCCTTTTTTGCAGATGTCTACTTACAGAGTGCTGCCGGCCTGCGCCGGCGACAGAATCACATGAGGGTTACCTATCAGGCCATCTGGCTGATGGTCTTCCTGAAACGGGCCAGCGCAAAAGAAAACAGGGCCGTGCCGATCACCAGCAGGGCCAGGAACGGCTTCCACACCACCGCAATGCCCGCGCCCCGGTACAAAATCGCCTGGCTCAGTTCGACGAAGTGCGTGGTGGGCGCGATCAGCATGATGTTCTGCACCAGTTCCGGCATGCTTTCGCGCGGCGTGCTGCCGCCCGACAGCATCTGCAGCGGCAGCAGCACCAGGATCAGCAGCATGCCGAATTGCGGCATGCTGCGCGCCAGGGTGGCTAAAAAGATGCCCATCGAGGTGGTGGCAAACAGGTGCAATGCAGCGCCGCACAGGAACAAGGCTATCGAGCCTTCGATCGGCACATGCAGCAAGCCGCGCACCACCAGGTTCAGCGACAGCGCGGCGGCGATCAGCACCACCAGCCCCATCGACCAGACCTTGGCCAGCATGATTTCGGCCGGCGTGACCGGCATCACCAGCAAATGCTCGATGGTGCCGTGTTCGCGCTCGCGTATCAGGGCCGCACCCGTCAGGATGATGGACAGCATCGTCACCTGGTTGATGATTTCCATCAGCGAGCCAAACCAGGCCTGGCTCAGCGACGGATTGAAGCGCGCGCGCATCACCAGGTCCACCGGCAATGCCGTAGTGGCCCGGTAGCGCTTTGAAAATTCCGCCACTTCGCCGGCGACGATCTGCTGGATATAGCCGCTGCCGCTGAAAGCCTGGCTCATGCGCGTGGCGTCCACATTCAGCTGCAATTTGGTCTGGCGCCCGGCCAGCACGTCGGCCTGCAGTTTCGACGGGATCGTCAGCACGAAGGTGTAGCGGCCCGCATCGAGACCGGCGTCGACTTCGCCCTGGCTGATCATGGCCGGCTGCGTGAACTGCGGCGGAAAGAAGGCCGAGGCGATGCGCGCCGACAGGGGGGAGCCATCTTCATCGACGATGGCAATCGCCGCCATGTGCAAAGTTTCCGGCTTGGCCGTGGCGGCCACGTAGATCGCCAGCGTAAAGGTGTAGGCGATCAGGATCAGCATCATCGGATCGCGGATCAGGCTCCAGATTTCCTTTACGCCCAGACGATAGATATTTTCAAGGTGTCTCAAATCAGCTCTCCTGCTTCTTCAACAGCGCCACCGTCACGCCGAGGATCACGGGAATGGCGATCAAAAGCGGCAGGAACGAGGCGTGCAGGTCCGAAAAACCCAGCGCCTTGTTGAAAATGCCGCGGCTGATATTGAGCATGTGCGTGGCCGGGTAAATCAGGCCGATGACCTTGCCCGTGCCTTCCATCGACGACACGGGATTGAGCAGGCCCGAAAACTGGATGGCCGGGATCATGGTGCCGATCATGGTCACGAACAGGGCCGCGATCTGGCTGCGCGTAAAGGTCGAGGCGAACAGGCCGATGCCGGTGGCGCAGATATTGAAGATGAAGGTGGCGGCGATCAGGGTCAGCAAACTACCCTTGATCGGCACGTCGAACGCCGTCACCGCCAGCAGCGCCATCAGCACGAAGTTCAGCATCGCCAGCACCACATACGGCACCTGCTTGCCGAGCAAAAATTCCAGCCGCGTGACGGGCGTCACGTACAGGTTGATGATGGAACCGAGTTCCTTTTCACGCACCACGGACAACGCCGCCAGCATGGCCGGCAGCATCAGCAGCAGCATCGGGATCACGGCCGGCACCATCGCGGGCAGGCTTTTCACGTCGGGGTTGTAGCGGAAGCGCGTCTCGACGGCGACCGGGCTGCTCATCGTCATCCCATAGCGGTGCAGCGCCTGGTCGGCCAGCCAACTCTGATGCATGCCTTGTACATATCCCTGCACGGTTTCCGCGCGCATCGGCATGGCGCCATCGATCCAGGCGCCCACTTGCGCCGGCGCGCCGCGCTGCACGTCGCGCGCAAAACCGGGCGGGATTTCAATCGCCAGCGCCAGCTCGCCGCTGCGCATGCGCTTATCCAGATCGGCATAATCGCGCAGCGGCGGCTTTTCCACGAAA
Source organism: Janthinobacterium sp. Mn2066 (assembly GCF_049319705.1). Taxonomy (NCBI): domain Bacteria; kingdom Pseudomonadati; phylum Pseudomonadota; class Betaproteobacteria; order Burkholderiales; family Oxalobacteraceae; genus Janthinobacterium; species Janthinobacterium sp. Mn2066. The sequence continues at coordinate 22,610 of NZ_JBMOUF010000001.1, read as the reverse complement.
TAGCGTGACCCGGCCAGGTTGTTCGTGTAGTTCTGGCTCAAGCTGGTCTGGTCGTGGTCCAGCACAGCGTAACTCAAGTCTTCCACGTCCAGGCTGATACCGAAACCGATCACGAACAGCAGCAGCACGGAGCCGCCCAGGGCCAGCGTCAGGCGCACGGGATCGCGGCGCAGTTCCAGCGTTTCGCGCCACATATAGCTGAGCATGCGGCCCAGGCTGAAACTGCTGAAACGGCTGCGCCGCTGCGGGTGTTCGGTTGCTTCCTGCTTGACGACCGGCGCCGGCGTCTCGGCCTCCTGCGCCGGGGCCGTGCCGCCGCCCGCCTCTTCCAGGTAGGCGATGAAGGCCGCTTCCAGCGTCGGTGCACCCTTCTTGCGTACCAGTTCGGCCGGCGCATCGCTGACCAGCACTTTACCCGCGTGCATCAGCGAGATGCGGTCGCAGCGCTCGGCCTCGTTCATGAAGTGGGTGGAAATGAAAATCGTCACATGGTCGCGCCGCGCCAGTTCGATCATCAGGCGCCAGAAATTATCGCGCGCGATCGGGTCCACGCCCGACGTCGGTTCATCGAGGATCAGCATTTCCGGCTTGTGCACCATCGCCACGGCCAGCGACAAACGCTGGCGTATGCCCAGCGGCAGGCTCTCGGGCAGGTTGTCGAGCACTTCGGCCAGGTCGAAGCGCTGCACCATTTCATCAACGCGGGCCGCGATATCAGCTTCCGGCACGTGGAACAGGCGCGCATGCAGCACCAGGTTCTGGCGCACCGTCAATTCGCCATACAGCGAAAATGCCTGCGACATGTAACCGACGCGGCGGCGCGTATCGATATCGCTGGAATCGACTTCATGGCCGAATAGCCAGGCCTTGCCTTCGGTGGCGGGCAGCAAACCGGTCAGCATCTTCATGGTGGTCGACTTGCCGCAGCCGTTGGAGCCCAGGAAACCGAAGATCTCGCCACGGCCGATGCGGAAATTCACATGGTCGACGGCCGTGAAATCGCCGAAGCGCATGGTCAGGTCTTGCGCCTCGATGGCGATATCGGCCGCGCTGGCGGCGTCCAGCGGCGTGATCACCACCGGCTGGTGACCCGCGCGCTTGGCTTCGGGCAGCAGCTTGATGAAAGCCGCTTCCAGGTTTTCGCTGTGCGTGCGCGCCAGCAGTTCGGCCGGCGTGCCCGTATCGAGCACCTTGCCGTCGTCCATGGCGACCAGCCAATCGAAGCGCTGGGCTTCGTCCATGTAGGCGGTGGCCACCATCACGCTCATTTGCGGGCGCTGCACGCGGATGCCGGCGATCAGGTCCCAGAATTGGGCCCGCGCCAGCGGATCGACGCCGGTGGTCGGCTCGTCGAGGATCAAGAGGTCAGGATCATGGATCAGCGCGCAGCACAATCCCAGTTTCTGCTTCATGCCGCCCGACAGCTTGCCGGCCGGGCGCGCCAGGAACGATTGCAGGCCCGTGCTGCGCGTGAGCTGGTCGATGCGGCGGCGGCGCTCGGCCGCGTCATGGCCGAACAGGCGCGCAAAAAACTGCAGGTTTTCCTCGACCGACAGGGTCGGATACAGATTCTTGCCCAGGCCTTGCGGCATATAGGCGATGCGGGGGCAGACGTCGTCGCGGTGACGGCCATCGCGCATGTCGCCGCCCAGCGCCATCACGCTGCCTTCCTGCACCGCGCGCGCGCCGGCCACCAGCGACAGCAGGCTCGATTTGCCCACGCCATCGGGGCCGATCAAGCCCACCATGCAACCGGCCGGCACGTCGAGGTCGATGGCATCCAGCGCCAGGGTCGCGCCATAACGCTGGCTGACGCCCTTGATGCTGACGACAAAGGTATTAGCGACAGGCGGGTTCACGGCCACGCTCACTGCGGAACCTTGGCCGTCAATTCAGCGGGCCACTCCTGCTTCGGATCGAGGCGCACCCAGGCCACGCCCGGCAAGCCCACTTTCACCAGCGCCAGGTGCTTGAGCAGCAATTCGCGGCTGATCTGCGCTTTTACGCGGAACATCAGTTTCTGCCGCTCGCTGGCCGTTTCCACCGTCTTCGGCGTGAACTGGGCGCTGGCCGCCACGAACGAGATCGTGGCCGGTATCACGTAGCTGGGCGCTGCGTCGAGGATGATGCGCACTTCGCCGCCCAGCGCCACCTTGCCGGCAGCCGTCTCGGGCAGGAAGAAGGTCATGTAGACGTCGGACAAATCGACCAGGTTCAACACCTTGCCGCCGGCGCCCAGCACTTCTCCCTGCTGCGCCACCAGGTATTGCACGCGGCCGTCGCGCGGCGCCTTCAGCTGGCCATCGGCCAGGTCGGCGTCGATGCGGGCGGTGGTCGCTTCAGCGGCAGTGACAGCCGAACGCGAACCGACCACTTGCGCCCTGGCCGCGTCGATGGCGGACTGCGCGGCCGTGACCTGGGCCTTGGCGGCATTCAGGGCGGCGGCCACGCTGCGTACGCGAGCGCGGTCGTCGTCGAGTTCCTGCACCGATGAAGCGCCCTCTTTCGACAGGGTTTCGGAACGGGCCAGGCGGCGCTGGGCTGCATCGAGTTCGCTTTCGCGCTGCGCCACCACGGCCAGCGCGGCCGCCTTGTCGCTCTCGCGCACGGCCACCTGCGCCTGCGCGCCCACCACCGCATCGGACGCCTGCTGCTGGCGCGCGCGCGCCTCGTCGCGCTGGGCCGACAGGGAATCGACCTGCATGGTGGCCAGCGGCTGGCCCGCCTTGACGAAATCGCCTTCGCGCACACTGATGCTGTTGACGCGGCCAGCCAGCTTGGTGGCCACGTCGATTTCCGTCGCCTCGATGCGGCCATTGCCGCTGACGAAACCTTCGCCGGGGCCGCTGGGGCGCATTTTTTGCCAGGCCACATAGCCCAGTACGACGGCGGCCACGATCAGCGCGGCAGGGATGATTTTTTTCTTCAGTTGTGGAGTCATGGTATCGGCGCGGTCAAATTAGTTGGTGAAGGTGGCGGCATTGGCGGCGTCGGGAGCGCCGCCGCCCAGGGCCGCGTACAGGCTGACCTGGCTGGACAGCAAGGCGCGGCGCGTCTGCACCAGCTGCTGTTCCACCGTCAGCAAGTCGCGCTGGGCGTCGAGTACTTCCAGATAGGGCGCGGCGCCATTGTCGTAGCGCAGCTTGGCCAGGCGCGCGCGTTCCGTCTGCGCAGCAAGGGTGGTCTTGCCGATCTCGACCTGCAGCGCCAGCCAGCGCCGGTTCGACAGCGCATCGGCCACTTCGCGGAAGGCGCCCTGCACGCTTTTTTCGTAATTGGCCACGGCCACGTCGCGGCGTACTTCGGCCAGGTCCATATTGGCGCGCAAGCGGCCCGCGTCAAAAATCGGCAGGGCCAGTTGCGGCGAAAAACTCCAGGCGCCGCTGCCCGAGTCGAACAGACCGCTCAATTGCGCGCTGGCCGTGCCATACGAGGCTGTCAGGCTGATGCGGGGGAAGAAGGCCGCGCGCGCGGCGCCGATATTGGCTTGCGCCGCGCGCAGCTGGTGTTCGGCCGCCACCAGGTCGGGCCGCTGCGTCAGCAGGGACGATGGCAGGCCTGCATGCAGCGGCAACAGCACGCTGGCGTCGTCGAAGCGGCGCATGCCAGGCGTCAGATCAATGGGGCCGCCCACCAGCTGGACCAGCGCATGCGCTTGCGCGGCGCGCGATTGTTCCAGTTGGGCCGACAAGGCCAGCGCCTGGCTGAGCAGGGTTTCCACCTGGGTCAGGTCCAGCTTGGAAATCGAGCCCACTTCAAAGCGGCGCGTAAAGATGCGCAGCGATTCGGCGCGGCTGTCGACGGTGGCCCGCGCCAGCGCCACGCGCTCGTCCAGTTCACGCAAGACCAGGTAGCCGTTGGCCACTTGCGCCACCAGCGCCACGCCGACGGCGCGGCGCGCCTCGTCGCTGGCCAGCAGGTTTTGCAGGGCGCTGTCTTTCAGACTGCGCACCCTGCCCCAAAAGTCCAGCTCCCAGGCACTGACACTCAAACCCGCCTGGTACTGCGCCGACGTCATGGGCTGGCCGGTGATACTCAAGTCGCCCGGCACGCGCGCGCGGCTGCCGGAGGCGCCCAGGCCCACCGTTGGAAACTGCTCGGCGCGCTGTATGCCATAAGCGGCGCGCGCCTCTTCCACGCGCAGGGCGGCGATACGGATATCGCGGTTATTGGCCAGCGCCAGCTCTATGGTCTGCTGCAAGCGGGGATCGGCAAAATACGCGCGCCAGCCGATATCGATGGCGTTGGCGCCAGCCGGATCGGCTTCGGGATACTGCGCCGGCACCGGCAACGGCGGTTGAACATAGGGTGGCGCCATCGAGACGCAGCCGGCCAGCGCCATGGCGGCAACGACCGCCAGCAGGGCTGCAGGCCTACGGTGCAAGGAAAAATCGGGAACCAGTTTGCTCATCGTCTTCCAGTCAATTGAGGATGTTGTAGCCGCCGTCGACATACAGGGTGCCGCCCGTGATGGCGCGCGCGCCGTCGCCAGCCAGGAAAGCGCACAGCGCGCCCACATCATCGATGCTGGCCAGGCGGCGCATGGGAGAACGCGCTTCGGCGTCTGCCAGCAGGCGGTCGAAATGGGCGATGCCGGAGGCGGCCCGCGTGGCCAGCGGCCCCGGTGAAATCGCATTGACGCGAATGCCGGACGGTCCCAGTTCGGCAGCCAGGTAGCGCACCGATGCTTCCAGCGCCGCCTTTACGGGCCCCATCACGCCGTAATCGTTGACCACCCCTTCGGCGCCCAGATAACTCATAGTCATCAGGCTGCCGCCGCCCTGCATCAGCGGCTCGGCCAGGCGGGCCATGCGCATGAAGGAGTGGCACGAAATATCCATCGCCTGCGCAAAACCGGCCGGCGAGGTGTCCACCACGCGCCCATGCAAATCCTGCTGGGGCGCGAAAGCGATCGAATGGACGAGAAAATCGAGCCGGCCCCACTGCTGCGCGATCTGCGCAAACAGCGCTTCGCCTTGTTCCGGCCGGCTGACATCGAGCGGCAGCGCAATGGCCGCCTGCACTTGCTGCGCCAGCGGTTCGACATGGGGCCGCGCCTTGTCGTTCAGCCATGTCACGGCCAGTTCCGCACCGGCGTCGCGCAATGCGCGCGCACAGCCCCAGGCGATGCTCTGGTCATTGGCGATGCCAATCACCAAGCCTTGCTTGCCGTGCAGGCTAGTCAAACTGCTCACATTCCCATTACTCATCTTTTCTCCATCGTGTGTGCGCTGTCGCTTTATCGCAACAGGACAAGGCAACAAAGCGACCGGCCATAGGCCAGGCTGGCGTCGCTGCGCCTTGTGACATCGCAACTATACGAGTCATTGCGGCAGCGCAACATTGATCTATATCAAATTTTGCAATATGAACTGATATTTAACACTAATCGCTCACAGATGCAGCGCGATACGATGAAGATAGCGTTACATCATCCACCGCAGCTGCAACATAAGAAGAGAAAAAATTGCAAATGAGCAAGCCCAGAATATAAACCAGAGCCTGCTTTTGGTGTCACACGGGAGAGCATGCGGGGTAACTGTTTGAAAGCCGCAACGCTTGCCTGACTCTTACTCTTTTTCACTTTGATTGAAAATCATTCTCATTTAGAATTGATTTCCTTTGAGATTGATTCTCATTCACATTTTATGTACAGCAAAGGTAAACATAAAAAATGCGTATCAAAGTGATGGTGTTGGGCCTGGTGAGTGTGTTGGCAAGTTGGCAGGCATATGCGGATGACACTGCAGTCGTGGCTGTGCCGGGCACGACCGCCGATGGCAGCGCGCCGGTCGAACAGGTGGTGATCAGCGGCGACAAACTGAAACGTACGGAAATCGACAGCAGCACCAGCGTGGGGTCGCGCAATGGCCGCCAGATCAGCGAATCGGGTAGTACCACCCTGGAAGACGTGGCGGCACAAATGGCCAACGTGGGCACGGCCAGCGGCCTGTCCATCCGCGGCATCAATTCCTATGGCCCGGCTGGCGGTGGCGGCGGCCGCACCATCACCATGGTCGTCGATGGCGTGCCGCAAGACGGCTTCGGCCAGGACATCAGTGCCCTCAGCGTCTGGGATGCCGACCGCGTGGAAGTGCTGCGCGGGCCGCAATCGACCAACCAGGGCCGCAACTCGCTGGCTGGCGCCGTGGTGCTGAAAACGCGCGATCCCTCCGACATTCCCGATTTCAGCTACCGCGTCAGCGCCGGTAACGAGAACGCCAGGCGCGTCGCGGTGGCAGGCGGCGGCGCCATCATCGACCAGGTGCTGGCCGGCCGCATCACCTTCGAAGACCGCAAGCGCGACGGCGATGTGTTTGACCCGACCCGCAACGACAAGCGCTTCAATCACGACGATGGCCATACCTTGCGCGCCAAGCTGCGCATCACGCCGTTCGGTAGTAACTACCAGGCGCTCGTCACGCTGGTGGACGACAAGCAGCAGCTGGGCAGCCCAGGCGTGGAAGCCGTGACCCGCCCTATCGACGCGCGCCAGAACCTGTCGAACGATCCGCGCAATGCCGATAACCTCACGCGTTCGGCGGCACTCGAACAAACCTTCAAGCTGGGCGGCGCCGACATCACCCTGCTGACCACGTATTCGCATAATCTGTACTCGCGCGTGCAGGACTATGACGGCACGGAACTCAATCAGGGGGACCGCACCGGCGAAAACATCGACCGCCAGTTTTCACAGGAAGCGCGCGCCAACTTCGAGACCACGCTGTTCGGCCATTCGTTGAAGGGCGTGGCGGGCATTTATTATCAGAACGCGCATTACAACGAGAAGGATCTGTTTACCGTGCCCGTATCCTATGTGCTGGGCCTGACGGGTCAATGCCAGGTGCAGGCGGCCTGCGATGCAGCCTATGGCAGCGAATTCATCAATCGCGGCAATCTGGAAGCGGACGACACCAAAACCCACGCCGTCTTTGGCGAATTCGATTATGTGATCGGCAAGCTGACGGCGACGGCCGGCATGCGCTACGACAGCGAACGCCAGACCCGCGTGCTGACGACCGCCACCAGCGGCACCTCCCCGCTGGCCACCAGGATCGTGGGCCAGTTGATCGGCGGCGGCATTTTTGCACCCGATGGCGTGCAAAATCTGGCGACTGACAATGCCGTCTGGCTGCCCAAGCTGGGGTTGCGCTACGCGCTGGCGCCAGCGTGGGTAGCCGGCCTGACGGCGCAGCGCGGCTACCGCACCGGCGGCGTCAATTACAGTTATGAACGTGGCTCGAACGCCTATGGCCCGGAATTCACCAAGAACTATGAAGCCTCGCTCAAGGGCGTGGTCGGCAACGGCATGGTGGTGGCGCTCAATGCCTACCGGATCGACTGGTCGAATCAGCAAGTCGATATCGGCCGCAATACGCTCGATACCTACCTGGTCAACGCGGGCAGCTCGCGCCTGCAAGGGCTGGAGGCGGAGATACGCGGCAAGGTGATGCCGCATCTGGAACTGTTTGGCGCACTGGGCTTGTCGAAGTCGCGTTTCATCGATTTCGATACGCCGCAGGGTAATTATGCGGGCAAGGAGTTTGCCCGCTCGCCAAGGCAAACCCAGTCGATCGGGTTCAGCTGGACGCCCGACCACTGGCTGCTCAATGCAAACCTGGTGCATAGCGGCAGCAATTACACCAGCCCGGATAACACCGACCGCAATGACGGCTCCACCGTGCTGGGCGCCAAGGCATCCTACACCTTGTCCAGCGGCGTGTCGCTATTCGCCTTCGGCAGCAACCTGACCAACCGCACCTACATCACGGCCAACCATCTGGACTCGGTCACGGGCCGCTACCTGGTCAACCTGGGCAACGCACGCCAGATCGGCTTTGGCGTGCAAGGCCATATCTGACATAACTGGCAAATCAGGGTGCGGCCGGACGCGAATACAAGTCGATGATGGTGCTGATCGCGTCCTGGCACACCGAGCAGAATTGATCGCTGCGGTCGAACATGATGCATTGCATCTCGGGCCGGTAGTAGCCGCTGGCCTCGTAATTGGCACCTTCGAACGCCCCCACCTGATGCTGGTGCGGGGCTTTCGAAAACAGTGCCTCGCTCTGTTTCAGGTCGCGGTGAAACAGGGCGCTCATTTCTGATTCTGGCCGGTTGTCCTTGCGCAGCTGGGCCCGCTCTTGCTGGTAAGCGCGCGAATCTGCTTCATATTCTTCCTTCGGCCATGGCGTCGGCATGGGCGTGCCATCCTTGACGTGCTTCTTCCACTTCACGTTGGCCGGGTCATGCAAGGCCGTGACGTTCGGCTCCCACGGTTCGCGGCGCTCGCCGCTGGACTGATAAGCTACCGGCGAGGTGTAGTACTCGTCGGCCAGGCCGGCAAAATGGTGGCCGAATTCATGCACGAACAGGTAATTGGCCCAGTCGTTATTGGCCGCCGCCGTGCTGAACTGGCCAAAGATGCCGCCACCGCCATAGGTATCGTTATTGACCAGGATTTCGATGAATTCATACGGCGCATACTGGGCCAGGTCGCGCAGCGCGCGGTTATCCACCGCCAGCACATAACGCTCGCTACCGAAGATATCGTAGCGCGTACCCAGGGGCGAAGCGTGATACACGCCCGTCGATGGACGCGAGACACCCGACTCCTGGGTCGGCACGGCCATCGCCCATACGTTGAAATCCTTGGCACGTTCGCGGAATGGCGATACGCTGAACAGGTGATCGACCATGCGGCGCACCGTCGCTTCGAACTTGCCCATCTCGGCCGCCGTGTAACCGTCGCCCAGCACCAGCAGATCGACTTTTTCCGACGAAGGGCCGCTGATGCGGATCGGAATCGGCTTGACGGGCGCCGGCGGCTGCTTGCGGATCACATCCTGCGCGGCCGGGTCGACATCGGTGCTCCAGACAACCGAAAACAGGCCGCGCTCGTCGCGCTTGAGGATGCGCACGCGTACCGGCTGCTGCGGCTGTGGAAACCGCACCGATTCCTGGAAGGCGCGCGTGGTGGTTTTCGCTTCATCGGTACTGCTCCACTCGCCGAACACGGTGGAAAAACCGCGCGAATACAACAGTTTTCCCGTCTTGATGTCGACCACTTCCACCATATTGTTGCCACGATTGCTATCGTCGATGGTGCGCGCCATATTGCCTGGCCACGGCAAGGGCTCGACCAGCACCCTTTCGACCGCATAGTGTTCGTCCAGCGCATTGCCGCTATGCTGGTAATCGAGGCGCATGGTGGCTGGCTGCGCGGGGCTGGAGCTGGCTGCCTGCGCCATCGGCAGGATGCCGATGGCCAGCGCCAGCGCGCACAGGAAGGATCGTATCGGGGTGTGCTGCATGGCGTTCCTAAAACGGTAATAGGTAAGCCTTGATTGTAGCGACAGGACCGGCGCTTTGAAAGCGCCGGTGTGGCCGATGTATATCCTACTTGTAGCGGTACAGCGGCTGGCGCAGCTGGATCGGACGGATATCGAGGCGCAGTTTCAGCACCGAATAGGCCTCCGCCTCGGTGGAGCTGTAGCCGACGCTGTTGACGGTCTTGCTGAACCTGAACTCGAAACCCAGGTCCGGGTAGGGATCGCGCGGATTGCCGAAGGCGATACCAATCGCTTCCTGCTGGGCGTTGTCGATCAGGTTGCCCATCAGGTCCAGCACGGCGTTATTGCCGAGGATATCGTTGGTAAATACGGGTTCGCGCATGTCGGGCTGGTTCGGATCGAGCTTGTTGTCGGCCTTGTCCGGCGACGGCGTGAAGGCGCGCGTGACGAGGTTGAACTTATCGCCCCGGTCCAGATAGCTGATGGCGGCATTGCTGATATTGAAATTTTTCACGCCGCGGTCGCTGATGGCGCCCGACAGGTCGATCAGCAGGGCGCCGCTGTAGCCGATGATTTCCACGTCGCGCTTGGCGTCGACCACCATGGCGCTGTTTTCATCGATGCCCAGGCCCAGGTGATAGCCTTTTTTCAGCATCACGGGAATCATGCGGGCGAAACGGCCACGCACCAGCAAATGCTGGTCGACGAAGACATCGCTGCCGATGAAACCCAGGCCAGGCGCGATCTCCTTGCCATCGGTGACGCCCATTTTCAGCATGTCGAGCACCGGCTTGGCGTCATAAAACATGGTGGTGCTCATGATGGCCGCGCCGGCGCTGGAGCCGGCGATCACGCCCCCGTTGCGGTAGACCGACCAGATGGCTTCCAGTGCGGCCGTGCGGCTGCCGTCCGGGCGCAGCAAGGCTTGCGTGATGCGGCCCTGGTCGCCACCGGCAAAATAAATGCCGCTGGCCGATTTGATTTGCGCAACGATGGCAGGATCTTCGGCCGCCTTGCGGTAATCACTATTGGGCAGCTTGACGCCCAGCGGCACGAAAAAAGCGTCGGCGCCATACTGGTTCAATTTGGTGATGATGCTCTGGCCCGATTTTTCCGGGTTGATCGAGGCCGACGCCAGCACGGCGATGCGGGCACCCTTGCCGCCAGAGAGGGTCACAATGCGTTGCCAGACTTCCGCATTGTCGGCGCGCAGGCCGCCGCCGATGATGACCAGGGTACCCTGCGGCGCCGTGTTGGCAGCTGGCGCCGCGTTAGCCGACAAAGCCAGCACATAGCCGAACAGGAGAGTAAAACAGAATTTGAACAGCGAGATAACGTTTGGTTTCATGGTGCCTTTCAGATGCATGGAAGGCGGCGCGCAACAGGCACGCGCCGCTGACTACAAATACACACTGCGACATACTGCAATTACCGTTTGAAACTGAAGGTTGAAACTGACTGCTGCGGTCCTTATTTGAAGCTGTAATTAGCCGAGGCATAAAAGCGCCGGCCGCGCGGATCGGTGTAGCTGGGATCATAACCAGACAGGAAAAAATACGCCTGGTTCGAATATGGCGGGCTGGTATTGAACAGATTCTGTATGCCCGCGCGCAGCTTGAACTGCTTGCTGACGGCATAGGCGCCCGACATGTCCCAGATGGTATAGGCTTTCACGCGGTTGGCCGCCACCACGCTGCCATCGTCGGTATTGATGGCCGAGTTCTGGTCCTGGTAGCCACTCGAATAGGTATTCGACAGGCTGGCCGAATACGGGCCATTATCCCAATCGAGCGTGATCGTATGGCGCCAGCGCTGCACCACGCCTTCGGTCACGAACGTGTTCAAATTACTGATGAAGGTGTCGCCAGGGCTGGTCTGGATTTTCGAGTCCAGCACATAGGTGCCGCTCAAGTGGCCGCCGAAACGTCCCCACGCCGTTTTCACGCCATGCAGGTCAGCCGTGAAATCGATGCCCGACGCCTTTTGCGCGCCGCGGTTTTCCTTGCGCAGTTCGATGTAGTCGATCAGGCCATCCGCATCGCGGTGTACCAGGTTGCCGTACTTGGCCAGGTTGCCCAGGATGATGTCATCGCCGATCTCGCTGATCAGGTCGGTACGCTTGATGTTCCAGTAGTCGGCGCTGAAGGTCCAGCGCTCGCTCGGTTCCAGTACCAGCCCGGCCGAGAACTGGCGGCTGCGCTCCGGTTTCAGCTTGTCGTTGCTGTAGCGGCGCGTGTCCCAGTTATCGGCACACACGGAATAGTCATTATTCTCTGCAGCGCAATACACGGGATCGGGCAAGGTCGAGGTGCTGCTGTAGACGGTAGGGCGGTGCAGGTCCGACATCGACGGCGCGCGGAAACCCTTGCCGGCCGATGCGCGCATCAGCACCTGCTTGCTGGGCATATAGGTCAGGCCGATCTTGGGACTGAGGGCGCCGCCCACCTGCTGGTAATGGTCATAGCGGCCCGACAATTGCGCCTGCCACTGCTTCGTGAATGGCAGCAGCAATTCGCTGTAGACGGCCTGCACATTGCGGCTGTCGCTGGTGGCCATACCGCCTTCTGGCGCCGCATCGTTGTTGATGTTGTCGCTCATCAGCAGCGCCGATGGCCGAAATTCCGTGCGTTCGCGGCGCACTTCGCCACCCACGGCCAGCGCCAGGTCGCCGCCGCCCAGCGGCATCAATGCACGCGATACCTTGAAGTCCAGCGAGTCCATGGTACCGCGCGCATGGCGTACTTCATCATTGACCTGGATGCTGTCGAGCAGCGCCCTGCCCTCGGCGCCCGATGGCCCGAACGGGTTGATGCGGCCATCGGCGATCCCTGCCAGCAGCTTGTCGTACAGGACGTAGCCGTGCGTGTCCCTGTCCTTGACGGTATTGACGCTATGGTTCAGGCCCACGTCATAATCCCAGCCGCCCACCGTGCCGGTCGCCCCAACCACGATACGCTGGCTCTCGCTGGTCAGTTCGCTGGTGCGCATGCCCGCTTCATTGAGGCGCATGCGCAGTTCCAGTTCGCGCCCCGTCGGATTGCCGTCGTCATCGACGATGTTATCAAGGCCGCTATTGGCCAATTGCGGCACCTTGCTGTAATCGATATAGCCGATCACGCGCGCCGACGAACCCACGTAATAACTGCGCGAACGGCTCAGCGCCACTTCCGCATACAGCTGGTTGTCGGCGTTGAGTTTCAACACGCCGCGCGTGAGCAGGTTCTGCTTGTCCGTTTTCGGATACAGCTCCGTGTCGCCCATGTAGTCGTAGGTGCAGGCGTCGACGCCGCCCGTGCCCTTGGGCAGGTACAGATTGGCCGGCGGTGCGCAGTTGGGAATCGACAGATTGATCTGGCGGTTGGTGATGGGACGGCCATTGAGCAGGAAACCATTGTCCTGCAAATAATCGCGCTGGTCGCCCGACAGGCGGATATTGGAGGGACTGGTAAAGCTCGACAGCAAGTGTCCCAGGCGCTGCGGAATCTGCAGGTTGGGAATGAACTTGCGCTGCGAAGAACTGAGGCGGTCCGTCTTTTGCAGGTCGACCACGGCAAAGATGTTGTAGCCATCGGTCTCCAGGTCGCCCTTGCCGGCCGTGATGCTGGCCGTGCGCTTGCCCGCGCCGCCCTCCTGCGTGCCGCTGCCATACACATTCAATTCCACCCCCTGGTAATCCTTGCGCGTGATGAAGTTGATCACGCCGCCGATGGCGTCCGTGCCATACAAGGCGGACGCGCCGTCGAGCAGCACTTCCACGCGCTGCAGCGCGGCGGCCGGGATGTTGTTCAAGTCCACGCCCGCGTCGTCGCCGGGCGAGGCGAAGTTGGCCATGCGCCGGCCATTAAGCAGCACCAGGGTCGATGAGGTGCCGACGCCGCGCAGATTGGCGCTGTTGAAGCCGCGCTGGTCGCCGCCCACATTGATGCTGCCGCCATCGGTCAGGCCGCCTACGTTGGCCGACACGCGCGCCATCAATTCGGACGCCGTCGTCACGCCCGCCTTTTCTATGTCGGCGCGCGTGATGATTTGCACCGGCAGCGCCGTTTCCGATTCCAGCCGCTTGATGGCCGAACCGGTGATTTCCACGCGCTGCAGCTTGGACGGCGGCACCACCGGCGCCGCCGGATCGATGGTCTGTTCCTGCGCCAAGGCGGCGCTACCGAGCATGATGCTGAAAGCGCCCAGTGCCAGGCGTACGGAATACGCCAATACCGACTGGCGCGGCCTGTTGATGGACAGCCTGCCTTCTTGTTTTTCTTGTTGCATTCGAACTCTCCCCGATGATATTTAACCCTGATTTTTATGTGGACTGCTTTTTTTTCACTGCTTTGTGCTGCCTCGCTGCTGTTTTTCGGGGGCCCGGCACACCATGTTCGCCGCCATACAGGTAGGCGGCGATGACATCGCTCAAGCGCGCCGCTTTTTCCACGTTGCCCTTGTTGGAGACCATCAGCGCCACGGCCAGCGCCTCGATCATGGCCAGCGCCGTGCTGGCGCTACTGGGCAAGACCGGATGGGTGCTTTGCGCATACAAGGTGTGGTCGGCCAGCTCGGCCAGCGGCGATGCGGGGGAATCGGTCAACGCCACGATACGGGCGCCGCGGGCGCGTGCAAAGCTGGCCAGGCCGATGCAATCGAGCGTATAGCGGGGAAACGAGATCACCACCAGCACATCGCGCGCCGTGAGATTGACCAGATGGCCGGCCGCCACTTCCGAGCCACCGATGCCCACCACTTCCACCACGTGCGGGCAAAACGGCTGCAGATGCTGCACCAGCATGCCGGCCAGGTTGGCCGACAGGCCGAAGCCCATCACATAGACGACCTTGGCGCGCGTGAGCCGGCGCACCACGGCCTGCATTTCGGGCAGCGACAGGGCGCCCGCTGTGGCGGCGATATTCGCCGCCGCGTATTCCAGGCTTTCCGTGACGGGCGATGTGGCGCGGGCGCGACGTTCGATGGTGTGGCGCAGCTTGTCGACCGGCTGCAACAGCGCTTGCAGGGTTTCCGCCATGGCGCCGCGCATGGCCGAGTAATTCTTTTGGCCGATGTCGCGCGCAAAGCGGCTGATGGTGGCGGTCGAGACCTGGCAGCTTTCGGCCAGTTCCTCGATGCCCAGCGCGGTTACGCGCATCGGGTTACGCAGCAAATGGTCGGCGATCTGCCGCTGCGACGCCGAGCCAGTCGCCAGCACGTGCATCAGCATCTGTCCCAGCGCCGATTGCGCAAACGCGGCATCGGGCGCGGACAGGGAAGCGGCAGCACTGACAGAATGTTCAGATGGCTTCATGACACGGCGGGCTCTTTTTATTTTGTACTGCTGGCAGTGGATCGATATGCAAAAAACATGCGTCGGAATCCACTCTACGCATATCAAAAAGAAAACTCAACAACTATTTGTAAAAGGATTTTCATTGATTTACTTAGTGAAAATAATGCTACATAATCGACCGAAATCCACCAACCATGCACCATTCCTGGGCACCAGACCATGCAAGCACAACAGCATCCGATCTCCACCGAACACGCCAGCGTTGCCTATCAATTGAGCAGCTTTCACTTCGGTGTGCCTGCCGCTGGCAGCCGCAGCGGCAAGAAGGTGTATATCCAGGCGGCCCTGCATGCAGACGAAGTACCAGGCATGCTGGTGTCGCAATGCCTGCGCCGTGAACTGCTGGCGCTGGAAGCGGCTGGCAAGCTGCACGGCGAAGTGATCCTGGTGCCGGCCGCCAATCCGATCGGCCTGTCGCAAGCCATCCACGGCGCGCCGTTCGGCCGCTTCGACCTGTCGACCGGCATCAACTTCAACCGTGCCTACCGCCACGTGGCCGATGAACTGAAAACCACGCTGGCAGGCAAGCTGGGGCAGGATGCAGAAACCAACGTGGCCCTGATACGCAGCCATGCACGCGAGGCCATCGACGCCTGGCAGCCACGCACCGATGCGGAAACCCTGAAAAAAACATTGCTGGCGATGGCCATCGACGCCGACATCGTGCTTGACCTGCATTGCGATAATGAAGCGGCCCTGCATATCTACACCGGCACGCCGCTGGCCGAGCGCATCGCCCCCCTGTCGGCGCTGCTGGGCGCGCGCGCCGTGCTGCTGGAACTGGCGGCCGGCGAAGAGCCGTTCGATGAAGCATGCAGCCGCCTGTGGTGGGATCTCGATGCGCATTTCAAGGGCGCCCACCCGATCCCGATGGCCTGCCTGTCGACCACGGTGGAATTGCGCGGCGAAGTGGAAGTGAGTTACGCGCTGGCCGAACGCGATGCGCAGGCGCTGCTGCGCTTCCTGTCCATCGAAGGCGTGCTGGAACTCGACGGCGCGAACGAGGCGCTGCCGGCGCCGCTATGTGAACCAACGCCGCTGGCCGGCGTGGAACCGATATTGGCGCCGCACGCGGGCGTGCTGGTGTATCTGCGCGAAATGGGCGATGTGCTGGCGGCTGGCGATGCGCTGGCCGACCTGATCGACCCGGTCAGCGGTGCGACGACGACTTTGCGCTGCACGGTCGCTGGTGTATTCTTCGCGCGCAGCGCCCACCGCCACGTCTTGCGCGGCATGAATGTGGGCAAAGTCGCGGGCGCCATCGCCTACCGCGGCGGCAGTCTGCTGAGCCAATAAAAATACAAGAAAACCACCCGATCGACGACATGAAAAAATTCAAGCTGCCCAACACCTTCGTCCTGCTATGCGGCATCCTGGCCATGATCGCGCTGGCGACCTGGCTGGTGCCGGGCGGGAAATTCGATACGCAACTGGTCAACGGCAAGCACCTGATCATTCCCGGCACCTTCCATTACGTCACCAACCAGCCGCAAGGCCTGGCGGCGCTGATGATGGCGCCGATCAAGGGCTTCGTCGACGCCAGCCTGATCATCGGTTTCATCCTGATCGTCGGCGGCGCCTTCGCCGTGCTGCAAAAAACGGAAGCCTTCGATGCGCTGATCAAGGCCATCGCCAAGGCGCACACCAGTTCGCGCTTCGTGCGCGCCGCCATCATCCCCGTCTTCTTCACCATGTTTTCGCTCGGTGGCGCCACCTTCGGCATGAACGAGGAAGCGATTCCCTTCATCCTGATCTTCGTGCCGCTGGCACTGGCACTGGGTTACGACACCATCACCGGCGTGTCGATACCGTTCATCGGCTCGCAAGTGGGGTTTTCAGCCGCCTTCCTGAACCCTTTCAACGTGGGCATCGCGCAAGGCATCGCCGGCATTCCCATCTTTTCGGGCATCGGCTACCGTTTGATCGTGTGGGCCATCGCCACGGCGGTCAGCATCGTGTTCCTGATGTGGTATGCGGCGCGCATCAAGCGCCACCCTGAAAAAAGTCCCACCTACCTGCTCGACATTGAAAAACGCCGCGAGCATTCGATGGACCTCGACAGCTTTGCCGGCATGACGCGCACGCACAGCGCCGTGCTGTGGATCTTCCTGGCTACCTTGCTGACGATGGTAGTCGGCGTGGTCAAGTACGACTGGTTCATTGATGAAATCGCCGCCCTGTTCCTGGTGATGGCCATCGTCGTCGGCCTGGTAGGACGGCTCGACATGGATAGCCTGGTCGCCGCCTTCGTGCAGGGCGCCCGGGATATGGTCAGCGTGGCGCTGGTGATCGCCCTGGCGCGCGGCACCATGATCCTGGCGCGCGACGCACAAATCATCGACACCATGCTGCATGCATTGACCCCGCTGGTGGCGTCATCGAGCCCCGTCTTCGCTGCACAAAAAATGTTCTTCATGCAGTCGGTGATCAACTTCTTCATTCACTCGGGCAGCGGCCAGGCCGCGCTGACCATGCCCATCATGGCGCCGCTGGCCGACCTGGTCGGCGTGACGCGCCAGACAGCCATCCTGGCCTTCCAGTTCGGCGAATTCACTACGCCGATGATACCGACCTCGGGCATCACGGTGGGCGTGCTGGCCCTGGCGCGCGTGCCCTGGATTACCTGGGCCAAGTGGATGATCCCGCTGCAGCTGATTTATCTGGTGCTGGCATTGCTGCTGCTGATACCGCCTTGCCTGATGCATTGGCAGTAAAAAAAGCCATGGCGCCGTACAGTCGCCATGGCTTTTTTACGTGCGTTTGCTTGCACAAACCAGCAATATATTTGCGTTCGCTTGAAGGAAAAGTCAGATGTCCTGGTGCCGGTATCTGAATGTTCCAGCTGGTAGCATCAGTGGTGGTGCAGTCTTACCAGCTTCGGCAAGTACCACATCGGCCGGCACCGCATCCGCCTTATCATCTGTGTAATAGGCCATGATGAGGCGCCTTCCTTGTTTGGGCAGTAATTCCGGCGGGATATCGTGTGGCGTACGGTTTGCCATTGTCTGCAACCAGCTTGCACGGCCATTGGGCAACGTGACGGCAGGCAGATGGAATACCTGCATGTCCATCCCCCCTTTGTATTTACCGAATACCTGATAACTGCCATTGGCAGACTTGATAACAAACGGCTGCTTGAGGCCGGCGCGATCTACTGCAGAACGGTATCCCTGTGCTTCAAAATGTTTCTGCGAATGACTTAACATTGTGGTTTGATCGATAGATAATATCTTCGCTTTATGCAGCCGGACTAACTGCGCCGCCATCCACGCAAAATCCTTGTCGTTAGTGGCTTCCGGTTTTTTCAACGCATGCGAGTAGCCGACGTAGACAAAGACTTTGGCCGCACTATCCTTGGCGAAGATGCGCTCGATCAGATTTCTGGCCTCGCCGATCTCTCTCTGCAAACGGGTTTGGTTCTCTTCGAAGGGTTCGTATGCAATGAACTTCCAGCCATCGCCGGCCGCGTCGCGCAGGAATTGCCCATACATCGGCTCGTTGCTGTAATAGCCGGTAGAGCTCAGAGCATAGCCATCTCGCACAGGCTCTAATTCCTCGAAGGTTTCGCAGGCCAGATAGCTGTAGCCAATCTTGCGCAGTGCGCGCGCCAGCTGCATGGCGAAAGCACGATGCATCGGCACATGATGGGCTTCGTTCAAAATTACCACGTTGCGCGTTCTGGCCTCGAGTACGATGGCGTCGATTGCCGCCTCTACGTTAGCGTTAGCCGGTAGATCTGGTTCGTCGCTGGTTTTATTCTCCGGCACGGCCAAACCCCGGGAGTATCCAGCAAGTTCATCCATGGTTGCGATGGCACCATCAACGTCGCCAGAAAAGGAGCGCTGAGTAGCCAGCTGTTGCATGCTCCCTGACAGGCGGCCAGCGACTTCTTCGGCCCTTCCATCCTTGCTGATTGCCTGAAACGTTTTTTCGGCTTTATCTAATTGGTACAGATAATCGTAGCCCGGTTTTGCATCCTGGGCGAGTGCGCTCAGGGAAAACAGAAGAAGTGACAGCGATACTGCGGCTTTCATGTGCAACCTTGTTTTGATTATAATTTTCTTATTTTATATGCTTGGCGCTCGCCTTGATATTTGCTCGCATATAGATACCTCCCCCATAAGCTCGCCATAGCATGCTTAAACTCTGGTCGCAGAGTCGCTGATCAAGCGGGCGAACGCCACCTGGCGGCCATCGATATAGCTACCAAAACAGAGGGAATGATCGATCGCGCGCTGCACGGTTGCCAGCGGTATGCCGATGGCCCATGTCGATTGCGTGCTGAGGAAATGGTGGATCGCGGGAACGTCGAGTTCCGCCTTGTTGCTGCTGATCGTCAAAAAAGACATGATGCCGGCCCGCCTGTCCTTGAAAACACGATCATCGGCGATCTGGCCTGCGCAGTCACTGAGACTGTCACTGAGGCTGGAAAGAACCGGGGGCGCCGCCCGTCCTGACTAGCTGTGAGAGTGTGCTGTTGTTGTTGCGTACTGCGTGTACTTCTGCTGCGATTGACTTCATCAATTACAGGACTGCTTTTTCAGCTGCGCTCAAACGCCTGGCGCTGACGTACACGGTGTGCATGGTGACGTTATCGGCACTGGCGACCACGTTAGCAGCGGCTGGCGCGGCATGGAACTTCGGCACGGCGGCAGTGGCCAGGGTGGTGGCGCCGGCGATGGCGATAATGGCGACGAAGATGGCTTCCATGTTTTTAGCGATGTTCATGATGTGCTCCCTGACGTGGTGGGTGAGTTGGGCTTCCTGCCTTGCGATGATTGAACTGTAGGCCACCCCACCTTGCATCACCACCGGATTGCGACGAAACGCGCCGTTGGCGGGACAGAATGCAAAATAGCCATACTGATCCCGCTGATCGACATCTGCACCACATCGCGTGCGGAAAAAACGTGCTGATAAGCGCGTACGATCAAGCCTTCCCTGACTGATAAAGATCAGGCACATAGCGCTCCATCAGCGATGCAGGCCGCAGCGCAGGCGTGAAGCCATACTGCGCATACAAGCCGTGCGCCGTGCTGGTCGCCAGCAAGAAGCGCCGCAAGCCTTGCAAGTCCGTATGCGCCATGACGGCGTCCATCAAGCGCTTGCTATAGCCTTTTCCCCGGTGCTGTTCCAGCACATATACATCAACCAGATAGGCAAACGTAGCGTAGTCGCTGACCACGCGGGCGAATGCAACCTGGCGGCCATCGATATAGCCGCCAAAGCAGAGGGAATGGTCGATCGCGCGCTGCACGGTTGCCAGCGGTATGCCGATGGCCCATGTCGATTGCGTGCTGAGGAAATGGTGGATCGCGGGAACGTCGAGTTCCGCCTTGTTGCAGTTGATCGTCAAAAAAGACATGATGCCGGCCCGCCTGTCGTTAAAAACACGATCATCGGCGATTTGGCTGATGCTGTCACTGATGCTGTCAATGAGGCTATCAATGAGGCTATCAATGAGGCTGTCACTGAGGCTGGAAAGAACCGGGGGCGCCGCCCGTCCTGACTGCCGGTGAGAATGTGGTGCTGCTGCGTACTGCGATAACTTCTGCTGCGATTGCCTTCATCAATTACAGCGCTGCTTTTTCAGCTGCGCTCAGGCGTTTTGCACTGACGTACACGACGTGCGTGGTGACGTTGTCGGCACTGGCGACCAGCGTGGCAGCGGCTGGCGCGGCGTGGAACTTCGGCACGGCGGCGGTAGCCAGGGTGGTGGCGCCGGCGATGGCGATGATGGCGACGAAGATGGCTTCCATGTTTTTGGCGATGTTCATGATGTGCTCCTTTGTGTGGTTGGGTACTTGTGTTGTTGTGCTGCGATGATTGAACTGTAGACCCAAGCCCCCTTCATCACCACCGGATTGCGACCAAACGCACAATTTGCGGGACAGAATACAAAAAGCGGGGATGGAAGGTAGATACCGCCCGCGCGACGCCGATTTGTCGCCTGCCAGCCCCGTTACGTACCCTTCGTCGCCCCGGAAAGCCCCTAAAAGCCCTACCGCAAGCCAACCTTGTTTATAATCGCCGTACACTAAAGGACCTCTTTCTCATGACTGATCAATTCTCCAAAAAGGGCGAAGCCTGGTCGGCCCGGTTTTCCGAACCGGTCTCGGACCTCGTCAAGCGTTACACCGCATCTGTATTTTTTGACAAGCGCCTGGCGCTGTTCGATATCGAAGGTTCGCTGGCCCATGCGGAAATGCTGCATGCGCAAGCCATTATCAGCGCCGCCGACTACGCTGAAATCCAGCGCGGCATGGCGCAAATTTCGCAGGAAATCGCCAGCGGCCAGTTCGAATGGCTGCTGGACCTGGAAGATGTCCACCTGAATATTGAAAAACGCCTGACCGAACTGGTAGGCGACGCGGGCAAGCGCCTGCACACGGGCCGTTCGCGCAACGACCAGGTGGCGACCGATATCCGCCTGTATGTGCGTTCGGCCATCGACGACATCACCGGCCTGCTGGCTACCCTGCGCGGCGCGCTGACGGATCTGGCGGAACAGCACGCCGACACCATCATGCCGGGCTTCACCCACATGCAGGTGGCGCAGCCGATCACCTTCGGCCACCACATGCTGGCGTACGTGGAAATGTTCGGCCGCGATGCCGAGCGCATGGCCGACACCCGCAAGCGCGTCAACCGCCTGCCGCTGGGCGCCGCCGCACTGGCTGGCACCACCTTCCCGATCGACCGCCTGCGCGTGGCCAAGACCCTGGGTTTCGACGACGTTTGCCATAACTCGCTGGACGCCGTCTCGGACCGCGATTTCGCCATCGAATTTTGCGCCGCCTCGGCCGTGCTGATGATGCACGTGTCGCGCATGGCCGAAGAACTGGTGATCTGGATGAGCCCACGCATCGGCTTCATCGATATCGCCGACCGCTTCTGCACCGGCTCGTCGATCATGCCGCAAAAGAAAAACCCGGACGTACCGGAACTGGCGCGCGGTAAAACCGGCCGCGTCTACGGCCACCTGACCGGCCTGCTGACCCTGATGAAAGGCCAGCCACTGGCTTACAACAAGGACAACCAGGAAGACAAGGAACCGCTGTTCGACACGGTCGATACCGTCATCGACACCCTGCGCATCTTCGCCGACATGGCGGGCGGCATCACCGTCAAGCCGGAAGCGATGCGCGCGGCAGCCCTGCAAGGCTACGCCACGGCGACCGACCTGGCCGATTACCTGGTCAAGAAAGGCTTGCCCTTCCGTGACGCCCACGAAGCGGTAGCCCTGGCCGTGCGCGCCTGCGTCGATGCCGGTTGCGACCTGGCCGACCTGTCGCTGGAACAGTTGCAGGCCTTCTCGCCACTGACGGAAGCAGACGTGTTCGAGGTGCTGACGCTGGAAGGTTCCGTGGCGGCACGCGACCACGTGGGCGGCACCGCGCCGCGCCAGGTACGCGCAGCGATTGCCCGCGTGCGTGCACAGTTGGAAAAATAAGCGGAGTCTCCCCGTAAAAACGCCCCGCCGCAGTCATGCGGCGGGGCATTTTTTATGGCTATGTCACCGTCAGATGTGGGAAGTCCCCTAGTGTTGCCTTCAACAAAGTTTCAGCCGACAGGATGCGCCTGGCGTCGAGTATCCAGCGCCAGCCCAGGTAATTGGGTAGATAACGTGTCGCCACGCCATGAAAAATGCTGAGCCATCCGCGCAAGCGGCTGTGATAAGCGTTGACGTTCTGCACGTGAGCCGCGCCACGCACGCGTATACCGGCGCGCAAGTTGACGGCTTGATGACTGATGTCTGTCTCCCGGGCGAAAGCAGCATAGGCCGCATGGCCATCTGTCACCAGCAGGATGTCGCGGTCGATCACGGGTAGCAGGCAATGCAGCAGCTGTTTCCTGGTCAGTTGCCCCTTGCCCGTGACGGTAGCGATGGTTTGCCCCGTGCGGTCGCGCGCCACCAGGATGCAAACCTGCTCGCTGGAAATGCCACGCTGACGGGCATGACCACCACGCCGGCGTGCCGGACG